>JH600022.1 GCA_000245075.1 Acetobacteraceae bacterium AT-5844
GTGAGGAGTTCCATGCCGTCTTTCCGCCGCCGCGCCAGGCCACCGCGCGCGGGCAGGTCTGGCGCGTCACCCTGGCGGGCCACCGCGTGACGCTGACGGCCACGGAGAATGCCGAGGGCGGCCTCGCCGGCATTGGCCTCGCCATGGCGCGTGATGGCGCGGCCTTCCGCGGGCTGATGGACAGTTTTGTGCATGTGGTGAATCTGGGCCTCGCCCGGGGAATGCCGCTCTCCGACTATGTGACCGCCGTGGCCTATAGCCGGGGCGGCCCCGCCGGCACGGTGGAGGGCGACCCGGATATCCGCCGCGCCACCTCGGTGCTGGACTGGGCCTTCCGCCGCATCGCCATCAGCTATCTGGACGGCGCCGAGGCCCGGCATCTGTGGCCGGACCCCAGCGAGGAGGATGTGGCCGCCGAGGCGGTGCCCGTCACGCCGGCGCAGCGCGAGGCCTCTCCGCAATTGCCGCTGGACCTGCCGGCCAAGCCCTCCCCCGCCGCACGGCGTGGCGGGCTGCGCCTGGTGGGCTAAGGGTCCTCCCTTCGGGGCGTGGCGAGGGGGCGATGCTCCCTGCCCGCCGCTTGGGACCAGCGCCTGAGCCTCAACGCGAAGGGGTGAGACAGGGTGGGGCAACGTCCCGCCTTCCCCGCGCCTGACATCATTTCGACCGCGTGACTGAAGGAGAGACTCCATGACCGGACAAGTCGAAGGCCGCCTGGCCGCGCTCGGCATCACCCTGCCCACGCCGGCGGCGCCGCTCGCCAATTATGTCGGGTTCGCCTTCGCCAGCCCGAAGCTGCTGGTCATCTCCGGCCAGATCCCGCTGCAGGACGGCAAGATCTTGTTCACCGGCAAGGTGGGCGCGCAGGTCTCGCTGGAGGATGGGCGCGCGGCGGCGCGGCTCTGCCTGATCAACGTGCTGGCGCAGGTGAAGTCGGCCCTGGGTGGGGATCTGGACCGCGTGGCGCGCGTCGTCCGCCTGGGCGGCTTCATTGCCGCCGGGCCGGACTTCACCCAGCATGCCCAGGTGATGAACGGCGCCTCCGATCTCGCGGTGGAAGTGTTCGGCGATATCGGCCGCCATGCCCGTTCCACCATCGGCGTGCCCTCCCTGCCGGGCGACGCGGCGGTGGAAGTCGAGGGGATGTTCGAGGTCCTCTGATGGCCGAATTCGAGGTTTCCGGCGCGCCTCAGCCGGAGGCGACGGCGGAGCTGCTGGCGGCGCTGCTGGAATACAATGCGGGCTTTGTCGGCCCGCATAACAGCCAGCCCATTTCCGTCCTCATCCGCGACCCGGAGACCGGCAAGGTGCGGGGTGGCCTGCTGGGCCGCACCCGTTACCGCTGGATGTTCGTGGATACCTTCTTCCTGCCCGAGGACCTCCGGAAGGGCGGCATCGGCAGCCGTATCCTGATGGCGGCGGAGGAAGAGGCCAAGGCGCGCGGCTGCATCGGCGCCTATCTGGACACTGGCAGCTTCCAGGCGCCCGCCTTCTACGAGAAGCATGGCTACAAGCGCTTCGGCACGCTGGAGGGCTATCCCCTGCCGGGCTTCTCGAAATTCTATTACGCCAAGCGGTTCGGCCAGGGCTGAAACCGACGGCGTGCCTCATCGCCGAGGCACGCATGCGGGGGCGCAAGCCTTGCCCACGGCCCACCGCGTCCGCACATGCTGGGCAGTCAGTGGAAGGCGGGAATGGCATCGGGTCTGTTCAGGATGGGCGAGGATCTCGGCAGCGGGATGCTCCGGCTGGTGTCCGACATCACGGGCGAGGCGGAGAAGCTGCTGAACGAGACCACGCTGCGCGTGGCCATCACCGGCCTCAGCCGTTCCGGCAAAACTGTGTTCATCACCTCGCTGATCGCCAACCTGCTGGCGATGGGGCGGGGCCGGCAGACATTGCCCACCCTCTCCGCCCAGCTCGCCGCCAGTGGCACGGTGCTGCGCGGCGTGAGGTTGGAGCCTGCGGGGACGCAGGCGCTGGACTGGTTCGACGCCGCCGACAAGCTGCGGGACCTGGCCGGGGCCACGCCGCACTGGCCGCCCCGCACCAGTGACCTGGCGAGCGCCAGCCTGACCCTTGTGCTGGAGCGCACGGGCCCCGCCCGCATCCTCGGCCCGCGCCGCGTGCGGCTGGAGCTGCTGGACTACCCCGGCGAGTGGCTGCTGGACCTGCCGCTGCTGGACCAGGATTTCTATCAGTGGTCGGCCGAGACCATCGCATTGCTGCGCACCCAGCCCAGGGCGGAGGTGGCCGGCGAGTTCCTGGATTTCATCGCCACGCTCAATCCCCTGGCGGCAGCCGATGAGGCGGTGGCCCGGCGGGGGCACCGGCTCTACCTCTCGGTGCTGGAACAGGCTCGGGACCGGTTCGGGCTGCGCTGGCTGCAGCCGGGGCGGTTCCTGCGGCCTGGCCCGCGTGGGGAGAGCCCGATGATGTGGTTCTTCCCTCTGCCCGGCGATGGGGCCTCGCCCACTGGCAGCCTGCGGGACCTGCTGGCGCGGCGCTTCTCCGCCTATCGCGACGATATGCGGCAGAATTTCTTCGACCCCTGGTTCGCCCGCTTCGACCGGCAGGTGGTGCTGGTGGATGTGCTGGGCGCGTTGTGGGCCGGCCAGGGCGCCTTCGAGGATACGCGCCACGCCATCGCGCAGATCGCGGCGGCCTATGATGCGCGCTCCCGCTCCCGCTGGCTTGGCCTCTCCACACTGAAGCGGGTGGGGTTCGTGGCCAGCAAGGCGGACCATGTGCCGGCGGCGCAGCGCCCCGCGCTGGAGAGCCTGTTCGCCAGCATGCTGGGCACGCAGCTGGAGGATGGGCGCGCCACCTCCCACCGGGCCGTCGCGGCCCTGCGCTGTACCGAGGATGGGATGCATGAGGGCCACCCGGTGGTGCTGGGGGTGCCGCTCGGGGAGGAGCGCCGGCGGCCTTTCCGCCCGGGCCACATTCCCGCCGCCGTGCCGCCGGCGGGAGACCCCTTCTGGTCCCGCCCCTTTTTCGAGCTTCCGGCCCTGCGGCCGCCGCTGATCGACCCGGATGGGCGTGAGGGGCTGCCGCATCTGGGGCTGGATGCCCTGCTTTCCTGGCTGCTGGAGGACGCGCTGTGATGCCGCAGACACCCGGCTGGGCCGACGAGCCGGAGGCCCCACGCACCCGCACGACGACCGCCCCCGCCATGCCCCCGCCAGAGCTGGGGCCTGTGCTGCTGGATGTGGAGGCGGGAGGGCCGATACGCCACGGCGTGCCGGCCACGATCGACCTGCCGGTGGAAACGCCGCCCTCCTGGTTCGGGGCGCTGGGGCTGATGGCGGGGGCCACGGGCGCGCTGGTGCTGGGCACCTTCGGGCTGGGCCTCGCTCTGATGCTGCGGGACCTCTTCGCCACCTCTCCGGTGCTGGGCTGGCTCGGGGTTGCCCTGGGCGTCGGCGCGGGGGGTGGCGTGCTGCTGGCGCTGGCGCGGGAATGGCGCGCGCTGCGGCGGCTGGCGGCGCTGGACCGACTGGCAGTCGAGATGCGCACCACCCCCGGCACCGCCG
>JH600023.1:0-34184 GCA_000245075.1 Acetobacteraceae bacterium AT-5844
CGCCCGCGTCGCCCGCACCGACCCGCGTGCGAAGCTGAAGCCGGTCTGATCCGGTAAGGCCGGAGGGAGAAGGTCTTCTCCCTCCGGCAGCAGAGGCGGCGGCCTGCCTTCAGCCGAAGCGGCCGAATTTCTGCAGCACCTCGATACGGTAGCCATCGGGGTCCGTGACGAAGCAGAACTTCGCCATTGTCTTTCCCTCATGCTGCAATTCGCGCAGCGGCGTCGGGTTCAGCCCTTCCGCCGTCATGCGCGCATGCTCGATGGTCAGGTCGTCCACCACCACGGCCAGATGTCCATAGCCATCGCCGAGCGCATAGGGTTCGGTACGCCCGTGGTTGACGGTCAGCTCCAACTCGAACTCGCCTTCCGCTGTCCGCAGATAGATCAAGGTGAAGTCGGCGAAGCCGATGCGGTCCTTCACCTCCAGCCCGAAGGCGCGGCGGTAGAAGTCGAGCGAACGCGCTTCGTCGAGGACGCGGATCATGCTGTGGACGAGCTTGGCCATCGGGGTCTCCTGCGGGTCCGCCTTGGGGTACGATTGACAATCCTGGCCCCCCTCCTACCGTGGCCATCGGGAACGGAACAGGGACGAGCGGGACAATGGCTAACGGCTTACGCAAAGGATTGACGAGCTACGGCGATGCGGGGTTCTCGCTGTTCCTCCGCAAGGCCTTCATCAAGGCTGCCGGTTATTCCGATGATGCGTTGGACCGCCCGATCGTCGGCATCACCGACACGGCGAGCGACTTCAACCCGTGCCATGGCAACGCGCCTCAGCTGATTGAGGCTGTGCGGCGCGGCGTGATGCTGGCGGGCGGGTTGCCGATGAATTTCCCGACCATCTCCATCCACGAATCCTTTGCGCACCCTACCAGCATGTATCTGCGCAACCTGATGGCCATGGATACGGAGGAAATGATCCGTGCCCAGCCGATGGATGCCGTCGTGCTCATCGGTGGCTGCGATAAAACACTGCCGGCGCAGATCATGGGCGCGGCCAGCGCGGGCATCCCAGCCGTGGTGGTGCCTGTGGGGCCGATGGTCGTGGGACATCACCGGGGCGAAGTGCTGGGCGCCTGCACCGATTGCCGCCGCCTGTGGGGCCAGCATCGCGCCGGCAAGATCGATGAGGCCGAGATCGAGGTGATCAGCGGGCGGCTCGCGCCTTCTGTCGGCACCTGCATGGTGATGGGCACCGCCAGCACCATGGCCTGCATGATCGAGGCGATGGGCCTTTCCTTGCCCTACAGCGCCGCCATCCCCGCCCCGCATGCGGAGCGCCTGCGGGTGGGCGAGGCGAGCGGCAAGGCGGCGGTGGCCATGGCCACGCGGCAGGGGCCGAAGCCCTCTGCAATTCTCACCCCCGCTTCCTTCCGCAATGCCATGGTTGTGTTGCAGGCCATCGGTGGCTCCACCAATGGGCTGGTGCATCTTGCCGCCATAGCCGGGCGCACCGGCCACCGTATCGACCTGGAGGAGTTCGACCGCATCGGGCGTGAGGTCCCGGTGCTGGTCGACCTGAAGCCCAGCGGCGACCACTACATGGAACATTTCCACCACGCCGGCGGCATCCCGCGCCTGCTGGCGGAACTGGAACCGTTCCTGGACATGGATGCGCCCACCGTCACTGGCGGCACGTTGCGCGACTACGCCGCCATGGCCGAGGACGTGCCAGGCCAGACCGTCATCCGCCCGCGTTCCTCTCCCCTGAAGCAGACCGGCGGCATGGCGGTGCTGCGCGGCAACCTGGCGCCGGGCGGGGCGGTCATCAAGCATGCAGCTGCCACGCCCGCGCTGTTGCAGCACACCGGCCGCGCCGTGGTGTTCGACAGCGTCGAGGACATGACCAACCGGATCGATGATCCGGCGCTCGATGTCACCGCCGAGGACGTGCTGGTGCTGCGCAATGCCGGGCCGAAGGGCGCCCCCGGAATGCCAGAGGCCGGATACCTCCCCATTCCGAAGAAGCTGGCGCAGGCGGGGGTGAAGGACATGGTCCGCATTTCCGACGCGCGCATGAGCGGCACGGCTTTCGGCACCATCGTGCTGCACATCACGCCAGAAGCCGCTGTCGGTGGCCCGCTGGGGCTGGTGCGCACCGGGGACCGTATCCGGCTGGACGCCCCCGCGCGCGTGATCGAACTGCTGGTGGACGATGCGGAACTGGCCCGCCGTGCCGCGGAGCCGCGTGCCGCGCGCCCGGCGCCAAGCCGGGGCTATGCGAAGCTGTTCCACGACACGGTAACGCAGGCGGACCAGGGTTGTGACTTCGATTTCCTGATCGGTGCACCTGACGAGGCAGGGACGGGCGAAAGCTGACCCGCCGCCACCCGATTCGCTGCGCGGTGTACCGATTTTAGAAACCGGCTGGCGGGTGCTGGCCGGGTTTCATTGTGCGGAATAAATATCGCTAAAATGAAAGTATCACTGAGTGATACTATCGCAGTGCACAATTCCGCCTAACAACATAGCGCCAAATGCCTTGATTTTGTGCGGCGCACGCGGAACAGCGGCCATGTTGCGTTGCAGCGTGACGGTTTTTGGGGTGACCATCACGCGCTCCCTGTGCTGGCATATGCCTTGCTTGAACTTGCTGACGTATTTGGTCTTACCCCTGCCGGTTGCAGAAGCCCCGTGGACGGGGGCGAAGTTTCTCTGCTTCTGTTTGCAGCGAACCACCGTTTCGCGCTCGCTTAGGCCTGGAGATCTGTGATGACCCCCACCCGTCGCGCTCTACTTCTTGCCGGTGGCAGCTTGCCTTTTCTGCGGGTTCCCGCCCGCGCCCAGGCTTCGGCTGGCGTCCTGCGTTTTGGCCTCTCCGCCTTTCCACCCAACCTGCAGCCCTGGGTGAGTACCGGTGCCTCCGCTGGCACTGTGAAGATGCTGATCCACCGCCGCCTCGTTTCTTACGATGAGAAGGGCGAGCTGCGCGGTGAGCTGGCGACCTCCTGGTCCCACGAACAGGATGGCGCCTGGACCTTCAAGCTGAATCCTGCGGCCAAGTTCCAGAATGGCGAGCCGGTTACGGCTGAGGACATCAAGTGGAATATCGAGCAGATCGCCGGCGAGCGTTCCACCGCTTACATGCGCAGTCAGCTCCAGAGCGTTTCGAAGATTGAAACGCCGGACGCCCATACCGTCCGCCTCTTCACCAAGGAGCCGGTGGCGCCGCTGCCGCATTGGTTCGCCGGCTACAACATGGGCATGATCTGGCGGAAGTCGGAGGCCAGTAACCCGATCGGCGCCGGGCCCTTCCGCGTCGGCGGCCAGGAGCGTGGCAGCTCCATGGAACTGGTGGCCGTGCCGAACCACTGGCAGCAGGGCCTGCCGAAGGTGAAGGCCATTCGTATGACGGTCTATGCGGATGAGAACCTCCGCGCCGCGGCGCTGCAATCCGGCGACGTGGACATGATCGAGTATGTGCCGTGGCAGTCCATGAACGCGGTGGAGGCCGACCCGCGTCTCGCGCTGGATGCCGTCGAGGGGCCGTTCATGGATGTCGTCTTCAACGGTGCCCGTGGGCCGTTCACCGATGCCCGCGTCCGCCGTGCGGTGGCCCACGCCATCCGGCGCGAGGATATCGTGAAGGCCGCGTTCTTCGGCCGTGGCAAGCCGTTGGAAGGCCTGCCGATCATCGAAGGCTCGCCCTATTACGATGCGGAGCTGGCGAAGGGCTGGGCCTATGACCCAGCGCGCGCCAAGGCTCTGCTGGCCGAGGCGGGGGTGCCCAACGGTTTCCAGACAACGCTGCTGGCGACAGCGCAATACGGCATGCACAAGGATACGGCCGAGGTCGTGCAGCAGCACCTCGCCGCTATCGGCATTCAGTGCGAACTCCGCCTGCCGGACTGGTCCACGCGCGTCAGCCTCGGCACACGCGGACAGTACGAGATCGCCATCCATGGCACCGCTGCTGAGAACAACGACCCGGATGGGCTGACGGCGTTCTTCGACACCTCGCTTTCACCCTCCCACGGCCGCTCCTACATGGTGCAGGCGCCGCGCACCGTGGCCGCGCTGGCCAAGGGCCGCATGGAATTCGACCCGCAGAAGCGCGTGGAGGCCTATAAGGAGTTCCAGCGCGCGGCGCTGGAGGAAGTGCCCATGGTCTGCCTCGCCTGGCGCTCCCAGGGCTATGGCATGGACAAGAGCGTGAAGGGCTTCGTGAACCTGCCCGGCGCTCTCACCACCTCCTCGGGCGCCATGCTCGAGCAGACGTATTTCGGCTGATGCGCTGGTTCCTCCGCCGAATAGGCGTGTCCCTCGCGTTGGCCTGGATCGTGGCCACGATCGTTTTCATGACCCTGCACATGGTGCCGGGCGACCCTGCGGAGATCCTGCTCTCCACCGGCGGCGTGGCGCCGGACCCGGCGGCCGTCGCGGAACTGCGCGAAAGGCTGGGGCTGGAACTGCCGCTGATGACCCAGTACGGCAACTTCCTGCTCGGCCTGACACGTGGTGATCTGGGCGTGTCTCTGGTCGATGAATATCCGGTTCTGGATGAAATCGCGTTGCGCCTGCCGCGCACGCTGGAGCTGATCTTCGCCGGCACCATCATTGCCGTCATCGTCGCGCTGCCAGCGGGCACTTACGCCGCTCTGCATCGGGGCGGGCTGTTCGACCGCATTGCCTCCGGCACCGCCGCGCTCCTGCTGGCCGTGCCGGTCTTCGTGGTCGGCACCGTGCTGGTGCTGGTGCTGGCGCAGATGCTGCGGCTGATGCCGGCCGGCGGCTACGTGCCCTTCGCGCAGAATCCCTTACAGCACCTCACGCTTCTCGCACTGCCCGCCCTCGCCATCGCGAAGGGCCTGGCCGCGGTGGTGTTCCGCATGACACGCGCCTCGGTGCTGGATGCACTGTCCCGCGACTATGTCCGCACCGCCCGTGCCAAAGGCATCTCGCCCACTCGCGTGCTGGTGCGCCATGTGGTTCGCAATGCGCTGACGCCGGTTCTCACCGTGCTTGGCCTGCATATGGGCACGCTGCTCGGTGGCACCGTTCTCGTCGAATACGTCTTCAACTGGCCGGGCATGTCCACGCCGCTGCTGCGTGCTGTGGAAGCGCGCGACTACCCGATGGTCGTCGGCATCGTGCTGACGATTTCCGGGCTGTTCCTGCTGATCAACCTGATCATGGACCTGCTCTACGCCGCCCTCGATCCGCGGATCCGCACGGCATGAAGAAGCTCTGGATTCCGGGCGC
The DNA here is from genome assembly GCA_000245075.1 of Acetobacteraceae bacterium AT-5844. GTDB lineage: Bacteria > Pseudomonadota > Alphaproteobacteria > Acetobacterales > Acetobacteraceae > Pseudoroseomonas. Next base: position 5,203 of record JH600023.1, read on the forward strand.
GATCGTCGCGCTGATCATTCTCCTGGCCGTGCTGGCGCCGGTGCTTGGGCTGCCGGACCCCGTACGGCAGGACATCGCCAACCGCCTCGCCGGTCCCATGGATGGCTCGCCTCTGGGCCGTGACGAATTCGGGCGTGATGTGCTCTCCCGCCTCATCTGGGGTGCGCGCACCAGCCTGAGCGTCGCTTTCGCCTCGGCCATCATCGCCGGTATCATCGGCACGGCCTTCGGGCTGATCGGCGGGTGGTTCCGGGGCCTCGGTGAGATCCTCACCGTGCGCAGCATGGATATCATCCTGTGCTTCCCGCCCGTGCTGCTGGCGCTGCTGGTGGTCACGCTGATGGGGCCGGGCGCGGGCACGCTGATCCTGGTGCTCTCCGTGCTGTACCTGCCGGGCTTCGCGCGCGTCACCTATGCGGAGGTGCTCTCCGCCCGCAGCCTCGATTATGTGGAGGCGGTACGCGCGCTGGGTGCTCCCACCGGGCGCATCCTGCTCCGCACCGTGTTGCCGAATGTCGCGGGGCCGGTGCTGGTGCAGCTCTCCCTGGCCGTGGCCTCGGCCGTGGTGCTGGAAAGTGGCCTGTCCTTCCTCGGCCTCGGCGTGGTGCCGCCGGCTCCGTCCTGGGGCCTGATGATCCGGGGCGCACGCGCGACCATGGAGCAGGCGCCGATGCTGCTGCTGTGGCCCTGTGTCGCGCTGACGCTCACCATCCTGGCGATGAACCTGCTTTGCGACGGGCTGCGTGACGCGGTGGACCCCCGCACGCCCGCCACCCGCAAGCGGTTTCGCGTGGTGGACCGGCTGTTGCCCGGCCTGCTGCCGGCATCCGCGCCGCGTACCGATGCGGTGCTGGATGTACGTGACCTGACGGTGGAAATCGCCACCCCGCGCGGCGCCATCCGCCCCGTCCAAGGCGTGTCGCTGGCAGTGCATGCCGGCGAGACCCTGGCGGTGGTCGGTGAGAGCGGCTCCGGCAAATCCGTGACGGCGACGACCGTCATGGGGCTGATGCCACCGATCGCCCGGCCCGTTGAAGGCCATGCCTGGTTCGGCGGCAGGGATTTGCTGTCGCTGAAGGAACCCGAACTGCGCGCGCTGCGTGGTGGCCCGATGGCCATGGTGTTCCAGGACCCCATGAGCAGCCTGAACCCGGTGCACACCGTGGGTGCCCAGGTTGTGGAAGCCATTCAGGCGCATCAGAAGGTCTCGTCGAGCGAGGCCTGGGCGCAGGCGGAGGCGCTGTTCAAGCGCGTCGGCATCGCCGACCCCGCCAAGCGGCTGCGCGTCTATCCGCACGAAATGTCGGGCGGCATGCGGCAGCGCGTAATGATCGCGATGGCCATCGCCAACCGGCCGAAGCTGCTGATCTGCGACGAGCCGACCACGGCGCTGGACGTGACGGTGCAGGCGCAGATCCTGGACCTGCTGAACGAGCTGAAGCGCGAGACGGGCATGGGGATGATCTTCATCACCCACAGCCTCGGCGTGGTCTCGGAAATCGCGGACCGCGTGGCGGTGATGTATGCCGGCCAAGTGGTGGAGCAGGGCAGCGTGGCGGAAGTGTTCAGCCACCCGCTGCATCCCTACACACGCGCCCTGCTGGCCGCCGTGCCGGAAGGGGACGAACCGCCGCAGGGCATTCCCGGCATTGTGCCGCCGCCGCACGCTTTCCCGGTCGGCTGCCGCTTCGCACCCCGCTGCAAGTTCGCGACCGCGGCCTGCACGGAAGCACCGCTGCCGCTCGAGGAAATCCGTGCGGACCGGCAGGTGCGCTGCATCCGCTGGCATGAACTGACGAGCACGGAGGCCGCGGCATGAATGCCCCGCTGATCGAAGCTGTTGGCCTCTCCAAGACCTTCCCGGGCAAAGGGCTGTTCCGCAAGGGCAAGCCCGTACAGGCGGTGAAGCATATCGACGCTACCGTCGCGCGCGGAGAGGCGGTGGGCGTTGTCGGCGAAAGCGGCTCGGGCAAGAGTACGCTTGGCCGCATGATGCTCGGCCTGATCCCGCTGACGGAAGGCTCGGTGCGCTTCGATGGCGCACCGATGGAAAAGGCATCAGCCACCGAATGGCGCCGCCTTCGCCGGCGGATGCAGATCGTGTTCCAGGACCCCTATGGGAGCCTGGACCCACGCCGCCGCGTCGGTGACCAGATTGCCGATGGGATGAAGATCCACGGCCTGTTCAACGCCGCACAGCGCGAGCAGCGCGTGGCGGAACTGCTGAACAAGGTAGGGCTGGACCCCACCCATGCGCAGCGCTTCCCGCACGAATTCTCCGGCGGCCAGCGCCAGCGCATCGGCATTGCCCGTGCGCTCTCCACGGGGCCGGAGTTCCTGGTGGCGGATGAGCCTGTTTCCGCGCTCGACGTGTCTATCCAGGCGCAGGTCATCCAGCTTCTGGGTGAGCTGCGGCGTGACCTCGGCCTGGCGATGCTGTTCATCAGCCACGACCTGCCCGTCGTCGCCAATCTCTGCGACCGGGTGATCGTGATGTATCTCGGCCGGGTGATGGAGGAGGGGCCGGCGAAGCACATCTTCGCCCACCCGGTGCATCCTTATACCCGCGCCCTGCTCTCCGCGACGCCGATGCTGGACCCGGAGAAGCGCAGCAAGCGCATCCTGTTGCAGGGCGACCCGCCCAGCCCATCCAACCCGCCCTCCGGCTGTGTCTTCCGCACGCGTTGCGCCCATGCACGCGATGCCTGCGCGCAGGCCATTCCGGAACTGCGGCCTTTCGGCGACGGTACTGCACGCGTCGCCTGTATCCGGGCAGAGGAAATCTCCTGAACCGCCCGGTTCCAACAGAAGAACGGAGTTCAAGCGTGGCTGCACTGACGAAGCCCAAGGTTCATATGGGCACGCTGACTGGCGGGGAGGGGCGTGAAGCCTTTGCCAAGAACCCGATCATCCTGCTGCCGATGGGCAGCCATGAGGATCAGGGCCCGCACGCGCCGATGGGCGACTACCTCCTCGCCGAGAAGGTGGCCGAGCTGGCCGCCATCCGCGCCACCGAGGCCGGTACGCCAACCTATGTGGCGCCCGTGCTGCCCTTCGGCGGCGCCGACTGGTTCGGCCCGATGATCGGTGGCATAGCCATCAGCCAGGCGACGCTGACCTCCGTCATCACCGACATGGTGGAGAGCCTGCATCGCAATGGCCTGACGCGGATCATCGTGATCAACGGCCATGGCGGCAATGTCGGCCCGATCGCCGAGGTGGCGCGCAAGCTCTACCTGGAAAAGAAGATCGTCCTGCCGAGCCTGTATCTCTGGAAGATCAGCTACGGCCTGCTGCCGGGCCTGATTGGCGCGGAGAAGGCCAAGGCCGTCTCCGGCCATGGCGCGGACCCGCTGACCTCCATCGGCCTGCATCTCTTCCCGGAACTGATCCGCAAGGATCTGATCCCCGAAGGCAAGCCGCTGAAGAACGACAGCGTCTTCGGCCTGCCCTATACCGGCCTGGGCACCGCCAATTTCGACGGCGCAGAAGTCGGCCTGCCGATGGAATATGACGACACCTATCATGATGGTGTCGCCAAGGGTGACCCGAAGCTTTGCTCCGCCGAGACCGGCGCGGTGCTGGTGGGCAAGCTGACCGATATCGTGGCGCGCTTCTCCGCCCACTTCGCCAGCAAGATCCCGGCCTGATACGCCGCCCAGTCGGCCTGGGGGGCAGTAATGTCCCCCAGGCTCCTGACTTGCTCTAGCGCTGAGGCTGGTCCCTGCCACGCCCCGGCATGCCCACCGCGATCGCCAGCGCCAGCGCGGCCGCGCAGAGCCACCAGTTCTGCCACGCCCCAAAGCTCGCGAAGAAGGTCACGAAGCCGGAGGCCAGCGCGCCCGCGGCCGCTGCGGGAGTACCCGCGCGCCCTGCACCCAGCGCCAGCAACAGCAGCCCCAGCGCGGCGAGCGCACTGCCCACCCATCCCAGCTCCAGCCGGATTTGCAGCGGCCCGTTATGCGGATGCAGCGGCAGCATGCGCAGGTGCGGCTGAGCGAACCAATGCAGCAGGTCCGGCCGCGTCACGCCGAGCCGCGCAAGGCGGTCCGTGCCGGGATGTTCCTCCCCGCCCGGGACGATGCGAGAGGATTCCATGCCCCATCCGGTCAGCGGCTTCTCCGCCGCCCGCTCCAGCGCGAAATCCCAGATCACCAGCCGGTGGATGGCCGAAGGCGGCAGGCGCTCGACCTGCGGGCTAATGGCGGTGGTTAGCGGGCCAAGCAGCAGCGGTGTCGCCAGCATGCCCAAGGCCAGCAGCACGGCGAGGGGGCGTGTCAGGCAGCGATGCCAGGCCACCAGCGCGGCCACCGCGAGCCCGGCCAGGGCGGCGAGCTTGGCGGTATCTCCCGGCAGGATGATGATCAGGATGGCCCCGAAGATCATGGCGCCGATACGCGCCTTGCCTGGCAGCCAGGCACCTGCGGCCAGCGGCAGGAACAGCGCCATGACGGAGGCGGCGGGCTTCAGCCCGAAGGCCAGGTTGGGCGGCGCGACATCCAGCCCGCGCACCCCGGCGCGGATGGCATTGCCGGTCAGGTGATCGATCAGCGCCACCGCCAGCCCGATCGCCAGCCCAATGACCACGGCGTGTCCGAGGCGACGACGCTGGGTCAGATCGTCGCGCCGCACGGCTTCGGCGGCGGCCCCTGCCAGCAGCACCATGCCCACCAGTACCAGCCCTTCGGAGAGTGAGCGGCGCGGGTCGATCGCCCAAAGCGCCGAGAGCGCACCCCATCCGCCGAGCGCCAGCCCGGCCCAGAGCGCCGGCCCGCGCGGCCAGGGCCACCCGCCCTGGCGCCAGCGCGCGAGCAGGATGCAGGCCACCAGCGCCACCAGCCCGATCGGCGTCATGGCCTTGGACTGAAGAACGGCGGCAAACGGCGCCACGATGGCACCGGCCGCCAGGGGCAGGCTGGGCGCGCGCCAGTCGATAGGGTTGGGCTGGGTCATGCGGTCTTGGGGCCTCGGCCAGTTGGCACCCCTCTACGGCAGATTGATCGCCGCCGGAACCGTGGGCGGCTTGTGGCCAGGGCGAGAGCAGGACATAGCCTGGGCATGTAACCGGGAGCGTGTCCATGTTGATGTCAGAGGCGGAAGCAAGGCGGAAGGAATGGCTTTGGGCGTCGCTGATCATCCTGGCGATGCTGGCGGGGATGGCGGCTATCCAATTGGCCATGGGCCGCGTGCCCATCTGCACCTGCGGCACCGTCAAGCTGTGGCATGGCGAGGTGAACAGCGCCGAGAATTCGCAGCAGCTGATGGACTGGTACACCCTGTCCCATGTCATCCACGGCCTGCTGTTCTATGGCGCCACCCGGGTCCTGTTCCCACGGCGAGGCCTGCCTTTCCGTGCCGTGATTGCCACGGTCATCGAGGTGGCATGGGAGATCGTTGAGAACAGCCCGCTCATCATCAACCGCTACCGCGAGGCCACCATCGCCCTCGGCTATACTGGCGACAGCGTGGTGAACTCGGTGGCCGACGTCGTGGCCATGCTGGTGGGCTTCGCGCTGGCGGCCCGGCTGCCGGTCTGGCTGTCCGTGGTGCTGGGCATCGCCATGGAACTGGTGGCGCTGGCGGTGATCCGGGACAACCTAACGCTCAACGTGCTGATGCTGGTCTGGCCTCTGGATTCGGTGCGGAACTGGCAGGCGGGCTGAATTCGCCCTAAATCTCGGCCTTCGACTTCCAGGATGTCCGCCATGGCCGAGATCAAGCCGCATTCCGCCCATTGGGGCGCCTTCGATGCCGTGGTGGAGAATGGCCGCGTTACCGGGGTGCGCCCCTTCGCGCTGGACCCTTTCCCCGGCTCGCTCATCCAGTCCGTGCCCGACGCCGTGCATTCCAAGGTCCGCATTGACCGGCCTTATATCCGCGCCGGCTGGCTGAAGGGCGAGCGGCGCGGCTCCGTGCGCGGTGGCGATGCCTTCGTCCCCGTTTCCTGGGACAAGGTGACGCGCCTGCTGGCGGAGGAGACGCTGCGTATCCGCGCGGAGCATGGCCACGCCTCCATCATGGGCGGCTCCTATGGCTGGTCCTCCGCCGGGCGCTTTCATCATGCGCGTAGCCAGCTGCAGCGCTTCCTGGGCCTGGGTGGCGGTTACACCACGCAGGTTACGAACTATTCCTACGGCGCCGGCATGACGCTGATGCCGCATATCGTCGGCACGAACGACATTATGCAGGGCCCGGTGACGGATTGGGCCAGCATCGCCAAGCACACCCGTCTGATGGTCTGTCTCGGCGGGCTGCCGCTGAAGAATGCGCTGGTCACGGCGGGCGGCGCGGGTGCCCATGAATACGTGCCCTGGCTGAGGCAGGTGGCGGCGGCGGGTGTCCGATTCGTCAACATCTCGCCCTTCCGTGGCGACACGCCGGATTTCATCAACGCGGAATGGATCCCCATCCGCCCCAACACCGATACGGCGCTGATCCTGGCGATGGCGCATGTCATTCTCAGGGCGGGGAAGGAGGACAGGGCGTTCCTGGCCACCCGCTGCGTGGGGTGGGACAAGCTGCGCCCGTATATCCTCGGCGAAACGGATGGCGTGCCGAAGACGCCTGAGTGGGCTTCGCCGATCACCGAAATTCCGGCCGAGACGATCCGCCAGCTGGCGCTGGACGCCGCCGGCATGCCGACGATGCTGACCGCCACCTGGTCCATCCAGCGGGCGGAGCATGGGGAGCAGCCCTGGTGGGCGCTGGTGGCGCTCGCCGCCATGCTGGGTGGCATCGGGCAGCCGGGCAGGGGTGTCGCCTTCGGCTATGGCAGCCTGAATGGCATGGGCACGCCGCGCTGGGAGCTGCCTTCGGTGTCCATGCCGGCGACCCGCAACCCCGGGGGCGTCGCCATCCCCGTCGCGCGCGTGACGGAGCTGTTCGAGCGGCCCGGCGAGATTTTGCAGTATAACGGCCGCGACATCGTGCTGCCGGATATCCGCATGATCTGGTGGGCGGGTGGTAACCCATTCCATCACCACCAGGACCTGAACCGCATGTTGCAGGGCTGGTGCCGCGCGGACACCATCGTGGTGCAGGAGCCCTGGTGGACCTCGCCCGCCCGCCATGCCGATATCGTGCTGCCGGCGACGACCACGCTGGAGCGGAACGACATCGGCTCCTCCTCCCGCGACCGTTTCGTCCGCGCCATGCACCAGGCCATCGCGCCCGTCGGCCAGGCCCGCAACGACCATGACATCCTGGCCGACCTCGCCGAGGCCTGCGGCTTCCGCGACCGCTTCACCGAGCAGCGCGACGAGAATGCGTGGCTACGCCACCTCTACGAGCGCTGGCGCAATGCCTGCGCCCGCATGGGCTTCGAGGCACCGGATTTCGACCGCTTCTGGGCTGAGGGGCATATCGAGGTGCCGCGTCCTGACGAGGATTTCGTCCTGTTCGGCGATTTCGCGAAGGACCCCGAGGCGCATCCGCTGAACACGCCCTCCGGCAAGGTGGAGTTGTACTCCGAGACCATCGCCGGCTTCGGCTACGAGGAAATCGGCGGCCACCCGGCATGGAAGGAGCCGCGCGAGTATCTCGGCGGCGATATGGCCGCGCGCTTCCCGCTGCATCTGCTCTCCTACCAGCCGGAGACGCGGCTGCACGGCCAGCTGGACCAGGGCCGCGTGGCCGCCGCCAGCAAGATCAAGGGCCGCGAGCCGATGCGGATGCATCCGCGGGATGCCGCCGCGCGTGGTTTGCGCGATGGCGATGTGGTGCGTGTCTTCAACGACCGTGGCGCCACGCTGGCCGGGCTGAGGGTCACGGACAGCATTCGCCCGGGTGTGGTCGCCATGGCGACAGGCGCGTGGTGGGACCCGGCTGAAGGCGGGCTGGACCGCCATGGCAACCCCAACGTGCTGACGCAGGATGTTGGTACCTCGCGTCTCGGCCAGGGCTGCGCGGCGCAGTCCTGCCTCGTGCAGGTGGAGGCGTTTACCCATAGCCTGCCTGCCGTCGCGGTCACTGAGCCACCGGCGATGCTGGACGCCGAACCGGCGGCCTGAGGCAGCTAACCCCGGCCGGAGGAGACATCCTCCTCCGGCACCAGCGCGGCCAGCCGGCGTGGCGCGACGAGGCGATAGCTCCGCCGCACGAGCGCGGCGACTTCATCCCAATCCGTCGCGGCATTGAGCCGGATGCCGACCCAGCCCTTGGGGCCGACATAAGGCGGGGCGAAGAACCGCTCCGGCGCGGCTGCGATGAGCACGGCCTGGCTGCCGCGTGGCGCCTTCACCCAGACCGCCGGCCCCTCGCGCCCCGGCGCCATGGCGAAGATCTTGTCACGGATGCGGAAGGTGGGCGCATCCCAGGTGGTGCGCTCCTCGGCTTCCGGCAGGGCGAGGCACGTCTTTCGCAAACGGTGCAAAGCCATATCCTCTCTCCTTGATGCGTCGGCCGGTATTGCGCGCGGAGTCATGCGCCCCGAGAGTGACGTAGCTTCGATTGCTTGCAAGGACGATTATCGCCGATGTGCGCCGCACCTTCAGTGGAACAATTGGGAGAAGTCCTGGACGCGCCGCCCCCGCCCGCCTCGGCGGACGACGCCGTCGCCCTGGCGCGGGAGCATTTCGGCCTGGAGGCGGTCGCGAAGCCGCTGACCGGAGAGCGGGACCGCAACTTCCATCTGCGCGCCACCGATGGCGGCGAATACGTGCTGAAGGTTGTCCATCCGGCCGAAGACCCGGCGGTGACGGATTTTCAGGGGCAGGCCCTGCTGCATCTGGAACAGACGGACGCAAGCCTGCCAGTGCCGAGGGCCCGCCATCCTCTCGCGGTGCGGTGGGAGGTACCCGGGCAGCCATCCCGGCTGGTGCGCGTCTATTCCTGGCTGCCAGGGCGGCCGTTGCATCTGGCGGCACCCAGCCCCGCACAGCGCCACGCGCTCGGCACGCTGCTGGCGCAACTGGGGCTGGCGCTTCGTGGCTTCAGCCATCCGGCGCAGAACCATGTACTGCTGTGGGATATCCAGCACGCGGCCCGCGTCCGCCCTCTGCTCGCGCATCTGGAGGATCCCGCCCAGCGCGCGGTGCCGGAGCGGTTGCTGGATGTGTTCGAGCAGCAGGCCGTGCCCGTCATGCAAGGCCTGCGCAAGCAGGTTATCCACAACGACTTCAACCCGCACAACGTGTTGGCCGACGCGGTGAACGACGCCCGCATCGCCGGCGTGATCGATTTCGGCGACATGGTCTACGCGCCGCTGGTGCAGGATCTCGCCACGGCCTGCGCCTATCAGGTCCAGCCGGACGGGCACCCTCTGGATGGGCCCGCGGATGTCGCCGCCGCCTTCAACGCCGTCTGCCCGTTGCAACCGGCGGAGCTGGACATTCTGTTCGACCTGCTGGCGGTGCGCGCTGTCATCAGCGTCGCCATCAGCGGGTGGAGGGCGAAGAAGCAGCCCGAGAACGCCCCTTATATCCTGCGGAATTATCCGCGCGCCTGGGCCGGGATGGAGCGCCTCGCCGCCATTCCGCGCGATGAGGCGCGCGCCATTTTCCACGCTGCCTGCTCAAGGAGCTGATGACCGTGACGATGATCAATGCCTTCGATGCCAAGGCCACCAATGGCATCGCCCCGCGCGAGCAGGCGCTGATCGAGCGGCGGCAAAAGCTGCTGGGGCCGGCCTACCGGCTGTTCTACGCCAACCCCGTGCATGTGGTGCGCGGGGAGGGGGTGTGGCTCTACGACCCCGATGGCAATGCCTATCTTGATGTCTACAACAACGTCGCCAGTGTCGGGCACTGCCACCCGCATGTGGTGGCGGCGCTGTCGAAGCAGGCGGCGACGCTCAACACCCACACCCGCTACATCAACGACATCATTCTCGATTACGCCGACAAGCTCCTGGGATATTTCCCGCCCGAGCTGTCGCATGTGATGTTCACCTGCACGGGCAGCGAGGCCAATGACCTCGCCTACCGTGTCGCGCGCAGCTACACCGGCGGCACGGGCTTCATCGTCACCCAGCTCGCCTATCACGGCGTGACGGTAGCGATTTCCGAGATGTCACCGTCTCTCGGTGACGGCATCCAGCTCGGCCCCAACGTCCGCACGATTCCGGCGCCGGATCTGTATCACGCCAATGGCCAGGATGTCGGCGAGGCATTCGCTGCCGCCGTGCGCGCAGCCATCGCCGACATGCAGAAGGCCGGCATCAAGCCCGCCGCGCTGCTCGTCGATACGATTTTCTCCAGCGATGGCGTGTTCTCCGACCCGCCGGGCTTCCTCGCCCCGGCCGTCGCAGCCATCCGGGAGGCGGGCGGCCTGTTCATCGCGGATGAGGTGCAGCCAGGCTTTGGGCGGACGGGCGAGGGGATGTGGGGCTTCATGCGCCACGGCGTTGTCCCGGACATGGTGACGATGGGTAAGCCCATGGGCAACGGCCACCCGATCGCCGGCATGGTGGCGAAGCCTGAAATCCTGCAGCGCTTCGGTGAGCGCACCCGCTACTTCAACACCTTCGGCGGCAATCCTGTGTCCTGCGCTGTCGGCCAGGCGGTGCTGGAAGTCATCGAGAACGAGAACATCATCGCCAATGCGAGGGATGTGGGTGCCTATCTGCAAAACGGCCTGCGTGACCTGGCGAAGCGCCACGAGGTCATTGGCGATGTTCGCGGCGCGGGCCTCTTTGTGGGCGTCGAACTGGTCAAGGACCGCGAGACCAAGGCGCCCGATGGCGAGCGGACCGCGAAGCTGGTGAACGCGCTGCGGGAACGCCGCGTGTTGATCAGTGCCGCCGGTCCCCACGCCAACGTCCTGAAGATCCGCCCGCCGCTGGTGTTCCAGCGCGAGCATGCCGACCGCTTCCTGGAAGCGGCGGACGCAGCCCTGGCCGAAATCGGCTGAACATCGAACCGGGGGCCGCCGCCCCCGGCCATTCCTGGCGCTGCTCAGGTGAGAACGGCACCATCATCACACAATCGAGAGGAGAACATAACGGGGCCAACTGATGCTTGACGTTAATGTTCCTTTTATGTTCACGTCTGCCTATGCCGCAGACACAAGCCTTCCCCCTCGCTTCTCCCCCGCTGCGGCAGCGGCCGCACTGGCCGGCCCGCGCATCCTGGCAGGTTGCGCGGGCCACCCCCCTCCGCCGGCTCCGGCGGGCGCTCTGGAATTTCCAGGTCCATCCACTGATCCGTGAGGGGATGGTGGGCGGCATTCTGGGCATTGGCGGTGGCTGGCTGGTGGCCTGGGCCGCCTTATGGCTGACCTCGTGAGTGTGGCGTCTTCATCATATTTAACCCAAACCCTGGCCATATTGCCCTGGTTACGTCCAAGTACTTGGAGCAAGGAGCCAGCTTTGCTGAGACGTCGACTACTATTCAATCTGGCCGCTGCATTGGGGCTGACTGCCGCTGCAACGGTGGCGACAAGCACGGAGGCCGAGGCGCATCCGGGCCCGCCCCATCGGCACCACCGCCATCGCCGCTGGCGCCGGCCGCCGCCGCCACCCCCGCCGCGCTACCGCAGGCTGCGGCACCCGCCACCACCGCCCCCGCGCCGGCGTTACTGGTAACGGAGCGCAAGTGACGCCTTTGGCACAGCTGCCAAAGGCGTTCTGCTTTTCACACCGAAAGATACCGCGCCCGCACGGCCTCGTCGGCCATCAGTGCCGCCATGCTGGCGGTGTGGCGCAGTTGGCCGGTCTCGATCAGGCAGGCACGGTCCGCCACGGCATTGGCGAAGACGAGGTTCTGCTCAGAAAGAAGGATGGAAAGCCCCTCCCGCTTCAGCGCCAGGATCGCGGTGGCCATCCGTTCCACGATCACGGGAGCCAGCCCCTCCGAGGGCTCATCCAGGAGCAGGAGCCGTGGATTGCCCATCAGCGTGCGGGCAATGGTCAGCATCTGCTGTTCGCCGCCGCTCATCCTGCCGCCCGGGCGGCGGCGCATCTCGCCAAGAACAGGGAAAAGCTCATAGGCGCGCTCCGGCGTCCAGGGCTTCATTCCGGCGGGGGCGGGGCGGCGGCCCACGGCGAGATTCTCCTCCACCGTGAGCTCGGTGAAGATGCGGCGTTCCTCCGGCACATAGCCGATACCGGCACGGGCGATCTCGAAAGCGGGACGTCCTGCCAGATCGCGTCCATCGAATTCCACGCAGCCCGCGCTGGGCGGCACCAGGCCCATGATGCTCTTCATCGTCGTGCTCTTGCCGGCGCCATTGCGGCCCAGCAGGCAGACGATTTCTCCCTGCGCCACCTCCAGCGAGATACCGTGCAGGATATGCGCCTGGCCGTAATGGGCGTGCAGCCCTTCCACCCGCAGCATCAATGTACCCCGCCGCCGAGATAGACTTCGCGCACCCGCGCATCGGCCCGCACGGCCTCGGGCGTCCCGCCCGCGATGAGCTTACCCCGGTCCAGCACCAGGATGCGGTCCGCATGGCCGAAGACGACATCCATGTCGTGCTCGGTGAACAGCACGGCGATGCCGGCCTGCTTGGCGATGCGCGCCGTCAGCGCCATCAGCCCGGCCCGCTCCGCTGGGGCCATGCCGGCTGTGGGCTCATCCATCAGCAGCAGGCGCGGCTCATTGGCCAGTGCAATGGCGAGTTCGAGCCGCTTGAGATCGCCATAGGCGAGAACCGCGCAGGGACGATCCGCCTGCTCCTGCAACCCGACGCGTGCCAGCGCCGCCAACGCCTCCGCCGAGTATTGCAACGCCGCCGGGCGCCACAGGCTGAACAGCCGCCGATGGTGCGAGAGCAGCGCCATCCGCACATTGTCCAGCACGGTCATGGAGCCAAAGGTGGCCGTGATCTGAAAGGTGCGCCCGACGCCAAGCCGCCAGACGGTGCGCGGCGCCTGCCCGGTAACATCCCGCCCCAGCAGTATCACCCGCCCGGCTTCGGGCCGGATCTGCCCGTTGAGCATGTTAAAGCAGGTGCTCTTCCCGGCCCCATTCGGCCCGATGAGCGCGAGCATCTCCCCGGCATGCACGGAGAGCGACACGCCATCCACCGCCGCGACGCCACCCCAGGACTTCCTCAGCCCCTCGGCTTCCAGAACCGGCGCGGTCACGCCCGCTCCTCCCGGGCTCGCAACGCGCCGGCGAGGCCGCCCGGGAAGAACAGCACCAGCGCCAGAATGGCAAAGCCCAGCACCAGCCGCCAAAGATCGGAAACCCGGGAGAGCTGCTCCTGCAGGCCGGTATAGGCCACGGCGCCGAACAGCGGGCCGAGCACCGTCTGCACGCCGCCGAGCAGCACCATCACCAGCGCATCCACGCTGCGTGGAATGCCGAGGAAAGAGGGGAAGACACTGCCCTTGCCATAGGCGAACAGCGCGCCCGCCATGCCCGCCGCGGCCGCCGCGATGGCGAAGGCCACCCAGCGCACGCGCACCGTGTCGATCCCGATGGCTTCAGCCCGCAGCGGAGAATCTCTCTGGGCGCGCAGGGCCATGCCGAAGGGGGCGAAGAGCACGCGCCGCAGCAGCACCACGCCCAGCCCGCACAGCGCGAGCGAGAGATACCAGAACACCAGCTTCCCACGCGCCCATTCGCTGGGCCACACGCCGAGAATGCCGTTGTCGCCGCCCGTGAACTCCACCCATTGGAAGGCGGTGCTCCAGGCGATCTGCGCGAAGGCGAGGGTCAGCATCGCCGAATAGACGCCGGAGAGACGCACGCAGAACCAGCCGAAAACCAACCCCACGATGCCAGCGGCGAAAGGCGCGAAGATCAGCCCGACTTCCATCGGCGCCATCAGGTGCTTGGCGAGCAGCGCGGCGCCATAGGCCCCAGCGCCGAAATAGGCAGCGTGGCCAAAGCTTGCCATGCCGCCAGGGCCCATGATGAGATGCAGGCTGGCGGCGAACAGCACCATCATCGCCATGTCGGCCATGACGGAAAGGGTGTAGTCGCCCAGGAAGGGCGGCAGCACCAGCAGCAGTACCAGCGCCACGAGCCCCGCCTGGGCGAGCCATTTTGGCGTGCCCGGCAAGGGAGGCGAGGCGATGGAGGCCGGTGGCAGGCCGGAGGGTTTGCGCCCCATCAGCCCGTGTGGCCGCAGGATCAGCACGGCGGCCATCACGAGGAAGGCCAGCACCAGCGTGATGCGCGGGAAGATCAAAATCCCGAAGGCGTGCAATTCACCGATGAGCAGGGCGGCCAGGAAAGCGCCACCCAGGCTCCCCAGCCCGCCGATGACGACGATCACGAACGCCTCGACGATCACCGCCATGTCCATGTGCAGGTTCACGGCCTCACGCGGCAATTGCAGCGCGCCGGCAAGACCCGCCAGGGCGGAGCCCAGCGCGAAGACGCTGGTGAACAGCTTCCGCTGATCGACGCCAAGCGCCGCCACCATTTCCCGGTCCTGCGTGGCGGCACGGACGAGAATGCCGAAGCGTGTGCGGTGGAACAGCAGCCACAGCAGCGCCAGCATTACCGGCCCGACGCAGATCAGGAAGAGCTCGTAGCGGGGGAAGCGCAGGCCGAAGATCTGCGTGGCGCCCCGCAGCAGCGGCGCACGCGGCCCAAGCAGATCCTGCGGCCCCCAGATCAGCAGCGTGAGATCCTGCACGATCAACACGACGGCAAAGGTCGCGAGAAGCTGGAACAGTTCCGGTGCCCGATAAATCCGTCGCAGCAGCAAGAACTCGATCGCGGCGCCGATCAACCCGGTCGCCGCAGCCGCCAGCAGCACGCCGCCCCAGAAGCCGAAGAAGCCGCCAAGCTGCGCTAACGGCCCATGTGCCGTCAGCGTCCAGCCCAAATAGGCGCCCAGCATGTACAGGCTGCCATGGGCGAAGTTGACGATGCGGCTGACGCCGAAAATCACCGTCAGGCCCGCCGCGACGAGAAAGAGCGAGGACGCGCTGGCCAGCCCGTTCAGCGCCTGGACGATCAGCGAGTCCAACCTTCCTTACCCCTGCGGGCGCCAGCCCCGCACCACGTCATCCGCCGGCAGGTAGTTGGCACCGTCGGCGTAACGCCAGTCCACCATGCCACCGACGCGGCCATTCAGTTTGGTGCGGCCGACGAAGCAGCCGAGCGTGGCCTGGTGGTCGATCTTGCGGAACTCCACCTCGCCCGTGCCATAGGCGGTGGGGTAGCGGATGCCCTCGAAGGCATCGACCATGGCTTCGGTCTCGGTGTTACCAGCCTTCTTCAGCATGGCGGCAATGGCCAGCACCAGGTCGTAGCCGACGATGGAACCGCATTTCGGCTCCTCATTGAAGCGCTTGCGATAGGCCTCGCGGAAGGCGGTGTGCACCGGGTTGTCCAGCGTGTCCCGCGGATAGCCGGTGACGATCCAGCCTTCCGGGCACTCCTCGCCCATCGGCTCCAGATATTCGGGCTCGCCCGTCAGCATGGAGGCTACCGCGCGGTCCTCGAACAGGCCACGCGTGTTGCCCTGGCGGACGAAATTCGTCAGGTCCACGCCGAAGGTGACGTTGAAGATGCCGTCCGGGCGCATCCGCTCCAGCGCCTGTACCGTGGCGCCGGCATCGATGCGGCCGAGGGCAGGGAACTGCTCGCCCACGAATTCCACATCCGGCTTCGCCTTCTTCAGCAGCTCCCGGAACCAGCGCACGGCCGACTGGCCGTACTCATAGTTCGGCGCGACCGTGGCCCAGCGCTTCGCAGGCAGCTTGGCGGCTTCCTCCACCAGCATCGCCGCCTGCATGTAGGTGCTGGGGCGCAGGCGGAAGGTGTAGCGGTTGCCCTTGGACCAGACGAGCGCATCGGTCAGCGGCTCGCCTGCCGCATAGAGAACCTTGTTCTGGAGCGCGAAGTCGCCCAGCGCGAGACCCACATTGGAGAGGTAGCCACCCGCGATGAAGGCCACCTTCTCGGCATTCAGCAACTCGCCGGCGATGCGGATGGCATCTTCCGGCTTACCCGCGTCATCCCGGCTCAGCGTCTCCAGCGGGCGGCCCAGCACGCCGCCGGCCGCGTTGATCTGCTCCTGCGCCAGGATCCAGCCATTGCGGTACGGGTTCAGGAAGGCGGGCTGCGCCGTATAGGAGTTGATCTCGCCGATGCGGATCGGCCCGCTGCCCTGTGCCAGTGCCGGGCGCGCCAGATGATGCGCCACGGTTCCGGCAGCCAGACCGCCCAGCAGGGCGCGGCGACGAAGGGAGAAAGCGGAATCGGTCATCGGAGGCTTCCTTTTCAGCGCGCCACCCATCGCGCCACCCGGCGCGGATGACAAGATGGTTATATATGCCCTTCAGGCCGCAACGGCAGGGAGGGCAGCCAGGCGTTCAGGCAGAGCGGCCAGCGAGCTTTCCTCCGCATTGGCGAAGGCGAGGCGCAGATGCCGCTGCTGGCCCGGACCAAAGAAGGGGCCAGGCAGCGCCAGCAGGCCGCGCGTGGCAGCCAGCGCCTCAGCCGTCGCCAGCGCGTCCGGCGCGCCTTCCGGCAGCCGCAGATAGGCAAAATAGGTGCCGAGAGCGTCGATCTTCCAATCCGGCGCCTGCGCCATGGCCGTGCGGAAGGCGCGCGCGCGGCCGGCCATGATGGCGCGGTTGCCCGCCCGCCATTCCCGCAGCGCCGGAATGGCCCATGCCAGCACTGCCTGTGCCGGGCGGGCCGGGCAGATTTGCATCGTGTCCAGCACCTTCGCCAGCTCCGCCCGGAAGGCGCCACCACCCACGACGGCGCCGACGCGGTGGCCGGGAATGCAATAGGATTTGGCGAAGGAGTAGAGCTGCACCACGCCATCCCGCCAATCCGGGTCCTGGAACAACTCGTGCGGCGGCATGCCGCCTTCCGGCATGCCGCCTTCCGGCAGGAAGTCCCGATAGGTTTCGTCCAGCACCAGCCAGATGCCGCGCGCGCGGCAGATCTCGGCGATGCGGGCGATAGTGGCCGGCGGATAGATGGCGCCGGTAGGGTTATTGGGGCTGACCAGCACCACCGCGCGGATATTCGGCGTCAGCGCCGCCGCGAGGCGCTCCGGGTCTGGCACGAAGCCATCCTCGGCACGGGTCTCGAAGGGCACCGCCTCGACGCCCAGCAGCTCCAGCGCCATGCGGTGGTTGAAGTACCAGGGGGTGGGCAGCAGTACCGCATCGCCGCTGCCGGCCAGCACCGTCATCGTCATGGTGAAGGCCAGGTTGCAGCCGGCGGTGATGGCGATGTCCGCCGGGCTGAAGCTTGCCCCATAGAAGCCGGCCAGCTCCTCCGCCAGCGCTTCCCGCAGCGGCATGTCGCCATCGATGGCCCCGTAGCCCGCGCAGGTCCGGTCTGCCGCCGCGCGGCCCAGGCGCTCCAGCAATTCAGGATGCGGCGGGTAGCCCGGCACGGCCTGGGTCAGGTCGATCATCGGCCCGGCCGCGCCGCTGTAGCGGGCAGCCCAGGCGCGGGCGGCGGGGATAGGGGGCGCGTCAGTGGCCGCGACACGCGCGGAGAGGCGAAGGCTGGGCATGATGCGGCGCAAGGTGACACGCCCCTGGCCCTGCGCCAACGGGTGCGACGCACATCCCTGCCACCGGCGCGGGGAAATGTTTGAATTGCCGTAATGAAACGAAGGGAAACCGGACACGCGCAGGCAAAAGCCTGTTACAATCGCCCGCGACGCCCACGCCATATTGCAGGTATGTTCGAGAACATGGAACCGCCTCCACATATCCTCGTGGTCGATGACGACCGGGAAATCCGCGATCTGCTGTCGAAATTCCTCGAACGGCAGGCCTGCCGCGTCACCGCGGCGCGCGATGCGCGGGAGGCCCGGCGCCTCTGGCCACTGGGCCGCTACCACTTGGTCGTGCTGGATCTCATGCTGCCGGGCGAGTCCGGACTGGACTTTGCCCGCTGGCTGCGCAGCCAGTCGGACGTGCCCATCGTCATGCTGACGGCGATGAGCGAGGAGACCGACAGGATCGTCGGGCTGGAGCTGGGCGCCGACGACTATGTGGCGAAGCCCTTCAACCCCCGGGAGCTGCTGGCGCGCATCCGCGCCGTGCTGCGCCGGGCCAATGGCGAGAGCGGCAGCAGCCAGGAGCCGCCTCCCAAGGCGATCCGCTTCGCGAGCTGGACGCTGGAGCCCGCCCGCCGCCGCCTGCTGAACCCCGAAGGTGTCGAGGTACCGCTGACCGGGGGCGAGTACGAGCTGTTGATGGTGCTGGTGGAGCGCCCCAACCGCGTGCTGACGCGCGACATGCTGATGGACCTGCTGCGCGGCCGGCAGGCGGGGCCGTTCGACCGCGCCATCGACGTTGCCGTCTCCCGCCTCCGCCGCAAGCTGGAGGATGACGGGCGCAACCCCACCCTGATCAAGACGGTGCGCGGCGGTGGCTACGTGCTGGCCGCAACGGTGGAGAAGAGCGCCGAGCGGGGCGAGCGTACGGAAGAGACCGCCGGGTGACTTTCTGATGATGCGGCGCCTCTTGCCGCGCAGCCTGGCCGGGCGCACCGCCGTCTTCCTCACCCTTGCGCTGATGATGGTGCAGGCCGCTGGCCTGACCATTCATGCGCTGGACCGGGTGGATGTGCAGCGCCTGGGTGTGTCGCGTGAGATTACCGCCCGGGCCTTTGGCATCTGGCGCATCATGCTGCTTGCGCCGCCTGAGCGGCGCGAATCGATGCTGTTCGATATCGAGATGCCGGACGGCCTCGCCGCCGAGATCTCGGAATTTCCCGCTGTCCGCCCGGGCATGCCGCGCGCGCCGCTTTCCCTGGTGCGGCTGTTCCAGCTCGACCTGATCGCCTCCAGCCCGCCGCGCTTCCGCCCGCGGGAAGCACTGGTGGCCTCGGCCCAGCGGCCGGGCACCCTGGTCGTCGCCATGCGGCTGCCGGATGGGCCGTGGTTGAACATGTGGCTCACCCTGCCACCGCCGCGCCCCTGGCACTCGGAAACCTTCCTCATCGCTTTCGTGCTGATGACCGGCGCGGCGCTGGCCTTGATCCTGATTGCCACCCGCCGGCTGACCAGGCCCGTCTCCGCCCTGGCACGTGCCGCCGAGCGCCTGGGCCGGGACGTGAACGCGCCGCCCTTGCCGGAGCAGGGGCCAAGCGAAGTGGCCACGGCCGCGCGCGCCTTCAACACCATGGCCGAGCGCATCCGCCGCTTCGTGGGCGACCGCACGCAGATGCTCGCCGCCATCGGTCATGACCTGCGCACGCCGATCACGCGGCTCCGCCTGCGCGCCGAGTTCATGGATGACGACGAGCAGCGCCGGAAGATGCTGGCCGATCTGGACGAGATGGAGGCCATGGTGAACGCCACCCTGGCCTTCGCCCGGGATGATTCCGCGACCGAGCCCTCCGTGGCGATGGATCTGGCCGCCCTCTGCCGTACCGTGCTGGACGAGGCCGCCGACGCCCGGCCGGAATTGCCGGCAGAGGCGATTGCCTATGACGGGCCGGAGCGTCAGCGCATTCGCGGGCGGCCCATCGCGCTGAAACGGGCCCTGGCCAATCTCGTCAACAACGCCCTGAACTATGGCAACACCGTCAAGGTGACGATGGAACCGCCAAGCCAGGGGCTGCTGACGGTGCGCGTGGAGGATAGCGGCCCCGGCATCCCCGAGGACGCGCTGGAGGTGGTGTTCCAACCCTTCCGCCGCCTGGAAACGAGCCGCAACCGGGAGACGGGCGGCACAGGACTCGGCTTGCCTATCGCGCGGAATATCCTGCGCGCCCATGGCGGCGACGTCGTGTTGCGCAACCGGCCGGAGGGCGGCCTCTCCGCCGTTGTGACGCTCCCCGTCTAACTGGCGGGGAACGGCTTGGCCTGCGTGCGCGTGTTGTGCCCATAGGCGGCCACCATGCCCGTGGGCGAGCGCCCGCGATGATAATGCCGCTGCCAGCCCTGCGCCCGCGCCGCGCTGCCCTCCTGCTTCAAGCCTGCATTAAAGTCACTGCGAGCCTGGCGCCAACTGTGGTGGGCGGCGTGCAGCTCAGGCTCCTCCGCCAGGGCGCGCGTCTCTGGCCGCGTCCCGTCCACGATGCCGCGCGGAACGGGAAAGAAGAAGCAGATCGGCTCTCCAGCCTCGAATCGCACCGGATGGAAGGGGCGCGTGAACCGCCAGTTCATGGTGAAGGTCATCGGGGCCCAGTCGGCCTCCACCACGCCGGTGAGCGGCTGAATGCCGTCCTTCGGCATATTGGGGGGGCCGGAAACCCAGAGATTCACCCCGGGGGGCGTTCGCAGCAGCGCATCAACATGAAAGGTGAGGATACCGGCCCCGAAATGGCTGACAGGCTTCGCATGCGCCTCCTGCCGAAACTTCAGGGTGATGTCGCCCGGCTGGTTGCCGCCATTCCATACGGCGTCGAAGCTGCTCTCGCCCAGCACCACCCAGCCATGGCTGTTGGCGATGGTCAGCGGCAGGCAACGATAAGCAAAGCCCTGCGGCGACGCGTCCATCCAGTCCCGCCTGACCGGGGCGGGGTGGATGGGGGGCAAAGGCCGGTCGAGCGTGTAGGCGATCAACCGGCGGTCGGGAGCATCGGTGGCCATTTTGGTCTTCTCACGCGGATTCCGTCGCGGAGGAGGATAAGCCGATGCTCCCTAACGAAACGTCAGCGCGAAACGCAGCGCTTCAGCGGTGAGGGGAATTCCGCGCAGTCCGGAAAGACAATCTCATTCTCGCCCCGGCGCTCGACACGCAGCGTATTCACGTCCGCGCAACCGAAGCCGACGCCCAGCGGCGCGCGGCCAGGCTGGGCCGGACCCACCGGAACCAGGCGGAAGTCGACACCATTCGGTGTCGCGGTCGCCGTCTCCACCAGCCTCTGGCGATAGGCGACGTCCAGCGGCGAGCTGCGCATGACGACGTCACGCGTGAAGATCACCGTCGGCTGGCCGAAGCAGGCAGCACCTTCCGTCTCGGTGGCGGGGAAGATGCCGCCGGTCCAGGTGCCGTAGAGCCACGCATGCGGCGGGCCGGACTGCGCCGGCTGCTGCGCCTCACCCGATCCGGACGAGGCCGTGGAAAGAGCCAGGCCAAGGCCCAGCAGCAATGCCCAACGCCGCATTTCGTGCATTCTCCTTAGCTAACGGGGGCTGCGCTCAGCGCGCAGCGCCCATCTCCTGCTGCACCAGGCTGACCCAGTAGCCGACACCATAGGGGATGGCATCGTCGTTGAAGTTGTATGTAGGGGTGTGAAGCCCTTCCGAGGTCGCGCCACCCGCGCCCTGGCCCATGAAGACGAAAGAGCCCGGGCGGGCCTCCAGCATGAAGGCGAAATCCTCGCCGCCCGTCACCGGCGCCGCATTCGGCTCCACCTTCTCCTCGCCCACCAGCGCGGCAGCAGCGGCCACCACGTTCTTGGTCTGCTCGGGGTGGTTGAACAGCGCCGTGGTGCCGCGGCGATATGTCGGCTCCGCCGTGCAGCCGAAGGTGGCGGCTACGCTGTGCGCCAGCTCCGCGATGCGGCGCTCCATCAGGTCCCGCACCTCGGGCAGGTAGCTCCGCGCCGTGCCGCCAATGCGCATCTTCGCCGGCATCACATTGGTCGAGCCGAAGGAGCCGCCCTCGATGGCGCCCACGCTGATGACTGCGGACTCCACCGCCGCCACATTGCGGCTGACGATGGTCTGCAGCGCCATAATGAACTGCGCCGTGACGATGGTGACATCGGTCGAAAGATGCGGCGTGGCACCGCCATGGCCCCCGGTGCCGCTGAACGTCACTTCCCACCCGTCGCTGGCGGCGAGGGCCGGGCCGGTGCGGGTGGCGAACTCGCCCAGCGGCAGGCCCGGCTGATTGTGCAGGCCATAAACGGCATCGACGGGGAAGCGCTCGAACAACCCGTCCTTCAGCATGGCGACGGCGCCGCCACGGCCTTCCTCGGCCGGCTGGAAAATGAAGTGGACGGTGCCACCGAAATCCGGGTTCTTCGCCAGATACTGCGCAGCGCCCAGCAGCATGGTGGTGTGGCCGTCATGGCCGCATGCATGCATCTTGCCGGGATTCAGGGAGGCATAGGCCAGGCCCGTCGCCTCCTTGATCATCAGCGCATCCATATCGGCGCGGAGGCCGATGGCGCGCTGGCCCGGAAGCCGGCCCTTCAGGGAGCCGACGACGCCGTATTTACCGACACCCTCCGTCACCTCCAGGCCGAATTCCTTCAGCTTGGCGGCGACAAGGGCCGAAGTCCGCTCCTCCTCCATGCCGATCTCGGGGTGGGCATGAATGTCCTGCCGGATGGCAGCCAGACCCGGCTGCATGTCCTTCAGGGCTTCGAGGAGCGACTTGTTCATTGTTGGATGTTCCTCAGGCTGCGGCGGCGCGAATCCGGGCCAGAGCCTCTCCCTTGCCCAGCGCGAACAGCACGGCATCGATTGGGGGCGACTGCGTGCTGCCGGTCAAGGCCGCGCGCAGCGGCTGCGCCACCATACCAAGCTTGAGTTCCTTCACATCCGCATAGTCGCGCAGCCACTTGTCGAGATCCTCACGCTCCCAGGGAGCATCCTCAAGGAACTCCGCCAGGTCGCGCAGGCGCTCCTTGGTCTCGTCCGTCAGCACGGCCTGCGCCTTCGGGTCGAAGGTCAGCGGGATGGTGGCGATGGCGAAGCCGCACATGTCAGCGGCCTCCACCAGCGTGCGGGCGCGCGGCATGATGTCGGGCATCAGCGCGCGAATGGTGGCGCGGGCGCCCTCGGGCAGCGGGCCACGGTCGCGCAGAATGGACAGCACGTCGCCCGTGATGGCATCCGGGTCCTTCTGGCGCAGATACTGCGCGTTCAGGTGCGTGAGCTTCGCGTAATCCATACGGCTCGCGGCGCGGCCGACATCCTTCAGGTCGAACAGCTCGATGGCGCGCTCACGCGGCACGAACTCCTCATCGCCATGGCCCCAGCCAAGGCGCAGCAGGTAGTTGCACACCGCTTCCGGCAGGAAGCCCTGGTCCCGGAACTCCAGCGCGCCCACCGCGCCATGGCGCTTGGACAGCTTCGCGCCATCAGCACCGTGGATCAGTGGGATGTGCGCGAAGCGCGGCCGCGTCCAGCCCATGGCATCATAGATGATTGCCTGGCGGAAAGTATTGGTCAGGTGATCGTCGCCGCGGATGACATGGGTGATGGCCATGTCATGGTCATCCACCACCACCGCGTGCAGATAGGTCGGCGTGCCGTCCGAGCGCAGGATGATCAGGTCGTCCAGCTCGCTGGCCTGTACGCGCACCTCGCCCTGGACGAGGTCGTGGACGACCATCTCACCCTCGCGCGGCGCCTTGATGCGGATGGCGGGCTTCACCCCGGCCGGCGCCTCAGAGGGATCACGGTCGCGCCAGCGGCCGTCGTAGCGCGGCGGGCGCTTCTCGGCGATCGCCTTCTCGCGCATTTCCGCGAGTTCCTCGGGCGTGCAGTAGCAGTAATAGGCCTTGCCCGCCGCCAGCAGCTCCATGGCCACCTCGGCATGGCGCGCCTCGCGCTCGCTCTGCATCACCGGCGGCTCGTCGGCGCTCAGCCCGAGCCAGTCGAGGCTCTTGAGGATCTGGTCGACCGCTTCCTTGGTGCTGCGTTGCTTATCGGTGTCTTCGATACGCAGCAGGTATTGGCCGCCATGGTGACGCGCGAACAGGTAGTTGTAGAGGGCGGTGCGCGCGCCTCCAATGTGCAGATACCCGGTCGGGGAGGGGGCGAAGCGGGTGCGTACGGTCATAGCGTCGGCCAGATTCCTTCGAGCCCCGGGGGCTCGTGAGATTTCCTCAGAGCCCCTGCTTCTACCACGCGGCATCTCTGCTGTAGAGTGCGCGCGGAGGTTGAATATCCGTGCAAGCCCTTGCCGCCCTTCGCGTGTCTTGGCCCTGGGCCGGTATGCGGGCGTTTCTGTCCATCCTGCTCGTCCCTTTCCACTGGGCGGTGCCGCTGCGTGCGCTGCTCGCGGCGGAGTGGCAGCGCCTGCCGTTATGGCTTCCCGTTGCCATGGGCGGAGGGGTGCTGGCCTATTTCGGACTACGGGAGGAGCCGGACCCGGTCTGGCTCTGGCTACCCTGGCCTTTGCTGGGGCTTGCGGCTCTGCTGGCGCGACGCTGGCCGCTGGCGGCATGGGCAGCAGCCATGGCCGGGGCTGTTGCCCTTGGCTTCGCCGTCTCCCTCTGGCACACCGCTCGCCTACCGCCGCCACTCGACCTGCCCGCGAAAGCCGTTTTCGTTGAGGGAATTGTCGAGGATGTCGATGCGCTGCCGGAGGGAGTACGGGTTACTCTCACGGAAGCGCGGCTGGGTCCGGACGAACCTGTGCTGCCCCGTAAGCTGCGTATCCGCCTGCGGGCGCGCGACACGCTACAGCCCATGCCCGGGGACCGGCTGAAAGTCCGCGCCCTGGTGCGGGAGCCAGCCATGCCAGCCTATCCCGGAGCATGGGACTTTCAGCGCACAGCCTTCTTCCAGGGGCTCGGAGGTTCCGGCTTCGCCATCGGGCCAGCCGAGCGGTTAGGGGAGCCGGAGCCGGCGTCAGCCTTCGCGCAGCTGCGGCGCATTATCGAGGAACGGATCAGCGCCAACATCCCTGGCGGCGCCGGTGCCGTCGCCTCGGCGCTACTGACCGGCTCGCAGACGGCCATCCCGGCGACGGATATGGCGGCGATGCGTGATTCCGGTCTGGCGCACCTGCTCTCAGTTTCCGGCCTGCACATCGCCATCGCCATGGGGCTTGGCTTTGGGGTTATCCGTTTCCTCATCGCCCTCGTGCCCTGGCTGGCGTTGCGATGCGACAGCAAGGCGGTGGCCACGCCCGGGGCACTGCTGCTCGGCCTCGGCTATGTGCTGCTGACCGGCGCGCAGGTGCCCATGGTGCGTAGCTTCGCCATGGCGGCGCTGGTCACGCTGGGCGTGTTGATCGGCCGGCGCGCGCTCTCGCTGCGGACCCTTGCCGTGGCGGCGGCCATCGTCATGGCCATCCAACCAGATGCCCTGACCGGGCCTTCCTTCCAGATGAGCTTCGCGGCCGTGCTGGTGCTGATTGCTGGCGCGGAATGGAGCGGCCCGGCCATGGCGCGGTGGCGCGCTCAGCCGGAGTGGTGGCGGCGGCCGGCGATCATACTGATCGGCCTGACGCTGACTTCGCTGCTGGCCGGGCTCGCGACCACACCCTATGGGCTACACCATTTCGGCCGGCTGCAGCTCTACGGCATTGCCGCCAACGCGGTGGCAGTGCCGTTGACCTCCGTGCTGGTAATGCCCGCCGGCATGGCAGCGCTCGCCCTGATGCCTTTTGGCCTGGAAAGTTGGGCGCTGATTCCCATGCGCTGGGGGGTGGATGCCACGCTTCTGGTGGCACACGCCGTTGCGTCCTGGCCCGGCGCCGCGCTGACGGCGGCGCCTATTCCGCCCTGGGGGCTGGCTGTCACGACATTGGGCATGTTGTGGCTCTGCCTGTGGCGGCAGCGCTGGCGGCTGGCGGGCATTCCGCTCATGGCGCTGGGCCTCAGCGGAGCTGCCTGGGTGACGCCGCCGGACGTGCTCGTCTCCTCCGATGCACGGCTGATCGCCTTCCGCACGGATGATGGCATCCTTCTCCAACGTTCGAGCGGCGCCTCATCGCTCGTGCGAGAATCCTGGCTTCGGAGCTGGGGAGAAGAGGGCGCTACTCCGCTTCCCGCCAGCGGTGAGTTGCCTGGAGGCGTTGGTTCCTGCACCCCGACCGCCTGCACCCTGACCCTGGCGGCCGACGCGTCGCCAATCCTGCTGCTGCGGCCGGAAAAAGTGCGGCGCGGAGAGCGCGCGCCCCCTATCCAGGCGCAGCCTTTTTGCGGTCAGGCTCAGCTGATGGTCTCGGCAGAGCCGATTCGCGGACGTTGCCGGGGCAGCGTGGCTGTGGACCGCTTCAGCGTATGGCGGAACGGCCCACACGCCATCTGGCTGGGCGCCGACGGCATTCGTGTGATGTCAGACAGGGAATGGCGGGGTGTGCGCCCCTGGGTACCGCCACCACCCGTGCCAGCCTGGCAGCGGGAAGCGGCGGCCCGATCGGCTGGCGATCAGTAGCGGCGCAGCAGGCCGACCAGCTTGCCCTGCACCTTCACCCGGTCCGGGCCGAAGATGCGGGTCTCATAGGCCGGGTTGGCGGCCTCCAGCGCAATGGAGCTACGGTGGCGGCGCAGCGTCTTCAGCGTCACTTCGCTGTCATCCACCAGCGCGACCACGACATCGCCGTTATCGGCAACTTCACCACGGCGGATGATGACGGTGTCGCCATCTAGGATGCCGGCCCCTGTCATGGAGTCACCCGAGACTTCCAGGGCGTAATGCTCACCACTGCTCAGCAGGGCGAGGGGGACCTCCACGCTGCTGCCCTGGTCCCGCAATGCCTCGATCGGCTGGCCCGCGGCAATGCGCCCATAGAGCGGCAGATGCACGGCAGCCGCTTCCGGGGCTGCCTTCTGCCCAGCCAGATTGGGCGCGAAATTACCTCGGATGACATTGGGCGGCATCGCAGCGGCACGGGGCGCGGGCGTCTCAGCGGCGGGGCGCTGGGTCACACCTTCCGGCAGGCGGATAACCTCCAGAGCACGGGCGCGGTGGGCGCGGCGGCGAAGGAAGCCTCGTTCCTCCAGCGCGGTGATCAGGCGGTGGATGCCGGATTTGGAGCGCAGGCGCAACGCTTCCTTCATCTCCTCGAAGGAGGGCGAGAAGCCGGTGTCGCGCAGGTGACGATCGATGAACATCAGCAGTTCGTGCTGCTTGCGCGTCAGCATACGGCGAATTCCCTGTTTGCAGCCCGGCGAACAAACCGGAAACCTCAAGGGGATGTTCTACAAAAGTTCTGCTGTGCCGGTCAACCGTGATTCGGGGCTCATCAAAGGCCTAGCTCGCTCAGTACGATCACTTCCACAGGGGCGCCCGCCGGCAGGGCAGGCGCGTGCGGGGCGCGCAGAAGCAGCGCATCGGCGCGCGCCATGGTCTTCAGCATGGAACTGTCCTGCTTCTCGAAGGCCATGGCCACCAGCATGCCATCATCGCCCTGGGAAAGGCGAGCGCGGAGATAATCGGCGCGGCGGTCATTCTCCGGCAGCGACGCGCCGAGCAGAGCAGGGCGGTGCGTCGGCAACTGGCCGGGCTGCCCGCCTAATGCCTTGATTGCAGGCCAAAGAAAGACGATTCCGCAGACCAGGCTGGAGACAGGATTACCGGGCAGGCCCAGCAAAGGCGTCTCGCCAAGTTGACCCCAGATCAGCGGCTTGCCCGGCCGCATGGCGATCTTCCAGAAATCCAGTTTGAAACCTTCCGGCATCAACGCTTTCTGGATCAGGTCATGTTCGCCGACGCTCGCGCCGCCTGTTGTGACCAGCAGGTCGCAACCGCGCGCGGCGTGCCCAGCCTCGGCGATGGCGGCGATGTCATCGCGCGCAATGGGCAACACCACGGGCATGCCGCCCGCCGCGCGCACCAGAGCCGCCAGCGCATGGGCGTTGGAGGAGACGATGCCGCCCGGGCCGATGGGCTCGCCGGGCAAGGAGATTTCATCGCCCGTCGCCAGAATGCCGATGCGCGGCGCGCGATACACGCTGAGCCAGGCGTGATTGCCAGCGGCGGCCAGCCCGATATCCCGCACCGTCAGCCGGTGGCCGGCCGGCAGCAGCGTCTCGCCCTCGGCGAAGTCCAGCCCGGCGGGGCGGATCCAGCGCCGGGGCTGGACGGTTTCCTTCACCGTGACCTGCTCGCCCTCAACAACAGCATCCTCTTGCAGCAGAATGCCGTCGGCACCGGCGGGCACGATGGCGCCGGTGAAAATGCGCACAGCCTCGCTCGCGCCGACACTGCCCCGGAACGGATGTCCCGCCGGGGCGGCGCCGGTAACGCGCAGCACAGCGCCTTCCACTGCGTCGGCAGCCCGCACCGCGTAGCCATCCATGGCGGAAACATCAGCCGGAGGCTGGGTCAACCGCGAGACGACAGGCGCCGCGAGCACCCGGCCCCAGCCCTCGGAGAGCGCGACCGTTTCCGGGCCAACAGGCTTCAGCGCACCGAGGATGCGGGCGCGGGCTTCCTCGACGGACAGCATCTCAGGGCGTGTCTCCGGCCATGTCCTCTGGTGTGGCGTCTTCCGGCGCAACCCAGGCGCCGGACTTGCCGCCTTCCTTGCGCACCAGCCGCACCGCCTCCACGCGCATGCCGCGGTCGATGGCCTTGCACATGTCGTAGACGGTGAGCGCCGCGACGGTCACGGCCGTCAGGGCTTCCATCTCGACCCCGGTCTGGCCGGTCGTCTTGGCGGTGGCCTCGATCTCCACGGCATCCGGCGACACCGGCACCAACTCCACCTTCACTGAGGACAGCGGCAGGGGGTGGCACAGCGGAATGAGATCCGACGTGCGCTTGGCGCCCATGATGCCGGCCAGCCGCGCCACACCCAGAACGTCGCCCTTGCCGATGCCGCCCTGCCGGATGGTCTCCAGCGTGGCGGGGGCCATGACGACGCGGCCCCGCGCGATGGCGGTGCGCGTGGTGGAAGGCTTGGCCGAGACATCGACCATCACGGCCTTGCCCTCAGCGTCGAAATGCGTGAGGCCGCTCTGAGTGGGCGCCGGCACGGTCAGGCTTCGACCATTTCGCGCGCGGCGGCCGTCAGATCCGCCTGCCGCAGCAGATGCTCACCCACCAGGATGCAGCGGGCGCCCACATCAGCCATGCGGCGAACATCGGCCGCGTTGCGGAGGCCGCTCTCGGCGACCGGAATGCGGTCGGCGGGCACCATCGGCACCAGCCGCTCGGCGGTGGCCAGATCCGTGCGCAGGCTGCGCAGGTCGCGGTTATTGATGCCGATCAGGCGGGTGTGCAGGCCGAGCGCCCGCTCCAGCTCGCGCTCGTCATGCACCTCGGCCAGGACGGAAAGGTCGAGGCTGCGCGCCACATCTTCCAGCTCCCGCGCCTGGGAGTCGGAAAGGGCGGCCATGATCAGCAGGATGCAGTCGCCGCCCATGGCGCGGGTCTCGAAGACCTGCCACGGGTCGATCATGAAGTCCTTGCGCAGCACCGGCAGCTTGCAGGCGGCGCGGGCCTCGATGAGATGCGCCGGCTCGCCCTGGAAGTAAGGCGCGTCCGTCAACACAGAGAGGCAGGCGGCGCCCGCG
>JH600023.1:34204-38055 GCA_000245075.1 Acetobacteraceae bacterium AT-5844
GGCAGGCGGCGCCCGCGGCTTCATAGGCCTGGGCAATGGCCGCCGGCTCGAAGGGGTCGCGGATCAGCCCGCCGGAGGGGGAGGCGCGCTTGATCTCGGAGATCAGCCCGATCCGCCCTTCGGCCACAGCATTGCACAGCGCACCGGTGAAGTCCCGCGGCTTGCCGGCATCCTTCGCCTGGCGCTCGATCTCATCCAGCGAAGTGGCTGCGGAGCGGGTCCGCACCTCTCCCTCCTTGTCGGCCAGGATGCGAAGCAGCGTATCGGGGAGGGTGGTGGCGTTCATCCGTCTCGGTCTTCCAGCGCAACAGCGCGGTCATTTAGGTCGTAGAAAATGGAGCAGGGTCAGGCGGGGTTGGTGGCGCTGCGCAGCCGTTCCAGCACGGCCATGGCCGCACCCGAATCGATTGAGCGCGCCGCGCGTTCCGCCGCTGCCCGCAAATCGGTCGTTTCGCCGGCGACAACAAGGGCCGCCGCGGCATTCAGCACCACGCAATCCCGATAGGGGCTATGCGCCCCTTGCAGCAACGCCACCAGAGCCTCGGCATTCTCGGCGGGCGTGCCGCCCATCAGCGCCTCGACCGGCGCTTCGGGCAGGCCGGCATCGGCGGGGGTGATGGTGAACTCGCGGATCTGCCCGTCCTTGACCTCCACCACGTCGCTGGGGCCGGCGAGGGTCAGCTCATCCAGGCCCTGGCCATGCACCAGCCAGGCATGCTCGGTGCCGGTGCGGGCGAGGGTCTCGGCCATCGGGCGCAGCCATTCCTTCGCGAAGGCGCCGGTCATCTGGCGCTTCACGCGGGCCGGGCTGGTCAGCGGGCCAAGCAGGTTGAAGATGGTGCGGGTGCCCAGCTCCACGCGTGGGCCGGCGGCGTGGCGCAGGGCGGCGTGGTGGCGCGGCGCGGCCAGGAACACCATGCCCACGTCCCGCAACACCTCCGCGAGCGCCGGGATGGGCATGTCCAGGTTGATGCCGAGGGCCGAAAGAACGTCCGAAGCACCGGATTTCGACGACAGCGCCTTGTTGCCATGCTTGGCGACCGGCACCCCGGCACCCGAGACGACGAAGGCGGCGGCCGTGGAGATGTTCAGCGTGCCCACGCCATCCCCGCCGGTGCCGACGAGGTCGATGGCATTGGCCGGTGCCTCGATAGGCGTCATGCGGGCACGCATGGCGCGGACGGCGCCGGTCATTTCCGCCACGGTCTCGCCGCGCACGCGCATCGCCATCAGCATGCCGGCGATCTGCGCGGGGGTAGCCTCGCCTTCCATGATGATGCCGAAAGCCTGCTCGGCCTCGCTCTCGGCCAGGGTCTCGCCCAGCGCCAGGCGCGCCAGGACGGGCTTCAGGGAAATCATGCGGCGCTGGCCTCGTCGCGCGCCGGCAGCTTCACGCCGGACATGGTCAGGAAGTTGCGGAGGATGTCGTGGCCATGCTGGCTGGCGATGCTCTCCGGGTGGAACTGCACGCCCCAGATGGGCAGTTCCTTGTGAGCGAGGCCCATGATGAGGCCGTCCTCGGTCCAGGCCGTCATCTCCAGCGCGTCCGGCAGGCCTTCCTTCCGCACCACCAGCGAGTGATAGCGCGTGGCCTTGAACGGGTCGGGCAGGCCGGCGAACAGGTCGGTGTCCCGGTGCCGCATCTCCCACACCTTGCCGTGGATCGGCACGGGCGCGCGCTCCACGATGCCGCCAAAGGCCTGGCCGATGGCCTGGTGGCCCAGGCACACGCCCATCAGCGGCACGCCCGCCTTCGCGGCAGCGCCGATGAGCGGCAGGCAGATGCCTGCCTCATTGGGCGTGCAGGGGCCGGGGGAGAGGAGGATCGCCTCCGGCTTCATCTCCAGCGCCTCTTCCACCCGCAGCGTGTCGTTGCGGCGGACTTCGATCTGCGCGCCGAGATCGCCCAGGAAGTGGTAAAGGTTGAAGGTGAAGCTGTCGTAGTTGTCGATCAGCAGGATCATCGGGGCGCGCTCCTCAGCGGCGGCCAGCGGCGAAGCGCACGGCTTCTTCCGCCGCGCGCACCAGCCCGCGCGCCTTGGCCCGCGTTTCCTCATACTCCGCGAGGGGGTCGGAATCCGCCACGACGCCGCAGCCGGCCTGGATGTGCATGACGCCATCCTTCACCAGCGCCGTACGCAGCGCGATGCAGATATCCATGCCGCCATCGACGCCAAAATAGCCCACGCCACCGGCGTAAAGGCCGCGACGGGAGGGTTCCAGCTCCTCGATGATCTCCATGGCCCGCACCTTCGGCGCGCCAGAGAGGGTACCGGCCGGGAAGCCTGCCGAAAGCGCCTCCAGCGCCGTCAGGCCGGGGCGGATCTTGCCGCGCACCTCGCTCGCGATGTGCATCACCTGGCTGTAGCGCTCGATGGTGAAGCTCTGCGTCACCTTCACCGTGCCGATCTCGGCGACGCGGCCGACATCGTTCCGGCCGAGATCGAGCAGCATGAGGTGCTCGGCGCGCTCCTTCTCATCGGCGAGCAGCTCGCGTTCCAGCGCCTTGTCCTGCTCCGGCGTCGCGCCGCGCGGGCGGGTGCCGGCGAGCGGGCGGACAGTGACCTCGCCCTCGCGCAGCCGCACCAGGATTTCCGGGCTGGCGCCAACGGCCGCGAAGCCGCCGAAGTCGAAGTAGAACAGGAAGGGCGCCGGGTTGATCCGCCGCAGCGCGCGATACAGCGCCAGCGGCGGCAGGCCGAACGGCACCGAGAAACGCTGGCTCGGCACCACCTGGAACACGTCGCCCGCGCGGATGTACTCCTTGGCCTTCTCCACCGCCGCCAGGAAGTCATCCTTGGCGAAGTTGCTGGAGGGCTCGGGCAGCGGCGGCAGGTCGGCGGGCGGGGCCGGGCGCGGCACGGGCCGGTCCAGCGCGGCCTCGGCCTCGTCCAGCCGTGCCTGGGCGGCGCTCCACGCGGCCTGCGCATCGGCATGGCCATCGGGCCAGACGGGGGCGCAAAGGGTGAGCGTGTCCCGCACATGGTCGAAAGCGACGATCAGCGTCGGGCGGATCATCACGGAATCCGGCATGCCCAACACATCGGGCTTCAGGCTCGGCAGCTTCTCCATCTGCCGGACCATGTCGTAGCCCAGATAGCCGAACAGCCCGGCAGCGATGGGCGGCAGGCCGGCCGGCAGCGGCAGCTGCGCGGCGGCAATCTGCTCGGCGAGGCTCTCCATCGCTGGCTTGTCCACCGGCTGGAAGGCGTGGGGGGCGGAGAGGGCGTGGCGGTTGATCTCCGCCTTGCCGTCCCGGCACCGCCAGATAAGGTCCGGCGCCAGGCCGATGGCGGAATAGCGGCCGCGCGCGGCGCCGCCTTCCACGCTCTCGAACAGGAAGGCGTTGGGCTGGCCTTGCGCGAGCTTCAGGAAGACGCCGACGGGAGTGTCGAGATCCGCCACCCGCTCCCGCCACAGCACCTGGCCTTCGCCAGCGGCGAAGCCGGCGGTGAAAGCGGCGAGATCCGGGCTGCGGAGAGCGTTCATTGCGAGACGACCTGTCCCATCAGGTTCGGGTTGTAGGTAACGTTGGCGGCGCGGCGAAGCGCTTCCAGATACTGGCCTTCCAGATCGTTCAGCATCGCCTGCTCCACCTGGCTGCGCACACCGCCGAGGGCCAGCGGGTCGCTATCCGGGTTGATGCGCAGGATGTCCACCACCTGGCCGACGACGAAGGCATCGCCCGCCTGGGCCATGGTCGCCTCGTTGCGGGCCGTGTCGAACAGCGGCGCCAGCAGCTCCGGCGGCGGCAGGGTGCGCGGGTCTGTCTGCGGCTCCGGCTGGCGGGGGAAGGGGCCGATGCGGCGCGCTTCCAGCCCGGCCTCACGCGCGGCCTCGGCCAGCGGCTT
>JH600024.1:0-8986 GCA_000245075.1 Acetobacteraceae bacterium AT-5844
TCCAGCGTCTCCTCTAGCTCCAAGGCGGCGTCCTTCAACGCGGCCAGGAGGGGGGACATGCTGCGGGCCAGGCTCACGGCAGGTCCCGCAGCGTTCCGCCGGCGACGATGGCCTGCACCTTCTGCTCGGCCTCGGCCAGCTTCGCCTCGCAATGGCGGCGCAGCGCGGCGCCGCGCTCGTAATCGGCGATCGCCTCTTCCAGCTTCGCCTGGCCGCCTTCCAGCTTCTTCACGATGCCGTCCAGCTCCGCCAGCGCCGCCTCGAAGGAGAGGGAAGCGACGTCATTGGGGTCGGCCTTCACGGCGCGAGACGTATCGGACATGGAAACCTCAAACACTCAGCAGGGCGCGCGACGGCGGGCCTCAGCCCATCAACGCGCGAAGATGCGCGGCGGTGGAGGCCGCCAACGCCTCCAGATCATAGCCGCCTTCCAGCAGCGAGACGACCCGCCCGCCGCAGAGGCGGTCGGCGATACGGCAGATTTCATCGGTCAGCCACCCGAAATCGGCCTCGCGCACCCGCAATTGCGCCAGCGGGTCCCGCGCATGGGCGTCGAAGCCGGCGGAGATTACCAGCAGTTCCGGCGCGAAGGCCTCGACCGCCGGCAGCAGCCGCTGGGCCCAGGCGGCACGGAAGGCAGTGCCATCGGCGCCCGGCGGCAGGGTGGCATTGAAGATATTCCCGGCCGCCCCCCTTTCCTCCTCCGCCCCCGTATAGGGGTAGCAGGGCGATTGGTGGCTGGAGGCGAAGAGGATGGTGGGGTCGTCCCACACCGCCGCCTGGGTGCCGTTGCCGTGATGCACGTCGAAATCCAGGATGGCGACGCGGCCCAGCCCATGCGCCCGTTGCGCGTGCCGGGCGGCGATGACGGCATTGCCGAACAGGCAGAACCCCATGGCCCGGCGGGGCTCGGCATGGTGCCCGGGCGGGCGGGTGGCGCAGAAGGCCCGGCGGATGCTGTCATCGGCGCAGACGGCATCCACCGCCGCCACCGCCGCGCCAGCCGCATGCAGCGCGGCCTCGGCACTGGCGTGGTTCATCGCGGTGTCGCCGTCGAGCGGGGTGAAATGGCCGGGCTGGGGGCGGATGGAGAGTATCCACCGCACATACTCGGCCGGGTGCGCCAGGCAGAGCTGGTCCTCCGTGGCGGGGGGCGCGACATCCCGCACGAGGCAGGCGAATTCCTCCGCCTCCAGCGCGGCCATCACCGCCCGCAGCCGGTCCGGGCATTCCGGATGGTCCTCGCCATTCTCATGGGCGAGGCCACTCGGATGCGTCAGCAGCAGGACGCTCATGGCGTCCGCCTCATGACGGAGGCCCGGCGGCCTCCTCCTTCTTGCGAAGGGTGAAGCGGTAGAGGCCGGCGGCCTCGCTGAAGCTCACCAGCGCGTGGCCCGTCTCCCGGCAATAGGCCTGGAAGTCGGACACACTGGCAGGGTCAGTGGCCAGCACCGTCAGGCGCGCGCCCGGCGGCAGGCCGCGCAGCACCTTATTGGCCTTCAGGACAGGCAGAGGGCAGGTGAGGCCCTGAACGTCGAGCGTGGTTTCACTCATGGCCAGGGCAATGGATCACCGGCGGGCGGCGCGCGCAAGCAGGCGCTTGAGCGGGAGGAGAGGAAGGCCGGGGAAAGAATTCCCCGGACCCTTCTTTTTTTCTTCGAGTCTGGCGTGGCGCTTCAGGACCGGGAGGGGATGCTCTTGATGATATTCAAAACGGGCAACAAGGGCTGAAGCCTCAGTCGCCGGAGGTCTAAGACCTCCGGCGCGCCCCCAACGCCTGGCCTCTCAAACCATACCCAACCCACAGCCGCACCAGAAAACTCGAAAAGAAGAAGAAGGGGTCCGGGGAATTCTTTCCCCGGCCTTCCTCTTCTGCCCCAAATCTCCCTCTCGTGAATGTCGATTCCGCCCGGGAGAGAATTCATTCTCCCCCCAGCTTCCGGCACCCCTTTCTCTCCCCCTATCCTCCCCCCCATGGATCTACGCATTGGAATCGACCTCGGCGGCACCAAGACGGAAATCGTCGCGCTGTCCCCGACCGGCGAGGTGCGGTTGCGCCGCCGCGCCGCCACGCCCCAGGAATACGACGCCATCCTGGACCGGATCGCCGGGCTGGTGCGGGATGCGGAGGCGGAGCTTGGGGTAATGGTGCCCTCCCCCGTCGGCGTGGGCATCCCCGGCAGCCTGAGCCCCGCGACGGGTCTGGTGCGCAATGCCAACACCCAATGTCTCAACGGCCGGCCGCTGGATGTGGATCTCAGCACCCGGCTGGGCCGGGCCGTACGGGTTTCCAACGACGCCAACTGCCTCGCGCTCAGCGAGGCGGCGAATGGCGCGGGCGCCGGCCATGCCGTGGTGTTCAGCGTGATCCTGGGCACGGGCGTCGGCGGCGGCATCGTCGTCGATGGGCGGCTGATCGAGGGCTACAACAAGGTGGGCGGCGAGTGGGGCCATACCCCCCTGCCCTGGATGACGCCGGAGGAATATCCGGGGCCGCGCTGCTGGTGCGGGCTGCATGGCTGCCTGGAGACCTTCCTCTGCGGCCCGGCCCTCGCCGCCGACTGGAAAGGCCAGGGCCAGCGCGACGCCAGCGGCATCGTGGCCGCCGCCGCCGCGGGAGATGAGACCGCGCGCGGGGCGCTGGACCGGCATGCGGACCGCCTGGCCCGTGCCCTCGCGGCCATCACCAATCTGATCGACCCGGATGCCATCGTGCTGGGGGGCGGCCTTTCCAACATGGCGCATCTCTATGACGTGGTGCCGCGGCTGATGGAGCGCTGGGTGTTCGGCGATGTGGGCCGCACCCGCCTGCTGCGGGCGAAGCATGGCGACTCCTCCGGCGTGTTCGGCGCCGCCAGGCTCTGGGACAAGGGATGGTGAGGCGCGCATGAAGATCATCGGCCTGCTGGGCGGCATGAGCTGGGAGAGCTCGGCCGAGTACTACCGCATCATCAACCAGCTGATGCGGGACCGGCTGGGCGGGCTGCACTCGGCCCGTTGCCTGATGTGGTCCTTCGACTTCGCCGAGGTGGAGGCGCTGCAGCATGCCCGGCGGTGGGACGACGCGACGGCGCTGATGATCGAGGCCACCCGCAGGCTGGAGCGCGGCGGCGCGGATGTGGTGGTGATCTGCACCAACACCATGCACCGCATGGCGGATGCCGTGCAGGCGGCCATCGGCATTCCCGTTCTGCACATCGCGGACCCCACGGCGGAGCGGATCAAGGGGGCGGGGCTCGGGAGGGTCGGGCTGCTCGGCACGGCCTTCACGATGGAGCAGGATTTCTACAAGGGCCGGCTGGTGGCCCGCCACGGGCTGGAGGTGCTGGTGCCGGAGGAGGCGGACCGCGCCACCGTGCACCGCATCATCTACGATGAATTGGTGCAGGGCCGCGTGGAGCCCGCCTCCCGCGCCGCCTATCGGGAGATCATCGCCCGGCTGGTTGATCGTGGCGCCGAGGCCGTCATCCTGGGCTGCACCGAGATCATGCTGCTGGTGAAGCCGGAGGACAGCCCCGTGCCGCTGTTCGACACCACCGCCATCCATGCCGAGGCGGCGGTGGAATACAGCCTCGCCGGTCTTTGAGCGGCCGAAAGCACGAAATCCTGGCGCCACAGCCCGTCGCCGGGCGAAGCTGCGGGGCATGGACCCCTACATCCTCTATGGCGACCATCGCTCCGGCTCCTCCACCGTCGAGATGGCACTGGCGGAAATCGGCGCGCCCGTGGAGTTGCGGGACGTGCCGCTGGAGGGCGACCATCAGCTCGCCCCCGAATACCGCCGCATCAACCCGATGGGCCGGGTTCCCACCCTGATCCTGCCCGACGGCACGGTCATGACCGAAAGCCTGGCCATCCTGCTGACGCTGGCGGACCGGCACCCGGAGGCGGAGCTGCTGCCGGCCCCTGGCGATTCCGGCCGTGCCCGCGCCCTGCGCTGGATGGCCCTGGCGGCGGGCGAATTTTACCCGCACGTCACCCGCTACGATTATCCGGAGCGTTTCGGCGCCAACCCGGCCGACGCCCCTGCCCTCCGCACCCGTGCCATGGAGATGGGCCGCGAGATCTGGGCGCTGGTGGAACGGGAGGCGGCCCCGGCCCCCTTCATTCTGGGCGAACGCTTCTCGCTGGCGGATATTTATCTTTCCGTCCTGACGCGGTGGATGAAGGGGGATGACTGGGTCCCGGCCAATTGCCCCCGGCTGGAAGCACTGACGCGCGCGGTGGCCGCCCGGCCGAAGGCGGGGCCGGTCTGGCGCAAGCATTTCGGGCGGCGCCAGGGCAGCTAGGGCGAATTTACGCCGAAGCCTTGGCTTGGAGATGACCCTCTCCATGTAGGTGGCGATGAGGTGGAGGGGGCACTAACTCGGGCTTAACGCCGTGCTGCAATGCAGCACCTCCTGCCCGAGGCTTTCTCCCCGATGTCCGCATCCGCCACCGC
Source organism: Acetobacteraceae bacterium AT-5844 (assembly GCA_000245075.1). Taxonomy (GTDB): domain Bacteria; phylum Pseudomonadota; class Alphaproteobacteria; order Acetobacterales; family Acetobacteraceae; genus Pseudoroseomonas. The sequence goes on from JH600024.1 coordinate 4,442, forward strand.
CCTGCCAAGGGCCATGCCAGCCTGGCTGGTTCCACTGCTCGCCGCCGCCTGCGGCATCCTGGTTGCCAATCTCTACTACGCCCAGCCGCTGATCGGCCCCATCAGCCAGTCCCTCGGCATGAGCCCGGCCGCTGCGGGGCTGATCGTCACCCTCGCCCAGGCCGGGTACGGGCTCGGCCTGCTGCTGATCGTGCCGCTGGGGGATCTGCTGGAGAACCGCCGGCTGATCGTCTGCGTCGTTGCCGCCTGCGCCGTCGCCCTGGCGGGGGCGGCGCTTTCGACCAGCGCCCTGCCCTTCCTGCTGGCGGCCCTGGCCATCGGCGCCTGCACCGTGGCGGCGCAGATTCTCGTCCCCTTCGCGGCCCATCTGGCACCGGAAGCCAACCGTGGCCGCGTGGTCGGCAATGTCATGAGCGGCCTGCTGCTGGGCATCATGCTGGCGCGGCCTGTGGCCAGCTTCATCGCCAGCTTCGCAGATTGGCAGACGGTATTCGTCGCCTCCGCCATCCTCACCGCCCTGTTGGCCGTCACGCTGTGGCGGCTTCTGCCGGGCCGGCAGCCCGCCACCGGCCTTAGTTATGTGGGGCTTCTCAGCTCCATGGCCCAGCTCTGGCGCGGGCAGCCGGTGCTGCGCCGGCGCGCCCTGAGCCATGCGGGGATGTTCGGCGCGTTCAGCCTGTTCTGGACTGCCGTGCCCCTGCATCTGGCGGCCGATTTCGGGATGACCCAGCGGGGCATCGCGCTGTTCGCGCTGGCCGGGGTGGCGGGCGCGGTGGTGGCACCGCTCGCCGGCCGGCTGGCGGATGCGGGGCAGGCGCGGCCCGCCCTTTCCCGCAACGGGATGCGCGGTGCGCTGGCGCTGGGTGCCCTCTCCTTCCTGGTCTCGCTTGCCGGGAGCGGTGCCGTGGCCATCGGCGCCCTGCTGGTGGCGGCCATCATGCTGGATGCCGCGGTCACGCTGAACATCATCCTCTCCCAGCGCGCGGTCTTCGCACTGGGCGATGCCATCCGCAGCCGGTTGAACGGGCTGTTCATGGCCGTGTTCTTCACAGGGGGTGCGATCGGGTCCGCCCTCGGCGGCTGGGCCATGGCGGAGGGCGGTTGGGGGCTGACGGCCTGGGTCGGCTTCGCCCTGCCCGGCCTCGCGCTGCTCTACGCCCTGACGGAACGCCGCCCGGGCTGATACGCATCAGGGGTGGTCACCACGATGATGGCCACCCCCGGAACTGGTTTAGCCCTTCCGCATGATCGCCACGTCGCGCAGCGCGCCGAGGCCGATCAGCGCCGTGTCATTCGTCACGGTGGGGAAGCGGAAGCCCATCTTGATCATCTTCAGGGCGTATTCCGGCGTGCCGTTGTGCAGGCCGGCGATGATGCCGCGCTTGCTTGTCTCCTTCAGCAGGCGCTCATAGATCGCCATCACTTCCGGCTCCTCGCGGTCCAGCCGGGGCGGCAGGCCGAGGGTGATGCCGAGGTCGGATGGGCCGACATAGATCGCGTCGATGCCCGGCACGTCGAGGATGGCTTCCAGATTATCGAGTGCCTGCTTGGTCTCGATCATCGCGATGACGGCGATGTCCTGGTTGGCCGTCTCGAAATAGGCGCCGCCCTGGCCATAGATCGCGGCGCGCGCCGGGCCGAAGGAGCGGGTGCCAAGCGGTGCGTAGCGGCAGGCGGAGACCAGCGCCTTCGCATCTTCCGGCGTGTTGATCATGGGGCAGATGACGCCCATGGCACCGGCATCCAGCACCTTGCCGATGATGCCCTGTTCCAGCCAGGGCACACGCACCAGCGGCACCACGGGATGCGCCTGGATGGCCTGCATGCAGGACACGGTGGACATGTAGTCCTGGATGCCGTGCTGCATGTCGACGGTCAGGGCGTCGTAGCCCGCCTTCGCCATCAGCTCCGCGCTGAAGGCCGAGGGGATACCCAGCCATCCATTGATGACCGCGCGGCCCTGTTTCCACGCATCCTTCACCGGATTCGGCATACCTGCGACGTCCTCATCATTTTTCTTGCCGCCCGTCATTCGCGGCGGGCCGGGAAACGCTAGGCCTCCATGTTCAAAGCGTCAACGCGGCCTCTGGCCCGATCTCGCCGCCAGGCGTAGCCTTTCCGGCCATGTCGACACATTGGCGCGTCGCCTCGGAGACGGGGCTGCTCAAAGAGGTGCTGGTCTGCCCACCGGACCATTACCGCTGGCTTCCCACCAACAGCATCGCCCGCCATACCCTGGCGGGCGACCGGCAGGCGCCTGCCCCGGCGCATCTCGCCGCTCAGCATGCGGAGCTGGTGGCGGCGATGGAGCAGGCTGGCGTGACGGTGCACCGTCTGACACCCGAGCCCCACCTGCCCTACATGGTCTATACGCGGGACAGCGTCGTGGTGACGCATCGGGGGCCCGTTCTGTGCCAGCTGGAGCGCCCGCAGCGCCGTGGTGAATATGCCGGGCTGATCGACTTCCACGCCGCGCACGGCAGCCGCTTCTGGAAGAAATCCTCCGCCGGCACGCTGGAGGGCGGGGATATCCACATCATCCGCCCCGGCCTCGCCGTCATCGGCCATTCCGGCGGCCGCACGGATGAGGCGGGGGCCGAGCAACTGGCCGGCTGGCTGCGCGCCGAAGGCTGGGAGGTGCGGCTGGAACCCTTCGACGAGCACTTCCTGCACCTGGACGTGTTGTTCTGCATGGCGGCCCCAGGCCTCGCCGTGGCCTGCACGGATGTGCTGGAGCCGGACTTCATCGCCTGGCTGAAGGCGCATGGTATTCGCTGCGTACCGGTCAGCTATCGCGACGTGATGGCTCTTGGCTGCAACATCCTGGCGCTGGGCGCGGGCCGCGTGGTATCGGCGCGCGGCAGCACGGCGCTGAACGCCGCCCTGCGGGCCGAGGGCCTGGAGGTCCTGGACCCGGACCTGTCGCTGTTCACACTGGGCGGCGGCGGCCCGCATTGCCTGACTTGCCCGCTCGTTCGGGAGGAGACTGCATGAACATCGAGATCAACCCCGTCGAGACGGTCATCGCCGCCGCGCGCGAATTCCTGGGCGACCGGCTTTCCACCAACACCTCCATCCGCGAGCAGCACGCCAAGGGCGAGGACGCCAACCAGCCCGTGCTGCCGGATGCCGTGGCCTTCGTGGAGAACACCGGGGAGGTCTCCCGCCTGCTCGCCCTCTGCAACGCGCATGGCGTGGCCGTCACCCCCTTCGGGGCCGGCACCAGCCTGGAGGGGCATGTGGTGCCCGTCCGCAAGGGCATCAGCCTCGACCTCTCCCGCATGACGGCCATCCTGGAGGTCAATGCGGAGGACATGGACTGCCTGGTGGAGCCCGGCGTCAGCCGCCACCAGCTGAACGACTATCTGCGCGACCAGGGCCTGTTCTTCCCGGTGGACCCGGGCAGTCATTGCAGCCTGGGCGGCATGGTCGCCACCCGCGCCAGCGGCACCAATGCCGTGCGCTATGGCACGATGCGCGAGGCGACGCTGGGCCTGGAAGTGGTGCTGGCCGATGGACGCGTGATCCAGACCGGGGGCCGCACCCGCAAGGCCGCCAATGGCTACGACCTGACGCGGCTGTTCATCGGCTCCGAGGGCACGCTCGGTGTCGTGACGAAAATCCGCCTGCGGTTGCAGGGTATTCCCGAAGCGACCACCGCCGCCGTCTGCCAGTTCGAGAGCCTGCAGGCCGCCGTCGAGACCGTCATCATGACGATGCAGGCCGGCATTCCCGTCGCCCGCATCGAGCTGGCGGACGCCGACCAGATGCGCGCCTCGATCGCCTATTCCAAGCTGCCCTATGAGCCGCTGCCCACGCTGTTCCTGGAATTCCATGGCAGCCCCGCCGGCGTACGGGAGCAGGCGGAAGCGGTGGAAGCCATCGCCATCGACATGGGCGGCAAGGGCTTCGCCTGGGCCGAGGATACCGAGACCCGCAATAAGCTGTGGAAGGCGCGCCACGACGCCTGGTGGGCGGCCAACGCGCTCTACCCGGGCTGCCGCGGCATCACCACCGATGTCTGCGTGCCGATCTCCAAGCTGGCGGAAGCCATTGTCAGCGCCAAGGAAGAAGCGGTGGCCGCCGGGCAGAACACCTGCATCGTCGGGCATGTGGGGGATGGCAACTACCACGTCGTCATCCTCTTCCCCGAAGGCGACCCGCAAGGCCTGGAAAAGGCGTGGGAGCTGGACCGCAAGATCGTCGCCAAGGGCCTCTCCCTGGGGGGCACCTGCTCGGGTGAGCATGGCGTCGGCCTCGGCAAGCGGGAATTCCTGGCGGTGGAACATGGCGAGGATGTGCTGGACGTCATGCGCTCGCTGAAGGCTACGCTGGACCCGAAGGGAATCCTCAACCCGGGCAAGATGTTTCCGGGGAACTGAGGCGGGGGAGTTTGAAGGCCGGGGGAATGAATTCCCCCGGACCCCCTTCTTTTCTTTTTGCGGTGTTTTCGGGTGCGCCTTTCAGGCGACACCTTTTTTTATGCTGCGGGTTGGGTGCGCCGAGGGCCTGGTGTGGCCCTCGGCGACTGAGGGTGCAGCCCGC
>JH600024.1:9006-21840 GCA_000245075.1 Acetobacteraceae bacterium AT-5844
GAGGGAGAATTCTTTCTCCCTCCAGCTTCCCCGGTCACTATTCCTCACGATCGCGTGGAAAGCGCCATCCCTCCCTGGAAGCGTGCTAGGCAGGCGCACCTCTGGGAGGAAAAAAGCGCAATGGCCAAGCTCATTTTCGTCAATTTTCCCGTGGCTGACCTGCCTCGCTCCATGGCGTTTTATGAAGCCATCGGCGCGAAGAACAATCCGCAGTTCACGGACGACACCGCCGCCTGCATGGTCTTCTCTGAGACCATCCATGTCATGCTGCTGACGCACGAGAAGTTCCGCCAGTTCACGCCCCGCCCGGTGGCCGATGCGCGAGCGGCGACGGAGGTTCTGGTATGCCTCTCCGCCGACAGCCGGAACGAGGTGGATAGCGTCGTAGGCAAGGCCACCGCGGCGGGCGGCAAGGCGGACCCGGGGCCAAAGCAGGATTTCGGCTTTATGTATGGCCGCAGCTTCGAGGATCTCGACGGCCATATCTGGGAGCTGATGTTCATGGACATGGAGGCTGCGCAGACCGCCATGGCGAAGGAGGGCTGAGCAATGTCCCGCATGGCCACATGCCTGTGGTTCGACGGGCAGGCGGAGGAGGCTGCGGCCTTCTACGTCTCCACCTTCCGCGCGGCAGGCCGGCCGGCCTCGGTGGACGAAGTGCTGCGTGCCCCGCACGGCGTCCCGCAGACGGAAGGCAAGGTTCTTCTGCAAAGCTTCACGCTGGATGGATACGCCTTGCAGGCGCTGAATGGCGGGCCGGAGTTTCACTTCAGCCCCGCCACTTCGCTCAGTGTGCTGTGCGACAGCCAGCAGGAAGTAGACCATTTCTGGCAGGCGCTGGGTGAGGGGGGGCAGTTCTCCCAGTGCGGATGGCTGGCGGACCGCTATGGCTTCTCCTGGCAGATCGTGCCGCGCATGCTGCCGCAATTGCTGACGGGTGAGGACAGGGCGCGCGCCTCCCGCGTCATGCAGGCAATGCTCGGCATGACGAAGTTGGAGATCGCGAAGCTGGAAGCGGCCTGAAGCGGCGGCCTGCCACCTTTTGCCCGGCAACCGTCGTGCTAAGGAGTGGCGCGCGATGGCAGTGGGTGGCGAAGGATGGCGAGGGGATCTGCGGAAACTTGCTGGTCGTAACACCGGGCTTGCCGATCGGCTCATTGCTCCGCCGGCAATTGGCGGCGAACCCGGCCAATGCGCCGGTCCTCGCCGAGGCGGGGGCCGCCATCGCGAAACTGGAGGCGGGTGAGCGGGTGGATACCGCCACGCTGCACCCTGCTCGGCGGCCTCTCTTCCACCCGGCGGTGCAAGGCTTTCTCATCAGCCAGATGACGCTGGACCCCGCGGCCCTTATCGCGGCCACGCGCCAACCCACTTTGATTTTGCAAGGACTCAGCGATCTCCAGGTGGAGCGGAGCGATGCGGAGCGGCTGCAATCGGTGCGCCCGGATGCGACGCTCATGCTGCTGCCGGGGGTGACGCATGTGTTGAAAGCCCCGGCGTCCGAGGATTACGCGGCGAACATCGCCACCTATACCGACCCCTCCCTGCCGCTCGCGCCCGGCGTGGTGGATGCGCTCGTGGCGTTCGTGCAGCGGCACGGCCCGCAGCCATAGCGCGGCTTCAGCCCATCTCCGGCTGGGCAAGCAGCCACTGCCGGAACGCAGCCATGGCCGGTGTTTCCCTGCGGGATTTCAGCCGCGTCAGCCAGTAAGCGCCGAGCGCCACCTCGCCGGTGAAGGGCCGCACGAGACGGCCACCGCGCAGATCATGCTCGAACATCCGCGCCGGCAGCAGCGCCACGCCGGCCCCCTGCGCCGCCGCTTCCGCCATGGTCAGCGAGGAATCGAAGACGAAGCCGCGCACGGCGGGCGCAGGCAGCTCCACCACCGAAAACCAGCGCTCCCATTCATCCATGCGGTAGGAACGCAGAAGCGTCTCCCGCATGAGATCCGCCGGCTGGCGCAGGCGGCGGGCCAGGGCGGGCGCGCAGAGAGGAGAAAGCGGCGCGGCGAAAAGGCGCGTCGCCTCCGTCCCGTGCCATGCGCCGTCGCCAAAGCGGATGGCGCAATCGAGCCCCTCCCCCGCCAGGTCCACGCGGTTGTTGTTGGTCATCAGCCGCAGGTCGATGAAGGGATGCGCCGCGCGGAATTCCGGCAGGCGCGGCAGCAGCCAGCCCGTGACGAAGGTGCCGACGGCGCCCAGCGTCAGCACCTCCCGCAACCGCCCGCCCTCGAACCGGTCCAGCGTGGCGGCGATGCGGCGGAAGGCATCGGTCAGCACCGGCAGCAGCGCCTCTCCCTCCTCCGTCAGCGCCAAGCCGCGCGGCAACCGGCGGAAGAGCGGCACCCCCAAGATTTCCTCCAGGGTTTTGACCTGCTGGCTGACCGCTGCCTGGGTGACGCGCAATTCCAGCCCGGCCCGGGTGAAACTCAATTGTCGTGCGGAAGCCTCGAAGGCTCGCAAGGCATTCAGGGGCAGGTGAGAGAGGCTCATGGCCCTACCCATAAGTTTTTCTTGGGATTCCTGCAAAGGATGATCGTTTGTGAGACCAGCGCCGCGCTGCGCAATCTCCGCCAGCCAAGACACGGAGAACCAGGATGATGATCAACAGACGGCAATGGATGGGTGGCGTGGTGGCGCTGGGCGGGCTGGGCCTTGTTGCCCCCCGCGCATGGGCCGCGGATGGCTTCGCCGGCCTGCCAGCCACCTTCGCGCGCATCGAGGCCGAGCGGGGCGGGCGGCTGGGTGTCGCGGTGCTGGACACCGGCAGCGGCCGCAAGGCCGGGCACCGGGTGGATGAACGCTTCCCGATGGGCAGCACCTTTAAAACACTCGCATCCGCCGCCATCCTGGCGCGTGTCGATGCCGGGAAGGAATCGCTGCAACGGCGCATCCGCTTCAGCCGCGCCGATCTCGTCACCTATTCGCCGGTAACGGAGAAGAATGTCGGCGGCGATGGCATGACCCTCGCCGCGCTGTGCGAGGCGACGATCACCACCAGTGACAATACCGCCGGCAATCTGCTGTTGAACGCGCTGGGCGGGCCTGCCGCGCTGACCGCCTGGCTGCGCAGCCTGGGCGACAACGTCACGCGGCTGGACCGGATGGAAACGGCGTTGAACGAGGCGCGCCCCGACGACCCGCGCGACACCACCAGCCCCTCCGCCATGGCGGCGGATATCCACGCGCTGACCCTGGGCGAGGCCTTGTCTCAAGGCAGCCGGCAGCAGCTCATTCGCTGGCTGCGGGATAACAAGACGGGTGATGCGCGGCTTCGTGCCCGCCTGCCGGCGGGGTGGACAGCGGCGGAGAAAACCGGCACCTCTGGCAACAACACCAGCAATGATGTCGGCCTGTTGTTCCCGCCCGGCGGGCGCGCGCCCATCGTGGTGGCCGCCTATCTGACGCAGGGCGCGGCGAAGGGCGCCATCCGCGATGCCGCCCTCGCCGATGTGGGCGCGGCCGTGGCGGCGGCGCTGGCAGGCTGAGCCTCCCTCTCCTTCTCTGCGGGAGACGGGGCAGACCATTTCCAACCTTTCCGTTCCTGACAAAGAAGAAGGAGATTCGATCCGTGGAGGATATTGACCGCCTGATCGTCATCACCGGCGGCCCTGGCTCCGGCAAGAGCACCCTGGTCGCGGCGCTGGCCGCGGCCGGGCTGCCCCACATGCCGGAAGCCGGGCGCGCCATCATTCAGGACCAGCAGGCCATTGGCGGCACCGCCCTTCCCTGGGCGGACCGCGCGGCCTTCGCCGAGGCGATGCTGGGCTGGGAGCTGCGTTCCTATCGCGAGGCGCGCGGGCTGACGGGGCCGGTGCTGTTCGACCGGGGTGTTCCTGATGTCATTGGATATCTGGAACTCTGCGGCCTGCCGGTGCCGGCGCATCTGGAGTGCGCGGCATCGCTGTTCCGTTATGGGCGGCAGGTGTTCATCGCACCACCCTGGCGCGAGATCTTCGGCCAGGATGCCGAGCGCAAGCAGGGTTGGCAGGAAGCCCAGGCCACTTACGACGCCATGCGCCGCGTCTATACGCGCCTTGGCTATACGCTGGTACCTCTGCCTCTGAGGACGGTGGAGGAGCGTGTCGCCTTCCTGCGGCGGCATCTTTTGCCGGGCGGGGCGGAAGCCCGCCCGGCGTGAAGGTCAGGCTGGGTTGACCTTGGGCAGCGTCGCGGCGCGCCACACCAGCGGCACCAGGATCAGCGCCACAACCGGGAAGACCAGCCAGTTGATGCTGTGCCAGCCCGAGGCATGCAGCAGGCTGCCGGAGAAGAAGGACGCGCAGGCGACGACGCCGAAGACGAGGAAATCATTCGCGCCCTGTGCCTTGCCGCGTTCCGCCGGGGAATGGCAATCGGTCACCATCGCGGTGGCGCCGATGAAGCCGAAATTCCAGCCAATGCCGAGCAGGATGAGGCAGAGCCAGAAATGCGCGATCTCCATGCCGGAGAGAGCGACCATGGCCGAGCCGGCGATCAGCAGCAGGCCAGCGGCGGTGACACGCTCCTTGCCGAAGCGCTCCATCAGCCTGCCGGTGAAGAAGCTCGGGCCGAACATGGCCAGCACATGCCACTGGATGCCCAGCGCGGCGGAATCGATGGAGTGGCCGTGGCCAACCATGGCGATCGGCGCTGCCGTCATGACGAAGGTCATCAGCCCGTAGGAGACGACGCCGGCCGCAACGGCGAGCATGAAGCGCGGCATCAGCAGGATCTGCGACAGCCTGCGGCCGCCGCTTTCATTCTGCGCGGCGGCGGATTTCGGCCTGCGCAGCAGGAAGAGCACCGGCACCGCGAGCGCCGCCAGAGCCACCTGGCTGAGGAAGCTGCCGGCAAAGGGTGCTCCCGGCACGGCATCGCGCGTCCAGATGACGAGCTGCGGGCCGATGATGGCCGCCATCAGCCCGCCTATGAGGACAGTGGAAATGGCCTTCGCGCGGGCTGGCCCGGCAAGGCCGTCGGCGGCGGCGAAGCGATAGCTCTGGACATAGGCGGCGTAGAAGCCAGCGGTGAAGGTGCCAAGGCAGAAGATAACGAACTGCGCGGCGAAGATGCCGGCCGCCGCCAGCAGCCCGCCCATCGCCCCCAACCCGGCACCGATGAAATAGGCGTTGCGGCGCCCGAGGCGGCGCATCAGCTGCGCCGCCGGAAGCGTGCCGAGGGCGAGGCCGAGATTGAACAGGCTGACAGGCAGGGTGAACAGCGCGGCATCGGTGGTGAGCCGCTGCCCGACCAGCCCGCCCAGGGAGATGACGATCGGGGCGTTGGCGGCCCCCAGAGCCTGCGCGAGGGTCAGGATCAGAATATTGCGGCGCGCAATGGCATCCACGGACATGCCGGGGGTTTCCTCGGTTCGGTCTTTTGGGGAAGCGAAAGAGCTTCCACGGATGGAATGCCGCGAGGAAGGTGGCCTGCACGGCTGGCGCGGGCCGGTGAACACGTGCGGCGGAAGGCTCCAGGCACGCGGGATCGGGCGCGGTGGGGCGCATCATTGCGGAGAAGGCCTAGCCTGGATAGAGGGGCCGCAATCGAGAAAAATACAGGCAAATTCACTATATTTCCCGACAGAAACCGCATCCCACCCGATTACTTCCGGGTTTTGAAAGCGCCTGTCATGCGTGGCGATTCACGCCAATGCCCGTACCGCCCAAAAACACCAGGGGGAAATTCTCGCTGCGAAATTGAAGTGCATCTACCGTAAAGATGGCGCGCCGGGAACGCCGCACATCCTTTCACGCCGAATGGTGGTGCTATCTCGCAAATCCCGCGATGTTTTCACGCAACATGGTCACGCGCCCATCCCGCGTGACTTCCCAGAGCGGATTGTCCACCGAGAGGCGCTGCCCGCCATCGCGCTGGATGGGCCGGATGAGCACGCCACCGCGCGCGCGGCTGTCGGCACCGAAGAGGGAGAGTGGAATCCGCACATAGAGCCCCTTATCGAAGGAACCCTCGCCGAATTGCGCGGCGGAGACATTGGTGAAAGTGGCGAAGCCGCCGACTTCGATGCCCGAGGCGAAGCGCCGCCCGATCTCTACCGTGCCGCCCCAATCCCCGGCCAGGTAGCGCCCGCCGCGCAGCACGCCATAGAGATTCCAGAAGGGCAGGTCGGCATAGAGCGAGAGATGGCCGGTGGTGGTGCTGTAGTTGCGGAAACCCAGGCCGCCATCGAAATCGCGCTGCTTCACCCAGTTCAGGTCGAGCCCCAGCGCGAAGCCACGGTCGAAAGGCCGCCATAGCACTTCGCCGGACACGCCGCCGAACATCGGCTCCAGCCACCCCACCGTGGCGCGGGCGAAGACATCGGGCGCGACATTCCAGATCCGCTCGCCATAGAGGCCGGGGATGGAGGTCGTCCCTTCCTCAGCATACCGGCCATAGTCGGTGCGGACATGTGGCAGCTGGCTGTCGGAGGGCGGGCTGCCGCCGAGATTGCCCATCAGGCTCTGCGCCACGCTGCCGGCAATGCTGAAGCCGGCGCCGAGCGAGATGCGTCCGCCTGCGGCAACGCCGGTCTGCCACCGCAGGGTGCGGGTGGGGTCGCCCAGTTGCAGGGAAAGGCGCGGTTCCACCGCCCAGTCCCAATGCAGGCCAGAGGGTTCCAGGCTGCCAGGCTGGATCACGCCGGTCGCGGGGGCGGACAAGGTGCTGGCCCAGGCCTCCTCGGGGCTGATGCGCCCCGTCATGGTGCCTTCGAGCATGGCGCGCGGCACTTCCAATACGGCGATCTCGGCGCCGGCCTGCCACCAGCGCAGCCGCAACATCGCCACCCGCACCGGCAGCAGGTGCTGGGTGGCCCGCAGCACACGCGCCGCCACCTGAGGCTGGCCGGCGAAACGGCCGCCTTCCACGGCGATCTCCGCCGTCTGCCCTTCCAGCCGGAAGGCCAGCGGGGTGAAGCCCGCCTCGGTGAGGGCGGCGAAGACCTGCCCGGCGAGCGCCGCCTCGTCCACGGGCGCGAGGCTGGCGGCCGGGCGCGGGCGCAAGGGCGGCGGCGCGGGCGGAGGGATGGAGGGCGGATCGTTCGGGTTCAGCCGGAGCGAGAGGCGGAACAGTACATCGGTCCCATGCGTGGCGAAGACACCGGCATCCAGCCATTCATTCGACCATTGCAGGCCGTAGTTGAAGCGGGACCGGGCCTCGCCCCGCCCTCCGGCATTCCGTGCCGGGTAGCCGCCGCGCTCGTCCCGGAGCGAGTCGCCCGACCATTCGGCCTTCACGCGCAACCCGTCCACATCGCCCCAGGGGGTGGCGAAGCTGGGCACCGTCCATTCGACGCCGCCGAAGGGCGCCACATCCTCGCCCTGGAACCAGTTGGTCTGCACCGTGCCGCCCCGTCCGACACTGCGCGAGCGGGTGTCGAAGCGCTCGTCGATATAGCCCAGCGGATTGTTCCATTCCCCGCCGGTGCCGAGCCTGCCCCAGCCCAGGCCAGCCGTGACGTCCAACCCGCCCCAGCGCTTGGAGGCGACGATGTACTCGCCGCTGTAGAGGCCGGTGCCGATGAAATCCTGCAACCCGATGGCGACCGCCGGCAGGTAGTCGCTCTCCCGCCACAGGCGCAGCTTCAGGTCGAAGGAGCGGTCGGTGGTCATGCCGGAGCCGGAGGTGGCGTCCAGGCGTTCGGTCAGGCGAAAGGTCGTCTCCAGGAAGGGCAGCGCCTGGAAGTTGACGAACCAGAAGCGCCGCTGGTGGCGGATCGCCGCGCCCGCCTCCAGCGTACCGTCGTCGCGGAAGCGCGCATTGCGAATCTCGATGAGGCCGACGCCGCCGTAATTGCTACCGGTAGCGGGGATTTCCTCGCCACGCGCCGTGGCCGGCACGGTCGCCAGCAGCAGGGCCGCCATACTCAGGGAGAGGAAGAAACGCATGGCGGCAGGAAGTTAGAAACCATACTCACGAATTCGTGAGTTCTGCCTCAATCCGCCCTGCGACGCCAGCCCATTCTTCTTGGCCGGTGGCGATGAAGCCCCATGGACAGCACCCCGCGGCGCCCTTTGAATGCGCGGCCATGACCTTTTCGCTTCTGGGCCGCTGCGCCCGTACCGGCCAATTCGGTGCCGCCTGCACCACCTCCTCCATCGGCATCGGCGGGCGCGTGCCCTACCTGGCCGCCGGCCTCGGCGGCGTGCTGACCCAGCACCGCACCGACCCGCGCCTCGGCCCGCGCGGCGTGGAGTTGCTCCGCAGCGGCTGCTCGGCGGAGGAGACCGTCGCGGCGCTGGTGGCCAGCACGCCCGACCATGGCTGGCGCCAGCTCGCCGTCATCGATGCGCAGGGCCGCACCGCGCATTTCCATGGTGCCCGCATGAAGCCCGCCCATGCCGACGCCCACGGCCCCGGCTGCGTCGCCATCGGCAACATCATGGCCAATGCCGATGTGCCGCGGGTGATGATCGATACCTTCCTCGCCGGTCCGGACGCGCCGCTGGCGGACCGCCTGCTGGCCGCGCTGCAGGCCGGGGAGGATGCCGGTGGCGAGGGCCGCCCCCTGGTTTCCGCCGCGCTTCTGGTGGTGGACAAGGAGAGCTTCCCCTATGCCGACCTGCGGGTGGACCGGGACGCGACGCCCATCGCCACCCTCGCCTCCATCTGGCGGGACTATGCGCCCATGGCGGATGAATACGTGCTGCGCGCGGTGGCGGCGGACAGCGCCAAGGGCGGCTAATTCGCCAGGGGAGAACATCCGCGAGAACGGAGCATGAATCCTGCCGCCCGATTCGCCTAGGCGAATCAAGGCTCTGCCTCGAGTCGCGAAGCCGTCCGTGGCGTGTTCTCCCACCCCAAGATGTTGTGGGCGAATCCGATTCGGCATCCCAATGGGAATCCGGATTCGTTCTCTGCTCAGGGCCCATTCGCCGCCCCATCCGCACGGACGGCGAAACCTGGCGGCTGAGGCGGGGTCAACCTTCAGGGGGACGAAAGGCTGGGGAAGGAATTCCCCAGACCCCCTCTTTTCTTTTCGAGTTTTTCGGGCGTGGCTGTGGGTAGGGCGGGCTGGGAGAGACCAAGCCAGGGTCGCGCCGGAGGTCTTAGACCTCCGGCGACTGAGGGCTCAGCCCGCGCTGCCCATTTTAAGTATCATCAAGGGCATCCCCTCCCGGTCCTGAAGCGTCACGCCAGACTCGAAGAAAAAAGATGGGGTCTGGGGAATTCCTTCCCCAGCCTTCCTCCAGCCTGGATTGTCGATCCGACTTAGCCCACCGGGATATCGACGCTCAGCACCGTGCCGCTGTCGCTTTCCGTGATCAGCAGGGTCGTGCCATCCGGCGCGAAGCAGACATTGGTCGGCATACGGCCGAAGGCGCGGCAGTCGATGGCGAAGAGCGGCACGCCATAGGGGTCCACGCCCCAGACCATGCCGTGGCCGGGATTGGCGACGAACAGCCGGTCCTTCGCATCCACCGCCATGCCGTCCGGCCCGCTGGTGCCGGCGGGCGTGCGGAAGAAGACATTGGCCTTGCCCACGAAGGCATCGTCCCGCAGCGCGAAGCGCCACACCTCGCAGGAGCGCGTCATGGCCACATAGGCATGGGTGCCGGCGCGGTTGAGCACGATGCCATTGGGGCTCGGGCCGTTGCCGATGAGCTTCTCCACCCGCCCGCTCGGCCAGAGGCGCCACACCCGGCCCGTCGGGTCCTGCATCCCGGTCTGGCCCTGATCCGTGAACAGGATTTGGCCGTTCGGGCCGGTGGTGACGTCATTGAGGCCCTTGAAGCCCTCGCTCGCCACTGTCTCCAGCAGGGGCGCGATGGCGCCGCTGGCGGGGTCCAGCGTCAGCAGGCCATGGCGGTAATCGGCCACCAGCATGCTGTCGGCGGGGCCGGTGGCCAGGCCATTCGGCCAGCCATCATATTCCGCCACCACCGGCCACTGGGTGGGGGTGACGCGGAAGATGCGGCCGTTGGGAATATCCACCACATGCAGGTTGCCGGCGGCATCGAAGCAGGGTGCCTCCAGGAAGCTGTCGACCTCCTGGCCGCCCTTGTTGGCATCGGCCCAGGTGGTGCGGCGGGGGTTGCGATGGCGGTCCGGCAGGCGGCTCAGCACGCGCGGGGTCAGGTCTCGGGGGGCAGGGAACCACATGGGGGCGGAAGCTGCGCCGACGGCCCGCGCGGCGCAAGGTGGTGTCATCGCAACGACGCTTCCCTTTTGGCCGCACCTCGTTGGATGATACGCGCCGGGACAAGAATGCGGGAAACGAACCAATGGCGAAATTCGGCCTCAGCCAGCCCCTGCGGCGGATCGAGGACCCCCGGCTGCTGAAAGGCAGCGGCCGCTATACCGACGACATCTCCGTACCCAGGCAATTGCATGGCTACCTGCTGCGCAGCCCGCACGCCCATGCGCGCATCGTCGCAATCGACACCTCCGCCGCCCTCGCCCTGCCCGGCGTGCACGCGGTGCTGACGGGCCAGGATTGGCTGGATGACGGGCTCGGCGAAATCCCCTGCGCCATCCCCCTGAAGAACCGGGACGGCTCCCCCCGCGCCGAGACGCCGCGCTACGGCCTGGCCGTCGGCACGGTGCGGCATGTGGGAGACCCGGTGGCCTTCATCGTGGCCGACACCGTGCAAGCCGCGCGGGACGCCGCCGAGGCGGTGATGGTGGATTACGACGTGCTGCCCTCGGCCACCGACCTTGCCACCGCCAGCGAGTCCGGTCAGCCGCAGATCTGGGAGGGCGCGCCCAACAACATCTGCTTCGACTGGGAGGCGGGCGACAAGGCGGCGACGGAGGCGGCCTTCGCCCAGGCCGCGCATGTGACGAAGCTGACGGTGGTGAACAACCGCATCGTCGTGAACAGCATGGAAGGCCGCGCGGCGCTGGCTGAATACGATGCCGCGCAGCAGAAATTCACCCTCTATGCCGGCACGCAGGGTTCCTGGCTGGTGAAGGACCTGCTGGCGAAATCCGTCTTCCACCTGCCGCCGGAGAAGTTCCGCGTCGTGACGCCCGATGTCGGCGGCGGCTTCGGCATGAAGCTGTATCTCTATGGCGAGTACGCGCTGTGCTGCTGGGCCGCGCGCAGGCTCGGCCGGCCGGTGAAGTGGACTTCCGAGCGGATGGAGGCCTTCCAGTCCGACACCCAGGGCCGCGCCAACCTCACCACCGGCGAGCTGGCGCTGGACAAGGACGGCAAGTTCCTCGCGCTCCGCACCCTGAACCTGGCGGATATGGGCGGCTATCTCTCCACCTTCGCGCCCTTCATCCCCTGCGGCGCGGGTACCAAGGTGCTGGCCAGCGTCTATGGCTTCCGGGCCATCTACGCCAATGTCCTCGGCATCCTCACCAACACCGTGCCGGTGGATGCCTATCGCGGCGCCGGGCGGCCGGAGAGCAACTATCTCGTCGAGCGGCTGATCGACGCTGCCGCGCGGGAGCTTGGCATCGACCGGATCGAGCTGCGCCGCCGCAACATGGTGCCGCCCAGCGCCATGCCGCACCGTACCCCTGTTGGCCAGAACTACGATTCCGGCGATTTCGCCCAGGTGCTGGATAAGGCCCTGGAGAAGTCCGGCTGGGCGGGCTTCGCGGCACGCAAGGCGGCCTCCGCCGCCAAGGGCCGGAAGCGCGGCATCGGCATGGCCTATTACCTGGAGGCCACGGGCGGCGACCCGAGCGAGCGTGCCGAGGTGCGCTTCGCCGCGGACGGCATGGTCGATGTGCTGGTGGGCACGCAATCCACCGGCCAGGGGCATGAGACCGCCTATGCCATGATCACCAGCCACCAGCTCGGCATCCCGATGGAGAAGATCCGCATCCTGCAAGGGGATTCGGACGAGATCCCGGTCGGCGGCGGCACCGGTGGCGCGCGCAGCCTGTACTCGGAAGGCACCGCCCTGCTCGCCACCGCCGCCACCGTCATCGAAAAGGGCAAGCAGGCGGCGGGCGAGGCGCTGGAAGCCTCTCCCTCCGACATCGAGTTCTCCTCCGGGCTCTTCACCATCGCCGGCACGGACCGCGGCATCGGCATCCTGGAACTGGCGGCGGCACAGCGCGCCCGGGCGGCCAAGGGCGAGGCCGCCACGCAGCTCGATGCCGCCGAGGTGGCCGCCGTACCCCACGGCACCTACCCCAATGGCTGCCACATCGCGGAAGTGGAGGTAGACCCGGAGACCGGGCATACGGACATCCTCCGCTACATCGTGGTGGATGATGTCGGCCACGCGCTGAACCCGCTGATCGTGCGCGGGCAGGTGCATGGCGGCGTCGCCCAGGGCATCGGCCAGGCAGTGATGGAGCGTACGGCCTACGACCCCGAGACCGGCCAGCTTCTCTCCGCCAGCCTGAACGACTACGCCCTGCCCCGCGCGGCGGACCTGCCGGATATCGAGGTGGAGCTGGTGGAAATCCCCTGCGAAACCAACCCGCTCGGGGTGAAGGGCGCGGGCGAGGCCGGCGCGGTGGGCTCCCCGCCCGCCGTGATCAACGCCCTGGTGGATGCGCTGGCCGATGAAGGGGTGACGCATCTCGACATGCCGGCGACACCGGAAGTCGTGTGGCGGGCGCTGCACGCGGCAGCCTGAACGGCCGCAACCGGGGGGAGTTGCTTCTTCCCCCGGGTCCCTCATCGCTGATGAGGGGGAGGAAGGCTGGGGAAAGAATTCCCCAGGCCCCTTCTTTTCTTTTTTCGAGTTTTCTCGGCGTGGCTGTGGGCCAGGGAAAGCTTCAAAGACCGAACCCGGGGGCACGCCGGAGGTCCATGACCTCCGGCGACTGAGGGTTCAGCCCACGTGGCCCATTTTAAATATCATCAGGAGCGTCCCCTCTCCGCCCTGAAGCCCCACCCCAAACTCGAAGAAAAAAGAAGGGGTCTGGGGAATTCTTTCC
>JH600024.1:21860-28209 GCA_000245075.1 Acetobacteraceae bacterium AT-5844
GAATTCTTTCCCCAGCCTTCCTCCACCCCCTCAATGCCAATTCAACTTAGATAACGGCAGCGTGGACCGCCTCGTTGATCGCCCGCAGGCGCTGGCTGTGCCAGGGGTCTGGCGTGCGGGTATTGGCGACATAGGCCAGGCTGACGCCGGTTGCCGGGTCCGCCCAGCACATTGAGCTGCCTGCGCCGGTATGCCCGAAGGCCCTGGGCGAAGCCTGGTCGCCGAATTCATCTGAGGTGGGGGTCGTGCCACGGGTGCGCGGGCCGATGGCGAAGTGCATGGGCTTGCCACGGTTTTCGACAATGCGGCTGCCGGTGACATCCGCCAGTGCCACGTCCAGTGTCTTCTGGGAGAGGAACTGGCGGCCATTGAACGCCCCGCCATGCAGCAGCGCCTGATAGAAGCACGCCATGGCGCGCGCCGTGCCGAAGGCACCGCCGGCCGGAATGCCCGCGGCGCGGCGGCTGGGGTTGTCGTCCTGGTGCCGCCGCAGGCTGCCCTCGAAGGGCTCCAGCATCACGGCGACGTTCGGCACATCGTCCGTCACGCCCAGGCGCAACTCGCCCCAGAGGCCCAGCGGCTCGATCAGCAGGCTGCGCATCGCCTCGCGGAAGTCCTGGCCCGTCACGGCTTCCACCAGCACGGCCACGGCCCAATGGGCGGCGTTGTAGTGGTAGACGACGCGGGAGCCGGGCTCCGAGGACAGTTCGAAGCCGCAGACCAGGCGGCGGAGCAGCACATGGTCGGTATGAGCGGCGTAGGGCAGCTCGACATCCGGGTGGTTGTCGGGGAAGCCGGCCTGATGGGTCAGCAGGTGCAGGATTTTCACCTTGTCCTTGCCGGCCTGGGCGAATTCCGGGACGTGCTTCGCCACCGGGTCGTCGAAGTTCAGCACGCCGCGCTCGACCAGCGCCCAGACCACGGCGGCCGTCAGCACCTTGGTGTTGGAATAGAGCAGGAAGAGCGTGTCGTCGGCCGCCTTCAGCCCGGGGGCCGCCCAGCCGAAACTTTGGACATGCGCGAGGGCGCCATGCCGCCCGATGGCGATCTGCGCCCCGGTGTAGCGGCCTTCGGTGATGTGACCCTCGATAAGGCGGGAGAGATTCTCCAGCGCCTCCGGCCGCAACCCGGCCTGCTCGACGCTGATCTGTGGCAGAGGAATCATGAAAAGGCCCGATACCGTGCGGGAAGAAGAAAAGAGGGTGGCGCGGACCAGAAGCCCGCGCCGGCCGGTCAGGCCTTGCGCTTCACGCCCCAGAAGACCGGGAAGCCTTGCTGCACGTCTGTCAGCTCGTTCTTGAAGCATGTCGGCTGCTGGTAGAGGCCCAGCGGCGCATAGGCGGGGTTCCGCATGAACACTTCCTGCAGCTGCGCGCAGGCGGCCTTCTGGCCATCGGGGTCCGGGGCGTCGAACCAGGCCTGGATCAGGCGGTCGGCCTCCGGTTCGTTCCACCAGCCGGCCCAGCCATTGGCACCCGTGGTCAGGCCGATATTGGCAGCCGGGATGATGTTGCCGAGGCCGCCGAGATAGGTGCAGAAGGCGTTCCACCCACCCTGGCTCGGCGGCGCCTTGTTGTTGCGCCGCTGCACGACGGCGCCCCAGTCCATGGCCTGATAGTCCACGTTGAAGCCCATGCGCTTCAGCATGTCGCCCACCACCAGGGCCATGGGCGCGATGTTGCGCGAATCCTGCCCGGCCATGAACACGATGGGCTCTCCGCCATAGCCGGCGGCCTTCAGCTCCGCCGCCAGCTTGGACGGATCGGCGGCATTGCCACCGATGGCATCCATGCCCGCCTTGGTCACGAAGGGGCTGGCCGAGGAGAACAGGCCGACGCCGGTCTCGATCAGGGAGGGTTCGTCCCCCGCATAGGCCGCCATGCAATCGAACTGATTGACGGCTTTCAGAACGATGCGGCGGATGGCTGGATTGTCGAAGGGCGGTTGCAGGTGGTTGAAGCGGATGATGCCCGTCTGGCCGGTCTGGTCCTTCACCGCCACTGTCAGCCGGTTGCTCCGCTTCAGCACGGGCAGCAGATCGATGGTCGGGTTTTCCCACCAGTCGAACTCGCCTTGCGTCATGGCGGCGGCGGCCGTGGCGGAATCCGGCAGCACGTTCCAGATGACGCGGTCGAAATGCACCTGCTTGGATGCGGCGGCGAAATCCCCACCCGCCTCCGGCCGGGGCACATAGCCGGCGAACTTCTCATACACCACGCGGCTGCCGGCGAGGCGCTCATCGGCGACGAAGCGGAACGGGCCGCTGCCCACCATCTCCGTCACCTGCGTGCCGGCATCGGTCTTCGCCAGGCGCTCCGGCATGATGCAGCACATGTTGTTGGGGGTGGCGAGCGCCATGGGCAGCAGCGCGAAGGGGCGCTTCAGGCGGAAGCGGATGGTGCGGTCATCCGGCGCCGAGAGTTCATCGGTGGCCACCAGCAGGGAGCGGCCGAAGCCATCCCGCGACCCCCAGCGGCGGATGCTGGCCACGGCATCCCGCGCCAGGACGGGGGTGTTGTCGTGGAACTTCAGCCCTTCCCGCAGCGTCAGGTCCCATTGCAGGCCATTGGCGCTGACCTGATGCCCGGCGACCATCTGCGGATGCGGCGTGAAGCGGCTGTCCAGCCCGTAGAGCTGGTCGAAGACCATGAAGCCGTGGTTGCGGGTGACTTCGGTGGTCGTCCAGATCGGGTCTACCACGACCAGATCGGATTGCGGGACGAACAGCAACTCTCCCGGAGAGGCGGCACGGCCGATTCGGGGTGCGGCCAGGGTCACGGCGGCCAGAGACGTCCCCAGGAAAGTTCGACGATCCATTAGTATTATTATCCTGCCCTAAAATCTGAGTGCAGGCATGTAACTATCGAAAAGCCCAAGCGTCCAGACACGCAAATCTATTGCGTGAATAAACGGCCGAACCGGTATCAGAACAGAATATGATGTCCGGCAGAAAAGGGGAGCTCCTCCCCTCTTCAGTCTCAACCCTGGATGAGCTTTACCTTCCGCCCATCCACGCCCAGCGCCAGCTTGCCGGATTTCAGGGCCAGCGCATCCTGCCCGAAGACGAGGCGGCGCCAGCCATGCATCGCCGGCACTTCCGGCTCCGGCTCCGCGGCCAGACGCTCCAGCTCGTCGGAATTGGCGATCAGCTTGGGGGCGACGCCGTGCTCCTCGGCCTTCGCGGCCAGCAACACCTTCAGCAGCGCCACCAGCGCCGGAGAGGCGGGCGGGCCCTGGCGCGGCTCGCGCGGCGGCTCGGGCAGTTCGGAATCCGGCAGCTCACGCGCGGCCGCCAGCACGGCCAGCAGGCCGGCGCCGGTCTTGCCATCCGCGAAGCCCTTGCTGATGCCCCGCGCGCGGGAGAGGTCCGCCGCATTGGTGGGCTGGGTGGCGGCGATTTCCAGCAGCGTCTCGTCCCGCACCAGGCGCTGGCGGGGGATGTTCACGCGCTGGGCCTCCCGCTCCCGCCACGCGGCGGCGGCACGGAGCGCGGCCAGGAAGCGGCGGTTGTTGGTGCGGGGCTTCAGGCGCTCCCACGCCGTTTCCGGGTCCTGGCGGTAGGTGGCGGGGTCGGTCAGCTCGGCCATTTCCTCGGAGACCCAGGAAAGGCGGCCATCCTGGGTCAGCCGCTCCACCAGCGCCGTATAGACACGGCGGAGATGGGTGACGTCCGCGGCGGCATAGGCGATCTGCGCGGGCGAGAGCGGGCGGGCCGCCCAGTCGCTGAAGCGGTGGGCCTTGTCGATACTGGCGTTGGCCAGGCCACGCACCAGGCTGTCATAGCTCGCCTGGTCTCCGAAGCCCGCGACCATCGCGGCGATCTGCGTGTCAAAGAGCGGCCGGGGCGGGGCGCCGAAGCGCAGGATGCAGATTTCCACATCCTGCCGGGCGGCGTGAAAGACCTTCGTCACCTTCGGATCAGCGAGTAATTCGCCGAGCGGGGCGAGGTCGAGCCCCTCGGCGAGGGCATCGATCACCGCGACATCGTTCGCACCGCCAAGCTGCACGACGCACAGCTCTGGCCAATAGGTGCGCTCGCGCATGAATTCGGTATCGACGGTGACGAACGGCTCTTCGCGCAAGCGGGCGCAGAGCGCGGTCAGCGCGTCGGTGGTGGTGATCAGGACGGGGGCGGCGTCCTGCGCCTGATGACGTCGGCTCATTGTGGGAAAGGTTCTAGCGAAGCGCGCGCCGCCCGCAAACCCGCCCCGGCGACAGGCCGGCTGCTGAAAGCCGCGCCTCCGGCCACTGTACACTTGACACAGAAGGCCCGCCCGCCCCTTCTTCGCCCGTTTTTCCGCCAGCCGGGGTTTTATTCACGATGCACGCCTACCGGACCCATAACTGCGGCGCCCTGCGCGCCAGCGATGCCGGCAAGACCGCGCGCCTCTCCGGCTGGGTGCACCGCAAGCGCGACCATGGCGGCCTGCTGTTCATTGACCTGCGCGACCATTACGGCCTGACCCAGTGCGTCTTCCCCGCTGGCTCCGATGTGTTTGCCGCCGCCGACGCCATCCGCCCGGAGAGCGTCATCACCGTGACCGGTGAGGTCGTGGCCCGCGAGCCCGGCACCGTGAACGACAAGCTGCCCACCGGCGCCATCGAGCTGCGGGTGAAGGCGCTGGACGTGCAGTCCCATGCCGAGGTGCTGCCGATCCAGGTGGCCGGCGAGCAGGAATTCCCCGAGGATCTGCGCCTGCGCTACCGCTTCCTGGACCTGCGGCGCGAGAAGCAGCACCGCAACGTCATGCTGCGCGCCGGCGTCATCGCCAGCATCCGCCGCCGCATGATCGAGCAGGGCTTTACGGAATTTCAGACGCCGATCCTGACGGCGAGCAGCCCCGAGGGCGCGCGCGACTTCCTGGTGCCCAGCCGCAACCACCCCGGTACCTTCTACGCGCTGCCGCAGGCGCCGCAGCAGTTCAAGCAGCTCGCGATGGTGGCGGGCTTCGACCGCTACTTCCAGATCGCCCCCTGCTTCCGCGATGAGGCGAGCCGCGCGGACCGCTCCCCGGGCGAGTTCTATCAGCTCGACTTCGAGATGAGCTTCGTGACGCAGGAAGACGTCTTCGCGGCGATCGAGCCCGTGATGGAAGGCGTCTTCAACGAGTTCGGCGGCGGCCGCAAGGTGACGCCGGCGCCCTTCCCGCGCATTCCTTACGATGAGGCGATGCTGGTCTATGGCTCCGACAAGCCGGACCTGCGCAACCCGCTGAAGATCACCGACGTCACGGAATCCTTCCGCGATTCCGGCTTCGGGCTGTTTTCCAAGGTGGTCGCCGGTGGCGGCATCGTCCGCGCCATTCCGGCGCCGGGTGCCGCTGCCAACCCGCGCGGCTTCTTCGACAAGCTGAATGAGTGGGCCCGCGCCGAGGGCGCCGGTGGCCTGGGCTACATCCAGTTCGCCGAGGAAGGCCCCAAGGGCCCCATCGCCAAGAACCTGGAGGCCGAGCGTGTCGAGGCCATCCGCGTGGCCTGCAACCTGCAGCCGGGCGACGCCGTCTTCTTCGCCGCCGGCAAGAAGGACGAGACGCCGAAATTCGCCGGCAAGGTGCGCACGAAGCTGGGCGAGGAGCTGAAGCTCATCGAGCAGGGCGAGTTCCGCTTCTGCTGGATCGTCGACTTCCCGATGTACGAGCTGAACGAAGAGACCGGGCAGGTGGATTTCAGCCACAACCCGTTCTCCATGCCGCAGGGCGGGCTGGAGGCGCTGAACTCCATGGACCCGCTGGAGATCAAGGCGTTCCAGTACGACATCGTCTGCAATGGCATCGAGCTCTCCTCCGGCGCCATCCGCAACCATCGCCCGGACATCATGATCCGCGCCTTCGAGATCGCGGGCTATACCGAGCAGACGGTGGAAGAGCGCTTCGGCGGCATGCTGAACGCCTTCCGCTACGGCGCCCCGCCGCATGGCGGCTCTGCCCCGGGCATCGACCGCATGGTCATGCTGCTGGCCGATGAGCCCAACATCCGCGAGGTCATCCTGTTCCCGCTGAACCAGCAGGGCCAGGACCTGATGATGGGCGCGCCGGCCCCGGTGGAGCCCGCACGGCTTAAAGAACTGTCCATCAAGCTGGATTTGCCGCCCGCGAAGGGTGCCACGGCGGCCAAAGCTTCCTAACTTCTTCCGGGATGATCGGATTGATAAAGGAGCCTTGGGCCATGCGGCTGCGCGTCTTGCTGGGTACCACCGCCGCGGCGGCCGCACTGGCCATCGGGCTGAGCCAACCGGCCGGGGCGCAAGCCCCGTCCACCCCCGCCCCTACTGCCAGCCAGGCGCCCCGCGCCGTGGAAGGGGCGGAGGCCATGGCCGCCCACCGCGCCGCCTACCGGCTGCGGCTGGGCG
>JH600024.1:28229-35672 GCA_000245075.1 Acetobacteraceae bacterium AT-5844
GGCTGGCCGCCGTGCGGCCGGACGGGCAGATCGGCCAGGCGGAAGGGACCATGATCTTCGAGGTGCGCGACGCCTGCGAAGGCTGGACCACCCGCCAGCAGCTGGCGCTGACGGTCGTCGACCGCGGCGGGCAGGAGTTGCAGACCGCCTCCGACTACTCCACCTGGGAGAGCAAGGATGGGCGGCGCCTGCGCTTCACCATGACGCAATCCTCCCAGGGCGCGATTTCCCAGCGCGTCTCTGGCGAGGCGGAACTGAATGGCGACCGCGGCGGCACGGTGCGCTATGAGCAGCCCTCCACCGCGCAGATGACGCTGCCCCCGGGCACCATCCTGCCGATGGCGCACACCATCCGCTCCCTCAACATGGCCCGTGCCGGGCAGCAGCGCATGCTGGTGCTGCCGCTGTTCGACGGCACCTCGGCCGAGGGGGCGCAGGACAGCACCACCATTCTGTCGCCCTGGGCGGAAGCCAGGCCGAACAGCCGCTTCCCCCTGCTCTCCACCCAGGCCAGCGCGCGGATGAACATTGCCTTCTTCAGCCGCGAGGCGGCCGCCGGCGCTGGCACGCCGGACTATCAGGTGGCGCTGCGCTACTACGCCAACGGCATCGCCGACGACATGACGATGGATTTCGGCGATTTCACCCTGCAGGGCGAACTGGAACAACTCGAAGCCCTGCCGAGCGACTGCTGAGCCGCACATGGCTTAACCTGCTCAAGGGCCAGGGATTTCCCTGGCCCTTTTTGCATCAGCCCCTGCCGTGCCGGCGCACCAGCCCGGCGAAACCGAGCAGTGCCGTGCCGAAGAGGAGCATGGCGGCGGGCTCCGGCACCGCGACCTCCGTGGGCGCGGGCGCTGCCGTGATCATGAAGGTAAAGCCGCAGCCCGGCGCGAAGCCGCAGGCCGGGCCACCCCGGTCGGAAATGAACAGCCCTTCGCCCGGGGCCGCCATGGCGATGTCGAGCTGATCCTCCGTGTTGTTGAAACGCAGGCTGGCGCGCAGGGCGCCCCCGGGGTCGCTGCCGAAATTCATGAAATAGGCGTGGCCCTGGCTGCCCGGGGAGCGAGGACGGAAAAAATCCGCCATCGTGATGTCCCGCTGAAGCCCACCCGTCACCGCGATACGGAACGACAGGTCCAGGAGTCCATCCAGACGCGATGTTTCGGGCAGCCTTCCATCGATATCGGAATGGAAGATGCTGACCCCGTTGGCGTAGGCGGAATCGGTCACCGTCAAGGTGCCGGAGATGCTGAAGGCTCCCGGCGGGCTCGTTCCCGTCTGCGTGAAGCTGAAGATGACAGCCGCCGAGGCGGGTGCCGAGAAGGCGAGCGACGATAGAACGGCCGCGATACCCAGACCACGGAACATGCGCATGGCAATGCCTCCGGTCGCAATGGTTGCGGCGGCAGCAATGCAAGAATCGCGCCCGGTCAGGAAATCCTTTCATTTCAGAGGAATATCCTTCCCAGCCTCGCTTGAGTTTTTGAGGAATTGTCAGAATTTCCGACTCGCTCTCAAAAAATGCGAAGATCCCGTTCGGTCGCCGCTTCTGGGCGATGCCCCGTGCCCGTCAAGCGGGACCGGCAGCATAAGCGCGCCGAGTTGATTCGCTGCGGACTTCACCGCGCCAATATCCACGACGTTGCTCTCGAAGTTGCTCCGCGGCCCGTTGGCCGCCGCCGCGCTGAAGGGAGGCTCCCCGTGCACCTGATGACGGCCACCGGCTTCGCCTGTGTTCTTGGTCTGCTGGGTCTTTCCGCCTGTGACGAGGCCGATGATTCGGCGAGCCTGCCACGCCCTGCCGCGCAGGCCGAGTTGCTGCGCGAGACCAGGCAAGCGGCTGAAACCGGCCTGCGCCAGACGCTGAACGCCGCCATTGAACTCTCCGAGCTGCGGGGCTTCCCGCAGCCGACACCAGAGAGTTTTGCACTATGCGGCCAGGTCTCGCTGGTTAGCAGCGGGCGGGCAGCCCCTTTCATCGTCGTCGCGAACCGGCAGGCGGATGGTACTCTCGCGGTGGAGCAGCATGTGGCGACGGACCCTGTCTCTGCCACACGCGTCTATGTGGAAAGCCATGCGCGCTGC
This sequence comes from Acetobacteraceae bacterium AT-5844, assembly GCA_000245075.1. Lineage (GTDB taxonomy): Bacteria > Pseudomonadota > Alphaproteobacteria > Acetobacterales > Acetobacteraceae > Pseudoroseomonas. Next base: position 30,318 of record JH600024.1, read on the forward strand.
GTGGCGCGTCCCTCCAGCGGCGAGCGCCGGGCAGCACCGCCACGCCTGCCGATGGTGCCTGCCAACCTGCCCACCCTGATCCCGGCGGCGCCTCCGGAAGTGGTACGGATGGAGGCGCAGCAACAAGCGGCGGAACAGGCCGCGCTCGGCTCCGCCACGCTTCGTCAACCGGGGAATATGCGCGCGCATCCTCATGGCGGCGGCGAGGTATTGCGGGTCGTGCCCCGTGGGGTCACACTGCAGGTCTTCGCCCAGGCACCCGGTGGCTGGCTTCAGCTGGGGGCCGAAAATCCGGAGGGATGGGTTCATTCCTCCATGCTGACGCGGGGCGCCCGCCTGCCACCGCCCGCTCCCGTCACGACGGCGGGGCGGTGAGGTAAACGGAAGCCTCGCGATATTCCAGCGCGACACGTTCTGCCTTAGATCATTCCCGCCTTTCACTCTGGCGGAGAGAATCCATGGCCAAGCCGCGCGTCGCTTTCATTGGAACGGGGGGCACCATGGCGTCCCTCGGGCGGGGCCCTCTGGATATCCAGGACTACGGCGCGGCTGGCATCGTGATGGATGCGCCCACCATCCTCTCCCGGCACCCTGAGCTCGCCGAAGTGGCAGATGTGTTCCCGGTGCCTTACGGCGCCCTCATCTCCACCCATATCGGCTTCAAGGACTGGCGGGCCCTCTCCCGGGAATGCAGCCGGCTGGAGGCCGAGATGCCTGGGCTCGCGGGCATCGTCATCGGGCATGGCACGTCCTCGATGGAAGAGACGGCCTATGCGCTCTCGCTCAGCCTCAAGGTCTCCGTGCCGGTGGTGATGGTGGGCTCCCAGCGCCCGGCCTCTGCCCTGTCCTCCGACGCGGGCATGAACCTGCTCAATGCCGTCCGCGTCGCCGCCAGCCCCGAGGCGCGCGGCATGGGCGTGCTTCTGCTGCTGAACGACGAAATCCATGCCGCGCGCGACGTGGCGAAGACCTCCACCTGGCGGCTGCAAACATTCCGCGCCCCTGATTTCGGCGCCCTGGGCCACGCGGATGGCGACAGAATCGCCTTCTACCGCCGCCCCCTTCGCCGGGCTGCGCCTGACACCGAATTCGATATCCGCGACCTCGAAGCCCTGCCCCGGGTTGATATCGCCTATTCCTATGCCGATGCGGACGGCGCCGCCATCCGCGCCTTCATGGCCGCCGGCGCACGCGGCATCGTCAGCGCCGGCTTCGCCCCCGGTGCCGGCACGCCGGCCGAGGTGGAAGCCTTGAAGGAGGCCGTGGCCAAAGGCGTGGTGGTGGTGCAGGCCAGCCGCGTCGGCAGCGGACGCGTGGTCCGCGGCGAACGGATGACACGCGATGGCTTCCTGCCGGCCGATAACCTGACGCCACAGAAAGCCCGCATCCTGCTGGCGCTCGGCCTGACGAAGACAAAAGACCCGGCGGAACTTATGCGGATGTTTGCGACGTATTGAGGTTTTGGCTGGGCTTTGTGTGAGAAAGCTGGAGGGAGAAAGAATTCTCCCTCCAGACCACCCTCATCTTTTTTCTTCGAGTTTTGGGTTGGGGCTTAAAGGCCGCAGCGTGAGGCCAGTTCCGGCGAAGCCAAATTTTAAAAAGGCCGCGCGAGCTGAGCCCTCGGCGCGCCCGGCCGGCAGCAAAAGGGTGCCGCCCGAAGGGCGCACCCGAAACTCGAAAAAATAAAAGAAGGGATCAAACGTATACGTTTGATGGGGAATTCATTCCCCCGGCTTCTGCCAACTCAAACAGCCTGCGGTGTATGCCGGTCGAGCAACTCATCCGGCAGCGCCATGGCGTGGGCTGTCCATGTCCAGACCAGCCAGCATTCCACTTGCCGCCCCGGCCAGGCCTGGCGCAGCAGCGCACGATAGGCGGCCATCTGGCGTAGATAGAGGGGCTGGACGCCGGCCAGTTCCGTGGGGGGCGGGCGGTTGGTCTTGTAGTCCAGAACGATGATGCGGTCCGGGTGGATCGCCAGGCGGTCCACCTGCCCTACCAGCTTCAGTCCTCCCAGCATGCCCACGATCGGCGCTTCGGCAAGGGAGCCGGGCGCGAAGGCGTCGGCGAGGCCGGGAATGTCCAGAAGGGTGAGAACTTCCTCCAGCGTCGCCGCCTGTTCCTGTGCGCTCAGGCCCTGGCCGGGGCGGGCGAGGAAGGAAGCGGCCACATGGCGGCGTTCGGCGATGGGGTAATCGGGCAGGTGCTGCAACAGGGCGTGGATCATCCGCCCGCGGCGGAAGCGGCTGCCGGCGGGGTCGGCAGCACCATGCGGGGCGGCGGTCGGGGTTTCTTCCTCTCCCGGCATGGCGGAGGGAGAGAGTGTGAGCGGCGACGCCTCGGGTGAGGCGGGACGGTAGGCCCATTCCGGCAAAGGTATCGGCTCGGCAGCGCCTGCATGACGGTGGGCCGGGCGGGGCGCCGCGGTCTGCTCGCTGGAGAACCAGCGGAGGGGGCCGTTGAAGCTGGCGTCGGGCGGGGCGCCGAAGGCGGCGGGGAGGAAGCTGTCTTCCCGGGCGCCTTGCAGCCGTGCGAAGCCCTGGGCCACCAGGTCGTACCAGCTGCCCGGCTTGGGATCGCCCCAGGCGCAGATGAGGAGCCGGTCTTCGGCGCGGGTCAGGGCAACATAGAGAAGGCGGTTCTCTTCTTCCTCGCGCGCCAGTGCGTCGGCATCGGCGAGCTCCAGCCAGGCAGGGGCGTGGAAATCCTTGCGCGCGCGCGGCGCCCAGAAGGGTAGCCTCGGCTCAGCAGCGGACCAGCGCACAGGCTGTTCCCCTCGCCCGCTGCCGACATCCGGAATGATGACGACAGGCGCCTGGAGGCCCTTGGCGCCATGGGCGGTAAGCAGGCGCACGGCGTCGACGCCGCTTTCCGCCTCACGCTTCACCTCGGCGCCGCCACGGCGCAGCCATTGTACGAAGCCCTGCAAGCTGGGCGGGTGGCGGGCTTCATAGGTGAGAGCGGCGTTCAGCACCTCATCCAGCGGGTCCGCGGCATCCGGGCCCAGGCGGGCAAGCAGGCGCGCGCGGCCGCCATGGATGCCCAGCACCTCGGCCAGCAGGGTATGGGGCGTGTGAAGATCTGCCTGATCCGCCAGCTCGGCCAGCCAGTCTGCGGCGCGGCCGAGCGTGCTCTGCTTGCCGCGCTCCTCCAGCACCCGCCACCAGAGAGGCTGGGTGCGGTTGTGGGAAATGCGGAACAGCTCCTCCTCGGAGAGACCGATGAGGGGGCTTTTCAGCACGCTGGCGAGTTGCAGATCGTCTTCCGGCAGGAGCAGCACATCGCACAGGGCCAGAAGGTCCTGGACGGCGATCTGCTCCACCAGCCGCATGCGGTCCACGCCGCCGACGGGCACGCCCTGCCGCTTCAGCTCCGCGACCAGAAGGGCCGAGAAACCGGTGCGCCGCCGCAGCAGCACGAGAATATCCCCTGGGCGGATGGGACGATTGCCTTGGGAGGGGAGTGTCTCATGCCGCACCATGCGGGCGATGCGGGCGGCGAGGCTTTTGGCCATCAGCGCCTCGGCATCGGTTTCCTCCAGCGCCTGCTCGGGCACCAGCCAGGGTTCGGGCGTGCTGTTGGCCGGCTTCATCAAGGGGGGCCAAAGCTCGACCAGCCCGGCTTCGCCGATGCGGTCGGCCCTATGGGAGAGAACCACACCTTCTCCCACGACGCCGCGGCGCGCGGAGCCTTCGGCGAAAACGGCATCGACCAGGGCCAGTACCGGCGCGGTGGAACGGAAAGAGACCTGAAGCGGCACCGCCTCGAAGCGCGCGCCAGCTTGCGGCACCAGTTGGGCGAAGCGGGCCTGCTCCCGCGCGAAACCGGCGGCATCCGCGCCCTGGAAGCCGTAAATGGATTGTTTCTCGTCACCCACGGCAAAGATGCTGCGGGGCGGCTGATCTTCACCGCGCGTGCCCTGGCCGGCGAAAAACTCCTCCGCGAGGCGGGCGGCGATGTCCCATTGCGCCGGGTTGCTGTCCTGCGCCTCGTCGAGCAGGAGGTGGTCCAGCCCCCCATCGAGCTTATAGAGGACCCAGGCGCTGCCGGGATCTTTGAGAAGGCGTTGGGCGGCGACGATCAGGTCGTCGAAATCGACCGCGCCGGCATGGGCCTTGCGGGTGGCGTAAGCGGCGAGAACGGGCTGGGCGAGCGCCAGCAGCGCCAGGCTCGCGGCATGCAGGCGCCAGGCTTTGCGGCTTTCCTCTGCTGCGTAGACGCGGTCGGCCTCTGCGCGCAGGATTTCGATGGTTTCGTTGAAATGATCCTTCAGGCCACCTTTGGTGGCGAGGGAGCGATCCGAATAGGGCTGGCCGTCTCCAGTGAGGAAGAGGCGGGTCCACTCCTCCCAGCGCGCCTGGCGGGCTATGGGCGGAAGGGCAAGCCAGGCCTTCAGGCTGGTGCCACGGCGGCGGTCGTTCTCATTGCCGCTGGCGGCCAGCAAGGCGGCAGCACGGTCCAGAGCAGGCGGGATGCCGGCAATGGCTTCGGCAATGGCGGCGGCTTCGTCCCCGCTGGCGGGAAGGGCGAGGCGCCGGCGCAGAAGGGAATCACACCCTTGCAGCCCGCCGGCCTTGAGGATGGCACCGGCCAGCCGGTCCCTGTCCTTGACCATGGCGCGCAAGGTATCGGCGAAATCCTCCGGACTGCCGAGGCCGGCGATGGCTTGGACCGCTTCTGCCGGTAGCCGGCCGGATGCCAGTGCGGCTTCCCGCGATTCAGCCAGCATCTCGGTTGCGTCGGCTTCCTCGATCAGGGTGAATTGCGGGGGCAGGCCTGCTTCGAGTGGAAAGCTGCGCAGCACCGATTGGCAAAAGGCGTGAATGGTGGCGATGCGCATGCCACCCGGCTGTTCCAGCACCTCCGCGAAGAGAGCACGGGCGCGCAGGAGATCCGCCGGTGATGGTTTGTGGTTGGTGAGCGCATGCAGGCTGGATGTCAGCGCGGCGTCATCTGAGATGGCCCAGGCACCCAGGCGGCGCGCAAGGCGGTTGGCCATTTCAGCGGCGGCGGCCTTCGTGAAGGTGAGGCAGAGAATACGCCCGGGCTTTGCGCCGGGGCGCAGCAGCAGGCGCAGGACCCGATCGGTCAGCACCTTGGTCTTGCCGGAGCCGGCGGAGGCGCCAACCCAGGCCGAGCTATCGGGATCGGAAGCGCGGCGTTGAGCCGCCTCAGCCTCAGCCCGGGGAGAGAGAAGCGCAGACATCTTGCGGGGACCTAGCCAGAAGGTTGGCAGGACGTCCAGTGGAGAGGACTGCGCCAGAACGACAAAAGCCCGCTGAAGGGGTTCTTCAGAGGGCTTGGTATTTTTATGCACGAAGAAATGGGATGCGGGGACAGGATTTGAACCTGTGA
>JH600025.1 GCA_000245075.1 Acetobacteraceae bacterium AT-5844
ACTCGCCGCAGGTCCATAACAGCCTCTAGACGGGAGCAGGCAGATTAGTCGCTTAGTCGGGTCCCTACCGCCGGGCGAATTCTGTTTACTCGCCTGTTGATGCTCACTGTAGGGAGCCGCAACGGTCGTCTCAACCAAGAACGCCCAGCGGGTTCTCCTACTGGGGGTTCGCCTTGGAAGGCCGGAGAGCCCCACCGCTCCCGGCCTTCAAGCTCAGACAGCCGGCTGGTCCGCGACCGAGGCCGGAGTATCCAGCTGAAGGGGCGTCACCGGCGGCAACACCGCGGCTCGCAAAAGCTCGGCCGTGCGCAGCAGGACCTGCGCGCAGGGCTCCTGCAGATAAGCGGCCTCAACAGCCAGATGCTCCAGTGTTTCAACCGCTTCCTCGATCTCGTCGAAGAGCTTGGCGGTGCTCGGCCGCGTGACAGTCATGTGCAAATCCCAACCTTTGTCGGCGCTCACCGTCTTGTGAACACCCAATTTCTGGTTGATAAGCTTGAGCCAAGCAATGCCGGAAGCCGAGACGACGTCTCATGTTATGCGATAGTCCTCAGACGGTAAAATAAGCTGCTTCGCGCAAGCTCCTGAAAAGCCGCGTTCTTTGCGTACAGAACATTTTCCATGAAGATTTGGTAATTTAAGGTTGTTGCAAAGAGGTTCTTAATTTCTGTCTCGCAGCGCGCCCTGTTTTGATCCAAAACGGCCCTATGGAAACGATGCGAGACTCTTCCACCGCCCTCAACGAGGCCCTGCGCCGCGCCGTCCGCGAACAACTCGGCACCGCCCCTATCGCGGACGCCAAACTCGAAGAACTGCGCCAGTCTCTACTCTACGTGCTCCGCGCTGCCCCCGCCCCCCCCGGCGCCACAGCGGCTGACCAAGAGAACCGCGCCCGCGTCGCCGCTGAGCTCGACAGCGTGCTCAACGAATTTCGACATCGACACTAAAGTTAGGACGTAGGGCCATAGTGTTCTCGCCTTCTGGAAATCGCCGCGTTGCTATTCTCTGTTCCTGTACCGCCACAGTCTAGAATCTAAGAGCCTGTTTGAGAATGGTCATGGATGGGCGATGCGCCTGATCAGGAGCGTGCCCATGGCGATGTGGATCAGACTTCGGAGACGTCGCAGCGGCGTTCGTAGTCACGGACCAGGCGGCGCCGGCGGGTTATCCAGCCGAAGGTCCTCTCTACCATCCAGCGGCGCGGCAGAATCTGGAAGCCTTGCTGTCCTGCCAGCTTGCGCACCATTTCGATGACGAAGTCATGGTAGGCAGCGGCGCTCATCAGCTTGCCACGGTCATAGGCAGCATCGGCGAAGAGGTGCTTCAGCCAGAGCCAGCGCTTGCGGATCGCCTTGACGATCTGCTCCGCCCCGGCTGCATCCTGCACGTCGGCCGCTGTCAGGTTGACCATCAGCAGGCGGCCACCTGTTCCACCGCGATGTGGCGCTTGCGGCCGTTGAGACGCTTGGCCGCTTCATAGCCACCGCCGCTCGGCGCATGAAGCGACTTCACCGTCTGGCTGTCCAGAACCCCAGCGCTAGGGTTGGCCTCGCGCCCAGCCCGCGCACGATTCAGCATCAGCGCGATGTTATGGACGGTGGCGAACAGGAACCGGCGCACGAGCCGCCGGAACCACCAGTAGATGGTCTGCCAAGGTCCGAAATGGACCGGCAGCATGCGCCATCCACAGCCCGCCCGGGTCAGATAGCGGATCGCATTCAGCACCCCACGCAAGTCAACGCCAGGCCGTCTGCCGCGGGGACTGGCAGGCGGCAGCAGAGGCCGGATAATCTGCCATCCCTGCTCCGTCAGATCCGTCGGATAGCGGCGCTGCTCAAAGGCCGCCCGCCGTGTTCCTTGGTCCACATCCAGCCCATCTGGGCACGCGAGAACGCCTGAACACCTCACTCGCAGCAGCATTCTTAAACAGGCTCTGAGTCTCGGCGGCTCCTGGGAACCGGCCACAAGAGCGGCGTTGGCTTTGCATTTGGAGGCGCTCCGTTCAAAGCCATAGCCATAACGAACCCTTTGGCTCAAGAACGAGTGAATATACACAAATGCGAGAACGATTGTACGAGGCCAGGGCCCCTCATATCAATTGCCCAGCAAAGTCAGGGCTATTTACGTTTTTTCTGCCATCCTCCATAACCTTCAGAAGCATTGCGGCTTCTGTTGAACTATAGGCTGATTGTCTCGCAACTGCCTGCCAAGCTATCTTGTACAGAGCTTGCCTGCCTTAAACTCTGTACCAGCGCTTCACAAAAACGACCGCATTCTGCTCAGCAACAGAAGCTCGGCGACCCCAGTGTCACCAGATTGCGAATCTTAACAGAAGCCTAGCCTTTTCCTAGTTGCCGCGTTGTAAATCGTGAGCGATAGCTCCTACGTCTGGTCAGGGGTTGATATCCGAAGTGTCGGAGTTTCTTTTGAGCGAGCAGGACGTGAGGCTTCCGCCGGACGACGCGGATATGGGCGCCATCCTCGAGAAGCAGCAGAAGGCCCTCGCCGATTTCCCGCCGGAGGTGATGCGGGCCCACCAGGGCGGGCTGAGCCTGCCTGGAGACGCCTCCCCCACCGAGTTGGCCCTCCTGGGCCTGGTGACCGATCTCTATCGCCGGCTGGATGCCCTGACGGGCAGCGCAGACCTGCGCCGGACAGACCCGCTGGCCTTCTATGAGCGGACGGTCTCGCCTGTCCTTCGGCTCCAGCAGAACCAGGGGAACCCGCCTCCCGCTACGCCCTCCCCGCTCATCGACCTTGGTGAGCGGTTGCAGGGCTACAACTGGCATGCGCCTGAAAACGTGCCGGGCTTCCCTGCCTGGCGCTGGATGGGCCCCGGGCCGCAATCCGGCCTGCTCATCCCGGCGCTGCCGGGCCTGCGTGCGCTACGGGTCGTCGGCAGGAGCAGCACGCCCGCGCAGGATAGCGAGCTGAAGATCAAGCTGAATGGCTTCCCCCTGCGGATCCTCTCCGACCGGAAGAAAGATTCCCACCTTCACCTGCACCTGGAGGTGCCGGAGGAGCTGTTGGCCGTTCCCGGGATGAGCGCCTTCCCCTGGTATGTGCTCAGCTTCGAAATCCTCAGCCTCTTCAGGCCGGGCGGGAATGATCCGCGCAGCCTGGGCTACGGCATCGGCCAGGTGGAGCTGCTGGTGGAGGCGCCATGAGCCGGCCGGCCGCCGTTCTTGCCACGGATGAGGCCTTCTGGCGCCATGGCGGCCGTGCCGCGCAGATCTGCGCCTGGTTGAGTGGGCAGTTCGAGGTCACGGCCTTCGTATTCTCCGCCCTCTCCCCGGCCGACCGGGCCCTCATCGCCACGCGGGGCTACCCCTTCGCCGTCGTTTCCCACGCCGATTACGCCGCACAACCCGCCGGCGCACCGGGCCTTGGCCCTGGCGATGTTCATCCAGACCTGCGGCGCTGGTACGCACAGGCCAGGCATGACGCCTTCCAGCACTTCATCGGGCAAAGCACACCAGCGGTCGTGATCACCGCCGGCCTGCGGCCGCATTACCTGCTGCGCGGCCTGCGGCCCGGCGTGCTGACCATGCTGGATGCCAGCGAGATCCTGTCACGCCACACCATCGTTGAAGGCGCGTTCGGGGAATGGCTGGAAAGCAGCCTCTCGCTGAATGACGAGCTGGCGCTGATGGAACGCTACAGCTTCGTCCTCGCCGGCAACCGTGCCGACCATGCCTGGCTGCGCGGACTGCTCCACCCGGCTTCCGTGGTGCTGCTGCCGATGCTGCCCCGCCAGGACGCGCTGCCACCCCCGCAAGGCGGCGATGCCGGCAGGCTGATCTTCGTCGGCCCCGACTGCGCCGCCAG
>JH600026.1:0-7569 GCA_000245075.1 Acetobacteraceae bacterium AT-5844
CAAGCAGGGCGCCGATGCCGCCGGCCCAGCCCGCCATTGTCCGCCCCTTTCTGCGCAGCAGCAGCCGCAGCTGCTGCTGGCCGATCGGCGAGCCTGGCACGCCGGAATTCCGCTTCTGCACGGCGGGCGCGATGGCCGGTAAACCCTACTGCGCGGAACACGCCGCCATCGCCTATGTGAAGGTGCGGGACCGGCGCGAAGACGCCGCCTGAAACCACCGCCATCCACAAAAAGGGGGCGCGCCATCACGGCGCGCCCCTTTTTCGTTGGCGGCGGGAAGCGCCTTGGCGCCTCCCTCACCCCATCGGCGTCTCGCGGTTGCCGATCAGCCGCTTGCGGATCCTGGCGGAGATGAAGTCGATCACCGCGACGGTCACCACCATCAGGATGATGATGAAGGCCACCTCATCCCAGTGGCGCACCTTGATGCGCTCGGCGATCTGCAGGCCGATACCGCCCGCGCCCACCACGCCCAGAATGGCGGCGGAACGCGTGTTGCTCTCGAAGAAGTACAGCGCCTGCGCCAGCATCACCGGCATCACCTGCGGCAGCACGCCGAAGCGCATCGCCTGCAACCGGCTGCCGCCCGAGGCGATGACGCCCTCGCTCTGCTTCTTCTCCGCATTCTCAATGGCTTCGGCATAGAGCTTCGCCAGCACCGCCATGTCGCTCGTGAAGATGGCCAGCACGCCGGCCAGCGGGCCGAGGCCCACCGCGCGAACATAGGCCAGCGCCCAGATCAGCTGGTCCACGCCACGGATGCCATCGAAGAAGCGGCGGACCGAGAAGCGCAGCAGCGTGACGGTGACGATGTTGCGCGCGCCCAGGAAGCCCAGCGGAATGGCCACCAGCGCGGCCAGGAAGGTGCCGAGGAAGGCCATGGCGACGCTCTCCGCCATGCCCTTCAGAATATCCATCCACAGCTCGCCGGGGCTCGGCGGAATCATCAGCCGGATGATGACGAACAGGCCGGAAAGCCCGTTCCAGAGCCGCTGCGGCGTGATGTCGAACCACCAGAACATGGTGGCGAGCCAGAGGAGGAAGGCAGCGCCCCCCACCCAGCGCAAGGCGCGCACGGTGGGCGTCGGCCCGAAGGCGCGGGGCAGCTTGCTCTGCCAGAGCGCGATGTCGGCGGCGGAGTTCGCGTTGCTCATGTCAATGGCCCTCCGCCGCGCCGATCACGCGGTGCCGCAGCTTCTCGGAGATGAAGTCGATCAGGAACACGGTCAGCACGATCAGCACGATGATGGCGCTGATCTCCTCGTAGTAGTTGAAGCCGATGACGAGGTTCAGCTCCTGCCCGATACCCCCGGCGCCGACGAAGCCGATGACGCTCGCGCCGCGCACATTGATCTCGAAACGCAGCAGCGCGTAGCTGATGAGATTCGGCATCACCTGCGGCAGGATGGCGTAGCGGCAGGCCTGCGCCCAGTTGGCGCCCGAGGCCCGCAGCCCTTCCCAGGGCTTCAGGTCCGCGTTCTCGATGACCTCGGAGAACAGCTTCCCAAGGGCACCGGCGGTGTGAATGAAAATCGCCAGGATGCCCGCCAGCGGCCCGACGCCGAAGGCCCAGACGAAGATCAGCGCATAGACGATCTCCGGCACCGTCCGCGCCGCTTCCAGCCCGCGCCGGGTGATGACATTGGTCCAGCGGGAATAAGCAACGTTGCGCGCCGCCGGAAAGGCGAAGAGCAGCGCCACGGCCGCACCGCCCAGCGTCGCCAGCGCCGCCATCTGCGAAGTCTGTAGCAGCAACCAGGCCCAGTCATCCAGCCGGTAGAACCAGAAGGCGATGCTGCCCTCGGTATCCGCGCCGGAGAACAACGCATTCCACTGCAAGGAAGGCAGCAACTTATAAAAATACTCGCCGACGCGCGGCAGGCCGGCCGCCAGCGTCGCCGGGTAGAACTCGCTCATCCGCGCTGCCAGCAGCAGGCACACGCCCAGCACGATGGCGCCGAGCAGTGTTGTCATCCGCTTCTGGCGGCGCAGCGCCTGAAAGGCGCTCTCGCCGCGCAGAACGACATCATGCGGGGTGGTGGCCATGCTCATGGATGATGTCTCACGGAGAGTTTCTCATGGGGACTATTCCCGGCGGCGTCGCGCCGCCGCCTCTTCACGCCGGAGGTCGATGAAAATCTGATAATCGGCATGCCGCGCCTCGCGGTACCCGGTGCCCTCGCCCCGGCTGATCTGCCGGTAGATCTCGGGATAGGCCTTCGGCATGGCCAGGAAGAACTGCAACAGGTCGGCCTTCAGCGCCGCCGGCAGGTCGGCGCGGATGGTGATCGGGCCGGTGGGGATGGGGTCGGACCGCCAGACGATGCGCAGGTCGCTCATCTTCAGCATGCCCTTGTCCACCATCGCCCGCAGGTTGCCGCGGGTGAAGCCGCTCTCCTGCTCCCCCTGGCCGGAGGTCCAGGTGCAGCAGGCGTCGTACTGCTTCTGCAGCACCGCCACGACGGCCTGCTCATGCCCGCCCGCGAAGCCGGTGCGGCCGAAATAGCTCTCCGGGTTCACGCCCTGCGCCCGCAGCGCCGCGCGCGGCACCAGGTAGCCACTGGCCGAATTGGCATCCGCCCAGGCCAGCGCCTTGCCCTTCATGCCTGCGAGGTCGGCGATGCCGGAATCGGCTCGCGCCACCATCACCGCCAGATAGCCGATGGAGCCATCCTCCTGCTCCGGCACCACCAGCGGCTCCACGCCGCCTTTGGTGTCCAGCCACGCCCCCGCATAGGCGGAGGAGCCGAGGGAGGCGATCTCCACCTGCTTCGCCCCGAAGGCCTGGATGGCACCGGCATAGTCGCTGGCAGGATAAACCTTCACCGGAACGGCGAAGGTGTCCTCCAGCAGCTTGCGGTAGCCATCGAAGCGCGCCAGCCGGTCCACCTCGTTCTCGCCCCCAAGAAGGGCGATGCCGAGATGCGGCACCTGCTCCGCCCAGGGCCTGCGCCCGGCGGCGGGAAAGGTGATGTCCGCATCCACGCTGCGGCGCGGCGCCGCCGGCTGGGCGGCCCCTTCCGCATGCGCGGCCAGCGGCAAGGCCGTGGCGGCAAGGGTGGATAAGGTCTGGCGACGGGTCAGGAACATGGCAAGGCTTTCACGGCAACGCGGCCGGCAACGGACAATCCTCGCGCCCAGTTAGGCACGAGGATGCCGCGACAACCAGCATTGCCGCATGGGCGACAGACCCGTCGCCCACGCGCCTGTCAGCCGATCAGGAACGGCGGCGGCGCTCGGCCGCCTCTTCACGGCGCAGCTGCACGATCGGCTCGAACTGCTCATGCGTCACGCGGGCATAGCCCTTCCCGCCGCCACGCTCGATGGCCTCGTAGATCGCGGGGTGGGCGGCCGGCAGCGCCAGGTGGAAGTTGCGGAAGTCTTCCTTGAAGGCGGCCGGCAGATCGCTGCGCACGACCAGCGGGCCATTCACGATCGGGCGGGACTTCCAGATGATGCGCATGTCGTTCATGTTGAGCATGCCCTTCTCCACCATCGCGCGCAGGTTGCCGCGGGTGAAGCCCTCGGCCTCGTTGCCGATGCCGGAAGCCCAGGTCACGGCGCCGTCATACTGCTTCTGCTGCACGGCGACGACGGCCTGCTCATGGCCGCCGGCGAAGCCGGTGCGGGAGAAATAGTTGTTGATGTCGACGCCTGCACCGCGCAGCTCGGAGCGGGGCACCAGGTAGCCGGAGGTCGAGTTTGGATCGGCCCAGGCGAGGGACTTGCCGCGCATCTGCTCCAGGCTGGTGATGCCCGAGTCCTTACGCACGATCATGACGGAGATGTAGGAGATGGAGCCGTCATTCTCCAGCGGCACGACCAGCGGCTCGACGCCGCCATTGGTGTCCAGCCAGGTGCCGGCATAGCCGGAGGCACCCATGGAGGAGGTCTCGATCTGCTTGGCCGAGAAGGCCTGCATCACGCCGGCATAGTCGGCGGCCGGGTACAGGCGCGCCGGCACCTTGAAGGTGTCCTCGATCAGCTTGCGGTAGCCGTCGAAGCGGCCAAGGCGGTCGCTCTCGTTCTCACCGCCCAGCAGGCCGATGCGGATCTGCGGCACCTGCTTGGCCCAGGGGCGCTCGCCCACGGCGGGCATCGCCACGGGCGCGGCGGCGCCGGGTGCGGCCCCTTGGGCGCGCAGAGCAGCAGGCAGCATCAAGGAACCAGCCGCGAAGGCGGCCAGGGAACGACGGGTGATCATGGTCTTCTCCTTGGGGTGCCCCCAGCCTTGTCCTGGCTGGGCGGGCGACGGCCTTTAGGCTGGCATCGGCGCGGCCCGGGCATGGGCCGCCGGGGCCTTGGCATTGGCGCCATCCGGCACCTCCACCTCGGCAAACTCGTCTTCGGACACGCCGTAGATCTCGCGGATGCGGGCCGCCGTCAGCTCGGCGGGAGGCCCGTCGAACATCATCCGGCCCTTCTGCATCGCGATGATGCGGTCGCAATACTGGCGGGCGGTATCCAGGTGGTGCAGGTTCACCAGCACGGTGATGCCGTCCTGCTTGTTCACATCCCGCAGCGCGTCCATCACCACCTGCGCATTGCGCGGGTCGAGGCTCGCGATGGGCTCATCGGCCAGGATGATCTTCGGCTGCTGCAGCAGCGCACGGGCGATCGCCACGCGCTGCTGCTGGCCACCGGACAGCGTATCGGCCCGCTGCAACGCCTGGTCCGCCAGGTCGAAGCGCGCCAGCGCCGTCAGCGCCATGGCCCGCTCGGCGGCCGAGAAATGCTTGAACAGCGAAGCGAGCGTGGCGGCGAAGCCATGCCGGTGGTTCAGGCGGCCCACCAGCACATTGGTCAGCACATCCAGCCGCTGCACGAGGTTGAATTGCTGGAAGATCATGGCGCAATCCGTGCGCCAGTCCCGCAGCTGCTGGCCCTTCAGCGCCGTCACATCCACGCCGTCATGGATGATGCGACCCTCGGAGGGCTCGGTCAGCCGGTTGATCATGCGCAGCAGGGTGGATTTGCCGGCACCGGAACGCCCGATGACACCGACCATCTGACCCGCCGGCACGGACAGGCTCACCCCATCCACCGCAGCGTTGGCGCCAAACCGGCGCGTAAGACCTTCAAGCTGTAGCATCGACCGCCCTTCGCGTTCCGGGGGCGTATATAGGGCACGCATGACAGACGGATGACCAGCGGATGACATCCCTGTGGAAGCAGCAACCCATCAATCCCCGTTGACGTTCGGCCCCTTCCCACGGATAGCCCCCGGGCCAGCACAGACAGGAGCCGGGCCCTTGCAGCACCCACCTCCGCGGCGAGAGTCGTTCACCGCATACGGGCTGGGCCTGGCCCTCGGGCTCCTGGCCGTCTTCTGGCTGGTGGGACCAGAGGTTCTCTCCGGCCAGGGCGGCCTCTGGCGCAATGCCGGGGTGGACCTGTCCCAGAACCTCTCCGGCCACATGGCCTATCAATGGGGCGAATGGCGCTGGCCCCTGCTGGAAAGCGGCAACCTCTTCCCCCCCGCCGGCCTCAGCATCGCCATGACGGATAGCAACCCGCTGATGTCCCTGCTGGCGCGGCTGGTGGTGGCGCCGCTGGCCGGCGGCCCCGTCAATCTCATGGGTCTCTGGATCGGGCTTTGCTGGCTGCTGCAACCGCTGGCCGCCATCTACGCCCTGCGCGGCTTCCCCCAGCCGGCGGACCGCCTGGCCGCCATTGCCCTGGCCGCCACCGCCGCCATCATGTCCCTGCTCTGGCCGGCGCTGCTCCATCGCATCGGCCACATCAACCTGCTCGGCCATTTCCTGCTGCTGCTGGCGCTTGGCCTCACCATCCGGGCGGTGCGGGATCAGGCGGCCATTCCCTTCCTGCGCGGCACCGCCCTGCTCGCCGCGGCCATCTTCATCCACCCCTATCTCTTTCTCTTCGCCGGGGCGGTCATGGCCGCCCCCCTGCTGCGCCACCGCACGGGCGGCTGGCGCGTCCATGCGCGCGCGGCCGGCACCTATCTGGCGATGCTCGTGCTGCCCGTGCTGCTGCACCGCCTGCTCAGCGGCGCCAGCGGAGGAGCGGATCGCGGTTACGGCTTCTACTCCATGAACCTGCTCTCGCCCGTCTGGCCGCAGGTCTCCGGCCTGTTCGGCGCGCATCTGCCCGTGCTGGACGCGACGGGCGGGCAATATGAAGGCTTCAACTACCTCGGCGCCGGCACGCTGTTCGTGCTGCTGCTGGCGCTGGCGCTCGGGTGGTGGCGCGGCTGGCGGCGCTGGCTGCCTCTTATCATCGTGCTGGCGGGCCTCACGGCCGTCGCCGTCACGCCCCGGCTCTATGCCGGCCCCTGGCTGATCATCCCCCTCCCCGCCTGGCCGTGGGACCAGGTCTTCGGCATCGTCCGCGCCTCGGGCCGGGTCTTCTGGCCGGTTGGCTACGCGCTGCTGCTCGGCGCGCTGGCCTTCCTGGGCACCCGCCTGCCCTGCCGCTGGCTGCTGCCCGGCCTTGCCCTCGCCGTTGCCCTCCAGGCCGCCGATGCGGCACCCTTCATCTCCCTGGCCCGCGCGCGCCTGGCCCAGGGCGACCCCGGCCTCACCCCTCTGCCGGCCCTGCCCGCCGGCACCACTCTCTTCCGCACCGCCCTGACCTGCCCCAACCGGGGCGAGGAAAACGTCCTGGCCGAGCGGATGCGCTTCCTGGCGGTGCGCCAGGGCGCCGCGCTGGCCGATATCCGCGCCTCACGCCAGCCGCGCTGGTTCAACTGTGAATCCGCCCTGACGGACGCGCTGGAAACCCCGCTCACGCCCGGCGAAACACGCCTCATCATTGGGGGCGCCATTCCCCTGCTCCACACGGAGGCCCTCGGCCAAAACGCCATCTGCGCCCGGCAGGAAACGGCCGGGGTGGAAGCCGTATTCTGCACCGATGGCCGCCCCGTGTCCGGCACCGCCCTGCCCGCCACGCAGTCGCTGCCGCGCCTCGGCGCGGCCCCCATCCTCTCCAGCAACTGGAAGCCGGATGCGGCGGGCCTGCCCTGGTCCGAAGGCCCACGCGCCACTTTGCTCTTCCACACCGATGCACACCGCCTGCGCCTGACCTTGGAAGGCATCGCCCGCCGGCCGGGAGAGATGCGGGACATCACCCTGCGCATCCAGGACGCTCCCCCCCAGACCATCTCCCTGCCGGATCAGCGGCCCACCGAACTGGTGCTCGATATCCCCGCCCCCGGCCAGCCTGTCCGCATCGCCATCGACGTCTTCCGCCCGACCGACCCGGCGAGCCGCGGCCTGAACGCTCCGGTGCAGCGGGCCGGTGTCCGGCTGAACTCCGTCACCGCCCTGGACTGAACCCGTCGCGGCAAGGCCGGGGAGGGAATTCCCCGGACCTCTTTTCCCCTTCGAGAACGAAAAGAGGCCTTGAGGGCAATGACCGGGCATGATCCCCGCCAGCCCTCCCCGTCCGATGTATCTGATGTAGAGCGGGCCACCGAATACCGAATGACCCGCCGCCCTGGGCAGCGGTCCATCAACAGGCGCAGCGCTGGCCGGCAGCAGGCTGCTTAAGAGCCCGTTTGAGAACTCTGCGGCTGACGGCGCGGCCGGGATTTTCGTGGCAGCGCGG
>JH600026.1:7589-30780 GCA_000245075.1 Acetobacteraceae bacterium AT-5844
ACATTGGGCCAAGCCGCCGACAAAGCTGGCACGGAAAAGACCCCCGCGACCGACCCGCCAGAGTTCTCAAACGGGCTCTAAGGGCGCTTACCAAATCAAACACCTCTGGCGGGCTCATAGCATTCCGCAAGTTCACTAAATTCTGTACGAGAAACAATTGTGTGGGTGGGCATCACTCAATAGGGTGACTGCGCAACAATTACTCTAAATATTCGCCTTGATACATCATCCTCAAATAATGAAAAGGGCGCTCAATGGGAGCGATGGATCAATGAGCCTGAAGCGACAGGTTGCCAATCTGCTGGAGCGCCTTTCCGGCAATGTCATCATCCCCCCTCACGAGCTGCACCTGCTGCCTGAGCGGCTCCATTTGCGGCGCCTTCTCAGCTACCTGGGAGTAGATTGCGTCTTCGACGTAGGCGCCAATGCGGGCCAGTATGCGACGATGCTCCGCAAGCAAGTGGGCTATCGCGGACCTATCATCTCCTTTGAGCCGATTCCCGAACTGGCCGCATCCATGCGGGAGCGGGCCGCGCAGGACCCGAACTGGCATGTTCAGGCCATGGCACTCGACCGGGAGGCTGGCACTGCCACCTTCAATGTCATGCGTAACAGTGAGTTCAGCTCGCTGAGGCGTCCAGCCGAGGACCAGCCGGAAACCTTCTCCACGTCCAATGAGGTTATTCGCGAAATTCAGGTCGAACGCTCGACCGTGGAAGCGCAAATCCAGCACTGGCAGTCTAAACTTGGCTTCAGGCAACCCTTCCTGAAAATGGACACCCAGGGCAATGACCTCGCGGTGATCGAGGGAGCAGGCAAAAGCTTGGCCAAGTTCGCCGGACTGCAAAGCGAGTTGGCCATCCTTCGCCTTTATGATGGCTCAGCCGATTTTTCGGCCACCCTCACCGCCTGCCAGGAAAAAGGATTTGTCATCAGCGCCTTCGTTCCAAACAACGAAGGAAAGTTTCCAGTCCTCGTGGAAGTCGACTGCATCATGATCAATAAAAAATTCGCCCCGGCGGATATCCAGATAGGACCCAGCAAGGCCCATTGACGCCTGAGCCGCGAACCGCCCCCCCCGTCGCCGGAACTCCCAGGCCCCCGGCGTGCCCTTCCCTCTCCAGAACAAACCCGAAGACAAAAAGAAGGGGCCCGGAGAAATTCTTTCCCCAACCGCCTACCGCCCCAGCAGCAACAGCACCACACCGGAAACGATCCCAAGCGCGCCAATCACCTCCTGCCGCTTCAGCGTCTCCTTCAGGTAGAAGCGGCTGAACAGCAGGGTGAAAATGATTTCCGTCTGCCCGAGCGCGCGCACCATCGCGACCGGCGCCAGCGCGAAGCCCGTGAACCAGCAGGCCGATCCGGCGGCGGAAAGCGCACCCACCGGCAGGCTGTCCCGCCAGGTGCGGAACACGGCGCGGAACTGCTCCGGCTCCTTCCACGCCAGCCAGCCGCCCTGCATCACCGTCTGCATGGCATTGGCCACGCAAAGGGTGATCAGCGCGCGCAGCACCGCATCCGGGTGATCCAGCTCCAGATTGGCGGATTTGATGAAGATGGCCGTCAGCGCGAAGCCCGTGCCGGCCCCCAGCCCACAAAGCGCGGCGGGTTGCACGGTGGCCTTCAGTAGTTCCCGCCCCGTCAGGTTCCTGCCCGCCAGGGAGAGGTACAGCACCCCCACCACCCCGACAGCGATCCCCGCCCAGGACAGGGCGGAAAGATGCTCGCCCAGCAGCACCAGCGCCAGGATGGCGCCCTGCACCGCCTCGGTCTTGGAATAAGCCGTCCCCACAGCGAAGCCGCGCGGGCCGAAGGACATGATCAGCAGGTTGGTGCCGAGGATCTGTGTGAACCCGCCCAGCGCCGCGAAGCCCAGGAAGCCCCACCCCGTCATGTCAGGCAGCGAGGCACCGGTCGCCCAGGCATAGGCCGCCAGCAGCGCCAGCCCGAAGGGCACGCCGTAAAGATACCGCACCACCCCCGCGCCATTCACCGAAAGCTGCCCGCGCAACCGCTGCTGCAATGCCGTCCGCCAGGTCTGGAACAAGGCAGCGGACAGGGTAGCGGCGATCCAGAGCGGCATTCGGGACGATTCCAGGCGTATTGTTGCGGCGCGACAGGCTGGCCTCATTGCGTCACCCTGTCGAGAGACCCTCACCCTTGCTGAAACAGGGGGTTTTCTTCCGGCGCGCCGCCGGGCAGCTTGTCCTGTCGGAGACGGTCGTCCACCGCCTCCCAACCCCAACAGGACCCCTTTCCATGCTGCTCCTCATCCCCGGCCCCGTGCAGACCCGCCCCGAAATCCGGGCGGCCATGGCCGTGGACATCGCCCCCTGGGATAACGACTTCAAAGCCGAATACGCCGCCATCCGCGAAGCGGTGCGGGAGCTCGCCGGCGGCGTCGCCGGACAGCATGTCACCCTGCCGCTGCAAGGCGCCGGACACTTCATCACCGAGGCCGCCATCCGCACCTTCGTGCCGGCCGGCCACAAGCTGCTGGTGGTGATGAACGGCACCTATGCCGAGCGCATGGCCCGCCTGGCACGTGAGGCCGGCCGCGAAGTCGTCGTCCTGCCGGTACCCGACACCCGCAGCGTGAAGCCCGAGGAAATCACCGCCGCGCTGGAGGCCGACCCCTCCATCGGCCATGTCGGCGTCGTCTATTCCGAGACGGGCAGCGGCATCATCAACGACGTGCCCGCCGTCGGCGATGCCGTGCGCGCCATGGGCCGCCGCCTGATCGTGGACGCCGTCTCCGCCTTCGGCGCCCTGCCCTTCAGCCTGAAGGACCAGCCGGAGGTGGACGCCGTCGTCTTCACCTCCAACAAATGCCTGGAAGGCCTGCCCGGCATCGGCTTCGCCATCTGTCCGATCGAGCGCGTGACGGCCTGCGCCGGCAATGCCGGCTCCTGGTCCTTCGACCTGTCGGATGTCTATGCCACCTCGCTCCGCGCCGGCTTCGGCAGCTTCCGCTTCACCCCACCGGTGCAGGCGCTGCACGCCTTCGGCAAGGCGCTGGAAGTCTACAAGGCCGAGGGCGGCCGCGATGCGCGCCATGCCCGCTACCGCGAGAACGCCCGGCTGCTGCATGAAGGCGCCCGGGCCCTCGGCCTGAAGCCCTATCTGGACTGGGAACATCAGGGGCCCATCATCGTCACCATCCACCAGCCCGGCGACCCCGCCTTCAAGCTGCAGGATTTCGTCGATGCGCTGAAGCGGCGCGGCGTGCTGATCAGCAACTTCTACAACACGCCCGTTCCCACCATGCGCATCGGCTGCATCGGCGACGTGCATGCGGACGACATCCGCTTCGCCCTGCGCGCCATGGCGGAAGCACTGGACGAACTCGGCATCCAGCGCCGCAACGCCGCATGAGGTGAGGGATGGCGCCCGCCTCGCGGCGCGGCGCCTCATCACACCGGATAGCGGAGAGAAGGCTGGGGAAAGAATTCCCCAGACCCCATCTTTTCTTTTCGAGTTTTTCGGTGTGGCTGTGGGCAGGGCAGGCTGGAGAGGCCAAGCCGGGGTCGCGCCGGAGGTCCATGACCTCCGGCGACTGAGGACTCAGCCCGCGCTGCCCATTTTAAATATCATCAGGGGCTTCCCCTCTCAGTCCTGAAGCGCCACGCCAAACTCGAAGAAAAAAGATGGGGTCTGGGGAATTCTTTCCCCAGCCTTCCTCCACCCCCCTTTGACCCGCCCGCGCACTCCCGTCGCTCAGCCGCCATTCCGCTCCGCATAAATCCGCTCCTGGATCGCGGCGATATCCCGCATCCGGGCGATTTCCTCCTGCTTCCGGCTGATATAGGCGAGGGTATTCGCCTCCGTGCAGCGGCGCTCCGCCGCGCGGATCATCGCCTGCTCGTAATCCTCGATCTTCTTGCGGTCGTCCTCGCGCAGGAATGCGGGCGGTTCCGGCAGCGGCATGGGCGCCATGGCAGGGTAGCAGGCCGCGACATACAGGTTCCGTGCCTGCGTCTGCCCGCGAATGAGGGCGTAGCTGGTGGCGATATCGGCCCGCAGCTCTGCCTCGCTCCGCTGGCGGGAAGCGGATTCGGTCGAGTGCACCTGATATTGCGGCAGGCCGGTATAGTTGGAAGGCTCCGGCGCCGGCCGCCCCGCCACGCTGTGCCAGAGCTCCCGCGCCGAATACAGCCCCGCCGAATGGCCGAGCTGAAAGGCGCAGACCAGCAGCGCCACCACTAGCAACATGGTGCGCGGCATCCAGCGCGGCGCGTCCTTGCCATCCCCGCGCAGCATCCGCACGCAGGCCAGAAGGCCGATCATCGCCATCATCACGCCGAGCAGGTTCTCCCGCCCGCCCGGCGCCCCGCCAAAATGGTCCATGCCCACGAACACCCAGAAGGGTGCGATGCCGAGCACCAGCGCCATCAGCGGCTTGCTCAGCGTGGTGGAACGGGCGGGTGCGGGCTTGGCGTTCATGGCGCGGAGATAAGGGGGAGCCCCCCTGCCAAGGCAACCCCTGCCGCCCGCCCTCAGCCTCTCACGCGCGCCGGATTCCCCATGGCGATGGCATTGGCCGGCACATCCCGCGTCACCACGCTCCCCGCGCCGATCACCGCATTGTCCCCGATGGTGACGCCGGGAAGGATGATGGCGCCGCTGCCGATCCAGACATTGGAACCGATCGTCACCGGCCGCCCGAACTCCAGCATCTGCGCCCGCAGCTCGGGCTCACGCGGATGGTCCGCGGTCAGGATCTGCACCGCCGAGCCGATCTGCGTATGGCTGCCGATGGTCACCTTCACCACGTCCAGCACGACGCAGTTGAAGTTCATGAAGGAGCCTTCGCCGATGCTGATGTTGTAGCCGTAGTCACAGAAGAAGGGCGGCCGGATGTTCACACCCACGCCCACCTCGCCGAAGGCTTCCACCAGCATCGCGTGCCGCTCATCGGGCGAGAGGGCGATGGAGGCGTTGTAGCGCGACATCCATTGGGAAATGCGCTTGTTGTCCGCCGCGAGTTCGGGGCTGTCGGCGACATAGAGCTCCCCGGCGAGCATCTTGTCCTTTTCCGTGCGCATGATGTCGGCGTCCTTCGCGTGGGGTTCATCGGGCCGCTGGCTGCCCCTCGCCCCATAGTGTACATATGTACACATGCAGTGTGAACGCCCTCTCCGCCTCGTGACCAGCGGGCCCCTGCCTTGACCGCCCGCCGCCGAGACCCGGCGCGCCGGGACCGCATCATCGACGCGGCGCTGGAGGTCATCGCGAGCCATGGCGTGGCCGGCACCACCCACCGCAAGGTGGCGGCCGTGGCGGATGTGCCGCTCGGCTCCATGACCTACCATTTCGCCGGGCTGGAGGAGCTGCTCCTTGCCGCCTTCACCCGCCTGGCGGAAACGGCCGCCGCCCGCTTCGCCGAGCGGCTGGGAGCAGCGGCCACGAAGGATGAAGCGCGCGAGGCGGTGGTGGACCTCATCACCGGCGAGCCCGGCGCCAACCCCCGCAACCTGCTGCTCAGCTACGAGCTCTACGCCTTCGCCGCGCGCCACCCGGCCCTGACCGAGGTGATGCGCGGCTGGATGCGCCAGAGCCGCGCGGCGCTGGAGCAGCATTTCGACCCCGCCACCGCGCGCACCCTGGATGCCCTGTTCGAAGGCCTGACCATCCACCGTTCCGTCGACCCCTCCCCCGCCAGCCGGGAAGAGATCCGGGCGATGATCGGCCGCCTGGCTCCCTGAGCCATCCTCAGAACGGCAGCGGCGCCAGGTCCGGCCCAACCCAGCGTCTCCGCGCCTCCACGCTGAACAGGCGCTCGCGGGACCAATGCGTCAGCATCCAGTCCTTCCGCCCCACTGGGCTGTCCAGCAGCGCGTTGCACGCGGCGTGCAGCGCCATCCCGGAAGGCGCGCCGCCCAGGAAAGCCGCCGTCGCCCGCAGCGAGGCCAGGGTGATGGTCTCGTGGTAGCCGCGCGTGTCGCTGTTCGGCACGCCCGTGGCCTCGTTATAGGCGCGGATCAGCATCGGCATGTCCCGCTCCGGCACCAGCTCCGGGCAGCGGGCCACGATCCACACGGCCGCCGCCACATGCGCCGCATGGGTCCAGGCCGGCTTGGGCAAAGTGCGGTCCATCATCGCCTCGGCGATGCCCCGCAATTCCTCGTCACTGGAAAACGACATTCCGAACTCTCCTCTCTCGGTCAAAGACCGGCGGAAAGCCCGGTGCGCCAGGAACCCGCCGGTACGGGCGGTTCCTGGGTGGCTGGCCGATGGCGCAGTGGCCTCAGCCCCGCCGCATCCCGCCCGCGCGCGCCCGTGCCGCCATGCTCTGGCGGGTTTGCTGGCTCGTGCGGGAAAAGGGGCGGACCATGGCGGCAGCAAACGCCTTCCCGCCCCGCCCTGTCAATCTTGCGCTCGCCGCGGGGCCGCCTGAAGCTGTCCGCAGCGCTACCCCCCGCCTGACCAAGGATCACCGCCGATGAGCTTCCGCGAACGCCTCGATGCCCTGCACCCGGAAATGACCGCCTGGCGCCGGGACTTCCACGCCCATCCGGAGCTGGGCTTCGAGGAAACCCGCACCAGCGACATCGTCGCCGAGAAGCTGGAATCCTGGGGCATCGAGGTGCATCGCGGCCTGGGCAAGACCGGCCTGGTCGGCGTGCTGCGCGGCAAGCGGGAGGCCGCGGGCGGCAACCGCGCCATCGGCCTGCGCGCCGATATGGACGCGCTGCCGATGGAGGAGGCCAACGGCTTCGCCCACCGCTCCCGGAACCCCGGCCGCATGCATGCCTGCGGCCATGACGGGCACACCACCATGCTGCTTGGCGCCGCCAAGGTGCTGGCCGAGACGCGGGATTTCGCCGGCACCGTCTACCTGATCTTCCAGCCGGCGGAGGAAGGCCTCGCCGGCGCCAAGGCCATGCTGGATGACGGGTTGTTCGAGCGCTTCCCCTGCGATGCCATCTACGGCATCCACAACCAGCCCGGCCTGCCGCTCGGCACGGCCAAGGTGCTGACCGGCACGGCCCTGGCGGCCATCGACTACTTCCGCGTCGTGCTGCGCGGCCGCTCCGCCCATGGCGCGCAGCCCCAGAACGGCATCGACACCGTCTCCGTCACGGCCCAGGTCATCAACGCGCTGCAGGCCATCCCCAGCCGGCATATCGACGCGCTGGAATCCGCCATCATCAGCATCGGCCAGATCCATGGCGGCACCTCGGACATCGTCATCCCGGAGACGGTGGAGCTGCGCGGCTCCTGCCGCACGCTGAAGCCCGAGGTGCGGGACCGGGTGGAGGAGCTGTTCCACCGCGCCGTGCGCCTGACGGCCGAGGCCCAGGGCGCCACGGCGGAGATCGAGTACCGCCGCGCCTACCCGCCCACCATCAACACGCCGGAGGAGACCAACCGCGCCGCCATCGTCGCCGCCGAGGCGCTGGGCCCGGATGGCACCGTGCTGCGGGACGCCCCGCCCATCCTGGCGGGCGAGGACTTCGCCTTCATGCTGGAGAAGTGCCCCGGCGCCTATGTCCTGATGGGTCAGGGCCAGGGCGATGTCGGCAATGTGCCGGTGCACAACCCGGGCTATGATTTCAACGACGCCCTGCTGCCCATCGGCGCCAGCTACCTCGCCGGCATGGTCAGGCACGAGCTGGGCTGAGCGGCAGCCTGACCGGCGGAAGCGCGGGCGCGACACTTTCTCGCGCCACGCTGCATCCGCCGGCCCCATGCACCGTTATGGCGCCATGGAATCCACTTTCGAGAACTTTACCGCGCTGGAATTGCTGGAGCGCCTGGGTGCCGCGGCCCTGCTCGGCATGGTGCTCGGGCTGGACCGCGAATTGCGGGGCTTCGCCGCCGGAATTCGCACCCACGGCATTCTCGCCCTCAGCGCCGCGGTGGTCGTCGTCTCCGGCCTGATGCTACACGCGGCGGCACGCCAGGCCGGTGGGGAGGCGGACCCGCTTCGCGTCGTCCAGGGGCTGTTCCAGGCGGTGGGCTTCGTGGGCGCGGGGCTGGTGTTCGCGCGGCACCGGGATGTCCATAACCTCACCAGCGCGGCGAGCCTGATCCTGGCCGTCTCGCTCGGCATCGCCGCCGGGGCGGGGCATTGGGTCCTGGCCGCCATCGCCACCGGCCTCGGCCTGGTCCTGCTGACGCTGGTCCGCATGGCCGAGGCCTGGCTGCCGGGGAATGACAAACGCGAGGAAGGTTGAGAAACTGTAATGCCTTAACCGGCCGCCATCTGAATGCCACAGAAAGTGACGTATACTGATTCGGCACGAATGCCGTGGGGACCCTATTGATGAATGATCTGACTGCCGTGAAGACCGCTGCCAAGCTGAAGCCGGGTGTTGTGACCGGCGCCGATTACTTGACCCTGCTGGAAGCCTGCCGCGAAGGCGGCTACGCCCTGCCGGCGGTGAATGTGGTGGGCACCAACAGCATCAACGCGGTGCTGGAGGCGGCGGCCAAGAACAAGTCCGACGTCATCATCCAGCTCTCCAACGGCGGCGCCCGCTTCTTCGCCGGCGAGGGCTGCCCGGACGCCGAGGCCGCCCGCATCCTGGGTGCCGTCTCCGCCGCCCAGCATGTGCACACCGTCGCCGCCGCCTATGGCATCTGCGTCGTGCTGCACACCGACCATGCCGACCGCAGCCTGCTGCCCTGGGTCAACGCCATGATCGACCATGGCGAGGAGTTCAAGAAGCGCACCGGCAAGCCGCTCTTCTCCTCCCACATGATCGACCTGTCGGCCGAGCCGCTGGACGTGAACATCGAGGAATGCGCCAAGGTCCTGAAGCGCATGGCCCCGCTGGGCATGAGCCTGGAGATCGAGCTGGGCGTCACCGGCGGTGAGGAAGACGGCATCGGCCACGATATCGAGGAAAGCGCCGACAACGCCCACCTCTACACCCAGCCGGAAGACGTGCTGAAGGCGTGGGAAGTGCTCTCCCCCATCGGCCACGTCACCATGGCGGCCTCCTTCGGCAACGTCCACGGCGTCTACGCCCCCGGCAACGTCAAGCTGCGGCCGGAGATCCTGAAGGCCTCGCAGGAAGCCGTCTCCGCCAAGTTCGGTGGCGGCGAGAAGCCGATGAGCCTCGTCTTCCACGGCGGCTCCGGCTCTGAGAAGGACAAGATCGCCGAGGCCGTCTCCTACGGCGTGTTCAAGATGAACATCGACACCGACACCCAGTTCGCCTTCGCCGAACCGGTGGGCGCCTATGTCGATGCCAACCCGGTGGCCTTCAAGCACCAGATCGACCCTGCCACGGGCAAGCCGCAGAAGAAGCTCTACGACCCCCGCAAGTGGCTGCGCGCGGGTGAGAAGGGCGTCGTGAAGCGCCTGGACGAAGCCTTCGCCGACCTGGGCTCCGCCGGCCGCACCCTGGCGGGCTGAAGCCGGACCGGAACGCGCGTGGCGGGGGCTGCCCCCCTGCCACGCGGCACCGGCACGCCGCCCACGGAAACATGGTTTCCGGCACCGGAGCGGCCCGATTTCGTTCTGAAAACGATATTTTTTGTATTCCGAAGCGCCTGCGGGCACAGTCGTGCCTGGCGCTGTGGCGCCCGGATGTCACCCCTGAGTATGCGGACATAAGAATGACGAGTGGGGAGAAGGTAATGCGGCGGGGCAGGGCCACGCGTCATGGCTGAGACCAGCCTGCCGGCCGCCGCCCCGACCGGGGGCGAAAAGCCCCGCATCCATGTGGCCTGCTGTTTCGACGCCCGCATGGCCATGCCGGCCGGCGTGCTCGCCGCCTCCGTGGCGGCGACGACGACGGATGCGCATGTCACCTTCTACATGCTCCACGCCCCCGGCGTTTCGGCCCAGCTACAGGCCCTGAAGGCGGCGCTGGATTCCGGCGATTTCACCGTCATCCCCTGCGAGGTCTCCGGCGACCGGTCCGACCTCACCGTCAACCGCCAGTACCCCGAGGCCATCTACTACCGCTTCTTCCTGCCGGACATCGTGCCGGCGGACCGGGTGATCTACCTGGATACGGACATGATCGTCCGCCGCTCCCTGCGGGAGCTGTACGAGATGGATCTCGGCGGCGCGCCGCTCGCCGCCACCAAGGACTACGCGCTGACCTCGCATATGCGGGACCACGGCATGCCCGTGGTGTTCCGCGGCGCCTTCATCCCCGTCGATGACTATTGCCGGGACGTTCTGGGCCTGGACCTCTCCCAGAAGGACTACTTCAACACCGGCATCCTCGTGATGGACCTCAAGCTGATGCGTGAGCAGCAGACAATGGAACGCTGCCTCGCCTTCTGCCGCGAGAATCCCGGGCTGGTGATGTCGGACCAGGACGCCGCCAACCATGTGGTGCAGGGCAATTTCCGCCAGCTGGACGTCCGCTGGAATTCCTTCACCTACCTCTATGCCGAGTACTTCCCCGAAGGTGGCAAGCGGAAGGGGCCGGACCTGTTCGGCGGCTATGGCGATTCCCTCCAGGCGCCCCCCGGCCAGTGGCGGGACATCCTGACCCAATGGGCCTTCGACCCCTGGGTGGTGCATTTCGCCTTCCAGAGCAAACCCTGGGTCGGCGGCCACCGCCGCACCGCCTATGACGGTGAGTTCTGGGCCCACGCCGCTCGCACACCCTTTCTCAAGGAACTGCGGCGCGGGCTGATGACCAGCACGATGCGCTATGGCGCCTGGCTCGCCTGGTACCATAACCCGGTGCGGGCCTATCTGCGGCAGCCGCACGTCAAACGCGCCGTCCGCGGCGCCGTGTGCAGCGTGGGAGTGGACCGGTTGCGGCCACGCTACCGGCTCAAGCAATTGTTGGGCTGGATGACGGGCCGGGGCGCCTGAGGGGCCGCCCAACGGCCCTCCCCGCCGGAAACAGCCCCCCTGCCCCCGCGTTGCTCCCCTGAAACCGAGGGAGTTGAACGATGGCGAAGACAGTCGGCGATTTCGTGGTGGAACGCCTCTCCCAATGGGGCGTGAAGCGGATCTACGGCTATCCCGGAGACGGCATCAACGGCGTGATGGGCGCGCTGGACCGGGCGCATGACAAAATGGCCTTCACCCAGGTGCGGCACGAGGAAATGGCGGCCTTCATGGCCTGCGCCCATGCCAAATACACCGGCGAGGTCGGCGTCTGTCTCGCCACCTCCGGCCCCGGCGCCATCCATCTGCTGAACGGGCTGTATGATGCGCGCGCGGACCACATGCCGGTCGTCGCCATCGTTGGCCAGCAGGCGCGCACCGCACTGGGCAGCCACTACCAGCAGGAAGTCAATCTCGCTGGCCTCTTCTCGGATGTTTGCGACTTCGTGGAGCAGGTGAGCGTGCCTGCGCAGCTCCGCCACGTCATCGACCGCGCCATGCGCGTGGCCAAGGCAGAGCGCCGCATTTCCTGCATCATCCTGCCCAACGACATTCAGGAACTGGATGCGGTGGAAATGCCGCCGCATGTCCATGGCACCAACCACAGCGGCGTCGGCTATGAAGCGCCGCGCGTGGTGCCCGAGGCCGCCACGCTGCAACGCGCCGCCGATGTGCTGAATGCCGGCCACAAGGTGGCCATGCTGGTGGGCGCCGGCACCTTGCAGGCCACGGACGAGGTGCTGGAAGTCGCGGACCGCCTCGGCGCCGGCATCGCCAAGGCCCTGCTCGGCAAGGCGGCGGTGCCGGATGCCCTGCCCTTCGTCACCGGCAGCATCGGCCTGCTGGGCACCGAGCCCTCCTGGAAGATGATGCAGGAATGCGACACCCTGCTGATGGTGGGCAGCGGCTTCCCCTATGCCGAATTCCTGCCGAAGGAAGGCCAGGCGCGTGGGGTGCAGATCGACCGCGATCCCTCCATGCTCAGCCTGCGCTACCCCATGGAGGTGAACCTCGCCGGCGATTCCGCCGCCACCCTGCGCGCCCTCCTGCCGCTGCTCCAGAAGAAGAGCGACACCAAATGGCGCGACCGGATCGGCGGCTGGACGGATAGCTGGTGGAAACTGCTGGAAAAACGCGCCAAGGCCAAGGCGGACCCTATCAACCCGCAACTCGTCTTCTGGGAACTCTCCCCCCGCCTGCCGGATGACGTGATCATCGCGGCGGATTCCGGTTCCTCCACCAACTGGTATGCGCGGGACCTGAAGCTGCGGCGCGGCATGATGGCCTCCCTCTCCGGTGGCCTCGCCAGCATGGGCTCCGGCATGCCTTACGCCATCGGCGCCAAATTCGCGCATCCGGACCGCCCGGTCCTCGCCATCTGCGGCGATGGCGCCATGCAGATGAACGGCATCAACGA
The DNA here is from genome assembly GCA_000245075.1 of Acetobacteraceae bacterium AT-5844. Lineage (GTDB taxonomy): Bacteria > Pseudomonadota > Alphaproteobacteria > Acetobacterales > Acetobacteraceae > Pseudoroseomonas. Next base: position 19,820 of record JH600026.1, read on the forward strand.
GCTGATCACCGTCGCCAAATACTGGAAGGAATGGGCGAACCCGAAACTCGTCGTTCTGGTGCTGAACAACCGCGACCTGAACCAGGTGACGTGGGAGCAGCGCGTCATGGAAGGCGACCCGAAATTCCTCGCCAGCCAGAGCGTGCCGGATTTCTCCTACGCCCGCTATGCCGACATGATCGGCCTCAAGGGCCTCATGGTGGACGATCCCGCCATGGTTGGCCCGGCATGGGATCAGGCCTTGGCGGAAGACCGCCCCGTGGTGCTGGAAGCCCGCACGGACCCCAACGTGCCGCCGCTGCCGCCGCACATCACCGTGCAGCAGGCTCGCGCTTTCATGAGCAGCCTGTTCGGGGAGCCGGAACTCGGCAGCGTGCTGAAGAATACCGCGCGGCAGGTGGTCAGCCGCGTGCTGCCAAGCTGAGGCGCCCGGCCGGTCATGCCGCCCCTTCCCAGCGACTGTCCGGCTCGTGCAGCAGGTCGACGAAGGCCCGCAGCGGCGCCGGCATGAGCCTGCGGCTCGGGTAATACAGATACGGCCCGGGGAAGCTCTGCCACCATTCCCGCAACACGGGCCTCAGAGCGCCGGCATTCAGTGCCGGCGCCAGCATCTCCTCGAAACTCCCGATGATGCCGAGGCCCTGCACCGCCGCCGCCACCTCCATCTCGATGCTGTTGGCGATGAGCGGCCCTTCCGGACGAATGCGGACCACCTCCCCATCCTTCTCCAATTCCCAGGGCAGGGTATGGCCATTGGCGAAGCGGTGACGGATGCAGCGATGCGCCAGCAACTCGCGCGGATGCCTGGGCTCTCCATGCGCTGCCAGATAGGCCGGCGCGGCGGCGATGGCATAGCGCTGCCGCCGCGGCCCCAGCGGCACGGCGATCATGTCCCGCGCGATGCTCTCGTCGTAGCGGATACCGGCATCGAACCCCTCCGCCAGCACATCGACGAAGGCATCCTCCACCGCCACCTCCAGCACCACGCCCGGGTGCCGCGCCATGAAGCGCCCGGCGATCGGCGGCAGCACCTCCCGCGCCACGATGCCGGGCACGTTGAGCCGCAACGTGCCGATCAGCCCCTTGCCGTCGCGGAAGCCGTTCAGCGTATCCAGCGCCGCCGTCACCTCCCCCAGCGCCGGCGCCAGCCGCTCCAGCAACCGCCGCCCCGCCTCCGTTGGCGTCACGCTGCGGGTGGTGCGGTTCAGCAGCCGCACTCCTGCCCGCTCCTCCAGCCGCCGCACCGCCTCACTGAGCGCGGAAGCGGAAACCCCCCGCAGCCGTGCCGCGCCCCGGAACCCCCGCGCCCGCGCGACCGCCGCGAAAGCATCCAGATCCGCCAGATCGACCTCGGCCATTGTTCGTTTTCCCGCACAGCACGTTCAGACAATACCGGATTATCGGCGCAATCCGCACGGCCCATAAATTCGCCCATCACCTCCCATCCGCAGGAGATTTCCAATGCAACACCGCCAACTGGGCCAGACCGGCCCCCAGGTTTCCGCCCTCGGCCTTGGCTGCATGGGCATGTCGGACCTCTATGGCCCGGCCGACCGGGAAGAGAGCCTCGCCACCATCCGCGCCGCGCGGGATGCCGGCATCACCTTGCTGGATACCGGCGATTTCTACGGCATGGGCCACAATGAAATGCTGATCGGCGAGGCGCTGCGCACCCTGCCGCGCGACTCCGTCCAGATCAGCGTGAAGTTCGGCGCGCTGCGGGACCCTGCCGGCAACTGGTCCGGCTACGACTCCCGCCCCGCCGCCGTGAAGAACTTCCTCGCCTATTCCCTGAAGCGCCTCGGCACGGATTACATCGACATCTACCGCCCCGCCCGCCTGGACCCGGATGTCCCCATCGAGGAGACCATCGGCGCCATGGCCGACATGGTGAAGGCCGGCTACCTCCGCCATATCGGCCTCTCCGAGGTCGGCGCCGCCACCATCCGCCGCGCCGCCGCCGTGCATCCCATCAGCGATCTGCAGATCGAATACTCGCTGATCTCCCGCGGCATCGAGGACAGCATCCTGCCCACCTGCCGTGAGCTCGGCATCGGCATCACCGCCTATGGCGTGCTCTCCCGGGGCCTCATCAGCGGCCACTGGCAGGCAGGCCCGCAGGCGGCCGGCGACTTCCGTGGCTACAGCCCCCGCTTCCAGGAAGGAAATGTGGAGCGCAACCTGGCGCTGGTGGAGGCCCTGCGCGGCATCGCCGCCGCCAAGGGCGCCAGCGTCGCGCAGATCGCCATCGCCTGGGTTGCCGCCCAGGGGCAGGACATCGTGCCCCTCGTCGGTGCCCGCCGGGTGGAGCGGCTGAGGGAATCCCTCGGCGCGCTGGATGTCACGCTGGCGGCATCCGACCTCGCCGCCATCGAGGCCGCCATCCCGAAGGGCGCCGCCGCCGGGGAGCGCTACATGGCCGCGCAGATGCACCATCTGGACAGCGAACAGCGCTGACAGGAACGGCAAAAGGCCCGGAGGAATCCCTTCCTCCGGGCCTTTTGCGCGCCGGATATCAGAACCGGATCTGCGTACCCAGGTAGAAGGTGCGCCCCTGCCCGTTCCCCGTCGTGCTCAGGAACGGCGTATAGGCCTCGTCCAGAAGATTGCTGATGCGGCCATTGATCTCGACATTCTCCGTGATCTTCGCGCTCGCGAACAGCCCGACCAGATGGTACGGGTCGCCACCCTGCGCCACGGCAGGCCCGGTGAAGCTGTTGTTGAAACCGGAGACCAGGCCGCCCGAGACGTAGTCATACCGCGCACCGACCACCAGCCGCTCATCCAGGAAGCGCGCGCCGACGCTGGCGGAGACGACATCATCCGGCATGTACTGGCTGGCACCCAGCCCCGGCATCTGGCTCGGCAGGTCGGAATCGGAATGGGTGTAGCTCAGGCTCGCGAACACCACGCGCGCGTCGTAATTCGCCTCCAGCTCGAAGCCACGAACCTTGCTCGTGCCATCAACATTCTCGAAGCGGAAGGCGCGGGAAGCGGCCACGTAGCGCGCCGCGATATAGTCCTCCACATCCATCATGAAATAATTGGCGCGGGCGGTGAACACGTCATCACTCCGCACCAGCCCCTGGCCACGGAAGTTCACGCCGAATTCCCAGCCCTGCTGCGTCTCCGGCTTCAGCTGCGGGTTGGGAATATAGGAGCTGGAGACGCTGCCCGGATGGTTGCCGCCCAGCATCGTCTCCTGCAAGCTCGGTGGCCGCATGCTGCGGGACCACGTCACATAGGGCTGCATCCAGCTCGTGACATTCGCCGCCAGGGTGATGCGCGGATCCAGCGAACCCTCGGAGATATCGACGTCATAGGCGCCGTAGCGGCTGCTCAGATAGCCCGAGCCTTCCAGCGAGTAATGATTGTACCGCAGCCCCGGCGTCAGGTCGAAGATGCCATAGCTGAAGGTGGTGTCGCTGAACACGCCCCAGAGCGAGGTATCGCCGCTGCCCGGATTGACGCCGCCATCCCGCGAGCTGACGGAATCGTGGAAATACTCGACGCCGTTGACGCTGCGCACCGCCACCGGCCCGAGCATGAAGCGTGAGGTGTTCGACACATCGAAGCCCGCGCCTTCATCCTCGATGACACGCCCGACATAGGAGCCGGTGCCACCGGTGTATTTCATCGTCAGGTCGTTGTAATAGGCATTGACGCGCAGATCGACCCAATCGCTCCCCGGCGCGTAGCGGTAATTCGCCGTCAGCGTCCGGTTGTTGACCGTCTGCTCATAGGAATTGGCGAAGAAGTCGTTGTCGTAGACGACGACGCCCAGCCCCAGGCTATGCCCGCCGCCGAAGTCGAAGTTCGTCTTCACCAGGCCGGAGATCAGGTCCTGCCCCGTGCCCGGCACAGAGTCCCCGTTACCGTCATGGTAATTGCGGGAGCTGCGCTGGCTGATGGCACCCACGATGCCCACGCCATCGAACCGCATGGCGCCCGCCACCATCTCCTGGAAGTCGACGCCATTGCTGCCCCAGCTCAGGCGGGAGAGCATGCCAATGCTCCGCCCCGGCATCAGCACGTCATCGACATTCAGCGTGCGCAGATTCACGGAGCCCGCCAGCGCGCCGCCGCCCACACCCGTCACGGCGCCGCGCGAGACATCGATGCCGGCCAGCAGGTTCGGGTCCACATAGGTGAAGCCCGCCGCCTCGTGGCCGGTGAAGCGGAAATTCTGCCGCACGCCATCGATCATGGTGTTCACGCGGCCCGAGCCCTCGAAGCCGCGGATATTCACGGCCACGCCCGGCTGCTGCGCATTCTCGCGCGTGAAGACGCCCGGCATGGTCCGCAGCACATCGCCCACGCGGTTCACGCCTTCCAGCGTCAGCCTCTCACGGTCCACCGTGCTGGTATTTTCGGATGCCACGGGCCGGTCGCCACGCACATTCACCTGCGGAAGCTGGACGGTCTGCCCTTGCGAATCCTGCGCCCAGGCCATGGCCGGAAGCGCAGCAAGAACCACCCCCATGGCCGATCCGGCCATGAGGCGGCGAGAACGAGATTGCATGACGCGACGGATCTCCGTTGTCTCGATCCGGGCCACGGCCCGGTGAGGCCCCCCGCCCTGCGGAGAGACCTCTGATGAGTCCATGCGGCTCACGGCCAGGCCCACGCACCGCCCGGGCGCCTCGCGCGCCCTGCGGCCATCTCTTCTTCCTGCCCGCTGCCACCGGCCTTTGCGGTCCGAACCCCCGTCCCGGGCCCGGTGCGCCAGCCGATCAGCCACCTGGCATCGGGCGGCACCGCCACCCAATGCTGAGACACAGCTTAGTGATATTGAGAGTCATTCGCAATGGATCCGCCGCCACTTCCCTTACAAACCGTCACGGCCTCGTCACACCCTTCCCCCATCGCCCCCCTTGCGGCCTCCCCCGCCGCCGGGGCAAGCATCTCCGACGCCTGCCGCGCGTGCACGGAGCCCTCTCTTGGACATCCTCCTCGGCCTTGGCCTGATCCTCCTGCTGATCGCCGTCAGCATCGTCATCTCCCTCTCGGAAATCGCCTTCGCCGCCGCGCGCGAAACCCGCCTGCGCGTCATGGCCCAATCCGGCGAGAGCCGCGCCGCCCGCTTCCTCGCCCTGCGGCGAAACCCGGCCGGCGTCGTCACCGCCTTGCAGATCGCGGTCAACGCCGTGGGCATCCTGGGCGGCGTGGTGGGTGAAGGCGCACTCACCCCCGGCCTCTCCCGCCTTCTCGCGGCGGCCGGCGCCGGAGCGTGGTCGGAGAGCCTCGCCTCCGTCACCTCCTTCGTCGTCGTCACCTCGCTCTTCGTGCTGCTATCGGACCTGGTGCCGAAGCGCGTGGCGATGATGCAGCCGGAGCGGGTGGCGGTCGCCATCAGCTGGTTCCCCGCCCTCGCGGTGAAGGTGCTGCGCCCCTTCATCTGGATCTTTTCCGGCATCGCGGACGGGCTGATGCGCCTCCTCGGCCTGCCCACCGCCGCCGGTGCCGAGACGGTGACGCCGGAGGAACTCCGCGCCACCCTCGCCGCCGGCGCCGAATCAGGCGCGCTGGATGCCGGCGAGCACCGCCTCATCGAGAACGTGCTCGCCCTCCGCGAACGCACCGTGACCTCCGCCATGACGCCGCGTGACGAGATCGTCTTCCTCGACCTCCGCGAATCCCCCGAGGAATGGCGGGAGAAGGTCCGCCGCCAGCCCTATTCGCGCTATCCGGTCTGCGATGGCGGGCTCGACAATGTCGTGGGCTACACCCGGGCGGAGGACGTGCTGGTCGAAGTCCTTCAGGCCGGCCCCGGCGCCCTGAAGCCGGATGCGCTGAAGCCCGGCAACCAGGCGCCCGCCCCCATGCGGCGGGACGCGCCCTCTGTGCCGGAGACGCTGGACCTCTGGGAAGTGCTCGCGCAGTTCGAGGCCCAGGGCGCGGGCTTCGCGCTCGTCGTCAGCGAATATGCCGTGGTCGTCGGCCTCGTCACCTATAAGGACGTTCTGGCCGCGCTGGTCGGCGGCCTCGCCGACCCCTTCGAGGAACGCGCCATCCTGAAGCGGGACGCGGATTCCTGGCTGGTGGATGGCATCGCCCCGATGACGGACGTCGCCCTCGCCCTCGGCACCGAAGACCTTCCCAGCGACGGCCCCTACCACACCGCGGGCGGCTTCGTGATGCACCGCCTGCGCCGCGTGCCCCGCAAGGCGGACCGCGTGGAAGCCGCCGGCTTCGTCTTCGAGGTGGTGGATGTGGAAGGCTTCCGCATCAACCAGCTCCTCGTCACGCGCAGGCAACCGGTGCCGCCCCTGCCCACCGCGCCCCCGCCAGCCTGAGGGGCGGGCAACACCGGACGCAACCGGTTTGCGCGGTGCGTAAAACCGCTCTTTGTCTCCCTTCGCGTGATGCTAGCGTCCGAGAGACCGCTCTGGTCCGAGGGGAGTCCATGCTGTTCGATCTCAGGACGATCTACGCCATCCTGGCGATCACCTTCCTGCTGCTCGGTTTCGTCCAGCTCGCTGCATTCCTCTCGGGCCGGTTCGTACGGTGGGCGCTTCATTGGGCTCTCAGCAACCTGCTGCTCGGGCTGGGCTGTGGCGTCCTTACCCTGGGCGACGACTGGCCCAATCTCCTGACCTATGGGCTGGGCGACACGCTGATCATTATCGGCGGCGTGCTGCTCGTCGTCGGCGTGCGCAGCTTCGCCGGCATGTCAACCCATTGGGGGCGCTACGCCGCCGTCCCCGCCAGCGTCACCGCCTTCGTCCTGGCCTGGGCGAGCGGCCCGGATGAGCTTCACCTCCGCTCCGCGCTGATCTCCTGCTTCTTCGCCCTACTGGACATCATGACCGTGGCGAGCGTCATCGCCCTCGCGCGGCGGGAGGATCTGCTGTCCGGCTGGCTGCTGGCCTGTATCTTCGGCATCACGGCCGTGATGTTCGTGGCCCGCGCCGCCATGGCCCTGCACGGCGACCTCAGCGACAACGACATCTTCGAGACATCGCCCCTGGCCTATCAGTGGATCGCCGCCACGGCCAGCGCCCTTGCCAGCGTGCGCAGCATGGCCCTGCTGCTGATGGTGGCCGAACGCGGCCAACGCCGCATTCTGGCAAGAGCCGAGCAGGATGCACTGACCGGCCTGCTCAACCGCAACGGCCTGTTCCGCCGCTACAAGGCGCTGTGCCGCAGCCGCCCTGCCGCCCAGCTCGCGGTGCTGATGATCGATCTGGACCACTTCAAGGCCGTCAACGACACCCACGGCCACAAGGCGGGCGACGCGATCCTCCGCCACTTCGCCATCTCCGGCCAGCACAGCACCCGCGAGGGCGATATCCTGGCCCGGCTGGGCGGCGACGAATTCGTCATCCTGCTGCCTGCTACCAGCATGAACGACGCACTCGCCCTGGGGGAACGGCTTCAGAAGACATTCGCCACCTCCCAACCCGAGCTGTCCGTCCAGCCCACCCTCAGTATCGGCGCCACGACGGGAGAGCCCTCAAAGGATACGCTGGATAGCATGCTGGCCCGCGCGGACGCCGCCCTCTACCGCGCCAAGCGGGCAGGCCGCGCCCGCGTGGCCGCCTGAGTCACCTGCCTCAGGCGCCCGCCGCCTGCGGCATTTTCTCCGGCATGTCCGGCCCCAGCCCGTACCGGTGCAGGAAGGACAGGGTGTAGTACACGGCCTTGAAGGACATCACCGGCAGCGTCGCCTTCAGGCTGCCGCGCAGATTGCCCGCCAGCATGTTGATGATGCCGTCCCGCATCCACAGCGTGTTCTTCGGCGCCATGAACAGCGAGCGCAGGACCGGGTCGTTGACGCGGTAGATCAGCCAGCTGATCCGGTCCATGGCGTCCGCCAGTTCCCTGTTGGTCGCGGCAGCCATCTTCTGCCCGCGCACCGGGTCGTCCAGCCAGACATCGGCGGCCTTGGCCCCCAGCTCGCCCGCCGTCATCGCCATCAGCACGCCGGTGGAGAACATCGGGTCCACGAAACCATAGGCATCGCCGATCATCAGGAAGCCATCGCCATGCCCCTGCCGGGCGCGATAGCTGTAATTGGCGGTGCTGTAGATATCCGAGATCATCTCGGCATTTTTCGTGCGGGCCGAGACCATGGGGCTGGAGGCGATGCGCGCCAGGAACAGCTCCTTCGGCGTTCCGCTCCGGTTCTTCCAGGCGGACTGGTTGCCGACGAAGCCCACGCTCATCACGTCCCCCGGCAGCGGGATCAGCCAGAACCAGCCATCCTCGGCCAGATGGATGCTGATATAGCCCTCGAGGTCACCCTCCCGCCGCTCCACGCCCCGGAAGTGGGCATAGATGGCGGCGGTGTTGTTGTACTTGTTGGAATCCTTCACCTTCATCCGCGTGGCCATGAAGGTGTCACGGCCAGAAGCATCCAGCACGTAGCGCGGCTGCCACTCCAGCACCTCCCCGGCGGCATTCTTCGCCACCACCACGGAGCGCGTGCCGCCCTCGCCCAGGCGGATATCCGTCACCCGCGTCTGCTGCCGCCCCTCGGCGCCATGCCGCACGGCGTTCTCGAACAGCATCATGTCCAGTTCGGACCGCTTCACCTGCCATGCATGGGTGCGGTCACGGTCCAGCGCATGGACGAAGGGAAAGGCGCAGCTCCGCCCCGTACGGTCGGAGACGAACTCCGCCCCCGGCTTGTGCACGCCGATGCCGCGCACCTGGTCCAGCACGCCCAGCCGCTCGAAGATGTCGAGGTTCCGCGGCAGCAGGCTCTCGCCGATATGGAAGCGGGGATGCGCCTCCTTCTCCAGCAGCACGACGCGGCGCCCCGCCTTGGCCAGGAAGGCGGCTGCGGTGGAGCCGGCAGGCCCACCCCCCACCACCACGACATCAGGCTGGCTGGCATCCAGTGCGGTCTGGCTCATCAGCATTCTCCCGGTGGCTTTTCTCGAAGGGTCTAGCGGACCAGTGGCGAAACGACGATCAATACGGCGAACAGGCAGATAGCGGCGGCACCCACGCGGGGCACCAACCGTTCCGCCCCTCCGGCGGCGCGCGCCGCCCGGCCCATGAGAGCCCCCGCCAGCACCCAGCCCAGCCCGACAACCGCCAGCACACCCATGAAGCCCATCATGTAGGCCCAGACATGCGCGCTGCCGAAGGGCACCACCCCCAGCGCAAAGATGATGGCCTTGGGGTTCAACAGGGTGGTGACGAACACCTGGCGCGGCTTCACTGGCGCCACCTCCCCCGCCAGCACCGCGCCCTGCCGCCACAGCTTCAGCGCCAGCAGCAGCAGGTAAACCCCCACCGCCAGCCGCAAGGCCGTGGCCAGCGCGGGCGAGCCCGCCACCACCGGCCCCAGCACCAGCCCCAGGAACAGGATGGAAATCAGATACCCCGCCCCCTCCGCCGGCAGCAGCGCCAGGGACCGCCGCCAGCCAACGGCGGCACCGGAGGTCGCCAGGAGGGTATTGGTCGGCCCCGGCGTTCCCAGAATCGCCAGCACCGTCAGCAGAAACAGAATCGGGTCTTCCATGGGGGCGCAGTTAAGCCCGAACTGAACGTTCCGCGAAGCTCACAACCGCACGCTCACCGGCGATGCGCCATCACCAGGACATTCGGAAAGGGCGTACCCTCCCAGCAGGGCCGTACCGCCGCCACGAAACCCAGCGCATCCAGGCTCTGGCGCAGCCGGGCCATGGGCATCATGCACAGCCCCTCCGCCGTCTCCCCGCGCAGGCGCCGGTTGAGGACCTCCATCCCGCGCCCCACCGTGCTGCGCCAGCCCAGCTCCGGGTCCACGGTGCGAATGACCATCCGCTCCCGCGCTGCCGCCGCCATGGCGGCCAGCAGCCGCGCCTGGCCCTCTTCCGGCAGCAGGTACAGCACATCCATCAACATCAGCGTGTCGCCCGCCGGCAGGTCGGGGGCATTGAGGTCCGCCTGCGCGAACTCCGCCGGCAATCCCCGCGCCGCCAGCTGCGCATCCCGGATGCGCAACCCGTCCAGATCGTAGCCCGACACGCGCGAGGCCAGCCCCGCCAGCAGCAGCGCCAACCCGAGCTGCCCGCGCCCACAGCCGAGATCGACCACATGCCCGAAGCCCCTCGGCGCCGCCGCCGCCTGCCGCAGCACCTCTGCGGTCGCCGGGTCCCGCTTCAGCTTGGAGGGCACGAAATGCCGCCCGGTGCGGGAGCCCCCGAAATACCGGGCCGAGACCTTGCGATACAGCGCGGGCAGGTCCTGCAGCACATCGGACAAGGCGCTACCGGGGTGGAGGGCGGGCGATTCGGCTGAGGACACGGCGGCTTCCATCGCTGGCTTGGGCGCGCCGACTATGGCGTCGACATTACCGCGCCGCAACGTGCTGCCGCTTCACCCCGCCGTCAGCGAGGGTCACGCCCGCGGCCACCCGCGCAACTCCTATTCCCTGGGCGCCGCCGCCCGTGCCAGCCGGTCGTTGATCGCCGCACCCAGCCCATGCTGCGGCACCGGCATGGCCGCAATACCCCTCAGGCCCAGCCGCGCACCCTCGGCATCCAGCCAGCGCAGCCCGGCGAACAGCCGGCTCGCCGCCTCCACCACATCGCCAGCCTCGCTGAGCTGCCATACCGCCCCGGCGCCCGGCAGCGGGGCGCCAAAGGCCATCAGCGCCTCGTCGGCCGCCACCTCTCGTGCCTCCAGCCGCACCGGCAGCCCGGGCGCGTAGTGAGAGAGCAACATGCCCGGCGAGGGCCGCGCCGCTTCCCCGCCATGCGCGCCGGCGACGGCCAGCGGGCCGATCTCCGCCTCCAGCACCTCGCGCGCCACTCCGCCGGGGCGGAGCAGCGTGGCCACCGGCGTGCTCAGATCCAGCACCGTGCTCTCCACGCCCACCTCGCATGCCCCGCCATCGACAACGGCCGCCAGCCGCCCTTCCAGCCCCGCCAGCACATGCGCGGCGGTAGTGGGCGAAACCTGGCCGGAGCGGTTGGCCGAGGGCGCCGCCACCGGCACGCCCGCCAGGCGCAGCAGCTCCCGCG
>JH600027.1:0-2777 GCA_000245075.1 Acetobacteraceae bacterium AT-5844
CCAGCAGCAGGGCCGGCAGCAGGGCCAGGGCGCGCGCCGCGCGTCTCACGGCAAGGGGCCGATGGCGAAGGGGCTCACCGGGGTGGCGACAAGGCCCCAGAGCAGGCTGGCCGCGACGGCCAGCACCAGCGCGCCCAGCAGGGCACGGGTTTCCTCGCCGCGCAGGCGAGTGCCCATGGCGGCGCCGAATTGCGCGCCCGCCACGCCGCCGATCAGCAGCAGCAGCGTCAGCACGATATCGACCGCGCCTGTGGTGATGGCCTGCAACAGCGTGACGTTGGCGGCGACGAACACCACCTGGAACAGCGATGTGCCGATGACCACGGAGGTCGGCATGCCGAGCAGGTAGATCATGGCCGGCACCAGCATGAAGCCGCCGCCCACACCCATGACGGCGGAGAGCACGCCGATGCTGAAGCCCACCAGCGCGGGCGGAATGACAGAGATATAGAGGCGCGATTTGCGGAAGCGCATTTTGAAGGGCAGGCCGTGCATCCAGAAATGCGGATGCAGCCGCTTGGGCGCCGCGCCCTTCTGCCGGCGGCGCAGGATGGCGCGCACACTCTCCCGCACCATCAACGCGCCGACGCTGCCGAGCACCACGACGTAGAAGACGGAGACGGCGAGATCCACCTGCCCCTGTCTTCGCAGCCAGGCGAAGAGCTGCACGCCGAGGAAGCTGCCAACGAAGCCCCCCGCCAGCAGCACGCCCCCCATCTTCATGTCCACATTGCCGCGCCGCCATTGCGCCAGCAGCCCGGAGACGGAGGCACCGAGGGTCTGGTTGGCACCGGAGGCAACGGCGACAGGGGAGGGAATGCCGATGAGGATCAGCAGAGGCGTCAGCAGGAAGCCGCCGCCCACGCCGAACATGCCGGAGAGCCAGCCCACGCCAAAGCCGATTCCCAGCAGCAGCAGGGCATCCACCGACATCTCAGCGATCGGCAGGTAGACCTGCATCGCGCATCGTTCCAGTGCAGTTCGGGCCGCAGGCAGGCGGGGGTGGAACCCGCCCGGGTGGTGATTCGGGATTCGCTTGAAGCGTCACCCAAGGGACATTCGAAATACGGCAAGTCTTGGGCTAAAGGCAGCCGGAGCGGTGCCTTTTGGCCGCAATTCGCCGCACCGTTATGGAAATGCCACGATGATCGCCACCCGCCGTGCCGTTCTGTCCGCCGGACTGGCCGCCGCGCTCTCCATTCCCGCGCTCCGCCGTGCCGAGGCGGAGATCGTTTCGCGAATCGCGCTACTGCACATGAACGACTTCCACTCGAAGCATGAGGGGGTGGATGCGGGCTCCGCCGCCTGCCGGGCGGACCGCCCGTGCCTCGGCGGCAGCGCGCGGCTGGCGACGGCCATCGCCGAGGGGCGCGCCGCCATCGCCGCCGACAAGCGCGCCGCGTTGCAGCTCGATGCGGGCGACCAGTTCATGGGCAGCCTGTTCTACACGGCGCATAAGGGCATGGCCGAAGCCGCCGTGCAGCGCGCCGTGGGCACCGAGGTGATGGCGCTCGGCAACCATGAATTCGACAACGGGCCGCCGGTGCTCGCCGCCTATGCCGGCGCGGTTCCCTTTCCGCTGCTCTCCGCCAACCTGGATGCGAGCCGCGAGCCGTTGCTGGCCGGGCGCATCCGCCCGCATGTGGTGCTGAACAAGGGCGGCGCACGCATCGGCATCATCGGCCTGACGACGGAGACCACGCCGCAGGGTTCCTCCCCCGGCCCCACCCTGCGCTTCACCGACGCGGCCGAGGCCGCCGAGCGCGCCATCGCCGCCATCCGCGCCGAGGGGCCGGCGACCATCATCATCCTCTCCCATCTCGGCCTCGGCGAGGACCGGAAGCTGGCGGCGGATCTGCCGGGCATCGACATCATCGCAGGCGGGCACAGCCATACTTTGCTGGCCAATGGGCTGGCCGGCGCCGCCGGGCCGCACCCGACACTGGTGGAAGGGCGGGACCGCACGGTGCGCATTGTGCAGTCCGGCTGCCATGGCCGCTGGCTCGGGCGGCTCGACCTCGATCTCGCCGCCGATGGCCGCGTCGCCGCCCATGCCGGTGCGGTGCGCGAGATCACCCCGGATATCCCCGCCGATGAAGCGGTGGCGGCCATCGTCGCCCGCTACGCCGCGCCGCTCGCCGAATGGCGTGCGCGGCCGGTGGGGCGGCTGGCCGTGGCGCTGACCATCGATGGCTGCCGGGAAGGGGAATGCGCCATCGGCAACCTGCTGGCCGATGCCATGCTGGCCGCCGAGCCCCAGGCCGAGATCGCCCTGCTCAATGGCGGCGGTATCCGCGCCAACCTGCCGGAGGGTACCGTCACCTGGGGCGACGTGCTCTCCGTGCTGCCCTTCTCCAACACGCTCGCCACCCTCACCATCCGGGGCGGCGCACTGCGAGAGGCACTGGAGAATGGTTTTTCCCAGCTCCACCGCAATGCCGGGCGCTTCCCGCAAGTGGGCGGCCTGCGTGTGGAATACGATGCCGCCGCACCCGCGGGGCAGCGCGTGCGCGCCGTCTCCGTGCGGCGGGAGGGGCATTTCGTGCCGCTGGACCCGGACAAGGCCTACCGCGTCGTCACCAACAACTTCATGCGCCAGGGCGGCGATGGCTACACCGCCCTGCGCGACGACGCGCTGGAAGCCTATGACAACGGCCCGGCGCTGGAGGACATGCTCGCGGCGTATCTGGAAGCGCGGCCGGGACTTGCCGCGGCGACGGAGGGGCGGCTGGTGGCGCGGTGAGAAGGAAAGGCTGGGGAAAGAATTCCCCAGACCC
>JH600027.1:2797-21163 GCA_000245075.1 Acetobacteraceae bacterium AT-5844
AGACCCCATCTTTTTTCTTCGAGTTTGGCGGTGCGCTTCAGGGCCAAAAGGGAAGCTCTGATAATTTATAAAATAGGCAGCGCGGGCTGAGCCCTCAGTCGCCGGAGGTCATGGACCTCCGGCGCGACCCCGCCGCTGGTCTTGTAGGGACTGACCCACCCCGCAGCCCCGCCCGAAAAACTCGAAGAAAAAAGAAGGGGTCCCAGGGGAATTCATTCCCCTGGCCTTCAAGCCCCTCAGTGAATTTCCTTCGAGCTCTGCAGCGCCGCCTTCAGCTTCTCCACCGAGAAGTCCTTCGAGGCGCAGAGATCGAGGATCACCTTTTCCCGCCGCGCGCCGAGATCGATGGCGGCCAGCAGCTTCTTTACCGCGTGGTGCGGGATGACGACGGCGCCGTGGCGGTCCGCATGCACCACATCATCGTGCCGGCAGCCCATGCCATGGACCGAGACGTCCTGGTTGAAGGCCACCATGTGCACATAGGCGTGGCTCGGGTTCACCACGCCGCCGATGATCTGGAATTCGGGTGCCAGCGCATCGATGTCGCGGAAGGAGCCGTTGGTGACGCAGCCCTGGGAGCCGAGGGCCTTGTGCACGGCGCTGTGCACCTCGCCCCAGAAGGCGCCGGTGCCGGGCGTGTCGTCCAGGTCCTGCAACACCACGATGGTGGGCATGGCGGCATTGGCCACATATTCATACCAGCCGACGCGGATGGCGTGGTCCTCCGCCGCCGGGCGGCCGGAGGGGGCGGCGGCGCGCAGCGTGCCGGTGCGGGCCAGGCCGCAGATGGGCTTCAGCGTCACATCCGCCGCCACCATGGGCCGCACGGTGAAGCCATGGCCGCGCCGTTCCGGCACGACGAGCTCCAGCGCATTGCAGATGGTGGGGGTATCCCAGGCCCGCAGGGCCTCGAGGTCGGCGGCGGTGAAGGGGTAATCGCTCACGAACGGTTTCCTCATCCAGCGTCCGGACGCGGTTGCCCCGCGCCTCGTGGGGAGAGGATCGCCCTGTTTGGCGTGGATGGTCAAACGCCCACGTCCACGCCAGCGACATCTTTCCTTCCGCTCAGTGGCGTTCGCGCTCGATCCGCTGTCGTTGCCGGTCCACCTCGCGGCGCTGGCGTTCCATCTCTCGCATCTGGCGGTCGCGCTCCCGGCGCTGGCGCAGCATCTCGTCGTTGCGGCGGTTACGCTCCTGCATGCGGCGCATATTCTCGTCCCGCCGGCGCTGCTCTTCCTCAAGCTGGCGGCGCTGGCCTTCCTGCCAGCGGCGGGCCTGTTCCTGCCGCTGGCGTTCCTGCTCATGGCGCTGCCGCTCCTGCTCGGCGTGGAAGCGGTTCATCTCCTGGAGCTGGCGCTGCCGTTCCTCATTCTCCCGCCGCATGCGCTCCATGGCCTCCTGCGGCGGCTGGGCCAGGGTAGGCAGGCTGGCCAGGCCGGCGGTGAGAGTGGCCAAGAGGGGAAGCAGGGCACGACGGCGCATGGTGGATATCCTTCCTTGCGGTCCAGGAAGCCTGCTCGGCGAGTGTGGCGAGGGGAGGGCCTGAAAGTGGCACCTGTGCCCCCGCAGCCCGGCCACGCGATGGCCGCGCTTTGATTCCGGGGCCGCTTGCCTTATCTGAGGCGGTCAATGCGGTGGATGCTGCCGCGCCAGCCATCCTGACCCTGCCGCCGCCGGAAGATCATGACCAATACGCCCATCTCCCGCATCCGTAACTTCTCCATCATCGCCCATATCGACCACGGCAAGTCCACGCTGGCCGACCGGCTGATCCAGGCCACCGGCGCCATTTCCCAGCGGGAGATGAAGGAGCAGGTGCTCGACAGCATGGAGCTGGAGCAGGAGCGCGGCATCACCATCAAGGCGGCGTCCGTGCGGCTGGACTACAAGGCGAAGGACGGCAACGACTACGTCCTGAACCTGATGGACACGCCGGGCCATGTGGATTTTGCTTATGAGGTCTCGCGTTCGCTCGCTGCCTGTGAAGGGTCGCTGCTGGTGGTCGACGCCTCGCAGGGCGTCGAAGCGCAGACACTCGCGAATGTCTATCAGGCGATCGACGCCAACCACGAGATCGTCCCGGTCCTCAACAAGATCGACCTCCCGGCCGCCGAGCCGGAGCGGGTGAAGCAGCAGATCGAGGACGTGATCGGCCTCGATGCCTCGGATGCGGTGGAAATCTCCGCCAAGTCCGGCCTGAATATCGAGGGCGTGCTGGAAGCCATCGTGCACCGGCTGCCGGCCCCCCAGGGCGACCCCAACGCGCCGCTGAAGGCGCTGCTGGTGGACAGCTGGTACGACCCCTATCTCGGCGTCATCATCCTGATCCGGGTGAAGGACGGCACCATCCGCAAGGGCCAGAAGATCCGCTTCATGGCGGAAGGCACGACCCAGACGGTGGACAGCGTCGGCGTGTTCCGCCCGAAGATGGCGCCGGTCGATTACCTCGGCCCGGGCGAGATGGGCTATCTCAACGCCGCCATCAAAACCGTGGCGGAGACGAATGTCGGCGACACCATCACCGACGACCGCAACCCCGCCTCCGAGCCGCTGCCGGGCTTCAAGCCCTCCATCCCCGTGGTGTGGTGCGGCCTGTATCCGGTGGATGCGGATGATTTCGAGAAGCTGCGCGAGAGCCTCGGCAAGCTGCGCCTGAACGATGCCTCCTTCCACTTCGAGGCGGAAAGCTCGGCGGCGCTGGGCTTCGGCTTCCGCTGCGGCTTCCTCGGCCTGCTGCACCTGGAGATCATCCAGGAGCGCCTGTCGCGCGAGTTCGACCTCGACCTGATCGCGACGGCGCCCAGCGTCGTCTACAAGCTGACGACCAACAAGGGCGAGCAGATCGACCTGCACAACCCGGCCGACATGCCGGACCCGACCCTGATCGAGAAGATCGAGGAGCCCTGGATCAAGGCCACCATCATGGTGCCGGACGAGCATCTCGGCAGCATCCTGACGCTGTGCTCCGAGCGGCGCGGCCAGCAGGTGGAGCTGACCTATGTCGGCAACCGCGCGATGGCCGTCTATCGCCTGCCGCTGAACGAGGTGGTGTTCGATTTCTACGACCGCCTGAAGTCCGTCTCCCGCGGCTATGCCTCCTTCGACTACCAGATGGATGGCTATGACGTGGGCGACCTGGTGAAGATCAGCATCCTTGTGAACAACGAGCCGGTGGACGCGCTTTCCTTCATGGCGCACCGCTCCCAGGCGGAACGCCGGGGCCGCTCCATCTGCGAGAAGCTGAAGGATCTGATCCCCCGCCAGCTCTTCAAGATCCCCATCCAGGCGGCGATCGGCGGCCGGGTCATCGCGCGCGAGACCATTTCCGCCATGTCGAAGGACGTCACCGCCAAGTGCTACGGCGGCGACATCAGCCGTAAGCGCAAGCTTCTGGAGAAGCAGAAGGAAGGCAAGAAGCGCATGCGGCAGTTCGGCAAGGTCGAGATTCCGCAGAGCGCCTTCATCGCCGCCCTGAAGATGGATAGCTGATCACCCCCAGGGACCCTGGGCGGGTGGGCACCCATTCGAATGGTATGAAGCCCTGTGGCTGATGGCTGTCGTAATCTGGCCCATCAGCCTTGCCCTCCTGCTGGGCGTGACGGTGGCCGGATGGTTCGGCCGCCGGCGGTGGCTGGGGCGCTTCGCACTCGTGGCGGGCGCCGTGGCGACGGTGGTCTTCTGCTATGCGGTGATCGCCAGCTGGCCAGCTTAATCGGTACGATGTCTTACGTTTCCAGTTGACGAAGGCGTTAGGCAAACGGCGAGATGACCGGAAATAATTCCGATCCGGGAGACTCGTTCACCATGCTCCGACGCCGCCTTCTGGCCGCCCTGGCAGTCCCTGCCATGGCCGCCCTCGCCGCCTTCGCTCCCTTGGGCGCGCAGGCGCAGAATACCTTTCCCACCCGTTCCATCACCGTGCTGGTGCCCTTCGCCGCCGGTGGCCCGACCGATACCGTTACCCGCCTTGTGGCCGAGGTGATGGGCCGCGATCTCGGCCAGCCGATGGTGGTGGAGAATGTCGGCGGTGCCGGCGGCACGCTGGGCGCCGCCCGCGTCGCCCAGGCCAAGCCGGACGGCTACTACCTGCTGCTGCACCATATCGGCATGGGCACCACCCCCAGCCTGTATCGCCGCCTTTCCTATGACGCGGTGAATGGCTTCGAGCCGGTCGGGCTGGTCACGGAAGTGCCGATGACCATCATCGCCCGGAAGGACATTCCCGCGAACAACCTGCAGGAGCTCGTGGCGCTGATCCGCAAGGAGGGCACGGGCCTGAACTACGCCCATGCCGGCGTCGGTGCCGCCAGCCACCTTTGCGGTCTGTTGCTGCAGACGGCGGTGGGCACGCAGATGACCACCGTGCCCTATCGCGGCACCGGCCCCGCGATGACCGACCTGATCGGCGGCACCGTGGACCTGATGTGCGACCAGACCACGAATACCACCGAGCATATCCGCGCCGGCGCCGTCCGTGCCTTCGCTGTCACCACGCCGCAGCGCCTGCCCTCCCTCCCGGACCTGCCGACCACGGCCGAGGCCGGGCTGCCGGGCATGGAAGTGACGGTGTGGCACGCGCTCTATGCTCCCAAGGGCACGCCGGCCGATGTGGTGAACCGCCTCTCCCGCGCGCTGCAGGTGGCGCTGCGCGACGAGAAGCTGGTCGCCCGCTTCGCGGATCTCGGCACCGCCCCCGTGGCGCAGGAACGGGCGACGCCGGAGGCCGCGCGCGCCTTCTGGCAGGCGGATATCGCCAAGTGGCGGCCGATCATCGAAGCCGCCGGGCAGTACGCCGATTGATGCGCGGCCGGAGGGGCGCGGGCCCTTCCGGCTTGATCCTGGTGTGGGGAGAAGGCCCGGAGGGATGGGGTGTCCTTCCGGGCTTTTTTTGTCTGCCGGCTGTTCACAGGCTGCGCCGGAGCCGGAGTTCGTGCACGCGGGCCCGGATGGAGTGGCAGAGTGTCACGGTGAACGAAACCGGAGCAGCGGGCGCTGCCCGGGACATGTGCCCGCGCCGAAAAATTTATCGGCCTCTGCGGATTGTCGGCCTGCGGGCATCAGACTCCTGGCGGCGTCTCTGCTACAGAATGGGGGGGCAAGGGCCCGCCCGGACCGGGCGAGGGCCCGCCGGGAGGGTGGCCAGCCGCTGGTGCCTATGCCCTGGCGCCGCAGGGTAAGGAGCGTGCGATTGGCGAGATGCCGGCCCGGCTGGATAATGCCGGTATGATGGATCAGGCGACCGAGGCCACGGGGGAGCTGGCTGCCGGCGCGCCCTCGAATACGGATCACGGCAAACCGCCGCGGCAGCCCCGGGGCTCCGCTGTCCGGCGCCACCTGCTGGTTCTCACGCTGGCGGCGTTGCTGCCTGTCTGGATGCTCTCGGGCTATGCCGCCTGGCGCGACGCGGAGACCAAGCGCGCCGCCTTCATCACCGACGCCCGCGACGCCGCCCGCAACCTGGCCTTCGTGCTGGAGCGCGAGGTGATCGGCCTGCGTGGCGCCCTGACGGCGCTCGGCAGCTCCCCCGCCTTGCAGGCGGAGGACTACGCCACCTTCCATGCCCAGGCCATGGCGCTGCAAAGCGTGGATGGCAGCCAGATCCGCCTGACCGATGCCGCCGGCAAGGTGCTGGCCGATACCAGCATTCCCTTCGGCGAGGCAGAGATCACGGCGGAGCCGCCGCCTTCCGCCCTCAATGCCGCGCCGTTGGCGGATGGCCTCTCCGGCATCCTGACCTCGGAACAGCCCGGCGTGGCGCATCAGGTGGCGCTGACGCTGGAGGTGAGGCGGCCGGGCAAGGACCCGCTGTTCCTCAGCATCGGGACCGATCCGCTGCGCCTCTGGCTCAGCTCGCTCCGCCGTGCCGCATTGCCGCCGGGATGGATCGCCCTGATCGCCGACGCGGAAGGGCGGATCGTCGCGCGGGAGCCTTACGACAGCGGTGCCGCCGGCCGCCAGATGCCGGCTGGCAGCGTGGCGCGGCAGGCGCTCGCCAGCGGCCAGGTCTCCGGCATGGGCCCCGGCGAGGAGCAGGACGGGACGCCGACCTTCACCGCATGGCACCGTGTCGGCACCTCGCCCTGGCTGGTGCTGGTGGGCGCGCCGGCCAGCATGCCGAGCACCCTGTTCATCGACGCCGTGGTGCCCGTGGTGCTGGGCGGCGGGCTGGTCCTGCTGCTGTTCACCATCGGGCTGGTGCTGTGGGCGGACCGGCGCATCGCGGCGCCGCTGGCGCGCATGGGCCGCATGGCCCGCGCCTTCGGCCAGGGCGCGCCGCTGCCGCCCCTGCGCCATTCGGGCATCCGGGAGATGGATGCCGTGGCCGAGGCTCTTTCCGCCGCCGCCAAGCGGCGCGACGCGATGGAGGCCGAGCGGCTGGAACTCGTCGCGCGGCTGCGCACCGTGCTGGAGAGCACGACGGACGGCGTGCTGGTGCTCGACCCTTCCGAGCGCATCCTCTACGTCAATGGCCGTGCCCGGACGCAGCTCGGTGGGCAGGCCGATGCCGTGGGGCTGGTGCTTCCCCTGGCCTTTCCCGGCTGGGCCGAAGGCGCCTTCGCCCATACCTGGCGGCGGGCGCGGGAAGAGGGCGCACCGCAGCGCATCACCGCCTTCCATGGCGCGATGGGGCGCTGGATATCGGCCGATGCCTATCCCTCTCCCGAAGGGCTGACCATTTTCTTCCGCGACGTCAGCGCCGAGCGCGCCGCCGAGGCCGCGCTGCGCGAGAGCGAGGCGATGCTGAAGGCGGTGCTGGACAATGTGCCGGTTGGCGTCGTGCTGGTGGAGGCGCCCTCGGGCCGCACCATCCTCTCCAACCGGCGGACGGAGGATATCCGGCGCGGGCGCCCGGTCCTCTCCCGCGCCATGGCGGATTACGGCGAGGACTGGCAGTGCCTTCACCCGGATGGCCGCCCGCTGGAAAGCGCCGACCACCCGCTCTCCCGCGCCCTGGTCACGGGCATGCCGGCCGTGGGCGACTACCGCCTGCGCCGGGGCGACGGAACATTGGGATGGGTGCGCATCTCCAGCGCGCCCGTGCGGGACCCGCAGGGGCATGTCACCGGCGCCGTCGCGGCCATCGCCGATATCGATGCCGAGCGCCGTGGCGCGGAGCAGCTGCGGGAGAGCGAGCAGCGCTTCCGTATCCTGGCCGAGACCATTCCGCAGATCGTCTGGTCCACCCAGCCGGATGGCGAGGTGGACTACGTCAACCCGCGCCTGCAGGACTTCACGGGCCTTTCCGCCAGCTCGGCGGTGCGGATGCTGAACCATATCGTCCACCCCGACGACCAGCGGCGGGCGGAGCGCGCCTGGCGGCGGGCGCGGATGACGGGCACCTCCTTCTCCACGGAGCTGCGCCTGCGCCGGGCGGATGGCGGCTGGCGCTGGTGCGTGGCGCGGGCCCTGCCCGTGCGGGGCACCACCCGGCTCAGCAACTCCCTGCAGGACCAGCCGCCCATCCTGCGCTGGATCGGCACCGTCACCGATGTCACGGACATGGTGGAGACGCGGGAGGCGCTGGCACGGCAGGTGGCGGCGCATGCGGCCTCCCGCGAGGCGGCGATGCAGGCGGCGGCGGCGCTGGCGGCCTCGGAAAGCCGCTTCCGCCGCTTCGCCGAGGCCAGCCCGGACGTCATGTGGATGACGGACGCCGCCGGCGCGATGATGGAATTCGTCAGCCCGGCCTTCGAGCGGATCTGGGGCGTGCCGCAGGATGCGCTGCTGGCCAACCCGCGCCTCTGGCTCGACACCGTGCACCCGCACGACCAGGAGCGGGTGACCATGGCCCGGGAGGAGGGCAACAGCACCGGCCGGTTCGACTGTGAGTACCGGGTGCTGCGCCCCGATGGCGGTATGCGCTGGATCCGCGATGTGGGCTTCGCCATCACCGATGGCCAGGGCAGCTCCCAGCGGCGGGGTGGGCTGGCACGCGACATCACCCAGGCCAAGGCGGCCGAGGCGCGGCAGGCGCTGCTGCTGGGCGAACTGAACCACCGGGTGAAGAACACCCTGGCCACCGTGCACTCCCTGGCCCTGCAAACCGCGCGCACCACGGGCGAGTCGTCCGAGGCGCTGCAACGCTTCCTGACGGATTTCCAGGCCCGGCTGCTGGCGCTTTCCCGCGCCCATGACCTGCTGACCGCCCGCACCTGGCGCGGCGCCACGCTGGAGGAAGCCGCCCGCTCCGCCCTGGCTCCATGGCGCATGATGCCGGGCGGCGAGGTGGATGAGACCCGCCTGTGCCTTTCCGGCCCATCCGCCTGGCTGGCGCCGAAGCAGGCGCTGGGCCTCGCGCTCGCGCTGCATGAGCTGGCGACGAATGCCGCCAAGCATGGCGCGCTGAGCATGCCGGAAGGGCGCATCGACGTGACCTGGCAGATGGGCGAGGGCGGCATTGTCGAGCTGCTGTGGCAGGAGAGAGGGGGACCGCCGGTGCGGGCGCCCAAGCGCAACGGCTTCGGCACCCGCCTGCTGCAGCGTGGCCTGCCCGCGGAGCTCGGCCCCGGTTCGGCGGTACTGCTGGACTATGCAGAGGACGGTTTTGCGGCGACCATCCGGTTCCGGCCGGTGAATGGGCCCGGAGAAGGGGATTGATGCTGTCGATGGGAGCCTGGATTCAGTGGCAGGGTTGAACGGACGGCGCATCCTGGTGGTCGAGGACGAGGCGCTGATCGCCATGCTTGTGGAGGACGCGCTGCTGGATGCCGGCGCCGAGGTGCTGGGCCCGGCCGCGACGGTCGAGGAAGCGCTGGCGCTGTTCGAAAGCAGCAGGCCCGAGGCGGCGGTGCTGGATATCAACCTCGCCGGCCAGGCTTCCACGCCGGTCGCGGATGCGCTGGCCGACCGTGGCGTGCCCTTCGTGGTGGCGACGGGCTATGGCGCGGCCGGGCTGCCGGAGCGGCACCGCGGCGTGCCCGTGCTGGCCAAGCCCTACGATCCCCAGGAACTGATCGAGACCCTGACGCGCATCTGCTGCTGAGGGCGGGGCAGGACAGGAATGCACCCGGGGAATTCATTCCGTTCCGCCGGGGCAGCCCTCCGCTGCGTGAGGGCCTCGCCGTGGTGCCTCTCCTTGTCCTGAAGCATGGCCGATGCCATCTCGGCGTGCATGAATACTGTGATGTCTCACGATCCGATCGGCTGGCACGGCACCACCATCCTGTGCGTTCGCAAGGATGGGCGCGTGGCCATGGCCGGCGATGGCCAGGTCAGCCTCGGGCAGACTGTGGTGAAGAACAATGCGCGCAAGGTTCGGCGCATTGCGAATGGCAAGGTGGTCGCTGGTTTCGCCGGGGCCACCGCCGATGCTTTTACTTTGCTGGAACGGCTTGAGGCCAAGCTGGAGCGCTTTCCCGACCAGCTGGAGCGGGCAGCCGTGGAGCTCGCGAAGGATTGGCGCACGGACCGCTACCTGCGCCGGCTGGAGGCCCTGCTCGCGGTGGCGGACAAGGACCGCTCCCTGTTGATCACCGGCAATGGCGACGTGCTGGAGCCGGAGGATTCCATCATCGGCATCGGCTCCGGCGGCAATTTCGCGCTGGCCGCGGCGCGGGCGCTGATCGATGTGGATGGCATGACGGCGGAGGATATCGCCCGGAAGGCGATGACCATCGCGGCCGATATCTGCGTCTACACCAATGGGCGCTACGTGCTGGAGACGATCTGAACCATGTCTGACTCCGTCAATCTGTCTCCGCGCGAGATCGTCTCTGAGCTGGACCGCTTCATCGTCGGCCAGAACGATGCCAAGCGCGCGGTCGCCATCGCGCTGCGCAACCGCTGGCGCCGCCAGCAGCTTCCCGAAGGGATCCGGGAAGAGGTGGTGCCGAAGAACATCCTGATGATCGGGCCCACCGGCTGCGGCAAGACCGAGATCGCCCGCCGCCTGGCGAAGCTCGCCGATGCGCCCTTCATCAAGGTGGAAGCGACGAAGTTCACCGAGGTCGGCTATGTCGGCCGCGATGTGGAGAGCATCGT
Source organism: Acetobacteraceae bacterium AT-5844 (assembly GCA_000245075.1). GTDB lineage: Bacteria > Pseudomonadota > Alphaproteobacteria > Acetobacterales > Acetobacteraceae > Pseudoroseomonas. Next base: position 12,779 of record JH600027.1, read on the forward strand.
GCGCGACCTGGTGGATATCTCCATCACCCGCACGCGGGATGTGGCGCGCAAGGATGTGCAGGCCAAGGCCGAACTCGCCGCCGAGGAACGGCTGGTGACGGCGCTGGTGGGCGAGGGCGCTTCGGGCGAGACTCGCATGAAGTTCCGCCGCATGCTGCGAGAGGGCCAGCTGGAGGACAAGGAGGTGGAGGTCCATGTGGCCGACCAGTCCTCCACCCCCATCGGGATGATGGACATGCCGGGCATGCAGCCAGGCCAGATGGCCAACATCCAGGAAATGATGGGCAAGATGTTCGGCCGGCAGGCCAAGGCGCGGAAGATGCACGTGCACGAGGCGCGCATCTCCCTCACCCGCGACGAGGCCGACCGCCTGCTGGACAATGAGAAGCTGACCCGCGACGCCATCGCCAATGCCGAGAACAACGGCATCGTCTTCGTGGACGAGATCGACAAGGTCTGCGCGCGTACCGAAAGCGGCTTCCGTGGTGGCGACGTCTCCCGCGAGGGCGTGCAGCGCGACCTGCTGCCGCTCATCGAGGGCACGACCGTCTCCACCAAGCATGGGCCGGTGAAGACGGACCACATCCTCTTCATCGCTTCCGGCGCCTTCCATATCGCGAAGCCCGCCGACCTGCTGCCGGAGTTGCAGGGCCGCCTGCCGATCCGCGTGGAGCTCTCCGCCCTGTCGCGGGATGATTTCCGCCGCATCCTGACAGAGCCCGAGCACAGCCTCGCCAAGCAGTACGTGGCGCTGCTGGGCACCGAGGGTGTCACGCTGGAACTGACCGATGACGCGATCGACGAGATCGCGGACCTCGCCGCTGACATCAATGCGCGCGTCGAGAACATCGGTGCCCGCCGGCTGGCGACGGTGCTGGAGCGGATGCTGGAGGAGATTTCCTTCAATGCCAGCGACCGCAACGGGGAACGCGTGCGGGTCGATGCGGGTTACGTGAAGGAAAAGGTGGCCCCGCTGGCCTCCAGCGCGGATCTCAGCCGCTTCATCCTGTAAGGGAACCAAAGGACCATGACCGAGAACCTGCCCGCGCCGCTTCCCCTTCCGCCACATGCGCAGACGGAGTTGGAGGAGGCCCGGCGGGTTCTGGAGGATACCTCCCTGGCCGCGAGGCTGGCGGGCATGGCCGGCACCCCGGTCGAGGCGCTGCGCAGGCGGCTGCCGAAAATGGCCCAGGGCATGGTGGATGGCGTGGTGCGCAAGGCTTTGTCCAACGCGCTGAACGTCGCCACCCGCAGTGCCCCGGGCTGGACGCCGCCTGGGCTTTCCACCAACTGGATGCATCGCGGCCTGGCGGCGGCCAGCGGCGCCGCCGGTGGTGCCTTCGGCCTGCCGGGGACGCTGGTGGAACTGCCTGTCTCCACCACGCTGCTGCTGCGGCAGATCGCGGCGGAGGCCGAGGCGGCGGGGGAGGACCCCACCGCACCCGAGACCGGCGCGGAATGCCTGAAGGTCTTCGCCCTGGGTGGCCCCGGCGCGGCGGATGACGCGACGGAGACCGGCTATTTCGCCACGCGCCTCGCCCTGGCGCAGTTTCTGCCGAATATGAGCGCGGCGCTGCTGCCGGGCTTTATCGGCGCCATCGCCGCGCGCTTCACCGGCCCGCTGATGCTGAAGCTGGGCGCGCAGGCCGCGCCGGTCTTCGGCGCCGCGGCCGGTGCGGCGGTGAACCTCGCCTTCCTGGAACATTTCCGTGCGCTGGGCCGCGCCCACTTCACGGTCCGGCGGCTGGAGCGTGAATATGGCGCCGTCGCCGTCCGCCTTGCCTGGGATCGATCCCGGCCCGCCGGGCCGGTGGTCGAACTGCGAGCGGAACCTGTTTCATGATGCGTGCCTTTCTGGCCGGCATAGCCCTGGCCAGCAGCCTTGCCTTCCCCGCCCTGGCTGCGGATGACGAATGCCAAGGCATTTTCAGCCGGGACACGGGCTTCGCGGCCGCCGAGGTGGGCCCCGGCGCCGCCCGGCTGAATTTCCTCGATAGCCCCCGCGCCAACTCGACCCAGGCCCAGGCCTTCCTGGTGCCGGGGGATGTGGTGGTGATCAGCCGTCTCGCCGGCGGCTATGGCTGTGCGTCCTACCTCAACACCCGCGGGCAGGCGACGACCGGCTGGCTGCCCATGGACGCCCTGCGCCCGGTGCTGGAACAGCGGAAGGTCGCGCCCGCGCGCTGGGTGGGGACTTGGCGTGGCAATCGCGGGCTGGACCAGGAGGTCCGGATTGCGGGGGGCGATACGGGCCCGCTGCACATCACCGGCTCGGCCAGCTGGGGCCGCATGGACCCGGACAGGGTGAGCCGTGGCGCCGTGAACGCCGGCTCTCTGCAGGCGGATGCGCGGCCCCATGGTAATGCGCTCTCCCTGGCCGAAGGGGATGACGAGCTGGAGTGCCATGCGCGGATGCTGCTGCTCGGCCCGTATCTTGTGGTGCAGGACAATCTGCGCTGCGGCGGGATGAACGTGACCTTCAGCGGCCTTTACCGGCGAGCGAGCTGAGCCTGCCTCGCGGGCGGCGGCCTCACCCGACCTTCGCCCGCGCCGCCAGGAAATCCAGCAATGCCCGGATGCGCGCGGGCAGCCGGCCGCCCTGGCCGAGCCAGACGGCGTGCACCTCTTCCAGGTCTCCGGGGTTCTGCCCCTCCAGCACCGGCACCAGGCGGCCGGCCCGGATATCCTCCCGCACGGTGAAGGCGGCGAGCCGGGCCAGCCCGGCGCCCGCCACGACCAGGTGCCTCAGGGCCTCGCCATCGCTGATCCGCACGCTGCCGACAGCGGGCATGGTGATGATCTCGCCATCCTCCCGGCGCAGGGGCCATCCATCCAGGCTGCGGGTGTAGCTGAGGCGCATGCGGTTATGCGCCTCCAGCGCCGCCACGCTCTCCGGCATGCCGAAGCGTTCGATGTAGGCGGGCGCTGCGACGATCATCATCCGCGTCGCGCCCAGCTTGCGCGCGACGAGGCTTGAGCTTTTGAGCGGCCCGGCGCGGATGGCGATATCCGCCTGCGCCTCCAGCAGATTCACCACCGTGTCGGTGTGGATGATATCCAGTGTCACGCCGGGATACCGCGCCAGGAACTCCGGCAGCAGAGGTGCCAGAATATGGGTGCCGAAGGAGGCATTGGTGTTGAGCCGGATGCGGCCCACCGCCTGCTCCCCGCTGGAGACGCCGCGCTCGGCATCCTCCAGATCCGCCAGGATGCGCACCGCGCGCTCGTAGAAGGCAGCGCCCTCCGGCGTGAGTTGCAGCTTGCGGGTGGAGCGGTTCAGCAGCCGGGCGCCCAGCCGCGCCTCCAGCCGGGAGATGAGCTTGCTGACAGCGGAGGGCGTCATCCCCCCGGCCCGTGCCGCAGAGGAGAAGCCGCCCAGCTCGACGACCCTGACGAAGACTTCCATCTCGCCCGAGCGATTGATCTCCGGCCGTGCCATGGTGAATTCAGGTCACAAATGATGTTCCGTCCGGCAGACTACTTCATGCCCCCGGCGTGGTCCATCTGGGAGCGGACTGTAACCACACATCCTGTGGAATGGACCTTTCCCCATGCCTTTCGCTCTTTATGCGCTGACGGCCGGCGCCTTCGGCATCGGCGTCACCGAATTCGTCATCATGGGCCTGTTGCTGGAAGTCAGCACGGACCTTGGCATCACCATCGCGGCGGCGGGCCTGCTGATCTCGGGCTACGCGCTGGGCGTCGTCGTCGGCGCGCCGCTGCTCACGGCGCTGACGGCGCGCTGGCCCCGCAAGGCGGTGCTGATGGGCCTGATGGTCATTTTCATCCTCGGCAATGCCGCCGCCGCGCTGGCTCCCAGCTACGGGTTGCTGATGGGCGCGCGTATCCTCACCGCCTTCGCGCACGGCACCTTCTTCGGTGTCGGTTCCGTGGTCGCCACGGGGCTGGTGGCGCCGGAGCGCCGGGCCTCGGCCATCGCCATCATGTTCACCGGGCTGACGGTGGCGAACATCCTTGGCGTGCCCTTCGGCACCTGGCTCGGCCAGCATTTCGGCTGGCGCGCCACCTTCTGGGCCGTCACCGCCATCGGCATCGCCGCGCTGGCCGTGCTGGCGCTGCTGGTGCCGCGTGACAAGGCCGCGCCGGAGGCCATGGACTGGCGCGCGGACCTGCGCGCCATGATGCGCCGCCCCGTGCTGCTCGGCCTGCTGACCACCGTGCTGGGCTATGCGGGCGTGTTCGCGGTGTTCACCTATATCGCCCCGGCGCTCACCGGCATCACCGGCCTGCCGGCCAGCTGGGTCTCTCCCGTGCTGCTGGTGTTCGGCGGCGGGTTGATCCTGGGCAACCTGCTGGGCGGCCGGCTGGCGGACCGGCACCTGAACCGCACCGTGCTGGGCAGCATGCTGGCGCTGGCCATCGTGCTGGGGCTGATGGGCTTCGCCCTGCACAACACTGTCGCTGCCGTGGTCTTTGTCGGCCTGCTGGGCGCGGCGGGCTTCGCCACCGTGGCGCCGCTGCAGATGTGGGTGCTGCAAAAGGCCGAGGGGGCGGGGCAGTCCCTGGCTTCCAGCCTCAACATCGCGGCCTTCAACCTGGGCAATGCCCTGGGGGCCTGGATCGGCGGCGTGGTGATCGACCACGGGCCGGGGCTGGGCGCGGTGGCGCCGGTATCCGCCCTGTTGCCGCTGGCTGCCGTGGCCGTCGCGGCCTGGGCGATGCGGGCGGAGCGGGCGCCGGCGGAGGTGCTGGAAGCCGCCCGCTAAAGGCAGCGCGGAATGGAGAAGGGGCGGGGGAAGCGATTCCCTCGCCCTTTTTTCGTCACCGCCACTCCACCGCCTGCAACTGCAACACCGGGAACCGCGCCAAAGTCAGGGTCCGGTCCTGCACCGCCACCGGCAATTCGATCACCGGGGAGCCACCGCCAGGGTCCAGCCGCGTCAGCAATGGCAGGATGCGGCGGATGGTGGAGGCCGTGCGGGCCGGAATGGCACCGTCGGCGGTCAGGGCCTCCAATGTCGCGCCCGGATTGGCGAGGCGAACGGTGCCGGCACCGAAGGGCTGCAAGGAATCATCCAACTGCACCGTGGCCGCTGCGGCGGCGGCAGCAGGGCCCCAGCGCAGGGTCAGGCCCCGGATCTCCAGCTTGCCGCCGGCATCGCGCCATTGCATCGCACGCCGGGGCAGGGGGCCGGGCATGCTCAGGGGGCCGCTGAGGGCAGCGTCGAGCGTCAGGTTGTCGATGCGCGGGCCGAAGCTGGGGCTGGAGGGCAGCAGGGAGGCGGGCATGGTCAGGCCCTGCAACCGCGCGCTGACATTCAGCGGCTGCCCCGGCAGGGCCTCGAAGCCGAACTGCCCTGTTGGCAGCAGGAAGGTGCCAAGCGGCGTGTCGAGCTCCGCGAGACGCGCCTCGACGCCGCCAGTGGCAGGCGGAGCGGCGCCGTTCAACATGAGGTCGCCTCCCAGGCTGGCGGTACGCAGCGGCATGGGGGGGCCGTCCAGCGCCAATTGCTGCGCGCCTTCCGCCACCCAGCGCAGGCGGTCCCATTCCCGCGGAGAGATGGAAAGGGTGACGCTTTCCGCCTGCCAGCCCACCCCGCCGGAGGCGAGGCGCAGATCCGGCAGGCGCAGGCTGGCCAGCCAGGGCCAGCCGCCACGTTCCGGCGCATCATACTCCACCACCCAGCCCTGGGCCCGGCGCTGCGCGGCCCAGGCCTCGAGCCCTGCCTGGATCTGGCCGGACATCCAGTACAGCACGGCGGCATGCGTGCCCGCCGCTGCTGCCAGCAGCAGGATCAGCACATATGGCCAGCGGCGGCGGCGCCGATGCGAGGTTGCGGGGGCCGGCATGCCCGCTTGCGGCTTTCGGGTACTCACCTGGGGAGATATAGCGCAGGCCATGGCCACACGCATGGCAACGCTTGTAACCCCTGTATCCCCCGCCCAGGACATGCTGGATGCGGATGGGCACCTCTATGTCTTCGGTTATGGCTCCCTGATCTGGAAGCCTGGCTTCGCCCATGCGGGCAGGCACCCGGCCCTGCTGCGCGGATTCCACCGGCGTTTCTGCATCTGGTCCCGCTCCTACCGGGGTACGCCGGAGGCGCCCGGGCTGGTGCTGGGCCTCGCGCGGGGCGGTGCCTGCCGCGGCGTCGCCTTCCGTGTGAAGGGGGCGGAGGCAGGGCCGGTTCTCGATTACCTCGATGAGCGGGAAATGAGTGGTGGCGTCTATCACCGCCGGCTGGTGCCGCTGCGGCTGCTGGATACCGGAGAGACGAAGCGTGCCGTCGCCTTCGTCGCGGACCCCCGCGCCCCAGCCTATTGCCCCGAGCTGACAGTGGAGGCGATGGCGGCGGCCATCGCAGGCGGCCACGGCATCATGGGCGCCAACCGGGATTACCTGCTCAACACCCTGGCGCATCTGCGAGAGCTTGGCGTGCGCGATGCAGGGCTCGACCGGCTGGCGGCGCTGCTGCCAAAGGCCTGACTCCAAAGGCTGAGTTCAAATTGTCCCAGGATTTGTCCACAGGCCGGGACGGGGCGGAAATGTTGTCCACATCCGGCGGCCTCTTTCCTGTGTCTTCAAAGCCACAGTGTGGCGGCCATTAGAGAACGAAGGAAGAAACCTGTTATTTTGCAAAGACTTACGGGATCTGGGCGGTCCAAAAACCCTGATTCTCGAGGGCCAGGAAGGGGATGAATCGAGGTTTGGCAGAGCCTTAGCGGCTGTCCTTGGAAGTGTCTGCCAAAGTCGTTCGCGACTTATCCCACAGAATTATCCACAAGCCGGGCATAGCCTGGGGGCAAGAGCCGCTCGCTCTCCGTTTCGATGACTTCCTCCATGCGTGCCAGCAACTGAGCGCGCGGAAGGCCCATGGGAAGCGGAGGAAGCACGGCGACCGTCAGCGTACCCGGCCGCTTGGCGAAAGCCCGGCGGCCCCAGAACATGCCGCTATCGGTGGCGGCGGGAATGATGGGCTGCCCCACCGCCGCGCCCAGCGCCACGACGCCGGGCTGGTAGGGAACCCGCTGGCCGGGTGCGGTGCGGGTGCCTTCGGGGAAGATGATGATCTGCGAGCCCTCGGCGGCAGCGGCGGAGGCTTCCTTCACCATCCGCTTCAGAGCGCCGGCACCACCGGCCCGGTCGACGGCCACGGCACCGTATTTGCGCGCCAGCGTGCCCCAGACGGGGATGCGCAGCAGCTCCTGCTTCAGTACGTAAACCGGGTCCGGCAGCAGGGCCAGCCAGACGATGGTGTCGAAGGCGGACTGGTGCTTGGCGGCGATGAGGGCGGGGCCTGTGGGCAGGTTCTCCGCCCCGGTGACGCGAAGGCGGATGCCGCAGACGACGCGCAGGAGCCACAGCATCAGCTTCGCCCAGCCCTGCACGTAACGGCGCATATGCCGGCGCGGGAAGGGCAGCAGGGCAAGCCCGCCCAGCACACAGAGTGCCGTCATCCCGAAGAACAGGGCGTTGAAGACGGCGGAGCGAACCAGCGTCAGCAGGTCGGTCGGGGTGGCGTCGGCGGTGGCGGCGGAGGCGGTCATCGGGTCGGTACGTCAGGTTTGAGGGCGGACAGGCCGAAGAAGGCGCCAATCAGCTTGGCGTATTCACGCAGCAGCAGCCCGGGCCGCGCCCCGGCAGGCTGTACGGGATGCGGCACCAACGTGACGTCCGGGATGTTGCGGCGCAACTCCAGCAAGGCCCGGGGCATATGATAGCCAGCGGTGACAACGCGCAACGACCGGATGTTCTTCCTGCGCGCCCAGGCGCCGATCTCCATTCCATTGCCCCGCGTGCTGCCAGCGACCCGGCCGAGCGTGATGGCCGGCGCCACCACCCCCGGCGTGCTGCTGCCGGGTGGCGGAGTTCTGGTGGAGGCGCCGGGCAGGGCGGCGGGGGAGACGTTATTGGTGCGGGCCAGGTCCCCCAGCTCCGCGGCATGGCCGACGCCGGAGACGATGAGCCAGTCCGCCCGCCCTTCGGAGAGCAGGCGCAGCCCCGTTTCCACCCGCTCCGGCCCGCCGGTGAGCACGGCGATACCGTCGGTATGGCGCAGCGGCATATCCGGGCGGGCGCGGCTCTGCCCCAGGAACAGGGCGAAACCCGCCAGCAGTGCCAGGCCCGTCACGCTGGGCACCAGCCAGAGAAGCCTGCGCCAACGGCTCACGGCAGCCGTCGCAACCAGTGGCGCACGCTGTATTGCGCCGTCGCCCAGCCAATGGCGCCGGCCACTGGCGGCAACAGCGCCAGATCCAGCCAGGGCAGCGCCGTCCAGGGCATGATCTCACCGCCGGTGAAGGGGGCGGCGAGGGAGGAGAGGGCCGCGAGCGCCGGCACCGCCAGCGCTGCCCCGGCCAGAGCGCCACCGGCCGCCAGCAGGCCGATGCGGCGGGCGAAGCGGCCGGCGATGTCCCGCTGCG
>JH600028.1 GCA_000245075.1 Acetobacteraceae bacterium AT-5844
CGGCCGGGATGTCGCGGTGTGCCGTCAGCACGCAGGTGGCGGAGAGCACGCCGGGCACCGCCGCGGCCGCCTTTTCCGCCGCCGCGCGCAGCGGCTCCAGCGAGCGGGCGCGCTCGCGCGGCACGGAGAGGGCGAATTGCACCAGCCCATCCCGCGCGGAAAGTCCCTGCAACATGCCGGAGGAAACCACATCCTGGCCCGTTTCCGGGTCCCGGATCTGGGCGAGGGCGGCGCGCAGGGCCTCCATCAGTGTCTCAGACATCGCTTGAAAACCCCTTATTCCCGGACAATATCCGTCCAGCCCTCGCCTCGGTGTGATGCAACCGCATTGCGCCTTGGCCCGGACAGGGCGACATATGGTCCGGCCCTGTCGCGTATGCACCCGCCTCGCGCAAGCGGCCGAGACTTGCCATGATTGCGTAAGACGCGCGATCAGGCGACGACACGTGACGGGAGATGTGCCGGCCTATGCCCTGGAACAATAATGGTGGTTCGAACTCCGGAGGTGGCCAGGGCGGCAGCCCATGGGGCAATCCACGCCCCGGTGGGCCGTGGGGGCAGCCGCCGCAGGGCGGGGGCAACCGTGGCCCCAATAACCAGGGCGGCGGCGGGCCGGACCTGGATGAAGCGATCCGTAAGGTCCAGGACACGCTGCGGGGCATGTTCGGCGGTGGCGGGGCCGGTGGCGGCGGTGGCGTCGGCCTCGGCCGTGGTTCGGGCAAGTGGATCGGCTTCGGCGCGCTCGCCCTCGTCGCCGTCTGGGCGGCGAGCGGCATCTACCGCGTGCAGCCGGACGAGCAGGGCGTGGTGATGCGCTTCGGCGCCTTCACCGGCACGACCACCCAGCCCGGCCTGAATTACCGCCTTCCCTGGCCGATCGAGAGCGTGACGACGCCGCGCGTGACGCGCATCAACCGGATCGATATCGGCTTCCGCGCCGCCAATGATACGCCGCTGCAGCGCCCGACCTCCGCACGAGACGTGCTGGAGGAGAGCATGATGCTGACGGGCGACGAGAACATCATCGACATCGACTTCGCGGTGTTCTGGCGTATCCGTGACGCGGGCGAATACCTGTTCAATACCCGGAATCCGGACGCCACGGTGAAGTCCGCGGCGGAGAGCGTGATGCGTGAGGTGGTGGGCCGCACCCCCATCCAGCCGGCGCTGACCGAAGCGCGCGCGCAGATCGAGCAATCCGTCCGCACCGGCACCCAGGCCATCCTGGACCAGTATGGCTCCGGCATCGAGATCACGCAGATCCAGCTGCTGAAGGTGGACCCGCCGCCAGCCGTCATCGACGCCTTCCGCGACGTGCAGCGCGCCAATGCGGACCGCGAGCGCGCCCGCAACGAGGCCGAGGCCTACCGCAACGACATCATCCCCCGCGCCCGCGGTGAGGGCCAGCGCCTGGTGCAGGAGGCCGAGGGCTTCAAGGAGAGCCAGGTCGCCCGCGCCCGTGGTGAGGCCGCGCGCTTCATGAGCGTTCTTTCCGCCTATCAGGTCGCCAAGGACGTGACGGTGCGCCGCCTCTATCTGGAGACGATGGAAGAGATCCTGCGCCACAATCCGAAGATCGTGGTGGACGACCGGCTGCAGGGTGTCGTGCCCTATCTGCCGCTGGATGCACCCTCCGGCGCGGCCGCGCCCAATCCGCCCGCCGCGGGGGCGGCGCC
>JH600029.1 GCA_000245075.1 Acetobacteraceae bacterium AT-5844
GGGGCGGGGTGCAGGTGGCCAGCGCCGGGTCACGTTCCGCGCGGGTGGCGAGGAAGTGGGTGACGAAGGCGGCGCAGTCCAGCCGCGCGCGGCCCCAGCCGGCGCAGAGGTTGGAGAGGGCGCTGGCTTCCGTGGCGGCGGGCTGGTTGGCGCCGGCCTGGGTGCGGGGGGCGCCGTCCATGCCGGTATCGGGCCGTGCGGGCAGCAGGGCGACGAGGGCCGCGGCGATGGCGGCCAGGGCGAGGAGGGGGGGCGCGATGCGCTTTACCCGATCCATACGCGAATCCAGTGCAGGCCGCCCATGAGGGCGATGGTGACGACGGCGGCGATGGCGGCGGCTGTGACCCAGCGGTCCACCCCGACCTTCAGGCGGGCCGTGAGGGGCGTGCGCTTGGCGCGGCTCCGCGGCGCGGCAAGGGCCGGGCTGGCCATGCGGGAGTCGCGCCAGCGGAGGCCCATGCCGATCAGCACGGTGAGGAGCAGCATGAGGAGCAGGGAGGCTTTTACCATGGCTGGGCTTGGGCCTCGGTTGTTGCTCCGCAGGCGGCGGGGCGGGTCAGGCCAGCTCCACCTTGAAGGACTCGATGACGGTGTTGGCCAGCAGCTTGCGGGCCATGTCCTCGGCCAGGGCCTTGGCCTTGGCGGGGTCGGCCTCGGCCAGCTCCAGCTCGATGATCTTGCCGGTGCGGACTTCGCCGACGCCGCCGAAGCCAAGGGTGCCGAGGGCGTGGCCGATGGCCTTGCCCTGGGGGTCGAGCACGCCGTTCTTCGGCATGACGGTCACGTAAGCCTTCATGGAGCAGATACCTTCCGGATCGTCAGGCGGACGGGGTGGCGGGAATGATGGCGAGGGTCACTGCATGACCTCGGGGCCCTTGAGGTCGCGCGCGCCGGCCTCGGGGGTGATGCCGAGGCGGGAGGCGACTTCCTGGTAGGCTTCCTCGACGCGGCCGAGGTCGCGGCGGAAGCGGTCCTTGTCCATCTTCTCGCCGGTCTTGGCGTCCCAGAGGCGGCAATTGTCCGGGCTGATCTCGTCGGCCAGGACGACGCGCATCTCGTCATTCTCGTAGAGACGGCCGAATTCGAGCTTGAAGTCGACGAGGATGATGCCGACGCCGAGGAACAGGCCGGAGAGGAAGTCGTTCACGCGCAGGGCCAGGGCGACCATGTCGTCCAGGTCCTGGGTGGAGGCCCAGCCGAAGCAGGTGATGTGCTCTTCCGAGACCATCGGGTCCTGCAACCCGTCGTTCTTGTAGTAGTACTCGACGATGCTGCGCGGCAGGCGCGTGCCTTCCTGGATGCCGAGGCGCTGGGCCAGCGAGCCGGCGGCGACATTGCGCACGACCACCTCGAGGGGGATGATCTCCACCTCGCGGATGAGCTGCTCGCGCATGTTCAGGCGGCGGATGAAGTGGGTGGGGACGCCGATCTCGCCCAGCCGCATCATCAGATACTCGCTGATGCGGTTGTTCAGCACGCCCTTGCCGGTGATGACACCCTTCTTGGTGCCGTTGCCGGCGGTGGCGTCATCCTTGAAGTACTGGACGAGCGTGCCGGGCTCGGGTCCCTCGAACAGGACCTTGGCTTTGCCTTCATAGAGCTGCCGGCGACGCGCCATGGTACAGGAATCCTTAAAGCGCCGGCGAAGCAGGCCACCGGCGGGTGTTTGCGTGGGCGTATAGCAGGCGGGGGGCGCGGGCGCCAACCGGCTGGTCAGATGCCCTGCCATTCATAGGGTGCGGGGGTGGGGGTGGGGGTG
>JH600030.1:0-29098 GCA_000245075.1 Acetobacteraceae bacterium AT-5844
AGCAGACGCCGCAGCAGCAACCGCAGCCGCAGCAGCAGGCCGCCGCGCAGCCCGCGCCGCCGACGCCCACGCCGCCATTGCCCTTGCCGCCGCCGCCGGTTCCGCCGCCTCCTCAGCCCAGCCAGCAGGCTGGCACTGGCCAGACGCCGCCCGTGCAGCGCCCGGCCGAGCGCAGCACCAGTGTGCAGAACACGCTGGATCGCCTGCGCGCCGCCCAGCAACAGCAGGAGCCGCCGCGTGCGCGCGCCAGCTCCGCCGCCGGCCGCCCGGCCTCGGGTGGTGGTTCGCCCACCGGCAACGCTTTGCTGAGCCAGGGTGAGATCCGTGGCGTGGCGGACCGCATCAGTGAATGCTGGTCGGTTGACGCCGGCATGCTGGGACTTGACCAGATTGTGGTCGATCTCCAGGTCGATATTGACGCTGGCGGAACGATTCGCAACGTGCGGGCGCCTCGCGGCGTTCCATCGGACCCGCGCGCGCGCGCGGTATTTGAAAGCGCGCGCCGTGCTCTGCTGGACCCGAAATGCAGCCCGCTGCCTATTCCCCGCGAGAAGATGCAGACGTTGAACAACTCGATCTTCCGCTTCAATCCGAGGGGCCTGATCCGATGACCAACTTGCTCGTCTCCCGCCGCGTCGCCCTGCTGGGCGGCGCCGGCCTGCTGGCCGCCCCGGCCATCGTCCGCGCCCAAGGGGCCCCGGCAGCGCCGGCCGGCGGGCAGCAGGTAATCGACATCAACCGTGCGCGGACCGATCCTATCCCGATCGCGCTGCCCGATTTCGCCGGTAGCTCGCCCGCCGCGCAGCAGCTCGGGCAGAACATCACCCGCGTCATCACCAACAACCTGAAGAACTCCGGCCTGTTCCGGCCGGTGGATCGGGCAGCTTATATCCAGTCGCCGGACGCTGCCGCCGCGACGCCGCGCTTCCAGGATTGGCGCGTGATCGGCGCCCAGGCGCTGGTGACCGGCCGTGCCGAGCCGCAGGGCGACCGCTCCCGCATCGAGTTCCGCCTGTGGGAGGTGAATTCGGAGCAGCAGCTGCAGGGCACCGCCTACACCGCCAACGCCGCCAACTGGCGGCAGATCGCGCACGTCATCTCCGACGTGATCTATGAGCGGATGCTGGGCGAGAAGGGGTATTTCGACACCCGCATCGTCTATATCGCCGAGTCCGGCCCGCGTGATCGGCGTACCCGCCGCCTGGCGATCATGGACCAGGATGGCGAGAACAACCGCTTCCTGACCGACGGCAACGCCCAGGCCCTCTCTCCGCGCTTCCATCCGAATGCGCGGCAGATCGCCTTCATGTCCTACGCCAACAACCAGCCGCGCGTCTTCCTGTTCAACCTGGACAGCGGCCGGCAGGAGGTGCTGGGCAACTTCCAGGGCATGACGCTCTCCCCCCGGTTCAGCCCGGATGGGCGCAGTGTGGTGCTTTCCTCCACGCGTGGCGGCGATGCGAACATCTTCGTGGTGGACCTCGCCTCCCGGCGTGAGCGGCAGCTCACCTCCGGCGGCGGGCTGGACGTCTCGCCCTGCTACTCGCCGGATGGCACGCAGATCGTCTTCAACTCCGACCGGGGCGGCGACCAGCAGCTCTATGTCATGGACGCGAATGGCGGCGGCGCGCGCCGTATTTCCTTCGGCAACGGGCGGTATGCGACTCCGGTCTGGTCCCCGCGCGGTGACCTGATCGCCTTCACCCGGATGAGTGGCGGGCGCTTCGCCATCGGCGTGATGCGGCCGGATGGCTCCGGCGAGCGTATCCTCTCCGAGGGGTGGCAGATGGAAAGCCCGAGCTTCGCCCCCAACGGGCGGGTTCTGACCTTCTACCGCGAGAGCCAGGCCCGCGATTCCAGGGGCAGCGGCTACTCTTCCCGCCTCTCCATGATCGACATTGCCGGTTTCAATGAGCGGCAAGTTATTACGCCGACCGATGCCAGCGATCCCAACTGGTCGCCTCTGCTTTCATCTTAAGGGAACAGCAAAGACGTAGATCGTAAAAAAATGGTTCCGGAAGGAAACTAATCGGGGACTTGGCGCTTTGGTGCCTTGAACCTGCCTTAATCCGGGCCTATCGCGCCGGAAAATCGATCTGCCATGAGGGAATCGAAATGATGAACACCAAGCTTCTCGGCGCCCTTGCCGCTGCGGCTCTTCTTTCCGCTTGCGCCAGCGAGGACACCTCCGGTGCCGCGACCGGTGCCGGCACCACCACCGCGCCGGTCTCGTCGATCCGCCCGGGCAGCCAGGAAGATCTGGTCGCCAATGTCGGCGACCGCGTGTTCTTCGGCTTCGACAGCTACAACGTCTCCCCGGACCAGCGCCCGGTGCTGGAGCGCCAGGCTGCCTGGATGAGCCAGCACCCTGAAGTGCAGGTGACCGTCGAGGGCCATGCCGACGAGCGCGGCACCCGCGAGTACAACCTGGCCCTCGGCAACCGCCGCGCCAATTCCGCGCGTGACGTTCTGGTCTCCCAGGGCGTTGCCGGTGGCCGCATCTCCACCGTCTCCTACGGCAAGGACCGCCCGGCTGCCCTCGGCTCCAACGAGGAAGCCTGGGCGCAGAACCGCCGCGCCGTGACGGTGGTGCGCTGAGCTCAGCCATCCACGATCCCGTTGACGCGGGATTGAGGGGCTGAAAAGAAAGCGGCGGCTTCCGCACCTGCGGAGCCGCCGTTTTTTATTGTAGATCGTGCTGTGTCCCGCTGCCTCCGGGATTGTTCCAGCTGCAAGGATGGCCTCATGCTCCGCAAGCTTCTTCTCGCCGCGCCGCTGCTGCCCCTGCTGACGGCCGCGCCAGCGATGGCGCAGATGGAAAGCCGTGAAGGAATCGCCCTGCAGAACCAGCTTCTGCAATTGCGGCAGGAGGTGGAGCAGCTCCGCCGCGGTGGCAGCAGCCTCGGCGCCGCGCCGGTGATGCCCGCGCCATCCGGCCGTGGCGGTGCGCCTTCCGAGCTGACGGGGCAGTTGCTGGACCGTGTGAACCAGCAGGATGAAGAGCTGCGCCGGCTGCGCGGCCGCGTCGATGAACTGGATTTCCGCAACCGGACCTTGCAGCAGCAGGTGGAGAAGCTGCAGGGCGATATGGATTACCGGCTGCAGCAGCTTGAAGGCGGGGGCGGGGCTCCCGCTGGTGGACGCCCGGCCGCGCCGCCGGCCTCGCAATCCGGCAGCCTCCAGGCCCCCTCCGCTCCGGCTGCGTCAGCGACCCCGGCGCCGCGCACGGCGGAGCGTGCGTTGGCCGATGGGCAGGCGGCCCTGGGCCGGCGCGATTACGCCGCCGCCGAGACCGCCGCCCGTGAAGTGGTCGCCAGCCGCAACAATGCGCGCGGCCAGGACGCGCAGCTCCTGCTGGGAAATGCGCTGCTGGGTAAGCGGGACTTCCCGAACGCGGCCATTGCCTTCGATGACGCCTATAAGCGCAACCGCCAGTCCGGCCGTGCTCCTGAGGCACTGGTCGGGTTGGCCAATGCCTTCATCGGCCTGAACGCCAAGCGCGAAGCCTGTGAGACGCTGGATAATCTGCGCAGCGAGTTTCCGCGCCTCTCCGGCGGCATGGCGGAGCGCGCGGCTGATGCCCGCCGCCGGGGCGGCTGCCGCTGAACCTCGCCGCGCCGCCTGTTTCGGCGGCGGAGTTCGCGGCGCTGATGGCGCCCCTCGGCCCCTTCGGCCCGGCCCCGCGCGTGGCTATCGGGGTTTCCGGGGGGCCACATTCCCTGGCCTTGATGTTCCTGGCTTCGGAATGGGCGAGGGCGCGCGGTGGTGAAGCCCACGCGCTGATCGTGGATCACGGGCTGCGGCCCGGCAGCGATGCGGAGGCCGCCTGGGCCGCGTGCCTGCTGCGGGCGCAGGGGATGCCCGCCGAAATCCTCACTCTCTCATTGCCGCCGGGCGCCGCCGTGCAGGAGCGCGCGCGGGCCGGGCGGATGGCAGCCATGCTGGGGCGCTGTGATGCGCTCGGCCTGCCTTGGCTGCTGCTGGGCCAGCATCGTTCCGACCAGGCGGAGACCGTTCTGTTCCGCGCGCTGCGGGGAAGCGGGGATGCGGGGCTGGCCGGCATGTCGCCCGTGCGGGCAGAGGCAGCGGCGTTGTTGCTGCGCCCTCTGCTGGGGGTAGCGCCGGCGCGGCTGGAGGCTCTGCTCACCGCGCGAGGCATCGTGCCGCTGCGGGACCCTTCGAACACCCATCCGCGCTTCGCCCGTGCCAGGCTGCGCGCGGCGCTGGCCGATGCGGATGGCCTGGGCCCTGGCATTGTCGCTCTCGCTGAGGCCGGGGCGGCTTTTGGAAGGCGACGTGCGCGGGCAGCGAAGTCGCTGACCGAACGGCTGGCGGAGGCTGTACGCCTGCGGCCGGAAGGCTACGCATGGCTGGATGCGAAAGCCCTGGGTACGGACCGGGTGGCACGGCTCGCGCTTGCCAGCCTGCTCCGGCTGCTGTCCGGAGAGGAGCATGCCCCGGCGGAGGATGCCGTTGCCGCATTTCTGGAGCGCGGTGGCGGCACGCTCCATGGGGTGCAATGGTCGGGGGACCGCCTATATCGTGAGCCAGCGGCCTGTGCCCCGGCGATACCGGCCGTGCCGGGCGCGGTTTGGGATGGGCGGTGGCAGGTGGTCGAGGCATCGGCAGGTTTGACGATCGGTGCGTTCGGTGCTGCTTCCTCGGCCTTGGAAAGGCGGGAGAGGGGTGGAATGTCCGCCCGCATTCTTGCCGGCCTGCCGGCGCTGTGGCGCGGCGAAACGCTGCAAGCTGTGCCGCCACTAGGCATCGGAGGCACGGGCGAGGTGGTTTTTGCCCCGCGAGGCGGGCCTCTGAGCTGAAGAATCTCTCTCCCGGCCACATGAATTACAGGACATGGTTTGAGAACGCGGCTTGACGCCCTATCTTGTATGGGCCGCCGGCCAAGCCTGGCGAACGGATGGGAACCCTACGGTGAATAATTTCGGCCGCAATCTGGCGCTCTGGGTGATCGTGGCGCTGCTTCTGGTGGCGCTGTTCAATCTGTTTCAGCCCAATTCCTCTAACCGCCAGGCCGGTCAGCAGGTCGCCTATAGCGACTTCCTGAACGAGGTGAATGGCGGCCGGGTCCGCGACGTGACCATTCAGGGACGTACCCTGACGGGCCAGCTGTCGGATGGCCGCAGCTTCAGCACCTACACGCCGGAAGATCCCACCCTGGTCAGCAAGCTGACCGATAAGGGTGTGCGCGTCGTGGCGCGGCCGGAGGAGAGCGACGTCAACCCGCTCTTCCACTATCTGCTGAGCTGGTTCCCGATGCTGCTGCTGATCGGCGTCTGGGTGTTCTTCATGCGCCAGATGCAGGGCGGCGGTGGCCGGGCCATGGGCTTCGGCAAATCCAAGGCCAAGCTGCTGACCGAGAAGCAGGGCAGGGTTACATTCGAGGACGTCGCGGGCATCGAAGAGGCCAAGGGCGAACTCGAGGAGATCGTAGACTTCCTGCGGGACCCGCAGAAGTTCCAGCGCCTCGGCGGCAAGATTCCGAAGGGCGTGCTGCTGGTGGGCCCGCCGGGTACCGGTAAGACGCTGCTGGCCCGCGCCATCGCCGGCGAGGCGAATGTGCCCTTCTTCACCATCTCGGGCTCCGACTTCGTCGAGATGTTCGTGGGCGTCGGCGCCAGCCGCGTGCGTGACATGTTCGAGCAGGGCAAGAAGAACGCCCCCTGCATCATCTTCATCGACGAGATCGACGCGGTGGGTCGCCACCGTGGCGCCGGCCTCGGCGGCGGCAATGACGAGCGCGAGCAGACCCTCAACCAGATGCTGGTCGAGATGGACGGCTTCGAGGCGAATGAGGGCGTGATCCTGATCGCCGCCACCAACCGCCCGGACGTGCTGGACCCCGCGCTGCTGCGCCCCGGCCGCTTCGACCGCCAGGTGGTGGTGCCGAACCCGGACGTGCAGGGCCGCGAGAAGATCCTGCGCGTGCATATGCGGAAGGTGCCGCTGGCCTCCGACGTCGACCCCAAGACCATCGCGCGCGGTACCCCGGGCTTCTCGGGCGCGGATCTGGCGAACCTCGTGAACGAGGCTGCGCTGCTGGCGGCCCGCACCGGGCGCCGCACCGTCGGCATGCACGAGTTCGAGATGGCCAAGGACAAGGTGCTGATGGGCGCCGAGCGGCGCTCGCTGGTCATGTCCGACGACGAGAAGCAGATGACGGCCTATCACGAGGCCGGCCACGCCCTGGTCGCGCTGCATGAGCCGGAATGCGACCCCGTGCACAAGGCCACCATCATCCCGCGCGGCCGCGCGCTGGGTCTGGTGATGTCCCTGCCGGCGGGTGACCGCTACTCCAAGCACAAGTCCAAGCTGAAGGCGGAACTCGCCATGGCGATGGGCGGCCGTGTGGCGGAAGAGCTGATCTTCGGCCCGGACAAGGTCTCCAACGGCGCCTCTGGCGACATCAAGATGGCCACCAACCAGGCCAAGATGATGGTGACCGAGTGGGGCATGAGCGAGAAGCTCGGCATGATCGCCTATGGCGACAACAGCCAGGAGGTCTTCCTCGGCCACTCCGTCACGCAGTCGAAGAACGTGTCCGAAGCCACGGCGCGGGAGATCGACAGCGAGGTGCGGTCCATCATCGACGACGCCTATGCCCGCGCGAAGCACATCCTGCAGGTGAATATCGAGGAGCTGCACGCGCTGGCGAAGGGCCTGCTGGAGCACGAGACCCTCTCCGGCGACGAGATCCGGCAGGTGATCAAGGGCGAGCCGATCGTCCGTAACCGCCCGGATGAGCCGGTGCAGTCCGGCCGCGGCAGCGTGCCGACCTCGGGCCGTCCGCAGGCACCGCGTCCGGATGGCGGGTTCAACCCGTCGCCGCAGCCCGGCACCTGACGCCGCCGTTCCGCAGCGAGCGGGAATTGCGCTAAAGAGAAGGGGCCCCGGCGACGGGGCCTTTTTTCATGGCATGGCGAAGAGAGGCCAGTATGGCGGAACGGTGGTTGGAGCCCTTGGGCCTGTTGCACGGACCGGCTGCCTTCCATGCCGTGCGGGCTGGGCATGCGTTACCGCTTGCGGGTGGGCCTGCCTCCTTTTCCTTGCTGCGCCTGATCGAGGATGGGCGTGAGGAGGGCATTCACCCCGTCTCCCGCCTGCCGGAAGGGTGGGATGAGCTGCTTCCCGCCCTGACCCGGCGCCCGCTGCCATTCGCCGGCCTGCCGCATGACCGGCCGCTGGTGATGGGCATCCTCAACGTGACGCCGGACAGCTTTTCGGATGGCGGAAAGTACGCGGACGTAAAGGCCGCCGTGGCCGCTGGCCATGCGATGCTGGAGGCGGGTGCCGATATCCTGGACATTGGGGGCGAGAGCACGCGCCCCGGCGCCGCGGCCGTGACGGCGGAGGAAGAGATTGCGCGCCTGCTGCCCGTGGTGCGCCAATTGGCGACGGCGGCGGTGGTCAGCGTGGATACGCGCTACGCCGCCACCATGCAGGCAGTGCTGGATGCGGGGGCGGAGATCGTCAACGACATCTCGGCCCTGCGCCAGGACGCGAAATCCGTGCGGGTGGTGCAGGAGGCGCGTGCGCCGGTGGTGCTGATGCACATGCCGGCGCTGGAGCTGCGCCGGATGCATGAGGCCACTGATTACGACGATGTAGTGCTGGATGTGGCGCGCTTCCTCCGCCAGCGGGTGGAGACGGCGGAGGCGCTTGGCATTCCACGCGGGCGCATCGCGGTCGATCCGGGCCTTGGCTTCGGCAAGACGCGGGAGCAGGACCTGATGCTGCTGAACCGGCTGCCCTTGTTGGCCGGTATTGGCTGCCGGGTGCTGGTGGGCGCCTCGCGGAAGCGGCTGGTGGGTTCCGTGACCGGCGTGGGGCGGCCGGCGGACCGTGTGGCTGGCAGCGTGGCTGTGGCGCTGGCGGCTGCCGCGGCGGGCGCCAGCATTCTCCGTGTGCACGATGTGGCGGAGACGGTGCAGGCGCTGCGTATGTGGCAGGCTTGTGCCGACGGCGCCGTCTCGCAGCCGGCCGAGGCGGGCTGAAGCCATTGTTCACAAACCGTAATTGACGCGCTCGGGCGATTCCGCCCGGCGCTAATCTGTTTTAGACCAACACTGTAGGTGGGCTGCGGGGACGCTATGGCGGGAAAGCAGCGGAGACGACAGGAAAGGACCGCCGGGATGACCGAGGCTGTGCGCCGCCTCTTCGGCACTGATGGGATTCGCGGCGTCGCCAACCGGGCGCCAATGGATGCGCAGACCGCGCTGCGGCTGGGCCAGGCTGCGGGCTATTTCTTCAGTCGTGGCGCGCATCGGCACCGCGTGGTCATCGGCAAGGATACGCGCCTCTCCGGCTATATGCTGGAGCCTGCGCTGACGGCGGGCTTCGTCGGCGCGGGCATGGATGTGGTGCTGGTCGGCCCGCTGCCGACGCCAGCCATCGCCCTGCTGACGCGCAGCCTGCGGGCCGATCTCGGCGTGATGATCTCCGCCAGCCACAATCCTTTCGAGGATAACGGCATCAAGCTGTTCGGGCCGGATGGGCTGAAGCTCTCCGACGCGCAGGAGATGGAGATCGAGGCGCTGATGGCCGGAGAGCCGGTCGGGCTGGTGCCGCCCTCCCGCCTCGGCCGCGCGAGCCGGCTGGAGGATGCGCCGGGCCGCTATATCGAGGCGGTGAAGGCCAGCTTTCCCAAGGGGCGCAGCCTGGCGGGGCTGCGCATCGTCGTCGATTGCGCCCACGGGGCCGCCTACAAGGTGGCGCCAACCGTGTTGTGGGAGCTGGGGGCGGAAGTCGTCTCCATTGGCGTCTCGCCCGATGGCTTCAACATCAACAAGGAATGCGGCTCGACGGCACCGGGCAAGCTGGCGGAGCTGGTGCGGGAGCGCCGCGCCGATCTCGGCATCGCGCTGGATGGCGATGCCGACCGGCTGGTGCTGGTGGATGAGGAAGGCCAGCTCATCGATGGCGACCAGATTCTGGCGACCGTCGCCGAATCCTGGGCGCGGGAAGGGCGGCTGAACCGGGACACCGTCGTCGCCACCGTCATGTCCAATCTGGGGCTGGAGCGGTTCCTTGGCGGGCTGGGCGTGACGCTGCTGCGGACGAAGGTGGGAGACCGCTATGTGTCCGAGCGGATGCGCGAGACGGGCTGCAATCTGGGCGGTGAGCAGTCCGGCCACATGATCCTGAGCGATTTCGGCACGACGGGGGATGGGCTGGTCGCGGCGCTCCAGGTGCTCGCGGTGCTGACCGAGCAGAAGAAGCCTGTCAGCGAGCTGTGCCGCCGCTTCACGCCGCTGCCGCAACGGCTGGTGAATGTCCGCTTCAACGGCATCAGTCCGTTGACCGACGACGGTGTAAAGGAAGCGATCGCCGCCGCGGAGGCCAAGCTGGGCAGCCGCGGGCGTGTACTGATCCGCCCCAGCGGCACCGAGCCCCTGATCCGCGTCATGGCCGAGGCGGAGGAGGAGGGGATGGTGGAGGAAACGGTGGAATCCCTCGCCACGCTGATCCGCGCCCGGGCAGCCGCCTTGCCGATGAAGGCCGAGGCCTGATGCAGGGCAGGGTTCTCATTATCGCCGGCTCGGATTCCGGCGGCGGCGCGGGCATCCAGGCGGATATCAAGGCCTGCGCGGCGATGGATGCCTATTCCGGCACCGCCATTACGGCGCTGACGGCGCAGGATACGCTGGGGGTCCATGGTGTGCATCCGGTGCCGCTGGACTTCATCCGGCACCAGATCCGCCTTTCCCTCCGTGACATAGGCGCCGATGCCATCAAGACCGGCATGCTGGGCGACGCCGCGACCATCGACGCGGTGTGTGATGCGCTGGCGGAGGACGGGCAGGGCATTCCGCTGGTCGCTGACCCAGTGATGGTGGCCAAGGGGGGCAGCAACCTGCTGGCGCCGGATGCGGTGGCGACGCTGAAGCGCCGCCTGGTGCCCGCCGCGGCGCTGCTGACGCCGAACATTCCCGAGGCGGAGGTCATCTCCGGCATGCGCATCACCGGTCTTGAGGAGATGCGCGCGGCGGCGGCTGCCATGCTCGCGATGGGGGTGCCTGCGGTGCTGCTCAAGGGTGGCCATCTGGAAGGGAACCGGCTGTTGGACCTGCTCGCCACGCGTGACGGCAGCGAGGTGTTTGAAAGCGCGCGCATCCACAGCCGGCACACCCATGGCACGGGTTGCACCCTGGCCTCCTCCATTGCCGCCGGGCTGGCGCAGGGCATGGCGCTGCGCGACGCCGTGCTGCGCGGGCGTGCCTATGTGCAGGCGGCGCTGCGCACCGCGCCGGGGCTCGGGCAGGGGCATGGGCCGCTGAACCACGGTGTCACGGTCGATCCCGCCCGGATCGAGGCCCTGACGCACGGCGCGGACGCGGCTCTGGCATGACGTGACGGGGGCTTTGCCTCCGTCCGTGCTCTGGCAAGCTACAGTCTTGTTGCAGCGCAGGAAGGGACGGGCGCGATGCTCCAGCACACGCCAATACGGTTGACGACCTATACCGTCGATGCCTTCGCCGAGCGCCCTTTCGCCGGCAATCCGGCGGTGGTGGTACCGCTCGAATCCTGGCTGCCGGATGCGCTGATGCAGGCCATGGCGGCCGAGCACAATGTCAGCGAAACCGCTTTCTTCGTGCCGGATGGGCCAGGGCAGTGGCATCTGCGCTGGTTCACCCCCCGGGTGGAGGTGCCGATCTGCGGCCATGCGACCCTGGCCACCGCCTTTGTGCTGGCGACGGAGATGGGCGCGCCGCTGGAGGCCTCCGCGCCACTACGGTTCAGGACCCAATCCGGCATTCTCACCGTGGCGCGGCAGAATGACCGCTATGTGCTGGACTTTCCCGTCATGCAGCCCAGCTGGGCCCACCGGCCGCCGCCGGGGCTCGCCGCGGCGCTGGGTGCCGTGCCGCGCGAAGTATGGAAGGCGCGGGACTGGATCTGCCTGTTCGATTCCGCCGACACGGTGCGAGCGCTGACGCCGGACCATGGTCTGATCGCCGCGCTCCGTGACTCCACGCCGGGTGGCAGCGCCAGGGTGATCGCCACCGCGGCAGGGGATGACGGCGTGCATGACATTGTCTCCCGCTACTTCGCCGCGCGGGTCGGGGTGAATGAGGACCCCGTCACGGGCATGGCGCATACCCAGCTTCTGCCCTTCTGGGCCAAGCGGCTGGGCAGGACGGCGCTGGTCTGCCGCCAGGCCAGCGCGCGCGGCGGTACGCTGTGGTGCGAGCTCGCGGGGGAGCGGGTGCGGATTGGCGGCCATGCCGTGCTCTACAGCAAGGGTGAGGTGCGTCTGCCCTCCGAGCGCTTGATCGCCGAACCCCTGCCAGCCTAACCAGCCTCCGAAAGTCACGAGTAACACGCCATGCCCCACGCCAACCCGATGCCTGAAACCCGCCCGGCGAACCCGAACTTCGCCTCCGGCCCCTGCGCCAAGCGCCCAGGTTGGTCCGTGGCGGCGCTGGACGGCGCGCTGACGGGGCGCAGCCATCGCGCCCCGGCGCTGAAGGCGCGGCTGGCGGAAGTGATCGAGCGCTCGAAGGCGGTGCTTGGCATGCCGGAAGGCTGGCGGCTAGGCATCGTGCCGGCTTCCGATACCGGCGCGGTGGAGATGGCGCTGTGGTCGCTGCTCGGCCCGCGCGGAGTGGATGTGCTCGCATGGGAGAGCTTCTCCGGCGAGTGGGCCACCGATATCACCAAGCAGCTGCGGCTGCCGGATGTCCGGCTGATCCAGGCACCCTATGGCGGGCTGCCGGATCTGGCGCAGGTCTCCTGGGACCGTGACGTGGTGTTCGTCTGGAACGGCACCACCAGCGGTGTGCGCCTGCCGGATGCCAATTGGATTCCGGCGGACCGGCAGGGCCTTGCCATCTGCGACGCCACGTCCGCCGCCTTTGCCATGGAGCTGCCCTGGGACAAGCTCGATGTCGTCACCTGGTCCTGGCAGAAGGTGCTGGGCGGCGAGGCGGCGCATGGAATGCTGGCGCTCTCGCCCCGCGCGGTGGAGCGGCTGGAAAGCCATGCCCCGGCCTGGCCACTGCCGAAGATCTTCCGGCTGACCAAGGGCGGCAAGCTGATCGAAGGCATCTTCAAGGGCGACACCATCAACACGCCGTCCATGCTCTGCGTGGAAGATGCGCTGGATGGCCTGCGCTGGGCGGAGCAGGTGGGCGGGCTGAAGGGGCTGGTTGGCCGGTCGGAAGCCAATCTGGCGGCGATCGCCCGGTGGCTGGAGGGGCATGAGCAACTGGCCTTCCTGGCAGAGCGGCCGGAGACGCGCTCCTGCACCTCCATCTGCCTGAAGATCACTGCCCCCTGGTTCACGGCGCTGACGGCGGATGGGCAGGCGGCGGCGGCCAAGGTGCTCTCCAGCCTGCTGGAAAAGGAAGGGGCGGGGCTGGATACCGCGCCCTACCGCGATGCCCCTCCGGGCCTGCGCATTTGGGGCGGTGCGACGGTGGAGACGGCCGACATCGCGGCGCTGCTGCCATGGATCGACTGGGCATTGGCGGAAGTGGCCGGCCAGTTCGCGCCTGCGGGCCAGACAGCCTGAGCGAGAGAAGAATTTTCGCCTGTTTCCGATTCGGCGCGGGCGGAAATTCTGCGACGCCCTCGGTGCCTCAGAAGTTCGGTAAGAATCACTGACGCATATCGCCTAGCCTCCTCGCATTGGCACTAAACGGCGAGGCCCGGCCCATGCGGATTCCGTTTGCCACCCCCGAGAGCTTCGGGCGCTGGGGCATCGTCTTCCTGTTTCTCTGCGCGCCGCTGCTGTTCGCGGGCAACATGTTGGGGGCACGCTGGCTCAGCGGGTCCGTGCCGCCTGTCACCCTGGCTGCTGGCCGCTGGGCCGTGGCGGCGCTGTTGCTGCTGCCCGTGGTCTGGCCCGCGCTGCGGCGGGATGGGCTGGGGGAGGTGCCGCGCCCCCGGCTGCTGTTGTTGGTACTGCTGGGCGGCGTGCTGAGCGTGGCGCCGCAATACGGCGCCGCCACCTACACCTCGGCCGGCAATATCGCGTTGCTCGCCGCGCTGACGCCGCTGCTGGTCGCGATCATCGAGCGTCTGGTCTGGGGCATACCGTTGCGCCCTGCCATGCTCGCCGGCATCACCTGTGCCTTTTGTGGCATTGCTGTCGCCGCCTTCCGGGGCGACTTCTCCGCGCTGCTGCGCCTCGACATGAATCCCGGTGACGGGCTGATGTTCCTCGCCATCCTGGCCTGGTCTGGCTACACGGCGCTGCTGCGGCACCGCCCCGTGGCGCTGGAGCCACTGGTGCTGCTGTGGGTTGTGGCGGCAGGCGGAGCGCTGAGCCTGCTGCCGCTCGCGCTGCTGGAGTGGCGATCTGCCGGCATGCCGTCGCTGGGCGCGCAGGCGCTGTGGGGCATGCTGTTTCTGGGCGTGGTCGCGGGGGTGGGGGCGTATGGCGTGTATGGCCGTATCGTCAGCCTCGTCGGCGCCGCGCGAGCCAGCATGTCCATGTATCTGGTGCCGGCTTATGCCTTGGGCCTGGGTGCGCTGCTGCTAGGCGAGGCACTGCACCCCTATCACGCGGTCTCCATGGCATTGGTGCTGAGCGGGGTGGCCATCGGCACCTTCCAGCCGAAGGCGGTGCGGCCCAGTTAAGCGGCAGGCGGTGAAGAGGTCGGGGACACTCACCGCCTGCCTTAGACCCTCTGGTGGGGGGAGGGTAGGACCGGACAACCCCGGTTGGGGGGTGGGGATGCGCGGTGCTGAGGGCGACACTAAGCTTGGCCGCCGCCATGGGCAAGCCGGAACGTCGAACTGCCTTTCAGGTTTCCTTTTTATTAAAGAAATTTTCCTCGAGTGTTGAGACGCCTCTCAGGTCCAGCCGCCATCCACGACAAACTCCTGTGCCGAGCACATGGCGGAAGCGGCGGAGCCGAGGAATAGCGCCATGTCGGCGATATGTTCCGGCATGACGCGCCCGGCGAGAGCCTGGCCGGCATCGATCTCCTTCTCCGCCTCTGGCGTCACCCAATGGGTGAGCTGGCGCTCCGTCATGACCCAACCGGGGACCAGCGTATTCACGCGGATGTTCTGCTTGCCGTAGTCCCGGGCCAGGCTGCGGGTGAGGCCCTGAACCGAGGCCTTGGCCATGGTGTAGGCCGCCATGCCGCCCTGCCGCAGCTTCCAGCTGACCGAGCCGAAATTCACGATGGAGCCGCCGCCGGCACGCTGCATCTGGGGGAGGATGGCCTGGGCGGCGAAGAACATGGGCCGCTGATTGATGGCGATACGGTCGTCCCAGAATTCCGGCGTGACGTCCTCTGTCCGGTGCCGCTGGTCGTTGGCCGCGTTGTTCAGCAGCACGGTGATATCGCCATGCGCGGCGCGGGCCTGGTCGATGGCGGCGCGCAGGGCAGCGATGTCGCGGATGTCGCAGTCGAGGAACAAGGGGACGTGGCGAGGCTTCTGCCCGGCAATCTGCCGCACCAGCGCCTCGCTGGCGTCGCGGGCGATGTCGACGAAGGCAACCTTGCTGCCCTGCGCCGTGAAAGCCGCCGTGAGCGCGGCGCCGATGCCACTGCCGCCGCCCGTGATGAAGACACTGCGCCCGGCCAGGTCCGGGTAGATGGCATTCTGTTGCGGCACTGACGTTCCTCCATGCCATTTGGCCCTGTTCCGGGCACTTTCATCCTAGAGGGCGCCGAAGCAGGGTGAAATCACGGAAGCGGGCGCTTGAGAGGTGAGATTGCCGTTGGAAGCGGCCAGCATTAGCGTGCGGCCACACCGCGCTTTGGCCGTGCGAGGGAGCCATGATGCGCAGGCAGGTTCAGGGGAGGGGCGGATGGCGCAGAACATCTATGATGAGCCGGAATTCTTTCACGGCTACAGCCAGTTGCCGCGATCGGTCCATGGGTTGGATGGCGCGCCGGAATGGCCGGCGATCAGGCGAATGCTGCCTGATATCAAAGGCAGGCGTATCCTGGACCTGGGCTGCGGTTTCGGTTGGTTCGCGCGCTGGGCGGCCTCGGAAGGGGCGGCCAGCGTGCTTGGCCTCGACCTCTCGGAGAATATGCTGGCGAGGGCAAAGGCGGAAACGCGCGAGCCACATGTCGAGTACCGGAAGGCCGATCTCGAGACGGTGGAACTTTCCGCGGGTGCCTTCGATCTCGCCTACAGCTCGCTCGCGTTTCACTACATCCAGGATCTCGGCCGGCTACTCGAAGCTGTCTTCCACGCGCTTGCCCCGGCCGGACAGCTGGTCTTCACCATGGAGCACCCGATCTACATGGCGTCCACGCGCCCCGGATGGCTGGCGCGGGATGATGGGCGGAAAACCTGGCCCGTCGACCATTATGCGCTCGAGGGCCAGCGCGTGACGAACTGGCTGGCGGATGGCGTGGTCAAGCAGCATCGGACATTGGGGACGACGCTGAACACCCTGATCCGCAGTGGCTTCACGCTGCGGGAGCTGTGCGAATGGTCTCCCACAGCCGAGCAGGTCGCGGCGCAGCCCGCCCTTCAGGACGAATTGCACCGGCCCATGATGATGCTGATCTCCGCGAGCCGGTAGGACGCAAACACCTCAGGCGAGGGAGAGCGCGGCCGCCGGTGCCCGGGCCTGATGCTGCAGGCCGAGCGGGCCGTCGGTGATGGAGCGCAGCATGGTGGCGCGCGCGGTTTTCAGATGCGCGCGGCATTTGGCATCGATCAGGCGCAGGTCGCGGCTGCGAAGAGCCTCGATATAAGCAAGGTGCTCGTGGATGGCGGCGATGTTGCGCTCTTTCTCATCCGTCTTGTTCCATTGGTAGTGGTAGTGAAAGATAATGGAGATGACGTCGTAGAATTCCTGCATGAAGCGGTTGCAGGACGCATCGTGAATCAGCCTGTGCAGTCGTTCGTCCAGGCGGGAGAAATCGCTGAATCTGTCGTCGATCTCCGCCAGAAGAATATGATGCTCCCGTTCAATCTCGGCGAGCTGGCCCCAGGCGGGTGACTGGGCTGGCAGTTCCACAAAACGGCGGGCGGAGCGTAGCTCGAACATCTCCCGAATTTCATAGATCTCGGCAGCGAATTCCGGTGTGACGCCCTTGAAGACCCAGCCGGAATTCGGGTTCCGCTCCAGCAATCCGAAATGGTTGAAGTGGTTGAGATACTCGCGGATGGCGGTGGTGGAGGTGCCGAACTGCCGCGCGAGCTCGGACGCGTTGATGGTCTGGCCTGGCCGGCAATCGCCCTTCAGCACCCAATCCATGAAGCGGCGCTCGACGAGTTCGGCCACTGTCTCGGTCTGCGGGTCGGGGAAATAATCCTCCGGGGCCGGGGGACGCAGCAGATAGCGGCGCAGCCCGTCCGTCGTGATGATGCCGCGCTCATGGAGCGATGAGAGAACGGCACGAACGGTGGTGCGGCTGACTTGCAGCCCCTGCGCCAGCTCGGCCTCCGAGCAGGGCCAGTCACCGAGCGGGCGCGTCGCCAGCAGGGTCAGGCAGCGGTTATAGGCCCGCTTGTAGATCGTGTTGCCCTTCATGGCGTCTGGTTCGTTCTCCCCCTGATTTTTAAGCACGACGGCGCCAGGGCCGTCCACCGTCGGCCACGCGTGGTCCTTTACACATTAAAGACCATTGACACTCGGCAGGCGAGCGGTACTTTGTGCATAAGATAACTTGTATAAGACAGTGGTTTCGGAGCGCCAGTGACCGAGAAAGCCTTTGCAGCCGCCCCTTTCGCGCGTTTGCGCCGGCCCTGTGCGGCATGAGCGGCAGAATCATCCAGTTCGGCACCAGCCGCTTCCTCCAGGCCCATGTCGATCTGTTCCTGCATGAAGCGCGGCAGGCGGGGCAGGCTGTCGGGCCGATCACTGTTGTCCAGGCCTCTGGCTCGGCCGACCGTGCCGGCCGCGTGGCTGCCTTTGGTGCGCCTGGCGGCTACCCCGTCATCATCCGGGGTGTGGAGGGCGGCGCGCCGGTTGAGCGGCAGGTCATGGTCACCAGCGTCGATGGCGGCCTGTCCGCCGCTCGCGATTGGGCTGAGCTGACGCGCCTGTTCGTGGACGAGGCGGCCTATGTCGTCTCTAACATGGGCGATACGGGCTACAATGTTCCGGATTCAGACCGCAGTGCGCAACTCCTGTCGGGCACCGTTCCGGCGTCCTTCCCGGGTAAGCTGACAGCGCTGCTCCATGCGCGCTGGCAGGGCGGCGCGCGGCCACTGACGGTGCTGCCCTGCGAGTTGGTGAACCGTAACGGACAAGTGCTGCGAGACGCGGTGCTGCGGCTGGCCGCGGAAGCGGACGCGCCAGTGGCCTTCGCTGATTGGCTGCGCCAGGATGTGATCTGGGCGGATACGCTGGTGGACCGCATTGTCTCCCAGCCACTGGAGCCGATCGGCGCTGTGGCTGAGCCCTATGCCATCTGGGTCATCGAGCGCCGCTCCGGGCTGGTGCCGCCCTGCGAGCACCCGAGCATCGTCCTGGCGGACGACCTGGAGCCATTCGAGCGGCTGAAGCTGCATATCCTGAATCTCGGCCACACCTTCCTGGCCGATCTCTGGCAGCGCGAAGGCCGCCCGGCGGGCGAGACCGTGCGTGAGATCCTGGCCGACCCCGCCATCCGGGAACGTCTTGACGCATTGTATCGCGCCGAGGTGGTGCCTGGCTTCGCCGCGCGCGGCATGGAGGCGGAGGCCAAAGCCTATGTTGCCACCACGCTGGATCGCTTCCTCAATCCGTTCCTCGACCACCGCGTCGCCGACATCGCGCAGAATCACGTGACGAAGGTGGAGCGGCGCATCGCTGCCTTCCTGGACTGGGCGCGCGAGGCAGGGGGGCCGGCCACGCCGGTGCTGGATGCGCTGGTGGCGCGCAACCTCGCTGGAAGCGCTGCATGACCTATCAATTCGATTTCTCGTCGCTGCTGCCTTACTGGCAGGAGTTCGCGCAGGGCGTGTGGCTGACGCTGCAGCTTTCCGCGATTTCCACTGTGCTCGGCTTCGTAGGCGGCGCGCTCTGCGCCATCGCCCGCGCGGATGGGCCGCCCTGGCTGCAGCGCATCGTCGGCGCTTATGTCGAGGTGATCCGCAACACGCCGCTGCTGGTGCAGATCTTCATCGTGTATTTCGGTATCGCGGTGATGGGCATCCGCATCGATGCCAATGTGGCCGCGGTGCTGGCGCTGGTCGTCAACGTCATTGCCTATACCTGCGAAATCATGCGTGCCGGTCTGGAATCGGTGCACAAGGCGCAGGTGGAGGCGGCGGACTGCCTCGGGCTGAGCAAGGCGCAGACTTACTGGCATGTCGTGCTGCGCCCGGCCATCGAGCGCGTCTATCCGGCGCTGGTCAGCCAGTATGTGCTGTTGATGCTGGCCTCCTCCATCACCTCGCAGATCTCGGCGGAGGAGCTGACGGCGGTTGCGAACCGCATCCAGTCCGACACCTTCCGTTCCTTCGAGACCTATATCGTGGTGGGTCTCCTCTATCTCGCCCTGTCCTTCGTGGTGCGGGCCGCGTTCTGGGCCTTCGGCATGCTGGTGTTCACCCGCCGCCGTAAGCTCGGCACGCCGCTGTAAGAAGGGGAAATCGCATCATGCCTAGCTTTGGTCTCGGCCATGTCGAGTTCCTGCTGATCGCGGCGTTGTGGACGCTGGCGCTTTCCGCCATCGCCTTCCTCGGCGGCGGCGTCCTCGGCTTCCTCATCGCGCTGGCGCGCGTGTCGGACAGCAAGCTCCTGCGCGGCCTCGCTGGCGCCTATGTGCAGATCGTACAGGGCACGCCGCTGCTGATCCTGCTGTTCCTGATCTATTTTGGCCTGGCCATCGTGGGTTTCGACCAGCTGCCGGCACTGATCGCCGCCGGCGCAGGTCTCGTCATCTATTCCTCGGGCTTCCTGGGCGAAATCTGGCGCGGCTGCATCGAGAGCGTGCCGAAGACCCAATGGGAGGCGGCCGAGTGCCTGGCCATGACCCGGTGGCAGCGGATGACGCGCGTCATCCTGCCGCAGGCGCTGCGCATCGCGACGGCGCCGACCGTGGGCTTCCTGGTCCAGATCATCAAGAACACGTCGCTGGCTTCGGTGGTCGGGTTCGTGGAGCTGTCGCAGGCCGGCAAGCTGATCAACAACTCCACCTTCGAGCCGTTCCGCGTCTTCATCACTGTCGCGATCATCTACTTCATCATTTGCTACCCGCTTTCGGCCTGGAGCCGTGGGCTGGAAAGGAGGCTCAATGTCGGCCGTCGTTAAGCTCTCCAACGTCCATAAGAGCTTCGGTTCCCTCCAGGTTCTGAACGGCGTTTCCTTCGACGTGAACCGCGGCGAGGTCGTCGCGATCATCGGGCAGTCCGGCTCCGGCAAGTCCACGGCGCTGCGTTGCATCAACGCGCTGGAGACGATCGAGCAGGGCAGCATCGAGGTGTGCGGCCACCAGATCCACAGCCCGGCGCTGGATAAGCGCGCGTTGCGGCTGGACGTCGGCATCGTGTTCCAGAGCTACAATCTGTTCCCGCATCTGACGGCCGAGCAGAACGTCATGTTGGCGCCGACCTGCGTGCGGAAGCTGGGCAAGAAGGAAGCTCGCGACCTGGCGCAGGACTGCCTGGCGCGCGTCGGCCTGGCCGAGAAGGCGGGGCACTACCCCGAGCAGCTCTCCGGCGGCCAGCAGCAGCGCGTGGCCATCGCGCGCAGCCTGGCCATGCAGCCGAAGGTGATGCTGTTCGACGAGGTGACCTCGGCGCTGGACCCGCAGCTGACGGGCGAGGTGCTGAAGGTGATGGAGGATCTCGCCAAGGGCGGCATGACCATGATCCTCGTCACGCATGAAATGGGCTTCGCGCGGAAGGTGGCGAGCAACGTCATCTACATGCGCAATGGCAAGGTCTGGGAGACACTTCCGGGCCACGAGCTGAACAATCCGCAGACGGCTGAGCTGCGCGAGTTCATCGGCCACGATCTGTAATCTGCAAAATAGTCGAGAGGACGACAGGAATGAACCGTAGGACCCTGCTTGGCGCCGGCATTTCCCTGCTGGCTGCCCCCGCGCTGATCCGCCCCGCCATGGCTGACACGCTGGACACCATCCGCGCCCGCAAGAAGCTGATGGTCGCCATCGACCTCGGCTCGCCCCCCTTCGGCCAGACCGACGCGCAGATGCAGCCGATCGGCTCCGACGTTGAGTCCGCCAAGCTGCTGGCGGCCGACTGGGGCATGCCGCTGGAGATCGTGCAGGTTACCAGCCCGAACCGCGTGCCGTTCCTGCTGACCGGCAAGGCCGACATGGTGATGGCGAGCTTCAGCGTGACGGAAGAGCGCAAGCGTGTCATCGACTTCTCGAAGGCCTATGGCGTCATCCAGATCGTCGTGGCCGCGAAGAAGGGCACCCAGATCCCGGATTACGCGTCGCTGGCCGGCAAGCGCGTGGGCACCACCCGCGGCAGCTCCAACGACAAGGAATTCACCTCGCTCAACACCGGCGCGCAGATCGTCCGCTACGACGACGACGCGACGCTGATCACCGCGCTGGTTTCCGGCCAGGTGGACATCATGGCGACCTCTCCGCAGGTGATGGCGGCGGCCAATGGCCGCTCCGGCGGCGATGCCTTCGAGGTGAAGCTGGTCGTCAAGACCAACCCTTACGCCATCGGCATCCGCAAGGGCGACGCCGCGCTGCAGACCGCGCTGAACGAGTGGATCGACAAGAACCTCGCCAACGGCAAGCTGGGTGAGATCTACAAGAAGTATAACGGCGTCGAATTGCCGGCCGAGATGCCGGCGGCCTGAAGCTGAAACACCCCGGCGGCACCAGCCGCCGGGGTTCTCTGTCTGACTGAACCGCGAAAGATACGACGATGAAGGTGTTGATCTGCGACGAACCCGGCAAGCTGTCGGTGATCGACCGCCCGGAGCCGCAGCCGAAGGAAGGCGAGGTTCTGGTGCGCATCAAGCGCGTCGGCATTTGCGGTACGGATTTCCATATCTTCCAGGGCAAGCATCCGTTCCTGGAATACCCGCGCGTGATGGGGCATGAGCTCTCCGGCACCGTGGAGCGCGCACCGGAAGGCAGCGGGCTGAAGGCCGGGCAGAACGTCTACATCGTTCCCTATCTCTCCTGCGGGAAGTGCGTGGCCTGCCGCAAGGGCATCACCAACGCCTGCCAGAACATCAGCGTGCTCGGCGTGCACAGCGATGGCGGCATGGCGGAGCTGCTCTGCGTGCCCGCCAGCAATGTCGTGCCCGTGGGCGATACGCCGTTGGAAGACGCGGCGATGATCGAATTCCTCGCCATCGGCGCGCATGGCGTGAAGCGTGGCGGGATTTCGAACAAGGATCGCGTGTTGGTGGTTGGCTCCGGCCCGATCGGCATGTCGGCCATCATCTTCGCCAAGGCGCGCGGTGCGCATGTCACCGTGATGGACATGCGCGAGGACCGGCTGGCCTTCACGCAGGACAAGCTTGGCGCCGACGCGCTGCTGCTGGCGAATGCCGATGCCGAGGCCAAGGCTTCCGCCGCCACGGATGGCGACTTCTTCGATGCCGTCATCGACTGCACCGGCAATCTGGGCGCCATGCAGCGTGGCTTCGGCTTCGTTGGCCATGGCGGGCGCTACGTGCTGGTTTCCGTCGTGCGCGACAACCTGACCTTCTCCGACCCCGAATTCCACAAGCGCGAGACGACGCTCTTCGCCAGCCGCAACGCGCAGCCGGATGATTTCGCCGAGGTCGTGCGCCAGATGCAGGCTGGCAAGGTGCCCACCAAGGCGCTCAACACGCATCGCGGCCCGCTGACCGCCGGCCCCGAGCTGTTCCGCGACTGGATCCGCCCCGAGGCCGGCGTCATCAAGGCCATCCTGGAAGTCTGATACTGCCATGACCGCACCGCGTACCCTGCGCCTGCACGACGCCGATAATGTCGTGGTGGCTATCGACCCCATCAGCGCAGGGGCGGTGCTGCCCTTCGGCCTGACCGTCGTGGACCGCGTGCCCAAGGGGCATAAGGTCTCCACCACGGGCATCGGGCAGGGGCAGCCGGTGCGGAAGTTCGGCCAGATCATCGGCTTCGCGTCGCAGGATATTCCGCCCGGCTCCTGGGTCCATGTGCACAACGTGGCCATCGGCGAGTTCGAGCTGGACTATGCCTTCGCCGAGGAAGTGCATGACGACCAGATGCTGCGTCCGGGCGAGCTGCCCGCGCACTTCCAGGGCTTTCGCCGCCCGGGCGGCAAGGTGGGCACGCGCAACTACATCGGCATCCTGAGCTCGGTGAACTGTTCGGCGACGGTCATCGACTTCATCGCTGATGAAATCGCGAAGTCGGGCATCCTGGCGGACTACCCGAACATCGATGGCGTCGTGCCTTTCACCCATGGCACGGGCTGCGGCATGGGCAGCAAGGGCGAGGAATTCGATATCCTCGCCCGCACCCAGTGGGGCTATGCCACCCATCCGAACTTCGCCGCCGTGCTGGTGGTGGGTCTGGGCTGCGAGGTGTTCCAGATTCCGCGCCTGAAGGAAGCCTATGGCATCACCGAGGGCGACCATTTCCAGAGCCTGACGATTCAGGAGATCGGCGGCACGCGGAAGGCGATTGCCGCCGGCGTGGCCAAGGTGAAGGAGATGCTGCCTTTTGCCGCGCGTTGCCAACGGGAGACGGTCTCGGCGGCGGAACTCACCCTGGCCCTGCAATGCGGTGGGTCGGACGGCTATTCCGGCATCACGGCCAATCCCGCCCTGGGTGCGGCGGCGGATCTACTGGTGCGGAACGGCGGCACGGCCATCCTGTCCGAGACGCCCGAGATCTTCGGTGCCGAGCACCTGCTGACGCGCCGCGCGGAAAGCCGCGAGGTCGGCCAGAAGATCGTGGACCTGATCGACTGGTGGAAGGATTACGCCGCCCGTTCCGGTGGCGAGCTGAACAACAACCCGTCCCCCGGCAACAAGGCGGGCGGGCTGACCACCATCCTGGAGAAGTCCCTGGGTGCGGCCGCCAAGGGTGGCACGGCCACGCTGCGCGGCGTGTACCGCTATGCCGAGCCCGTGGACCGCAAGGGCTTCGTCTTCATGGATACGCCGGGCTACGACCCGGTGGCAGCCACGGGGCAGGTGGCAGGCGGCGCCAATGTACTGTGCTTCACCACCGGGCGTGGCTCCGCCTATGGGTGCAAGCCAACGCCCTCGATCAAGCTGGCGACCAATTCGGACCTCTACCGGCGGATGGAGGACGATATGGACATCAACTGCGGCGATGTCCTCGACGGTGTCTCCATCGAGGAGAAAGGGCGGGAGATTTTCGGCCGCATCCTCGTTATCGCTTCCGGCGAGCGTTCCAAGTCCGAACAGCTCGGTTACGGCCGCAACGAGTTCGTGCCCTGGCAGATCGGCGCCACGATGTAAGACGGTTAGCCCGGCAGGCACCGCGTCACGTCGTCATGGCCTCGTGCCGTGACGGCACGGGTGCCTTCCGGGCAGGCGGTCTGTACTCGCGTCGCGGCAGGCAGGCCACGGTCCCAGCCGGGAACGGGCTGGCCGAAGCCACCCCCTCCGCCGCCACGGCCACGCGCACCATCGCAACGGCCGGGCGCGCCGCGAACGGGGGAGCCGCCATTCGGGCAGAGCCAGCGGCGCAGTTCCTGCAGCTGGGCGGCGGTGGGGCGGCGATACTCCGCCGCCTGCGCCGGCACCGCAGCCGGAAGCAAAAGGCCCAGGGCCAGAAGGCCAGGAGCCAGGAGGATTGCCGCGCCACGCATCATGGCCCGTGATATGGCATGGCGTGGGGTTGGGGGGAACCAGGATGACAATTCTGTAACCTGAACTCCGTCTGCCCGTTACATTCTGCAAGACAACAAAACGCAGTGGGGCCCCTTTGGGCCTTGAAGCCTGGGCTGGGGATGGCAACATCCCCCGCATGGATCAGCAGTTCCGTGACCGCCCTGTCATCGACATGACCCCGGAAGGTGATTTCCGGGAGCCGGCACCGTCGCGCGCCGGGTTCCTGGACAAAATCCTCGCGAAGGTCGGGGGCGTTGCCGCCTTGGTCGCGTTGGTGGCCGGCGGCGTCGTGGTGGCCGGCGTGGCCATCGCCTTCTTCGCCCTTGCCCTGCCCATCGCCGCCGTGGCGGGGCTGGTGGCATTCGGCAGCATGTACTGGCGCATGCGCCGGGCCGGTCATCGCGGCCGGACCTTCGTGCATGTGATGCGCCGCTGATCCGGCAGCCACCCGACTTCACCGTTGACCCGACCCGGCTTTACGAGGTCGGGGAAGATGGCGGTGTCTATATTCAGACCACAGCGCCGGCGGCCAAAAGGACCGCGCGGCGCGTTTGGTATTGGTGGGCCGGCGCCGTGCTGGCCAATGCCGCAAGCGCCAGCGGGGCCGCGGCGGGCTTTGCCCTGGGGGGGCGGCCTGCGGGCGCGGCCATGGGGCTGGTGGTTCTCTGCACCGCTCCACTTCTGGCGGTGGCTCCCGCCATTGTCTGGCATAAACAGCACCAGGAACGCCGCCGCCTGCATGAGCGGCCGGAAGGCTTCGGCCGTCAGCGCAGGGCCTGACCGGGCACGCGGTGACGGAAGGCCAAGGCCTCCGCCATATGCGGCCGCTCGATGCGCGGCACCCCGGCCAGATCGGCGATACTGCGCGCCACGCGGAAGCAGCGCGTGAAGCCACGGCTGGAGAGGCCGAGCTGCGTCGCGGCGCGCTCCGCCAGCGCCAAAGCATCCGGCGCGGTATCGGCGGTCAGGTCTTCCAACGAGGCCTCTGCATTGACCATGCCGGAGCGCTTCTGTTGGCGATGGCGAGCCTCCTGAACACGTCGGGCAACTTCGCTGCTGCTTTCCCCTCGGGGAGCGCGCGCCAACTCACCAGGAGGGATGGGCGCCATGCCGATGGTCAGGTCCATGCGGTCCAGCAAGGGGCCGGAGAGGCGGGACTGATACTGCTCGCCGCAGCGGGGCGCCTGCCCGCATTCACGCGGCTGCTCCCCGAGATGGCCGCAACGGCAAGGATTCATCGCCGCTACCAGCTGAACGCGTGCCGGGTAGGTCACATGCGCGGCGGCGCGGCTGATGGTGCAGACGCCGCTTTCCAACGGCTGGCGCAGGGCTTCCAGCGCGGGGCGTGGGAATTCCGGCCACTCATCCAGGAACAGCACGCCGCGATGGGCAAGGCTGATCTCTCCGGGCTTGGCGCGGGGGCCGCCGCCCACCAGCGCCGCCTGGCTGGCGGAGTGGTGCGGGTCCCGATAGGGCGGGCGGGAGGATATGCGCCCTTGTTCGATCAGCCCGGCCACGCTGCGTACGAGGCTCACCTCCAGCGCCTCGCGCGGCGTCAGGTCCGGCAGCAGGCGGGGCAGGCGGGCGGCCAGCATGGATTTGCCGGAGCCGGGCGGGCCGATCAGCAACAGGTTGTGGCCGCCGGCCGCGGCGATCTCCAGCGCCCGCTTGGCGCTTTCCTGGCCCTTGACCTCGGAGAGGCATGGGCCCTCGGCAAGGCCTGTCTGAAGGGAAGGCGCGGCCGGCTGTTCCAGCAACTGCCGCCCGGTGAGATGCGCGATGATCTGCCGGAGATCATGCGCCGCCAGGATTTCGATCTCGCCGGCCCAGGCGGCCTCCGCGCCCTGTGCACCAGGGCAGATGAGCCCGAGGCTGCGGGAGGCAGCGCCAAGTGCGGCGGGCAGGATGCCGGCGACCGGACCAATGGCGCCATCCAGCGCCAGCTCGCCCAGCGCGGCGAATCCGGCGAGTTCCTCTTTCGGGACAATCTCCATCGCCGCCAGCACGGCGAGCGCGATGGGCAGGTCGAAATGGCTGCCTTCCTTCTGGATATCGGCGGGGGCGAGGTTCACCAGAACCCGCTTCGGCGGCAGGGAGAGGCCAAGGCCGGACAGCGCGGCGCGGACCCGCTCCCGGCTTTCCGCTACGGCCTTGTCCGGCAGGCCGACAACCATGAAGGCGGGCAGCCCTGCCGAAATCTGCACCTGTACCTCGACCGGCAAGGTCTCGATTCCGGAAAAGGCAAAGGTAGCCAGCCGCGCGATGCTCATGGCTGAGCGGTAGCGCGGCTGGCGCGGCTTATCAACTTATCGGTTCAGCGCCCGGCGGCGTTGAGGAAGCGCTCCAGCAGCCCGCCTATCACTTCGACGCCGTAGCCACCCTCCTGCACCAGCACGGTCGGCAGCTTCAGCGCCGCGATCTTCTCGGCGGCACGGGAGAAGCCGTCGGCGGTGACGGAAAGGAAGCTCAGAGGTTCATGCTCCGAGGCGTCGAAGCCCAGCGGCACCACCAGCGCATCGGCGCCGAAGGCCTGGATCTTGGCGATGCCGGCATCGATGGCGGCCAGCCAGCCTTCATCCGCCGTGCCACGCGCCAGGGGCAGGTTCAGGTTGCAGCCTTCGCCATCGGCCGCGCCGGTCTCGCCGGCATGGCCGACATACCAGGGGTAGTATCCATCCGGGTCCCCATGCACCGAGACCGTCAGCACGTCCCCGCGCTTCCAGAAGATGCCCTGTGTCCCGTTGCCGTGATGCGCATCGATATCCAGCGTCGCGACGCGGGCGGCGCCGCTGGCGCGGAGGCGTTCGGCGGCGAGGGCGCTGTTGTTCACGTAACAGTGCCCACCGGCGCGGGCGGCATAGGCGTGGTGGCCGGGCGGCCTGCACAGGGCATAGGCCGTGCCACCGGATGCCACCGAATCGGCGGCCGCCAGCGCCACGCCCGCCGCGCCTGCCACGGCCTCCCAGGTGCCGGGGCCGATGGGGCAGGCGGTATCCGCCGTGTACCAGCCCACGCGCCCGATGATGGCTTCGGGGCAGATCGCGCCCTCTTCCAGCATCTCGGGCGAGGGGTGCATGTTCGGCACCGCCTCCGGCCCGGCGCCCGGCAGGTCCTGCCAATGGCGGGCCGCGGTCTCCAGGAAGTCCAGGTAGCCGGCATCATGGACCGCCAGCATGGCGTCGCGCGTGGCGGCCTCCGGCTCCTTTGGCGCAAGGCCCATGCGGTGGAGGGCGGCCAGCAGCGCGCCCGCCCGTTCCGGCACCTCGAAATGGTGCCGTACCTGGCCGCGCTGGAGGAAGAATTGGGGCGTGTGCCGCAGCTGGGCAGGGTGGGCGAAGGTCTGCATGGGCGGAAACGCTAAGCCCAAGGGGTGGGCTTGTCGATCCGGTCCAGCGAGGGCTAGCGTTCCACCCAAGGGACGCTTTGGACAGGGGACGGGAGAGATGACGATGCCAGGCGCATTGCCATTGCGGCCGCTCTTTGCCTGGCATCTCTCTGAACCCGCCTGAAGGACTGACCGATGCCTGCTCTCGATCCCGGCGCGAAGCGCGCCATCCTCGACGCCGTGGCGGCGCTGGAAAGCGAATCCATCGCGGCGCTGGAGCGGCTGGTGCGTTGCCCCTCCACGCTGGGTAACGAAGCCTCCGCGCTGGATGAAATGGCGCGGAACTATGAAGGCCTCGGGCTGAAATCGCAGCGCGTGCCAACTGTGCCGGAAAAGCTGGCCTCCCACCCCGGCTTCTCGCCGCCGCTCATCTCCTATGAGGGGCGGGACAATGTCGTCGCCGTGCACAATCCGCGTGAGGCGAAGGGACGCAGCCTGGTGCTGCAAGGGCATGTGGATGTGGTGCCGGAAGGCGCCGCCGATATGTGGGTCACGCCGCCCTACGAGCCTAGCATCCGCGACGGCCGCATGTATGGCCGGGGTGCCGCCGACATGAAGGCGGGCGATATCTCCAACGTCATGGCCTTCAAGGCGCTGCAACTGGCGGGGCTTCAGCCGGCGGCGCAGGTGCAGTTCCACTCCGTGATCGAGGAGGAATGCACCGGCAACGGCGCGCTGGCCTGCATGGTCGCGCTGCCGAAATGCGATGCCGTCATCATCCCGGAACCCGGCCCGAACTACGACGCCATCTACACCGTCGAGGTCGGCGTGGTCTGGGCCTGGGTGACGGTGACGGGGCGGCCGGTCCATGTGCGGGACATGCATGCGGGCATCAATTCCATCGATGCCGCCTACCGTATCTCCACGCTGTTCCGCGAGTACGAAGCGGAGATGAACCGGGCCGAGAGGATCCACCCGTCTTTCTTCGGCGAGAACCACCCGGTGAACATCAATTTCGGCACGGTGGAAGGCGGTGAGTGGAACAGCTCCGTCCCCACCCGCACGCGGATCGGCATGCGCGTCGGCGTGATGATGGGCCGCACCGCACGGGAGGTGAAGGCCGATATCGAGGCGCTGGTCGAGAAGGCCCGGCAGGATGAGCGGCTGCGTGGCGCGCAGATCAAGCTGGAGTTCTCGGGCTTCATGGCCGACCCCTGCATCTTCGACCAGCAGGCGCCGATCGTGCAGGCCGTCCGCCGCAACTTCTCCGAGACCGCCGGGCGTGAGCTGCGGGACTACAAGGCTTCCGGCCTGACCGATGGCCGGTTCTTCGAGCTTTACCAGAACACGCCGGTGGCTTGCTTCGGGCCGGAATCGGACTCGATCCATGGCATCGATGAAAGCGTTGGTCTGGATAGCTTCCACGCCATCACCAGAACCATCGCCCTGACGATGGCCGAATGGTGCGGGGTGGAAAAGGCGTGAGCGGCAGCAACCTTCCTGTCTCGGGAGCCAGGCTGTGGGACAGCCTGATGGAAATGGCGCGGATCGGCGGCACGCCCAAGGGCGGCTGTAACCGCCAGACGCTGACCGACCTGGATGGCGCCGGCCGCGCCCTGCTGCGCCGCTGGGCAGAGAATGCGGGCTGCACGCTGAGCGTGGACCGCGTCGGCAACATGGTGCTGCGGCGGGAGGGGCGTGACGCGTCCCGCCCGGCTGTTGCCATCGGCAGCCATCTCGATACTCAACCGAGTGGCGGCAAGTTCGATGGCGTGCTCGGCGTGCTCGCCGGGCTGGAGGTGATGCGCGCGCTGCATGAGGCGCGTATCGAGACGGAGGCACCCATCGTCCTTATCAACTGGACCAATGAGGAAGGTGCCCGCTTCTCGCCGCCGATGATGGGCAGCGGTGTCGCCATGGGGCTGTTCACCGAGGACGAGGTGCTGGCCAAGACCGACCCGGCCGGCGCCGTCTTCGGCGAAGAACTGCGGCGCATCGGCTGGCAGGGCAAGGCCGACCCGGCGGAGTTGCAGTCGCTGGGCGCGTATTTCGAGCTGCATATCGAGCAGGGC
>JH600030.1:29118-47758 GCA_000245075.1 Acetobacteraceae bacterium AT-5844
GTATTTCGAGCTGCATATCGAGCAGGGCCCTCTGCTGGAGCAGGAAGGCATCCCCGTGGGCGTGGTGGACCGCGCCCTGGCCCAGGCCTGGCTGGACGTGACCGTGACGGGCGAGGATTTCCACGCCGGGGGCGCCATGGCACCGCGACGGGACGCGCTGGTGGCCGCCAGCATGCTCGTGCAGGCGGTGGAGCAGATCGCCGTTGCCGAGGGTGGGCGCGGCACGGTGGGCCGCATCACCGTGCAGCCGGATAGCCGCAACGTCGTGCCGTCCCAGGCGTGGTTCAGCGTTGACTTCCGCCATGGGGATGAGGCGGCGCTGGCGCGCATGGTAGCCGCGCTGCGGGCCAAGGCGGAGCAAGTGGCACGTGCCCGCAAGGTGAAGGCCGAAGTCGCAGATTTCTGGTACTGCCCGCTGACGCCTTTCGATCCGAAGCTGGTTTCCGCGCTGGAACAGGCAGCGCGCACACGCGGGCTCAACTACACGGTGATGCCAACAGGTATTGGCCACGACGCCGTCTATGTCGCGCGCCGCGTGCCGACTGCGATGATCTTCGTGCCATGTGAAGACGGCATCAGCCACAACGAGGCCGAGAACATCACGCCGCAATGGGCCGAAGCGGGGTTGGTGGTGCTGGCGGATGCCGTGCTGGCCACGGCCGGCCGCGCGAAGGGAGAGTGAAGAATATGCGGATCGCTATTGGTGGCTTCCTGCACGAAAGCCATTCCTTCGCACCGCGCGCCACGGGCTGGGCGGAGTTCCTGACCGCTGGCGGCTTCCCGGCCTATGTGCGTGGCCCGGCGATGTTCGATGTGCTGCTGCCCACTTCCGCCCCTTCCGCAGGGGCACTGGCGGTGGCGGAGCCACGTGGTGTCGATCTCGTGCCGCTCTCCTGGTGCTTCGCCAATCCCGCAGGCCCTGTCACCGCGGAAGCCTTTGAGCGCATCAGCGCCTGCCTGGTGGCGGACCTCGCCGATGCGCTCGATGCCGCGCCGCTGGATGGCGTCTATCTGGATCTGCACGGTGCCATGGTGGCCGAGCATTTCCCGGATGCCGAAGGCGAGCTGCTGCGCCGTGTTCGTGCCGTGGTGGGCGAGGATGTGGCCATCACCATCAGCCTCGACCCCCATGCCAACGTCACCGCGCTGATGGCGGAGAAGGCCGATGCCATCGTGCCCTTCCGCACCTATCCGCATGTGGACATGAAGGCTGCGGGCGCGCGGGCGATGGAACTGCTCATCGCGCGCATCGAGCGCGGCAACCCCTGGCGACGCGCCTTCCGGCAGCTCGATTATTGGACGCCGCTGACCATGCAATGCACCATGGTCTCGCCTATGGCCGACGTGCTGACGGAGCGCGCCCGGCTCGCCGCCGGCAATGGCATCGTGGAACTCGGCTTCTGCTTCGGCTTTCCCTATGCCGATTTCCCCGGCTGCGGCATGGCCATCACCTGCTATGCGGAGGACCAGTCCCAGGCTGATGCCGCCGCCGACGCGCTGAAAGCGTATCTGGACGCGCACGAAGCCGATTTCTCGGGTGGTGCGATGCCTGTGCAGGAAGGCGTGGCGCGGGCCATCGCGGCCTCCGGCCAGGGCAAGCCGATCGTGCTGGCGGATACGCAGGACAACCCTGGCGGCGGCGGCCATGGCGATACCACCGGCTTGCTGGCCGAGCTGATCCGGCAGAACGCGCCTGCCACGCTGGGCATGATCAATGATGCCGAAAGCGCCGAAGCCTGCCACGCAGCGGGCGAGGGGAGCGAGGTCGCCCTGAAGCTCGGCGGCAAGTCGGATGGCGTGCCGGTGCATGTGCAGGCCAAGGTGCTGAAGCTGACCGATGGCCGCTTCACCTGCACCGGGCCCATGAGCGCGGGCAACCCGGCCGATCTGGGCCCCTCCGCGCTGATCGGCATCGGACCGGTGAAGGTGCTGGTGGTCAGCCGCAAAATGCAGGCGCTGGACCAGGCGATGTTCCGCCATGCGGGCATCGAGCCCGCGGCGGAGCAGATCCTGGCCCTGAAGAGCAGCGTGCATTTCCGCGCCGACTTCCAGCCCATTGCGCAGGAGGTCATCGTGGTGGCGGCGCCGGGGCCGGTGGTGGCAGACCCGTCGTCGCTGCCTTTTAACAACCTGCGGGAAGGCGTGCGCCGGCGTCCCCTGGGCTAAGGAGAAGTAGCATGTTCAGCCATGTGACTGTCGGCACACGCGATATAGAGGCGGCGATCGCCTTCTATGACGGCCTGCTGGCTCCGCTTGGCCTCAGCCGTAGCGGCGCCGATGTCGGAGAGGGCTGGGCATGCTGGCACCGGCCGGGTGAGCTGGCCGAGTTCCTTGTCATGCGGCCCATCGATGGAAAGGCCGCCACGGTGGGCAATGGCACAACCGTGGCCTTCTTCGCGCCGGATCGGCCCACCGTGGATGCGGTCTATGCGGCGGGCCTGGCTACCGGTGGTACGGATGAAGGGCCGCCAGGGCCTCGGCCGCAATACACCGGCAATTACTACGGGGCCTATCTGCGGGACCCCGATGGCAACAAGCTCTGCATTTGCCACCGGGATCCCGGCTGAAGGCTTAGCCCTGCGCGAGCAGTTCGCGCACGGCCTCCGGGCGCGGCATGGGCGCAACGGCGCCATAGCCCGTGGTGGCCAGCGCCGCAGCGGCGTTGGCATAGAGCGCGGCATCTTCCGCGCTGTCCCCGGCCAGGATACGGGCCAGGAAGTTACCGGCGAAGGTATCGCCCGCGCCGGTGGCATCCACGGCCTTCACCTTGCGGCCCGGGATGCGCGTGCGCTTGTCCCGCGTCGCCACCATCGAGCCCTCCTTGCCCAGCTTCAGCAGCACGAGCGGCGCCAGCTTCAGGTAGAAATCGGCGATGGCGTCGGGGTCTTCCAGGCCCGTCAGCGCCGTGGCGTCGTCCAGGCTGGGCAGGGCGATATCCGCCTCCGCCATGGCGGCGTGGATGATGGCCGCGGCGCGCTTGGTCGGCCACAGCGCCTTCCGGAGGTTGGTGTCGTAGGACACCTTCACCCCGGATGCCTTCGCGATTTCGATGGCGCGGAAGCACGTATCGCAGGCGCTGGTGGAGATGGCCTGACTGATGCCGGACAGGTGCAGGATCTTCGCCGGGCGGAAGGCGTCCACCTTCAGGTCTTCCGGCGTGATGCGCGAGGCCGCGCTGCCGGTGCGGTAGAAGGTGAACTCGTGACCCTTCTCGCCATGGCTGACGAAATACACGGCGGTCGGCGCATCCGACTTGCGAACCACCGTGCTGGTATCGACACCTTCGCGCGCCCAGAGCTGCATGAAGCTCTCGCCCGGCGCATCATTGCCGATGGCGGTGATGTAGCCCACACGCGCACCCGCGCGCGCCGCCGCGATGGCGGCGTTGGAGGTGTCGCCACCATGGCCTTCGAGATAGAGCGGGCGGCCCTGGTCGTCCTTGGAGTTCTGGTTGAACTCCAGCATCGGCTCACCGATGCACAGCAACTCCGG
Source organism: Acetobacteraceae bacterium AT-5844 (assembly GCA_000245075.1). GTDB lineage: Bacteria > Pseudomonadota > Alphaproteobacteria > Acetobacterales > Acetobacteraceae > Pseudoroseomonas. Next base: position 32,611 of record JH600030.1, read on the forward strand.
CGTCATGCCTGGACGATTCCCAGCGCCTCGCGCGCGGCGGCCTCGACGGCGGCGCGGTTGCCGGCGGCGATCGCCTGCTCATCGACCAGCTTGCCGCCGATGCCGACAAAGGACGCGCCGGCCGCGATGTAGTCGCTCGCATTGCGCGCATCCACACCGCCGGTGGGGCAGAAGGTCACATCGGGGAAGACGGACTTCAGCGCCTTGATGTGGGCCGGGCCGCCAGCGGAGCTGGCCGGGAAGATCTTCACCACATCCGCGCCGGCGGCGCGGGCCGCGCGCACCTCGGTGGGGGTGAAGGCGCCCATCATCACGCAGGCATTGGCCGCGCGGGCGGGGGGGACGAGCGTCGGCTCCACCCAGGGGGAGACGATGAACTTGGCGCCCGCCGCGATGCTGGCCTCAGCGGCCGCCGCGTCCGGCACCGTGCCGACGCCGACAAGGAGGGATTTGTCCGCCGCCACGTCACGGATGACGGAAAGGGCATCGGGGATCGTCAGGGTGATTTCGAAGATGGTGATCCCGGCGCCCTTCAGCCACTCGACGGCGGTGGCCGCGCGGGCGGCGGTGCTGGTGCGGATGACCGGCACGATGCGGGCGGCGCGGAAAGTCTCGATCAAGGGATGCGGGGCCACGGTTCCAATCCTGCGATGGCGTCCGGGGCGGCTTTCGCTGCGCCCGTCGCGTCGTACTTCACGGCGGCGAACCTAGCTCCCCGCGCCGCCTGCGTGAAGCGGCGGGTGGTCAGGCTTCTCCCGCCATCTTTCGTGCGGTGTTCTGCAATTGTCGCGCGGCGCGATTGGCGGCGGCAATCTGCGTCGCGGTGCCATCCAGCGCCACGCGATATTCGCCCAGGCTGCCAGAAAGGGATTGGGTCGCCTGGCGAAGGGCACCGATGCCGGCACGGAATTCGGCGACAGCGCGCGCCTGCTCCGCCACCGCCTCATCCAGCCGGCGCAGGGCGAGGCGCAACCGGTCTGCCGGAGTCTGTGGAAAGGCAAGGATGTCGTTTTGCGTCTCCATCAGCGGTCTCCGTCATGATTGGTTAATGAAGTGTTAGGGACATGTACGGCAGATCGTAAAAAGAGACAAATCTAATTTTAAGGAAATGGTGATTTCTCTTCAACGTCACGCGGCGCGGCTTGCGCGTATCGGCGCACTCTCGTAAACCCCGCGCCCCCCAGAATTCAGGGAGCCCCCGGGCCATGCGTGACGTGATCGGAATCGACTTCGGCACGACCAACAGCGTCATCGCCATGCGGCAGCCAGACGGGCAGGTGAGCAGCATCCGCTACACGGCCAGCCAGGGGATGGTGGAGACCTTCCGCTCCGTTCTGTGCTTCTGGGCCGAGGAAACCGGGCCGAGCCGTGGCCGCCTGCAGCATGCCGCCGGCCCCAATGCCATCGAAGCCTATCTGGACGATCCGCTGGGCAGCCGGCTGATCATGTCCATGAAGAGCTATCTGGCCAGCCGCAGCTTTACCGAAACGCGGGTGTTCAACCGGCCCTTCGCGCTGGAGGATCTGATCTCCACCTTCCTCCGCGCATTGGTGGCGGGGGCGGTTGGGGCCCCGGGGCTGGGTTCCGCGCGCGTCGTCGCCGGTCGCCCTGTGCGCTTCGTGGGCGACAACGCCGATGACGAGTTGGCAGCGCGTCGGCTGCGCACCGCTTTCAAGGGCGCGGGCTGGAGCGATGTGGACATGGCGCTGGAGCCGGAGGCCGCCGGGCACCGCTTCGCCGCTACGCTGGAAGGGGCGGCCAATGTGCTGGTCGGGGATTTCGGCGGCGGCACCAGCGACTTTTCCATCCTGCGCTTCGAGCCCGGCGCACGGCGGCGCGTGGAGCCGCTGGGCCATGCCGGCGTCGGCATCGCTGGGGACGCTTTCGACTACCGCATCATCGACAACGTGATCTCGCCGCGCCTCGGCAAGGGCGGCACCTATAAGGTGATGGACACGGCGTTGCCCGTTCCGCCCGCCTTCTTCACCAGCTTCGCCAGATGGCACCAGCTCTCGCTGATGCGCGCGCCCAGGACGCTGCGCGAAATCAACGAGGTGGCCCGCATGGCTGCGGAGCCTGAGCGGCTGCACCATCTGATCCGCCTGGTGGAGGATGAGGTGGGCTACGCGCTGTACCAGGCCGTTTCCGCCGCCAAGGCAGGGCTTTCCAAGGCGGAAAGCGCAGTGCTGCGCTTCAGCCACCGCGATTTCACGGTGGAGGAGAGCATCGCCCGGGCCGATTTCGAACGCTGGATCTTGCCGGAGCTGACACAACTCTCCAGCGCCATCGATCGTGCGCTGGCGGATGCGAAGCTGAAGCCGGCAGAGGTGGACCGGGTGTTCCTGACCGGCGGCACCTCCCTGGTGCCGGCCGTGCGCGAGCTGTTCGACGATCGCTTCGGTGCCGAGCGTGTGACGGGCGGCGGCGAGTTCGTCTCGGTGGCCGAGGGGCTTGCGCTGATCGGCGCGGATTAAAGCGAAGATTGGCGGAAGGGCCGGGCCTTTCCGCACTCCTCCTTAGGCCATGTAGCGGTGGAGGCCTGGCGCTGCGTAATTACTGGCGGCGCTGCGCCGCCCGAGCGACGCCACGGCCAGCGCCGCTACGCCGGGCAAGGCCTGCAACGCCAGCAACGCCACCCAGAGCAGGCTGCGCATGCCGCCCCAGGGATTGGCCAAGGCAACGCCGAGGGCACAGAGGCCAAGGCTGATCAGCAGGATGCTTTCCACCCGCGTTCCGCCGCGGCGCGAGATCCTGCCGCCCATCAACCCTTGCCAGCCTGCCCGGCCGCTGCGCCAGCTCAGCGCCGCGCTACCCCACAGCGCGTTCCATCCATGCCCCGCCACCCGCAAAGCCGGCAGCAGTGCCAGCATGAGCAGCAGCGGCATCAACACCAGCGGGAAGGGGGTATCTTCCGGCTCGAAAATCGCCATGGCCGAGGCGCCGAGGGAAAGCGCCAGCCCGGCGAGGGATAGCATATCCGCCAGCGGTGGCAGCGCTCCGGCCAGCAGGCCACTGCGCTGGGCGCGGGTCAGGGCGCGGTCCCGCGGCCAAAGCAAGGCCCGGGCCTGTTGCCGCAGCAAGGCCATGCCGCTTGCCACCTGGCGCTGCCGCCGCGCCTGCCAGTCGGAGAACTCGTGGCGGGAGACCAGCAGCCCCATGGGTTCCGCCGTTGCCGCCGATTCCCAGCCATGGCGCAGCAGGGTCAGGCCCAGCGCCATCTCGGGGTAAAGGCTCTGCTCCTCCCAGCCTCCGGCACGGCGCAGCGCCTCCGCGCGGAAGACGGGCAGGGGGCCAAGGGGCAGAAGGCCGCGGAAGTCACCATCGTGGGTGGCGCATTCGGCCTTGGCGATCTGGCCGAAGCGCGTTTCCTCTCGGTCGGCATGCTCCATCGGGCTCTGCACCATGCCGAGGCCAGGGTCGCGGAACAGCCGCACCACGCGGCGCAGCCAGCGTGGACGCACCACATGGCCGGCACCGACGATGCCGATAAAGGCCGCATCCGGCGCCGTCTCCCGCAGGGCGAAGTTCAGCGCGCCAGCGCGGAAGCCGGGCCAGGGACCGAGATGGAAAAAGCGGAATTGCGGCCCCAGGCGGGCGCAATGCTCCGCCACTGTTTCCCACAGCTCAGGGTCGGCGGTGTGCGTATCCACCACCAGGACCTCGATATCGGGGTAATCCAGCGCCGCCAGGGAATCGAGCGTGCGGCGCACCAGCTCAGGCTCGGCATCGCGAAGCGGCAGGTGGATGGACACCTTGGGCCAGGCGCATGCGAGTGGCCGCTGGCCGCGCGGGGCGGCGGCTGGCTGGGCAACAATGCTGCGATCGCTGGCGTTCATCGGTCTGCCTCCGTCTGGACGGGTGCTTCACTCTCTCGAGGATGCTTGTCGCAGCCCTCTGCGGCGCCGGATGGTCCGCTTGATGGCAGGAATGGGGCTTTCGTTGCCCTCCCGGCGTGGCCGTGGCGGGAGAAGGCGTCTAGAACACGGCCTTGGATTCGGAGGGGGTGAGAAGCATGTCGCTGCTGATTGAGATCGCGGTCATTCTGCTGCTGGTGCTGCTCAACGGCATGTTCGCCATGAGCGAACTGGCGATTGTCTCCTCCCGCCGCGGGCGGCTGCTGGCGCTACAGAAGGCAGGCAGGCCCGGGGCCGGGGCCGCCCTGGCCCTGGCCGAAGACCCCAGCCGCTTCCTGCCGACCGTTCAGGTGGGCATCACACTGGTGGGTATCTTCGCCGGCGCCTTCGCGGGGCAGGGCCTCGCGAACCGCCTGGCCGGAGTGGTGGCACTGATTCCCGGCATGGCGCCTTATGCTGGGCAGCTCTCGCTGGCGGTGGTGGTGCTGCTCATCACCTATCTGTCACTGATTTTGGGCGAACTGGTGCCGAAGCAGTTCGCGCTGCGGAACCCTGAGGCCGTGGCCTCGCTGGTGGCGCGGCCGATGACCGCGCTCTCGCGCATTGCCGCGCCCATGGTCTGGCTGCTGTCCCACTCCTCGGCGCTGGTGCTGAAGATGCTGGGGGCCTCCTCGCCGGTGGAATCGGCCGTGACGGAAGAAGAGGTGAAGGCCGTGGTCGCCGAAGGTGCCCAGGCCGGTGCGCTGGTGCATGAGGAGCGCCACATGATCGAGCGCGTGCTGCGGCTGGCGGACAAGCCCGTGCGCGCCCTCATGACGCCCCGCAACGAGGTGGACTGGATCGACCGCTCCGCCACCCCCGCCGAGATCATCGCGCGCCTCAAGGCCAGCGACGTGACGCGCTTCGTGGTGGCGGAAGGGCGCATCGACAACGTGGTGGGCGTCGTTCACTCCAAGGACCTGCTCGATCAGACACTGGAGGAAGGCGGCGAGCTTTCCGTGGCCAGCGCCATGCGGCAGCCGATGATCCTCCCCGACAACCTCTCTGCCCTGGATGCGCTGGAGCGGCTGCGGCACGACCGTATCGGCCTCGCGCTGGTGATGGACGAGTATGGCAGCTTCGAAGGCGTGGTGACGGCCTCGGACCTGCTGGAGGCCATCGTGGGCGAGCTGGGCGGCGAACCCCTTCCGGCCACCGGCAGCGCCGTGCAGCGCCATGACGGCAGCATGCTGCTGGATGGCATGATGGCCAGCGACGAGGCGCGGGACCGCCTGGAACTGCCCGAACTGCCGGGCCATGGCGGCTATCACACGGTGGCGGGGCTGATGCTGGCGTTGTTGCAGCGTGTGCCGCGCGAGGGCGACCGCATCGTCTGGGGCGGCTGGCGCTTCGAGATCGTGGATATGGACGGCCGCCGCATCGACAAGGTGCTGGCCAGTCGGGAGGAAGCCACGGGCGCCTGAGCCAGGGCTGGCGCGCCGGACATAAAAAACGGGGGCCGCGAGGCCCCCGTTTCGTTTGCTCAGAGAGGAGCGCTCAGAGACCGGCCTGGGTCACGAACTTGGTGTTCAGATAGGCCTCGATGGCCTCCGAACCGCCCTCGGAGCCGTAGCCGCTGTCCTTGATGCCGCCGAAGGGCACTTCCGGCAGAGCGAGGCCGAGGTGGTTGATGGTCATCATGCCGCTCTCCACTTGGGACGCCACGGCATTGGCCGTCTTGGCGGAGCGGGTGAAGGCATAGGAGGCCAGGCCGAAGGGCAGGCGGTTGGCTTCCTCGACGGCTTCGTCAAACTCCTTGAACGGCACCATCAGCGCCATCGGGCCGAACGGCTCCTCGTTCATGGCGCGCATGTCGCGCGTCACGCCCGTCAGCACCGTCGGCTCGAAGAAATAGCCCTTGTTGCCGATGCGGCTGCCGCCGGTGCGCAGCTCGGCACCCTTCTGGGTGGCGTCGGCGATCAGGGCTTCCATGGCCGGGATGCGGCGGTCATTGGCCAGCGGGCCCATCTGCGTGCCCTGCTCCAGGCCGTTACCGACCTTCACGCTCTTGGCGTAGGTGGTGAAGGTCTCGACGAACTGGTCGAACACCTTCTCCTGCACCAGGAAGCGGGTGGGGGAGACACAGACCTGGCCGGCATTGCGGAACTTGCTGGCGGCGATGGTCTTGCTGGCGAATTCCACATCGGCGTCGTCGAACACGATGACGGGGGAGTGGCCGCCCAGCTCCATCGTCGCGCGCTTCATGTACTTGCCGGCCATCTCGGCCAGGTGCTTGCCGACGGGCGTGGAGCCCGTGAAGGTCACCTTCTTAATGGTCGGGTGCGGGATCAGGTAGGAGGAGATCTCCGCCGGCACGCCATAGACCAGCGCGATGACGCCAGCCGGAACACCGGCATCGAGGAAGCAGCGGATCAGCTCGGCCGGGGAGGCCGGGGTCTCTTCCGGCGCCTTCACGATGATGGAGCAGCCCGTGCAGAGCGCGGCGGAGAGCTTGCGCACCACCTGGTTGATCGGGAAGTTCCAGGGGGTGAAGGCGGCGACGGGGCCCACCGGCTCACGGATGACGAGCTGGTAGATGCCCTCGGCGCGGGCAGGCACCACGCGGCCATAGGCGCGGCGGCCTTCCTCGGCGAACCACTCGATGGTGTCGGCCGCGGCCATGACTTCCATCTTCGCTTCGGGGAGGGGCTTGCCCTGCTCCTGCGTCATCAGCGGCGCGATGGCGTCCGCACGCTCACGCAGCAGGCCGGCGGCCTTGCGCATCACCTTGGAGCGCTCGTAGGCGGAGACCTTCTTCCAGATCTTGAAGCCGCGCTCAGCCGCTTCCAGCGCCTCGTCCAGGTCGGACTGGCTGGCATGGGCAACGGTGCCGATGACCTCTTCGGTGGCCGGGTTGATGACGGGGATGCTGCGGCCGCCGGTGGCATCACGCCACTTGCCATCGATATGCAGCTGAACGTTGGGGTAAGAAGCCATCGCGCGTCTCCTCTCGGGCAGATCGCGCGCCGTTGGCGTGGACACTGCCCATCAAGCGAATGTCTTGGGTCAGGCCGCAATGTGGAGCGGCGCGGGCCGGTTGGCCACCCCAGCCCGATATGTTTTCCGGTGCATAACCGATTCCCCGGCGCGGAATTCGTTCCGCACCGGGGAAGACGGGTCAGGCGGTCTCGAGCGCCTTGACGCCCGGAAGGGTCTTGCCCTCCAGCCACTCCAGGAAGGCGCCGCCAGCGGAGGACACATAGGTCAGCCGGTCGATCACCCCTGCGTGACGCAGGGCGGAGACGGTGTCACCACCGCCGCCAATGGACTTCAGCCCGGCAGAGGTAGTTAGCGCCGCCGCCGTCTGCGCCACCTGCACGGTGGCGGCATCGAAGGGCGGGATCTCGAAGGCGCCAAAGGGGCCGTTCCACACCAGGGTGGAGGCACGCTTCAGGCGGGCTTCGACGGCGGCCACGGTGCGGGGGCCGACATCGAGCGCCATCATGTCGGGCGGCACCGAGTCGACATCCACGACCTTGTTGGGCGCATTGGCCGCGAAAGCCTCGGCGACCACCAGATCCTCCGGCAGCAGAACCTCGCAGCCGCCGGCCGACGCCTCGGCCAGGATGGCGCGGGCCGTGTCGTGCATCTCCGCTTCCTGCAAGGACTTGCCGACGGATTTGCCCTGCGCGGCGAGGAAGGTGTTGGCCATGGCGCCGCCGATGACCAGCACGTCCACCTTCTTGGAAAGGTTGCCGAGCAGGTCGAGCTTGGTGGAGACCTTGGCGCCGCCGACGATGGCGACGACAGGGCGCGCCGGGTTGCCCAGCGCCGCGTCCAGCGCTTCCAGCTCCGCCTGCATCAGCCGGCCGGCATAGGCCGGCAGCTTGTGCGCCACGCCCTCGGTGGAGGCATGGGCGCGGTGGGCGGCGGAGAAGGCGTCGTTCACATAGGCATCGGCGAGCTTGGCCAGTCCCTCGACCAGGGCGGGGTCGTTCTTCTCCTCGCCGGCGTGGTAGCGGGTGTTCTCCAGCACCAGCACCTCGCCATCCTTCAAGGTGGCGACAGCGGCTTCCGCGGTGGGGCCGACGCAGTCATCGGCGAAGGCGACGGGCTTGCCGAGCGCCTGGCCCAGCGCCTCGGCGATGGGCTTCAGCGACATCTCGGGGACGCGCTTGCCCTTGGGGCGGTCGAAATGGCTGCACACGATGACGCGCGCGCCCTTATCGGCCAGTTCCTTCAGGGTAGGCACGAGGCGCTCGATGCGCGTGCGGTCGGAAATCTGACCGTCGCGCACCGGCACGTTGAGGTCGGCGCGAACAAGAACCCGCTTTCCGGCGGGTTCGAGTTGATCCAGCGTCCGGAAAGCGGGCATCTGTCTACGCCTTCCCGCTCAGAGCTTGCCGAGATAGGCGGCAGTGTCGCTCATGCGGTTCGAGAAGCCCCACTCATTGTCGTACCAGGACATCACACGCACCAGGCCGCCATCGACCACCTGCGTCTGCGTGGCGTCGAAGGTGGAGGAGTGCGGGTCGTGGTTGAAGTCGACGGAGACCAGCTTCTCGGTGTTGTAGCCGAGGATGCCCTTCAGCTCGCCCTCCGCCGCCGCCTTCAGCGCCGCGTTGATCTCTTCCTTCGTCAGGCCGGTCTTGGACGGCACGAAATCGAGGGAGACCAGAGAGACGTTCGGGGTGGGGATGCGGATGGCGGTGCCGTCCAGCTTGCCCTTCAGCTCCGGCAGCACCAGGCCGACGGCCTTCGCGGCACCCGTGGAGGTCGGGATGGCGGAGACGGCGGCGGCGCGGGCGCGGTGCAGGTCCTTGTGCAGCGTATCGACGGTGTTCTGGTCACCCGTATAGGCGTGGATGGTGACCATGTAGCCGCGCTCGATGCCGAACTTTTCGTGCAGCACCTTGGCCACCGGGGCCAGGCAGTTGGTGGTGCAGGAGGCGTTGGAGACGATCTTGTCCTCGGCCGTCAGCGTCTTGTGGTTGACGCCGTAGACGATGGTCTTGTCGGCACCCTCGCCGGGGGCGGAGATCAGCACCTTGCGGGCGCCGGTGCCGAGCAGGACCTGCGCCTTCTCGCGCGCCGTGAAGATGCCGGTGCACTCGGCGGCGATGTCCACGCCATCCCACTTCAGCTTGGTGGGGTCGCGCTCGGCCGTCACCTTGATCGGGCCCCAGGTCTTGCCCTTGGCCTTGATGGTGATGGTGTCGCCCTCGACGATCACCTCGCCCGGGAAGCGACCATGGACACTGTCGTAGCGGAACAGGTGGGCGTTCGCTTCGACGGAGCCGAGATCGTTAATGGCGACGAATTCCACATCGTCACGGCCGCTCTCGCAAGCGGCGCGCAGCACCAGGCGGCCGATGCGCCCGAACCCGTTGATCGCGACCTTAACAGCCATGGTATCGTCTTTCCCGTCTTGAGTGGTTGTTGTCTCGTTCAGGCCAGCTTACGGCGAACCGCAGCGACCGTCGCCTCGGCAGTGATGCCGAAATGCTTGAAGAGATCGTCGGCAGGAGCCGAGGCACCAAACCCGGTCATGCCGATGAAAGTTCCATTGTCACCCAGCCAGCGCTCCCAGCCGAAGCTCAGCGCGGCCTCGATGCCGAAGCGCGGCGCGGAGCCCAGCACCTGATCGCGGTAGCTCTCATCCTGCAGGGCGAAGAGCTCCCAGCAGGGCAGGGAGACGACGGCGGTGGGAATGCCATCCGCTTCCAGCGTCTCCCGCGCACTCATGGCGAGCTGCACCTCGGAACCCGTGGCGATCAGCGTGGCCTTGCGGGGACCGGAGGCCTCGGCCAGCACGTAGCCGCCGCGGGCGGACTTGTTCTCGCCGGCCTCGGTGCGCAGGGCCGGCAGGTTCTGGCGGCTCAGCGCCAGCACGGCCGGGCCATCGGCGCGCTGCACCGCCAGTTCCCAGCACTCGGCCGTCTCCATGGCATCCGCCGGGCGGTAGACGAACAGGTTGGGAATGGCGCGCAGGCTGGCCAGGGTTTCCACCGGCTGGTGGGTCGGGCCGTCCTCGCCCAGGCCGATGCTGTCATGCGTCAGCACATGGATCGCCCGCTGGCGCATCAGCGCCGCGAGGCGGATGGAGGGCCGCATGTAGTCGGCGAAGACCAGGAAGGTGCCGGAATAGGGAATGACGCCGCCATGCAGCGCCAGGCCATTCATCGCGGCGGCCATGCCGTGCTCGCGGATACCCCAGTGGATGTAGCGGCCGCCAGGGTTGGCCACGCTGAAGACCGGGATGCCCTTCACATTGGTGTTGTTGGAGCCGGTCAGGTCGGCGGAGCCGCCGACCAGTTCGGGGATGGCCGGCACCAGGGCTTCCAGCGCCTTCTGGCTGGCGACGCGGGTGGCGAGCTTCGGCTTGTCCTCGGCCAGCTTGGCACGGTGCGCGGCAGCGGCTTCATGCCAGCCTTCCGGCAGCTTGCCAGCCATGGCGCGCTCGAAATCCGCCTTCTGGGGGTGCTTGGCCAGGCGCTTCAGCCAGGAGCGGCGGGTGCCAGCAGAGCGGCGGCCTGCGGCTTCCCAGGATGCCTTGATGTCTTCCGGCACCTCGAACGGCCCGGCCGTCCAGCCCAGCGCGCCCTTGGCCGCCTGCGCCTCGCTGCCGCCCAGCGGGCTGCCATGGCTGCCAGCGGTGCCCGCCTTGGTGGGGGCGGAGAAGCCGATGATGGTCTTGCAGGCGATGATGGTGGGCTTGCTGCTGCGCATCGCCGCTTCCAGCGCCTTGGCCACGGCTTCCGCATCATGCCCATCGACGCGCTTCACCGCCCAGCCATAGGACAGGAAGCGCTTCAGCACATCGTCCGAGCTGGAGAGGGAGACATCGCCGTCGATGGAGATGTTGTTGTCATCCCACAGCACCGTCAGCTTGTTCAGCTTGAAGTGGCCGGCGATGGAGGCGGCCTCGTGGCTGATGCCTTCCATCAGGCAGCCATCACCCGCGATCACCCAGGTGCGGTGATCCACCAGGGATTTGCCGAATCGCGCGGAAAGGTGCCGCTCCGCCATCGCCATGCCGACCGCATTGGCCAGGCCCTGGCCCAGCGGGCCGGTGGTCGTCTCGATGGCCGGGTGCTCGCCGAATTCCGGATGGCCGGCGGCGACGGAATGCAGCTGGCGGAACTGCTTCAGGTCCTCGATGCCGACACCTGCATGGCCGGACAGGTGCAGCCAGGCATAGAGCAGCATGGAGCCATGGCCGGCGGAGAGGACGAAGCGGTCACGATCCGCCCAGCGCGGGTCGGCGGCGTCGTACTTCAAATACTTCGTGAACAGCACCGTCGCAGCGTCCGCCATGCCCATCGGCATGCCCGGATGGCCGGACTTGGCCTTCTCTACCGCGTCGATCGCCAGGGCGCGGATGGCATCAGCCATGCGGCGCGTCTCGGTTACCGGACGCGCCAGAATGCGCTGCTGCTCAGCGATGGCCGGATTGCCGGACGGATCAACGGGCGGGGCGATGCTGGCCAATGGACCTAATCCTCAGATGCGGCAGAGCCGGGCTATAAAGGCCCTGCCGCGGCGCGGCAACCCAGACGACTTGCGCAATGCCCCTTTGCGCTCTGGTTTAGCTTATGGTCCGATAGTATCCTTCTCAGGAAAGAGTCCGCTTCTGTTCAGGGCCATGCGCTCCCTCGAAATCTTCGGTTGGGGCGGCTTCGCAGTCCTTTTGGCTGGCGTTGCCGTCGTCGCTCTGCTGCCGCCCGGCAGCCTGGCCTGGTTCGTGGCAGCCCTCGTGGCGCTGCTCGCCCTGGGTATGGGCGTCGCCATGCAGGTATTGCATCGCCGGTTCCTCACGGTGGAGGGACAGGCCAGCGAGATGCGTCTCCGGATGGCGCTGGTAATGGAAGCGGTACCCGGCGGCTTCGCGCTCTGCGACCGGGAAGAGAGACTCTCCCTCGTCAACAGCCGCTTCCGTGACGTTTTTCCAAACCTTGCCCTGGAGGGAAAGCTCGGCGAACTGCTTCCCGACCTCGTGGCCACGGTGGAGGAGGGGGTGGACCACCAGCTCGCGGATGGGCGGTGGTACCGCATAACCCGGCACGTCCTGCCACAGGGGGGCTCCACCCTTGTGGCTATCGATGTCACCCCGCTTAAGCGGCGGGAGGAAGAGCTTCTGGCACGGGAAGCACGCCAGCGCGTGGTGCTGGAGATGGCCCCTGTCGGCATCTGGGAGCTGGATGCGGAGGGCAAGACCGTCTTCGCCAATCCGCAGACTGGCCTGCTGCTGGGGGGGCGGGTGCCTGGCAGCTTGTCAGAGGCTGGCCTGTACCCCGTGGTGGCCGGCCGCCCGACGGCCGAGGTGCTCCGGCAGCAGCCGCAACAGCGCGGCGCCCTGGAGGTGGAATGCGACCCCGGTGGTGAGGGGCCGCCGCGCCGCATGCTGCTGGCCTCCTCCGTTCCGCTGCCCGCCGTGCCGCCGGCGCTGCCGGGCCTGCCGTTGAGCCATACCCGCATCCTCACCCTGCTCGATATCACGGAGCGCCGCGTGGCCCAGGCCGAGGCGGAACGTCTGGCCTGGCAGGACCCGCTGACGAGCCTCGGCAACCGTGCCCTGTTCCAGCGCATGCTGGAGGAGCGGCTGGAAGTCGGCGGCGTCACCCTTCTCTTCATCGAACTCGGTGGGCTGGGGCGGTTGAACGAGCGGTATGGCCATGCCCTGGGTGACGCGTTGTTGATTGCCTCCGCCGCGCGGCTGACCCAGGCGGTGCGCGCCGACGACGCCGTGTTCCGGCTCGGCGGCAATAAATTCGCCGTGCTGGCCACGGGGTTGGAGACCAAGGCCGCGAGCTGGCTGGCCGAGCGTCTCCATCAGTTGCTGCTGGACACCTTCCGGCATGGCGGGCTGGAAGTTGGCCTCAGCCCGGCAGTCGGCGTGGCGCGCAGCCCGCCGGTGGCCGCCGACGCCGATGCGCTGCGCCGCGCCGCCGAGCTGGCACGCCAGCGCAGCGCGAAGGAGGACAGGGTCATCCTGTATGAGGATGCCCTGGGCGATGAAGCGGAGCATAAGCACCGCATCCGGGACGCCGTGACCCGCGCCATCGCCGCTGGGGAGTTCCGCCTGGACTGGCAGCCGCAATTCGATGCCGGGGAGCGGCGGCTGGTCGGTGCTGAAGCCCTGTTACGGTGGCACAGCGCCGCATTGGGGCGCGAGGTGCCGCCATCCGAACTGTTCCCGGCAGCGGCGGATGTCGGGCTGCTGGAGGAGATCGACCTCTGGGTGCTGGAGGAGGCCCTGGCGACCAAGAGCCGTTGGGCCGGGCGGCATGATGCGCCGCCTGTCGTCGCCATCAATGTCAGCGCGGCCTCCCTGCGGGAGCCGGGCTTCGCGGAGATGGTGATGGAGGCTCTCGGCCGGCACGATGTGCCGCCGGATGAGCTGGAGATCGAGATTCCCGAGGATGTACCGGCCCGGGACCTGGATGCGCTGGCACAGACGCTGGATGCGCTGTGCAGCCAGGGCGTGCGCCTCTCCCTGGACGATTTTGGCGGTGGGGCCTCCTCCATGGCGCATCTGGTGCAGCTGCCGGTGAACCGGGTGAAGCTGGACCGCTCCATCGTGCGCGGGCTTCCGGCGGGGGCGCGGGAAAGCGCCGTCCTGCGAGCCGTCGCCGCCGTCGCCCGCAGCCTGAATATCGAGCTGCTGGGCGAAGGGGTCGAGAAGATGGAACAGATTTTCGCCCTGCGCGGGCAGGGCTGCACGGTGGTGCAGGGGTTCCTTTACGGCCGGCCCGTGCCGGCCGAGGAGTTGGTGCCCCCGCTCGCCAATAGCGACGACCGGATTATTCCCTGATCCGGCGAGCGGGCGAGGGCACCCCGCTCAGTCAGCCTGTGGGCGGTTTGCCCGCGCCACCACGGCCTCGAACAGCACCTGGCAGCCGGCGGCCGCCTCTTCCGGCAGGATGCTTTCCGCCTCGTTGTGGGAAAGCCCGTCCTTGCAGGGCGTGAAGATCATCGCCGTCGGCACGCGGCGCGCGACATAGACCGCGTCGTGCCCCGCGCCGGAGATGATCTCCCGCGACGAATAGCCGAGCCGAGCGGCACCCTGGCGCACCAGAGCGACACAGGCGGGGTCGAAAGGTTGGGCGGGGATGCGGAACAGTTCCGTAAGGTCGAGCTTGCAGCCAGTGGCTTCCACCAGCGCCTTCGCCTCGGCGGGGAAGCTGGCGGCCAGGCCTTCGATCTGTGCGTCCTCCGGGTGGCGGAATTCGATGGAGAAACGCACCTCGCCGGGGACCACGTTGCGGCTGTTCGGCAGGACATGCAACTGGCCGACCGTGCCGCGGCCATCCTCGCCGCGCTCGCGCATCAGGGCATCCACGCGCTCGATCACGCGGGCCGCCGCCACCAGCGCGTCCCGCCGGGCGGAGGGTGGGGTGGTGCCGGCATGGGCGTCCTGCCCGGTGACGACCGCGTCGTACCAGACCTGTGCCTGAGCGCCCGTGACGATGCCGATCTGCTTTTCTTCCCGCTCCAGGATGGGGCCCTGCTCGATATGCAGCTCGAAATACGCATCGGCGGGGAAGGGTGTGGCGGGGTTGGGGCCTTTATAGCCGATGGCATCCAGCGCCTCGCCGACGCTGACGCCCTCCACATCCTTCAGGGCGTAGACCTTGTCCTGCTGGTACACGCCGGACCAGACGCCGCTGCCCATGAGGGAATGGCCGAAGCGGCTGCCTTCCTCGTCGGTCCAGTTCACCAGTTCGATGGGCGCTTCGGTGACGATGTTCAGGTCATGCAGGGTGCGCATCACCTCCAGCCCGGCAATGACACCCAGCGCGCCGTCGAACTTGCCGCCGGAGGGCTGGCTGTCGAGATGGCTGCCGAGCAGCACGGGCGGGCGGGACGCATCCTTGCCCTCGCGCCGGGCGAACATGTTGCCGATGGAATCCACACGTACCGTGAGGCCGATGGCCTCGCACCATTCGGTGAAACGCTGCCGGCCGGCCTTGTCCACTTCGGTCAGCGTCAGGCGCTTCACGCCGCCCTTGGGTGTGGCGCCGATCTCGGCCATGGCCATCAGGCTGTCCCACAGCCGCTTGGGATCGATGCGCTGGTTGGTGCCGGACATGCGGGGGAAGGCCTCCTGAGAGATGGAGGCAGCATTGTGCGGCAGCGGAGGGCGGCGGGTAAGGGGGAGTCAGCGCCGGCGGCGGCGGGCGGGGCGCAGCATGCCGCGCAAGGTGGCCATGGCGAGTTTCAGCCCCGCGCCAGGGTCGAACAGCAATGGTGCGGCGGCGGCGGGCGTCCGGTGCCGGGGCGCGCGGCGTGCCGGCTTGGCTGGTTTGGCCGGC
>JH600030.1:47778-81938 GCA_000245075.1 Acetobacteraceae bacterium AT-5844
TTGGCTGGTTTGGCCGGCGTGGCTGGCGCGGGCTGGCGAAGGGGACGCTGCCCATCCTGCGGTACCAGACCCCAGAACTGGGCAATGCGCCAGGTGGAGGAAACGCCGGCATCCAGCACATAGGTGGAGGGCTTGCCGAACCGCATGGCTACCTGCCCGCCGGGCCCCGTATGGCGCGCCGCGATCGGTGTACCATGGTCCAGCCCGCCGATGAGCCGGGTCTCCACAACCACTCGTCCCGCCGCATCGCGCCACTGGCGGCGCGCGTGGCCGTCGGCGAGGTCAAGCCGCGGGGGCTGGTCCTCCACGCCGTGCAGGGCGGTCCACTGCTTTTCGAGCTCGTGCGCATTGGCGGGGACGACGGTCTTGTCGGCCTCGCCCTGCCAGATGGCGATGCGGGGCCAGTGCGCCTCATTGCCAGAGGCGCCGCGAGCGATCTCAGCCCAGGACGCGGCGCTGCGGCGGCGGGCATGGAACATGGCATGCAGCGCCTCGCCCACCGTCTGGGCAGCGCCGAAGGGTACGCCGGCGATGATGGCGCCAGCCGAGAAGCGGTGAGGCAACACCGACAGCAGAGCCGCCGCCATGGCGCCGCCCGCCGAGAGGCCAGTGACGAAGACCTTGCCGGGATTCAGCCCATGCCGGGCCAGCATCCAGCCGATCATGGTGTCGATGGAAGCCAGTTCTCCGCCCTGCCGGGCGACGTCCTCTGGCCGGAACCAGTTGAAGCAGAGGCGATCGTTATTCGCTGCCTGCTGCTCCGGAAACAGCACCGCGAAGCGGCGCCGCTGAGCCAGGGCGCACCAGCCGGTGCCAGCATCGTACAGCGCCGCATTCTGGAGGCAGCCATGCACCACCACCACGAGCGGCGCGCCAGCCGGCAGGCCGGGCGGCACATAGGCCAGCATGCGGAGATTGCCGGGGTTGGGGCCGAAGAACTCAACCTCCCGCAGCCGGCTACGGGGGCGTGGCGGATGTGGGGGCGCGCCATTGCCCAGAAGGCGTTGCCACCGGCGCTGATAGCGCGTCAGTTCGGCAAGGCCGAAGGGACGGGGAAACATGGCGGTCCTTTCGCTCTGCCCTTACGCTGCGGTGCAGCATGACTGAAAGGCCGGTCCCGTGCACTGGTTTCTACCGCAATGGAGATATGAAAATAAAATACATATTTACTTTCATGTAATGCGCAGGTCTGGCGGTGGCTCCGGCAAAGGGCCATAGCGGCGCGCATGAGCACCGCGCTTCCTCCTCTCGACGACGCCCCCAACCGGCCCTTGCTGCGCCTGATGCCCGGCCGGGACCGCCGGGTGAAAGGTGGCCACCCCTGGGCCTTTTCCAACGAAATCGTCATGAACGCCGCCGCCCGCGCGCTGCCGCCTGGCAGCCCGGTGCGGCTGGAGGGCGATGACGGACAGAAATACGGGACCTGGCTGTTCAACCCGCATAGCCTGATCGCGGCCCGCCGCCTTTCTCCGGACGCAGGCATGGTGCTTGGCGAGGCCTTCTTTCGCGCGCGTCTGGCCGAGTGCATCGCGCTGCGGGACCAGCTGGTGGGCGCTCCCTATTACCGGCTGGTGCATGCCGAGGCCGATGGGCTGCCGGGGCTGGTGATCGACCGCTACGGCGATGCTCTGGCTCTGCAGGCCAACACGGCCGGCATGGAACGCGCGACGCCGCTGATCGTCGCGGCGCTGACGGCTCTGGTGGCACCGCGTGTCATCGTAGCCCGCAATGACTCCGCCGTGCGGGGCCTTGAGGGACTGAAGGAAGAAAGCGGCCTGCTGCTGGGCGAGGATGCGACGGCACGGGTGAGGGAGGGCGGGCTGGAATTCTCCATCGACCTGCTCTCCGGCCAGAAGACCGGCTGGTTCTTCGACCAGCGGGACAACCGCGCGAAGGTAGCGGCGCTGGCGCGGGACAAGACGGTGCTGGATGCCTTCTGCCACACCGGCGGCTTCGGCCTGCTGGCGGCCCAGGCGGGGGCGAGGCAGGTGACCCTGCTGGACCGCAGCGAGCACGCTCTGGCCCTGGCCATGGATACCGCCCGCCGGCATGGCTTCGGCGAGACCGTCTCCGCCCGCCGGGGCGAGGCCCTGGAAATGCTGGAGCGGATGGTCGGCGCCGGGGAGCGGTTCGATATCGTGGTGGCGGACCCGCCGGCCTTTGCGAAGAGCCGCAAGGACCACCCGGCGGCGATGCGCGGCTATGCCAAGTTGGCGCGCCTGGCGGCGATGCTGGTGGCGCCCGGTGGCTTCCTGTTCATGGCCTCCTGCTCCCACCACGTTTCGCCGGGGGATTTCACCGACGCGGTGGCCCAGGGCGTGGCGCGCACCCGACGCCATGCACGGCTGCTGGCCACCACGGGGGCTGGGATGGACCACCCCGTGCATCCGTTGCTGCCGGAGAGCGCGTACCTCAAGGGCCTGCTGATGCATTTGCCGGCGTGAACGGGCGGCTCTCCCGCGCATTCCGGGAGACCGCCTATGTGGCGGGTGGCGTCGCCTGCCGGCCTGGGCGCCGCTGCTCTGATACGGCGGCGCTGCTTCGGCGGATGGGTGCGCGGGAGGGGGCTTTCGTCACAGCCTGCAATCCCATGGCCCGGCGCAAGCCTGCGGGCTGGAACGAAGCGGCGCAAAGGCGATTGGCAGAGGCCGCCCGGCGATACCCCCTGCTTCCAGCGCGCAGCCTGCCGTTGCGGCGGTTGCATGCGGCCTGGGCGGAGGAGCAGTGGCTGGTTGCCGCACCGTCCCGCCTTTTGGTCGGGCTGGCACGCCGCTTCCGGCAGCAGGCCATTCTGGCTGTCAGGCAGAATGGCCAAACGCGGCTGATGTGGATAAATTATTAAAAAACAGTCTGTTAAGCCTAGCGATGGGTTTCCGCGATAAGGAACAGGCGGCGGAATGGCAGCAGGGTTACGCCATCGGCCAGGGCCGGATAATGCGGCCGGACCGCTTCGGCATAGGCTGCCAGGAAGGCCGGGCGATGTTCTTCCCTCATCGCGTCGAGATAAGGCTGTAAGCTACTGCCTTTGAACCATTCCATCACAGGGTCCGGCCCCTTGAGTTGGTGCATGTACTCCGTGACCCAAAGCTCCAGCCGGGCCGCCAGTGGGCGAAGCAGGCCATAATACACGGCGGGAGCGGCCACCGGCTGCACCCGGGTGACGTGGGCTACATCGGCCGCCCAGGGCCCCTGGCTCGCGACCTGCGCCTGCATGTGCCGCGCGGGAGTATCGTCCATGGCCGGCATCTGCACCGCCAGGATTCCGCCGGGAGCGAGGCAGGACAGCAGGCGTGGGAAGAGACCGACATGGTCCGGCAGCCATTGCAGCGCGGCGTTGGAGAAGATGACGTCCACCTTCTCCTCCGGCTGCCAGTTGGCGATATCGGCCTGCTCGGTGCGGAAGCCGTTGGCTGCCGCCTTGGCCAGCATGGCGGCGGACCCATCGACGCCCATCACCTCCGCACCGGGAAAGCGGGCGGCGAGGATCGGCAGCGCATTGCCGGCACCGCAGCCCAGATCCACCACGCGGTGGGGCGCGGGGTGGTCCAGGCGGTTGATGAGGTCGATGGCCGGCTGAAGCCGCTCCGTGCCGAAGCGCAGGTACTGGGACGGGTTCCAGCTGGGATTGCCGCTCATGGACGTCGCCTTACGACGCCACCCAGCCGCCATCCAGCGACAGGGCCGCGCCGGTGAGGCTGCCGGTATCAGGGCCGCAGACATAGAGCGCCATGCGGGCCACTTCCTCCACCTCCACCCAGCGCTTGCTCGGCTGCTTGGCCAGTAGATGGTCCTTCAGAGCCACATCCTCCGAGACACCCTTGGCCTTGGCGATGGCGCCGACCTGCACCTCGGCCAGCGGCGTGCGGACGAAACCGGGGCAGATGGCGTTGCAGGTGATGCCGGTCTGCGCCAGCTCGATGGCCGTGACCTTGGTCAGCCCCACCACGCCATGCTTGGCGGCGACATAGGCGGCCTTCTCGGGCGAGGCCACCAGCCCATGCGCCGAGGCGATATTGATGATGCGGCCCCAGTTCCGCTCCTTCATGCCAGGAAGCACTGCCTTGGTGCCATGGAACACCGCCGACAGGTTGATGGCGATGATGGCGTTCCACTTGTCCTCGGGGAAATCGGCCACCGGGCTGGTGAACTGGATACCGGCGTTGTTCACCAGGATGTCCACCTTGCCGAGCGCACCCTCCGCCTCCGCGACCATCTCGCGCACCTCCTCCGCCTTGGAGAGGTCGGCGGCGGAGTGATGCGGCTCCTCGCCGCCGCACACCTCGGCGATGGCGTGCTTCGCCGCCGCGATATCCTCAGGCTTACCGAAGCCGTTGAGCATGACCTTGGCACCGGCCGCGGCCAGCATCCTGGCAATGCCAAGGCCAATGCCGCTGGTGGAACCGGTAACGACCGCCGAGCGGCCGGAAAGTGTCTTCTCCATCGGGCTTCCTATCAGTGCCAACGATCCAGTACCCCCAGGATGCGCCGCATCGGGGAGGAAGGGAAATCCGTGCCGGACAGGCTGGTGGCGGCGCCGGCGATGGCTTCGGCCAGCGTGCCGCGCGGCATGGGCTGGGCTGCCAGATCCCGCGCGCTGAGCCCGCGTTCCAGCGCGAGGGCCAACATGGCTGCGGCCTCGGCGGCGTTCGGGCACAGCAGGCTGGCGCCCAGCAGGTGGCCATCGCGCCGGGCCACCAGCTTTACGAGTCCGGGGCCATGTGGCGTGCCATCCAGTGATAAGCGGAGGGCCTGCGGCTCGTGGCCCGCCTCCCGGGCCTCCTTCTCGGTCAGGCCGAGCTGGGCCAGGGCGGGCAAGGTGCATGTCAGGCGGGGCGGCGGGCTTTCCCCGAGGGAGGCGCGCAGGCTGTGCAACATGCCTTCCGTGACGATGGCCGCGTGCTGACCATGGGGCGCCGCCTCCCAGCCGGTGTCGGCGATGGAGCCGGCCGCCCAGACCCGGGCGTTATCCGGGCTGCGCAGATCCTTGCGCACCGCCACGCCCCGCGCGGTGGCGCCGATATGAGCGGCGGGCAGGTCCAGCGCGGAGAGGTTGGGGGACTGGCCAAGAGCGAGCAGCAGATGCGATCCCTCGATCCGCGCACCGCCCTCCAGCCGCAGCGCCACGCCGCCGCCCGCATGCTCCACCCGCTGCACCGGAGTGTTCTCGTGCAGGTCCACCCCGTTGCGGCGGAGGTAGTGGCGGAGGGGGTCCACCAACTCCAGGTCCTCGCCCGGCAGGATGTTGGGGGCGGGCTGCACCAGGCTGACGCGGCAGCCGAGCAGGGCGTGGGCCTGTGCCAGCTCCACGGCCTTGGCGCCGCCGCCCAGCACCAGGAGGTGTTCTGGCGCTTCTTCCAGCGCGCCGATGGTATCGGGAGTCAGCCAGGGAATGGCGGCGAGGCCGGGAATGTCCGGCACCAGGGGTGTCGTTCCGGCGGCGATCACGGCATGGCGGAAGGTGTAGGTACGGCCCGCGGCTTCGATGCAGTCATCCGCGATGAAGTGGGCGCTGGCCTCCACCACTTCGGCTCCGCGTGCACGGAAAGGGGCGAAGGGCGCGGAGGCCGCCGGGCGATGCCAGCTGCCCCAGACGGGGCGCTGGCCGGAAGCGGCGAGCTTCGCCGCGCCCAGCAGGGCGGCATGGTCCGGCCTCGCCGGGGTGCCGCGCTCGAAGATGACCACACGGCGCCCGTGCCGCAGGCAGGCGGCGGCGACTGCCAGGCCGGCGCCGCCTGCGCCGATGATCGCCACGTCCCAGGGCTGGTTGCGCCGGGGCTGCGTGTGGTCAGGCATGCGATTCGATATCCTCCAGCGGAAGGGAGAGGGGGGTTATGACCCCCTGAGAGGATTCGGGGCCACAGCCCGGCATGCCGATTCGTGCCGTGCCCGGCAAAAATGGGGGCGGAAAACCGCCGTGAAACCCCTCTTGCAAGCCAGGGCAATGGTTACGGCGGTTGACGTGGCGGTGGCCACTTACCTATACGTCCCCACCTTCGCCGGACGGCTCCTTACAGGGGCAGTCCGGTTTTGCTGTGACGCGCCGGGGAATACCGGGTTCGGCACGGTTCCCGGTTTAAGATTTTTTGACGGAGTAGCGCTCGTGAAGCGTACGTATCAGCCCTCGAAGCTCGTCCGGAAGCGCCGGCATGGTTTCCGCACTCGCATGGAGACGGTCGGCGGCCGCAAGGTGCTGAACAATCGCCGTGCCAAGGGCCGGAAGAAGCTGTCCGCCTGAGACTTCCGGACGCAGAGCGGGAGACAGGCCCTTGGCCCAATCACCGCCTCGTCTGAAGCGGCGGCGTGAGTTTCTGCGCGTCGCAGGAAAGGGGAACCGAGGTGCGCGGCCGGGTCTGGTGCTCCAGGCCCTGCCCGGCACGGGTGCCCCTTTACGCGTTGGCTTCACCGCGACCAAGAAGCTGGGCAATGCCGTGGCGCGCAACCGCGCGAAGCGGCGCCTGCGCGAGGCCGCCCGGCTTTTGCTGGGCCAGGGCGCGCCAGAGGGCTGGGACCTTGTGCTGATCGGCCGGGAGGCCACCGGCACGCGGAATTTCAGTCAGCTCACGGGCGACCTGCGCGGATTGCTGAAGCAGCTCGGCGTCAAGCCGTGAACAGGCTGAAGGGCCGCCGGCCGGCGGCGATGGTGCTGAAAGGCGCTGTCCGCACCTATCAGCTCACGCTGCGAGGCATCATCGGCAGCCACTGCCGCTTCTATCCCCATTGCAGCGCCTACGCCATCGAAGCGCTGGATGTGCACGGCGCCGCGCGCGGCTCTTTGCTCGCCGCGAAGCGGTTGCTCCGTTGCCATCCTTGGCATCCTGGGGGATACGACCCCGTCCCGCTTCCCGACCCCACCCCTGGGGAGGGGGAAGCGCAACCGAACTGCCCGCAGCATTCCCGCACCGGGGAGGCGGCGGCCCACCAGAAGGCCTGACGGCACAGCACCGATGGACCAGAAGCGACTTCTTGCGGCGATCGCGCTCTCGATCGGTATCCTGCTCGCCTTCGACCTCTGGAAGCGGGAAACGACTCCCGCGCCCGAATCCTCGCCTGCCGTGACGGCCACGCAGCCCGCTGCGCCCGCTGCGGGCGGCAGCACGCCTGCGGTGACGCCGGCCAGCCCCGGCTCCGCCGATGCCGCCCAGGCGGCCGCCGCCAGCCGCCCGGCGCCCGAGCGCATGCGTATCGACAGCGCGCGCCTTTCCGGCAGCCTGAACCTGCGCGGCGCGCGGCTCGATGACCTGATCCTCAAGGACTACCGCGAGACGGTTGACCCGCTCTCGGCCAATGTCCGCCTGCTGGCGCCGCGCGAGGAGCAGCAGCCCTATTTCGCCCAGTGGGGCTGGTCCTCCGGCGATGGCCGCACGCGCGTGCCGGACGCCGATACCGACTGGCGCGCCGAAGGCGGCCCGCTGGCCCCCGGCCGGCCGGTGACGCTCTCCTGGGACAATGGCCAGGGTCAGGTGTTCCAGATCGTGCTGAGCCTGGACGCGAACTACATGTTCCAGGCGGACCAGCGCGTCATCAACAACGGTTCCGAGGCCGCCTCCGTGCTGCCCTGGGTGCGCGTGCGCCGCGACGTGACGCCGCAGGTGGCCGGCTTCTACATCCTGCATGAAGGCTTTGTCGGCGTGCTCGGCGGCCGCCTGCATGAGACGACCTACAAGACCGCCAAGAGCGACGGCGCCGAGCGCCGTGGCATCGCGCTGGAGCAGGAGACCAATGGCGGCTGGGCCGGCTTCACGGACAAGTACTGGCTGACGGCCATCAACCCGGTCGATCCCTCTCAGCCGATGCGCGCCACCTGGCGCCATGTGCTGGAGGGCGGCCAGGACCGTTGGCAGGTGGATTTCGCCACCCCCGCGCCGCAGTCCGTCGCGCCGGGTGCGACTGCCAATGTCGGCACGCGTATCTTCGCGGGCGCCAAGGAAGTGCGGCTGCTGGACAGCTACCGCGACAATCTGGGCGTGACCGATTTCGACAAGGCCGTCGACTTCGGCATGTTCTACTTCCTGACGAAGCCGTTCTTCTATGCGCTGGATTGGCTGTTCAAGCACCTCGGCAATTTCGGCGTGGCCATCCTGGTCTTCACCGTCGCCCTGAAGGCGCTGTTCTTCCCGCTGGCCAACAAGGCCTACAAGTCGATGGCGCGGATGAAGCTGCTCGCGCCGAAGATGACGGAGATCCGCGAGCGCTATAAGGACGACCCGACCAAGGCGCAGCAGGAGATGATGGCGCTGTACAAGACGGAGAAGGTGAACCCTGCCTCCGGCTGTCTGCCCATCCTGATCCAGATCCCGGTCTTCTTCGCCCTGTACAAGGTGCTGTTCGTCACCATCGAAATGCGGCACGCGCCGTTCTTCGGCTGGATCCGCGACCTTTCGGCGCCCGACCCGACGAACCTGTTCACCCTGTTCGGCATGATTCCGTGGGATCCGCCGGCGCTGCTGCACATGCCGGTGTGGGCCCTGATCATGGGCGTGACCATGTTCGCCCAGCAGAAGCTGAACCCGCAGCCGCCGGATCCGATCCAGGCCAAGATCTTCACCTGGATGCCGGTGATCTTCACCTTCATGCTGGCGAGCTTCCCGGCGGGCCTGGTGATCTACTGGTCCTGGAACAACCTGCTCTCCATCGGCCAGCAGGCTTACATCAGCCGGCATGAGCTGAAGGAGCGCGCCGCGGCCCGGAAGCTGGCCAAGGCAAAGCGATGAGCATTCTACCCGACGCGCGCAACGAGGATGAGCGCGCGGCGGCGCTGGAAGAGGGGCGGCTGCTGTTCTGCCGCCCCTGCGAGTTCTTCTACGCCGCCCAGAGCATCGATCAGCTGCCACCACCCGGCCTGCCGGAGGTGGCATTCTGTGGCCGCTCCAATGTCGGCAAGTCGTCCATCACCAATGCGCTGACGGGGCAGAACAGCCTCGCGCGTGTTTCCCACACGCCGGGCCGCACCAAGCAGTTGAACTTCTTCAACCTTGGTGATCGGCTGGTGCTGGTGGACATGCCTGGCTACGGCTACGCCCAGGCGGCGAAGAGCGTGAAGGAGGACTGGCAGGGGTTGATGTTCAACTTCCTCCGTGGCCGCCCGACGCTGCGCCGCGTGGTTCTGCTGCTGGACTCCCGCATCGAGACCAAGGCTTCGGACCACGCGGCCATGAAGCTGCTGACGGATGCCGCCGTGACCTTCCAGATCGTGCTCACCAAGGCCGATGACGTGAAGCCAGGGCAGCTCGCTAAGCGCGAGGCGGAAGCGGCGACGCTGGTGAAGAAATACACCGCGGCCCACCCTGTGGTGATCACCACCAGCAGCGAAACCGGGCTCGGCATTCCCGAGCTGCGCGCCGAGCTGGCGGCCCTGGCGGCACCCGCCGCCTGAGGGTTGCATTCCGGCTCAGCCTTGACCCCTGCCTTCCCGCCCCGTAGAGGCGGCGCGGAGTGCAAGTCCTGCCGGAAGGAACGGCCATGACCGAAGAAGCGCGTAGCCAGATGGAACTTCTTGCCCAGGCTCTGCCGTTCCTGAAGCGATATGACGACCAGACGATCGTCGTGAAGTATGGCGGCCACGCCATGGGCGAGACGGAGGCCGCGGACCGCTTCGGCCGCGATATCGCCCTGCTGGAGCAGGTGGGCGTGAACCCGGTGGTGGTCCATGGCGGTGGCCCCCAGATCAACGCCATGCTGAAGCGGCTGAACGTGCAGTCGCAATTCATCAACGGCCTGCGCGTGACGGACGCCAATGTCGTGGACGTCGTGGAGATGGTGCTCTCCGGCACCGTCAATAAGCAGGTGGCCGATTGCATCACCCGCGCCGGTGCGCTGGCGGTGGGTATTTCCGGCAAGGACGGCAACCTGATCCGCGCCCGCAAGCTGACGCGCACCTACATCGACCCCGAGAGCAACATCGAGAAGGTGCTCGACCTCGGCTTCGTGGGTGAGCCGCACAAGGTGGACCCGCATGTGCTGGAACTGCTGATCGGTGCGGATATCGTGCCGGTGGTCGCACCGGTGGGCGTGGGTTCCGATGGCCAGACCTACAACATCAACGCCGACACGGCGGCGGGCGCCATCGCTGGCGCGCTCAATGCTTCTCGCCTGTTGATGCTGACGGATGTGCCGGGTGTGCTGAACCCCGAGAAGAAGCTGATTCCGGAGATGACGGTGGCCGAGGCGCGCGCCGGCATCGCTGAGGGTTGGATCTCCGGTGGCATGATCCCGAAGATCGAGACCTGCATCTACGCCATCGAGCAGGGGGTGAAGGGCGCTGTCATCGTCGATGGCCGCGTGCCGCATGCCGTGCTGATCGAGCTGTTCACCGATGGCGGCGCGGGCACGCTGATCCGGCCTTAACGTCTGCCTTCAGGCGCCGGGCGGCTGCTCCGCTGCCTTGGCTCTTGCCGCCCGGGCGGCGGGCTGCATGGGCAGCCGCCGCCTGGCGAGGTCAGGCTGCATGGCGTGATGCCGTCAGGCGCCAGGCATCCCTGCCGCCGTTGTTGACAGCGGCCCGGCACCACCCGATACCGGCGCGGACCCTTTTTATCTGCCGCGCCGTATTGGGAATGACCTGCATGGACCTCGCCAGCCTCTCCTCCACCATCGAAGGCCTGTGGGCCCGCCGCAACGAGATCTCGCCCGCCACGAAGGGTGCGGACCGCGAGGCGATCGAGACGGCTCTGGAGCTGCTGGATTCCGGCAAGGCGCGCGTGGCCGAGCCCGCCGGCAATGGCGAGTGGAAGGTCAACCAGTGGCTGAAGCAGGCGGTGTTGCTTTCCTTCCGCCTGGAAGACAGCGCGCCGATGGATGTCGGCCTCGGCGCCTACGACAAGGTTCCGCTGAAGTTCAAGGATTGGGGCGAAAACCGCTTCAAGGAAGCCGGCTTCCGCGCCGTGCCGGGCGCCGTGGTGCGCCGCTCCGCCTACATCGCCAAGGGCGTGGTGCTCATGCCCTCCTTCGTGAATCTCGGCGCCTATGTCGATGAAGGCACGATGGTGGACACCTGGGCGACGATCGGCTCCTGCGCCCAGATCGGCAAGAACTGCCACATCTCCGGCGGTGCCGGCATCGGCGGCGTGCTGGAGCCGCTGCAGGCCAACCCGGTTGTCATCGGCGACAATTGCTTTATTGGCGCCCGTTCCGAGGTGGCCGAGGGCGTGATCGTGGGTGAGGGCGCGGTGCTGGCCATGGGCGTGTTCCTGGGCGCCTCCACCAAGATCATCGACCGTGCGACGGGCGAGGTGTTCGTCGGCAAGGTGCCGCCTTATTCCGTGGTGGTGCCGGGCAGCCTGCCGGGCAAGCCGCTGCCGGATGGCACGCCGGGCCCGAGCCTGTATTGCGCCGTCATCGTCAAGCGGGTGGACGCTCAGACCCGCAGCAAGACCAGCATCAACGAGCTGCTGCGGGACTGATCGTCGCCATGGATCCTTTGCCGCTCCTCCAGGATCTCATTCGCTGCCCGAGCGTGACCCCCGCCGATGCGGGGGCGATGGCGGTGCTGGAAGCGGCATTGGAGCCGCTGGGTTTTGTCTGTACCCGGCTGCGGTTTGGCGAGATCGAGAACCTGTTTGCCCGGCGCGGCACGGGCGCCCCGCATCTCTGCTTCGCCGGGCATACTGATGTCGTGCCGCCCGGCGACCTCGCCGGCTGGACCGCAGACCCGTTCGGCGCGGAGGTGAGGGACGGCGTGGTCTATGGCCGTGGCGCCACGGACATGAAGGGCGGGGTCGCCGCCTGGATCGCCGCCATTGCCTCGCTGCCCGCGGACATGCCGGGCAGCCTCTCCCTGCTGATTACCGGCGATGAGGAAGGGCCGGCCACGGATGGCACCGTGAAGGTGCTGGAATGGATGCAGGCCAATGGCCAGATCCCCGACATGTGCATCGTGGGTGAGCCGACCAGCAAGGCGGTGCTGGGGGATACGATCAAGATCGGCCGCCGGGGCAGCATGAATGTCGCCATCACGCTGCATGGCGTGCAGGGCCACACCGCCTATCCGCAGCGGGCGGATAACCCCATCCACCGGCTGGTGCGCGTGCTGCATACCCTGACCGCCACGCCGCTGGATGATGGCAGCGAGTGGTTCGAACCCTCGACCCTGCAGGTCAGCAGCTTCGATGTCGGCAACCCTGCGACCAACGTTATTCCGCCCATGGCCAAGGCGCGGCTGAACATCCGCTTCAACGACCTGCATTCCAGCGCCTCGCTCACCCAGCGCATCCGCGATGTGCTGGAGGCGGAAGGGGCGAAGTATGAGTTGGATGTTTCCTGCTCCGGCGAATCCTTCCTGACGCAGCCGGGCGATTTCGTCGCGGCGCTGCAGGCCGCCACGCGCCAGGCAGCGGGCGTGGAGCCGAAGCTGGATACCGGCGGTGGCACTTCCGACGCCCGCTTCATCGCGCGCTACTGCCCGGTGGCGGAACTGGGCGCGGTGGGGGCCACCATGCACAAATCCGATGAATGCACGCCGGTGGAGGAGCTGCGGGCGCTGTCCCGTCTCTATGCCGCCGTGATCGCCGCGCTGCTGCCGGCAAAGGTTTCCGCCTGAGCCCCCGCCCGCCCGAGCTGCCGGGGCCAGGGGCGGCCCGCCTGACCGAGATGATTGCCGGCCTCCGCGGCGCGCTGATGCTGGCGCGCGGCCGGGCGGAAGGCATCATGTTCATGCCTCTGACGGCCGAGGCTGCCGGGCGCTCCTATTGGGCGGCGGCACTGTGCCTGCCCTTGTTCCTGATGATCCGGCTGCTTTCCGGCACGGTGCCGCCGACGGCGCGTGGTATCTCGGCTGAGATCATCGGCTTCGTCGCGGGTTGGGCGGGCTACAGTCTGGCCACCCTGCCCATGGCGCTCGCCGCTGGCCAGGGAGCAATGTGGCCGCGCTTCCTCGCCACCTGGAACTGGATGAGCCTGGTGCAGTACTGCGCCATCGTGCCCATCTCGCTGCTGGCCTCGCTCCTGCCGGGGTGGATGGGGCAGGGGATCAACCTGGCCGGGCTGGGCTATCTCATGTGGCTGCAATGGTACGGCACCAGCCTGGCGCTGCGCGTGAGCGGCGGCGTGGCGGTTGGCTTCGTGCTGCTGGACCTGATGATCGGCTTTCTCATGGCCGGCTTCGTGAGCGGGTTTTCGATGCGCTGAGGCGCTTCTGCCGCGCTGAAGGTTGCCAGCCCAGCCCACGCCACCCATCTGCCCGCTGATGGATGGAGTGAAACCATGACGATCGAAGTCTGGAGTTGGCCGACCCCTAATGGCCATAAGGTCCATATCGCCCTGGAAGAATTGGAACTGCCCTACAAGGTGGTGCCGGTGAATATCGGGAAGGGCGAGCAGTTCCGCCCCGAGTTCCTGGCCATCACGCCGAACCACCGCATCCCCGCCATCGTGGACCCGGAAGGGCCGGACGGGCGCCGGGTGGAACTGTTCGAAAGCGGCGCGATCCTGATTTATCTGGCGGAAAAAAGCGGGCGGCTGATGCCTTCCGACCCGGTGGAGCGCTACAAGGCCCTGCAGTGGCTCATGTTCCAGATGGGCGGCGTGGGGCCGATGTTTGGCCAGTACAACCACTTCGCCGCCTATGCGCCCGAGAAGATCCCCTATGCGACCGAGCGCTATGGCAATGAGGTGAAGCGCCTGCACAACGTGCTGGAGAAGCGCCTGTCGCAAAGCGAGTATCTGGCGGGGAAGGATTATTCCATTGCCGATATCGCGACCTTCCCGTGGGTCCGCAATCCGGACCGCCGCGATATCGACCTGGCGGAGTATCCGGCCGTGAAGCGCTGGCACGACGCCATCGCTGCCCGCCCGGCCGTGCAGCGCGGCGTGGCCGTGTTGTCCGAAAACCAGCGCAGCGGACCGATGAACGACGAGGAGCGGGAGTTGCTTTTCGGCAAAACACAGTACCAGCGGCGCTGATTTCTATCGATTCATCGGGCGCGCGCGTTGTTTTCGTGCTAAGCCGTTTCCACCGATAGTCACGGCTCAACTTGCCGACGGCAAGGCCCCTGCTGCCAGGCAGTGAAGGGGCAGAGCCTTGATTTGGCTTCTTTCTCTGGGCGCCAGGATCGGCGCCTTCTCCGGGCATTCGCCGCTTGGCAGGATGCAGGAAGAAGGCGCCGACGGGCGATCTCGTGCTATGGGCCCTCTGGTTCGCCCATGGCCGCAGCGTTGGCGGAGGAAATGGCGGTATGAGTGCGCGTATCCTGGTGGTTGACGATATCGCCGCCAATCTTCGCCTTCTCGAAGCACGTCTGAACGCTGAGTATTACGAGGTCGCGCTGGCGGCCTCCGGCCCCGAAGCCCTGGTGAAGGCCGCGGAATGGGCGCCGGACATCATCCTGCTGGACGTCATGATGCCCGGGATGGACGGCTACGAGGTTTGCCGCCGCCTGAAGGCCAACCCGCTGACCTCCGAGATCGCCGTGGTCATGATCACGGCGCTGGTCGATCCCGCCGAGCGGGTGCGGGGCCTGGAGGCCGGGGCGGATGATTTCCTGTCCAAGCCTGTGGACCACCCGACCCTTTTCGCGCGCCTGCGTGCGCTGCTGCGGACGAAGCAGGTGCTGGATGCCTTCCGCCTGCGTGCCGAGACGGCACGCGAGCTGGGCTTCGCGCCGGAGCCGCAGCCTTCTGGCAGTGTGGCCGGCGCCGAGGCGCTGCTGATCACCGAGGACGTCAATGAGGCGGAGTTGCTGGTGAGCGTGCTCTCCAGCGACGGCATTCAGGTCCATCTGGCGGAGGATGGTGTAAAGGCCTGGGAAACGCTGGGAGAAGGGCGGCTCGACCTCGTTCTCCTCAGCCTGTCACTGGATGGCCAGGACGGGCTGCGGTTTGCCTCCCGCATGAGGGCGCAGGCACCTACGCGGGAATTGCCCTTGTTGCTGATCGCCGACGAGGATCAGCGCCCGCAGATCCTGCGTGGCTTCGATCTTGGCGCCAATGACCATGTGCTGCGCCCGGTGGACCCCAATGAGCTGCGGGCGAGGGCACGGAACCAGATCCGGCGCAAGCGGTACCAGGAGCGGCTGCGGGCCGAGTTGGACCGTTCCCTCGAGATGGCGGTGACGGATGGCCTGACCGGCCTACGCAACCGGCGCTACGCCACCCGCCATCTGGAAGGCCTGCTGCGGGCGGGCAAGGCTGGCCTCCTGATGGTGGATGTGGACCGCTTCAAGGCGGTCAATGACACCCATGGCCATGCGGCGGGCGACGAGGTGCTGCGCGAGGTGGCCCGGCGGATGAAGCAGCATCTGCGCGCGCTGGACGTGGTGGCCCGCTTCGGTGGCGAGGAATTCATCGTCGCCATGGCCAATGCGAGTGAGGAGGAGGCGGTGCAGGTGGCTGAGCGCCTGCGGCTCGCCCTGGTGGAGACAGCGGTGAAGCTGGATCAGATGGCGCCGCTGTCCATCACCGCCAGCATTGGCGTGGCCGTCAGCCGGGCTGGGGATACGCTGAAGGACCTGACCTCGGCCGCCGACGCTGCGCTCTATCGCGCCAAGGCCAAAGGCCGGAACCGGGTGGAGCTGGCTCAGCCAGAGGATTGGCGCAGCCACCGCGCCGGCGTGGTGGTCGACTGAACCGGCTCCGCTGCTTGGCGGGCACATGTGAAAAAAGGGCCGGGCCCCAGGCGGGGACGGCCCTTTTTGCTAAGCATGGCGGCGCCTGCGCGGGGCAGGCACCAGCAGCTTACTTGATCTTGGACTCGCGGAAGACGACGTGCTTGCGCGCAACGGGGTCGTACTTCTTGAACTCGAGCTTGTTGGTCGTGGACCGGGTGTTCTTCTTCGTGACGTAGAAGTAGCCGGTGTCAGCCGTGCTGACGAGCTTGATCAGGATCGTGTTGGACTTGGCCATGACATTCTTCCGTAGTCGCCGTGGTGCGACGCAAACTGCGCTGCTCTAGACCGGGCGATACAGAACCGCATTCCCGGCATCCTTGAGGTCGCGGAAACTATACCGCCTGCCGCTACAGTCAAGCACATCCTCGATTCCCAGGCGCTTTCCGGTGCATTTTAGGGCCCCAGGGCCACCGTATAGGCGGCCGGGCGGTCCAGGAGCACCTTGGCGACGTCGGTATCCAGGCTGCGGCCCTCCGCCGGGGGGCAGGTATTGCGCAGGGCCGCTACCTCGCTGGCGGGCACCGGCGCCCGGGCAGCGCGAAGGCGGGCCAGCACGGCGGTGCGGGGCGCCTCGCCATTGAAGATCTGCGCCATCTCGGATTGCACATTCTCGATGCCCAGGCTGGTGCAGATATTCGGCTGGATGCCGAGGCCCTGCACGGGCCACCCCAGCGGTGCCAGTACCCGGGACCAGGAGATCAGCACTTCCCCATTATTCGAGAGCGGTACGACCACCTGGATAAGCCCTTTGCCCAAGGTCGAGCTGCCAACCACCACGGCACGCTTCCGATCGGACAGCGCGGCCGTGACGATTTCAGCCGAAGAGGCCGTGCGGCCATCCACCAGAACGACCAGCGGCCGGCCCTGGGCCTGGTCCCGCCCGGTGGCGCGCCACTCACGAACAGAATCGGGGTGGCGACCCTGGCTGCTGGCCACGGGGCCGTCGGTCAGGAAGAGGTCGGCCACCGTCATTGCCTGCATCAGCACGCCGCCGCGATTGCCGCGAAGGTCCAGCACCACTCCGCGTGGCGGTTGACCGTCCGCGAAGGAGTCGAGCAGGGCGAGGGAGAGATCTTCCGTGGTGTGGGCGGAGAAATGGGAAATGCGCAGCCAGAGCAGCCCGTCCGCCTTCTGGGCCCAGACCGTCTGGCTGGGCTGCGCGCTACGGTGCAAGGTGACGGTGAGGCGGCGATTACCCCGCCGGAGTTGAAGCTCCACGGCAGTATCCGCATAGCCCTCCAGCAGTTCGGCAGCCTCGGTGATGCGGCGCGCGGAGACGGGGTATCCGTCGATTGCGAGGAGTTGGTCGCCTTCCCGCAGCCCTGCCTGGGCGGCAGGCCCGTCCGGTGCCACTGAGGCGATGATAACGGTGCCACGCCGGCTGGCCGCCAGGCGGAGACCGAGTGAGGACTGGCCGACCCGGCGCTCTCGCGCCTGGGCCGCCTCCTGAGCCGTTACATAGCGGCTGTAGGGGTCCAGGTGGTTGAACAACTCGTCGAAGCCGGCCTGGATCATCCGCTCCACGCCGGCATGGCGCAGCAGGGGTGAGGCATTCCAGGCAGCGGCGTAGAACTCCGTCAGTGTGGTAGCCAGGATTTCCGCCGGGGGGCGTGGCTGCGGGCGCTGGGCGTCCGCGGGGGCTGCGGGGTTGGCGGGGGCCAGCAATTCGGCCAACAGCCGGTCCCCGAGGCTCAGGCGCAGCAGGCCGCTGAGCACCTCCGCATTGAGGCGCGTGTCCACGGCGCCGAGGCCACGCAGGGACCACAGCGCGAGATCGGCCGGGGCGGCGGGTTCCAGGTGGCGCTCAAGGATCGCGGTGAAGGCCTGTTGCAGGACCGTATGCACTGTGTTGCGCGGGAAGGGGCCTTCCTGCGCACGGGCGGGCAGCCCTGCCGCGAGGGTCAGCACCAGGGCCACGGCCAACCGCAGAAAGGCGCCGCGTGAGAAGGGGATGCGAAGGAGCCCTAGCGCCGCCTTGCTCCGCTTGGCGCGGGCACGCCTTGCAGCAACTGGAACACCAGGCCGCCCGTGAGAGGGGCGGCGTCGGACAAGCGGACATCCACCGCTTGTCCAAGGCTGAACACCAACCGCGTGTTGCGGCCGGAAAGCCGGCGTTCGGCCTCCTCGTGAATCCATCGGTCGTCCGGCAGGGATGACAACGGCACGATTCCGCTCACGCCGTTCTCCTCCACCGTGACGAAGAGGCCGAACCGTGTCACCCCCGAAATACGCGCGGCGAATATGTTGCCAACGCGTGTTGCCATCAGGCCAGTCAGGTAGCGGTCCACCGCGTCGCGCTCGGCGGCCGCGGCGCGGCGCTCGGCCTGGGTGATGCGCTCACCGATATCGGCGAAGTCCGTGGCGTCCGCTGGGGGAATATGTTCCGGGCCCAGTTTCAGACCCCCGATGAGAGCCCGGTGAACCAGCAGGTCCGCATAGCGGCGGATGGGGCTGGTGAAGTGGGCATAGCGGGGCAGGGCCAGGCCGAAATGCCCGAGATTGTCCGGGCTGTACGCGGCCTGGGACTGGCCGCGCAGAACGGCCTCATGGATCAGCTGCGCCTCTGGCCAATCCTTCGTCTTTTCCAGCAGGTCGGCGAAGTGGCGGGGGCGCAGCTCGCCCGCCGCGGGGAGGTCGAGTTCGAAACTGTCGAGGAACTGGCGCAGCCCTTCGAGCTTCTCATCGGAGGGGCGCTCATGCACCCGGTACATGCAGGGCTGGCCCAGCTTCTCCAGCGTCTCCGCCGCGCAGACATTCGCGGCGACCATGAATTCCTCGATCAGCCGGTGGGAGTCGAGACGGATGCGCGGGACGACATCCCGCACCTGGCCGTTCTCATCCAGCAGCACGCGGCGCTCGGGCAGGTCGAGATCCAGCGTGCCGCGCGCATCCCGTGCCTTCTGAAGCGCGGCATAGGCGCCGAAGAGGGGGCCGATGGTCTCGGCCATCTCGCCGCGCAGATGGGCTTTCTGCACCTGTTCGTAGGTGAGGCGGGCGGCGGAGCGCATCAGGCCGCGCCCGAAGCGATGGTTGGTCTTGGTGCCGGATGCGTCGAAGCGCATCTCCACGAACAGGCAACCCCGGTTCTCGCCGGGCTTCAGGCTGCACCATTCATTGGACAGCGCCTCGGGCAGCATCGGCACGACACGGTCGGGGAAATAGACGCTGTTGCCGCGCAGGCGGGCTTCAGTGTCGAGCGCGCTGCCCGCCGGCACGTAATGCGCGACATCGGCGATGGCGACGAGGATGCGCCAGCCATCCGCTGTCGCCTCGGCCCAGACGGCATCATCGAAATCGCGCGCATCCTCGCCATCGATGGTGACGAGAGGGATGTCGCGCAGGTCCTCGCGGCCCTGGAGGTCCACGGGGCCGGCGGCGGCGGCTTCCGCCAGCGCCTCGGGGGGAAACGTGTCGGGAATGCCGTGCTGGTGGACGCAGAGGATGGAAACGGCACGCGGCGCGTCCATGCGCCCCAGCCGCTCCACGATGCGCACGGGGCGAAGGCCGCTGCCGATATGGCTGATGGGCTCGGCGAGGACCAGCTCGCCTGGCTCGGCGCCGCCTTCCTCGCCGGAGGGTACGGACCATTCGGCCTTGTGGCGCTTGTCCACCGGTTGCACGCGGCCATCCTGGAACAGCCCCAGCACGCGGACCGACGAAGGACCACCCAGGCGCTTGAAGGTGCGCCCGTCATACTTGTCGCCACCCATCGAGCGCAGCCGGGCCAACACCCGCTCACCGGGCGCCAGGGCCGGCTGGCCGGGGCGTTCCGGGCGCATATAGACCAGCGGTGCGCGGCCCTCGCCCTCCCATTCCACCGGGCGGGCGAGGGGGTCTCCATCCGGGTCGATGCCGAAGACCTCGACCACGGCGATCTCGGGCAGTTTCCGCGTATCGCGGACGCGGCGGCTGCCGGAGCGGGCGACGACACCCTCGGCCTGGAGGTCCCGCAGCAGGGCGCGCAAGGCCGGGCGCTGATCCACGCTCAGGCCGAAATGGCGAACGATGTCACTCTTGCCGACATCGCCCTTCGCATCGCGCAGGAAGCGGCGAAGCTGGTCGCGCGTGGGCAGTGGCGCGGTGCCGCTGCCCACGGTGTCCGGGTCCCCGCTCAGGCCTTTTCCTTCGCTGCCGCCTTGGGCGTGGCGGCCTTCTTGGCGGCGGGCTTCTTGGCCGCCGGCTTCTTGGCGGTGGCGGTCTTCTTCGGTGCGGCCGCCTTTTTGGGCTTGGCTTCCGCACCTTCGGCCGGGGTGGCGGCCGCTTTCTTCGTGGTGGCCTTCTTCGCCGCGCCCTTCTTGGCGCCCTTGGGCGGCAGCTTCTTGCCCTTCTCCGCCAGCAGCGCCACGGCCTGGTCGAGGGTGATCTCTTCCATGGTCATGTTGCGCGGCAGGCTGGCCACGAAGCCGGCATGCTGCGCGAAGGGGCCGAAGCGACCCTTCTTCACCTCCACAGGCTCCCCATCCTTCGGATGTGGGCCGAGGGCGCGGACACGCGCCGCCGCATCCGCCAGCAGGGAGACGGCACGGTTGATGCCGACGGTCAGCACATCATCGTCGCGGTCGAGCGATTTGAAGATGCTGCCCATCTTCACATACGGCCCGAAGCGCCCGATGGCGGCGGTGATTTCCTCGCCGGTTTCCGGATGCACGCCGACAACCCGGGGCAGGGAGAGCAAAGCCAGCGCGCGCTCCAGCGTCATGCTGTCCGGGTCCATGCCGCGTGCCAGGCTGGTGCGCTTGGGCTTGGTCGGCTTGCCTTTGGCATCCGTGCCGCCCTCGCCGAGCTGCACATAGACGCCATAGGGACCACGGCGGAGCGTGATGTCCTGGCCCGTTTCCGGGTCCACACCCAGTTCCTTCTGGCCGCCAGCGAGGCCGCCGGCTTCTGCCTCTCCTTCGGCGCCGGGCACGGCGAGAGGGCGGGTGTAGCGGCATTCCGGGTAGTTGGAGCAGCCGATGAAGGCACCGTTGCGGCCTAGGCGCAGCCCGAGCCTGCCACTGGCGCAGGAGGGGCAGGCGCGCGGGTCGCCGCCATCTTCCTTCTGCGGGAAGAAGTGCGGGCCGAGTTCCTCATCCAGCGCGTCGATGACGGCGGTGATGGTCAGGTCCTTCGTCGCGCCGACGGCGGCGTTGAACTCTTCCCAGAAGGCGCGCATCACCTCGCGCCAGTTGGCGCGGCCGCCGGAAATGTCGTCCAGCTGCTCTTCCAGCCCCGCCGTAAAGTGCGGGTCCACATAGCGCTCGAAGAAGGAGACGAGGAAGGTGGTGACCAGCCGGCCACGGTCCTCCGGCACAAAGCGCCGCTTGTCCAGCTTCACATAGTCGCGGTCCTGCAGCGTCTGCAGGATGGAGGCGTAGGTGGAGGGGCGGCCGATGCCGAGCTCCTCCATCTTCTTCACCAGCGACGCTTCCGAGTAGCGCGGCGGCGGCTGGGTGAAGTGCTGGTCGGCCTGGGCGGCGGTCAGCTTGGAGGGGTCGTTCTGCCGCATGGGGGGCAGGGTGCGGCCTTCCTCGTCGTCGCCGGCGCTGTCGTCCACATCCTCGCGATACAGCTTCAGGAAGCCGTCGAAGGCAATGACGCTGCCGGTGGCGCGCAGCTTGGTCTTGCCAGGGCCGTCGGCCAGATCGACCGAGGTCTGGTCCAGCTCGGCGGACTGCATCTGGCTGGCCACGGCGCGCTTCCAGACCAGTTCGTAGAGGCGGCGCTGCTCCGGGGAGAGGAAGCGCGCCACCTTCTCCGGCGTGCGGCGCACATCGGTGGGGCGGACGGCTTCGTGGGCTTCCTGCGCGTTCTTCGCCTTGGAGGAATATTCCCGCGGCGCGGCCGGGATGTAGTCGGGGCCGAACTCGTCCTTCACATGGTCACGGATGGCGAACATCGCCTCCCGCGCCATCTGCACGCCGTCCGTACGCATATAGGTGATGAGACCAACGGTCTCGCCCTGGATGTCCACGCCCTCATAGAGCTGCTGGGCGAGGCGCATGGTCTGCTGCGCGCCGAAGCCCAGCTTGCGCGAGGATTCCTGCTGCAGCGTGGAGGTGGTGAAGGGCGGCGGCGGATTGCGGCGGACGCGCTTCTTCTCAAGCTGCGCGACGGTGAAGCTGCCGGCCTCGACGGCGGCCTTGGCGCGGAGCGCGCTGGCTTCGTCCGGCAGGTCGAACTGCTCGAGCTTCTTGCCGTCCAGATAGGTCAGCCGGGCCGTGAAGGGCGCGCCATTGACGGTGAGGAACTTGCCCTCGACCGTCCAGTATTCGCGCGCCTTGAAGATCTCGATCTCGGCTTCCCGCTCGCAGATCAGGCGCAGGGCGACCGACTGCACGCGGCCGGCGGAGCGGCTGCCGGGCAGCTTGCGCCACAGCACCGGGGAGAGGGTGAAGCCCACCAGATAGTCCAGCGCGCGGCGCGCCAGGTAGGCGTCGATCAGCGGCGTATCGAGGTCACGCGGATGTGCCAGCGCATGCTGCACGGCGCGCTTCGTGATCTCGTTGAAGGTGATGCGGTGGACCTCGACGCCCTTCAGCGCGCCCTTCTGCCGCAGCATCTCCTGAACGTGCCAGGAGATGGCCTCGCCCTCCCGGTCAGGGTCGGTGGCCAGGAAGAGGCGGCGGGCGCCCTTCACGGCCTTGGCGATGGCCGCCACCTGCTTCTCGCCCCGGTCCTCGGCGGACCAGTCCATGGCGAAGTCCTCATCCGGGCGTACGCTGCCGTCCTTGGCGGGAAGGTCCCGCACATGGCCGAAGCTGGCCAGGACAGTGAAGTCCGAGCCCAGATATTTGTTGATGGTCTTCGCCTTGGCCGGCGATTCGACGACGACGACGTCGGTCATGGCAGGTGTCGCGTGCTCTCTCTGGCCACGATGCGGGCGGGCCGGACCCAAGGCGGATAACGTCTCAGTCGCTGCGAACGACCCGGTTGCCGGGCAGGCTCTCAATGCGCCCTTCCAGCTCCAGTTCCAGCAGGATGCCCTGCACCGCAGCAGCCGAGAGGTGGCAGCGCCGGAGCAACTCGTCAACAGTGACTGGGCTGTTGCCTATAAAATCAAGCAGTTGGGCAGCGCCCTCCGCCTCGGATCGGGGCGCCTGGGCTGATTTGGGGGCGGCTGGGGCGGGTTTTGCCTGGAACAGCGGCATCGCGCTGGGTGCATCCGGCAGGTGCGTGAGGATGTCGTCCACCGTGCCGGTGAGATGGGCGCCCTGGCGGATCAGGTCGTTGGAACCGGCACAGCGCGGGTCGAGCGGGCTGCCGGGGACGGCGAACACCTCGCGCCCTGCCTCCAGGGCCAGGCGGGCGGTCATCAGCGTGCCGGAACGGTAGGCGGCCTCCACCACCACCACGCCGAGGCTGAGGCCGGCGATGATGCGGTTCCGGCGCGGGAAATGGCGGGCGATAGGGGCCGTGCCGAGCGGGGCCTCGGCCACCACGGCGCCCGCTTCGGCCAGCGCGGATTGCAGCCCGGCATGTTCCGGTGGATAGGCGATGTCGATCCCGCCCGGCACAACGCCGATGCTTTCGCCTGCCCGCAGCGCGCCTTCATGCGCCGCGCCATCGATGCCACGCGCAAGGCCGGAGGTGACGACGATGTCCCGCTCCGCCAGCGCTTCAGCCAATTCACTGGCCATGCGGCGGCCGAGAACGGAGGCGTTGCGGGCGCCGACGATGGCCACCTGCTTGCGGTGCAGGCAGGCCACGTCTCCCACCACGGCGAGCAGAGGCGGCGCGTCTTCCAGCAGGGCAAGGAGGGGCGGGTAATCTTCCTCTCCCCAGATGAGGAAGCGGCCGCCCATGGCGTCCAGCTTCTCCAGCTCGGCCTTGGCGGCATCGGCGGGGAAAGGGGTGAAGGGCGCGCCCTGGCGGTTGCTATGGCCCGGTAGCGCCTCGAGCGCGGCTGCGGCGCTGCCGTAGCGGGAGAGCAGGCGGCGCCAGGTGAGCGGGCCGATTCCCTCGGTCCGCGTCAGGCGCAGCAGGGCCAGGGTTTCGGCTTGGCTCACTTGCCCTTGCCGATCCTGGGTTCGGTGCCGGCCAGCAGGCGGCGGATATTGTCCTTGTGCCGCCAGATGATCAGCAGAGCCACGAGCAGCGCGAAGCCCGCCAGCCGCAGGTCGCCGGAGAGCAGGGCGATGAGGGGCGCACAGGCGCAGGCGGTGAGGGCGGAGGCGGAGGAGATGCGGGTAATCTTCGCCATGACCACCCAGATCAGCGCGCAGATCAGGCCGATCCACCAGCTCGCGGCCAGCAGGATGCCGGCGCCGGTGGCCACGCCCTTGCCGC
Organism: Acetobacteraceae bacterium AT-5844; assembly: GCA_000245075.1. Classification (GTDB taxonomy): domain Bacteria; phylum Pseudomonadota; class Alphaproteobacteria; order Acetobacterales; family Acetobacteraceae; genus Pseudoroseomonas. The sequence continues at coordinate 71,646 of JH600030.1, forward strand.
CCTTGAAGCCCAGCCAGGCCGGGAAGATGTGGCCGATGAGCGCGGCGATACCGGCGATCAGCCCGGCATCCCGGCCCCCGAGGGAGCCGAGAAGCAGCACGGGGATGGCGCCCTTCAGCGCGTCCAGCAGCAGGGTGGCGGCGGCCACCTTCTTGTTGCCGGTGCGCAGCACGTTGGTGGCGCCGATATTGCCGCTGCCGATGCTGCGGATGTCGCCCAGCCCGGCCGCCCGGGTCAGCAGCAACCCATAGGGCACGGAGCCGGAGAGGTAGCCAATGAGGGCGGCCAGGACAGGGATCATCCGAACACCCGCTTGCCGGCCTTCCACGTGCCCAGCACCCGGCCTTCCAGCGGGCGGCCGTCGAAGGGCGAGTTCTGTGCCTTGCCGGGCAGCTTGCCGGCCTCGACCTTCCAGCCGCGCTCGAGGTCGAACAGCACGAGGTCCGCGGGGGCGCCGCGGGTGAGGCGGCCGCTTTCCAGGCCCAGCAGCTCGGCGGGCTTCTGGGTGAGGTAAGCCAGTGCCTGGGGCAGGGTCAGGTCCCCGCCATGGACACGGGCCAGGGTGACACCCAGCAGCGTCACCAGCCCGGCGCCACCAGCCGCGGCCTGGGCGAAGGGCAGGCGCTTGTCGTCCGCGTCGCGCGGCTGGTGGTCGGAGGCGATGGCGTCGATGGTGCCATCCTTCAGCGCCTCCACCACGGCCAGCCGGTCCTCTTCCCGCCGCAGCGGCGGGGAGAGTTTCGCGTATGTGCGGAAGTCGCCGATGGCGGTCTCGTTCAGGTCGAAATAGGGGGGCGCGGTGTCGCAGGTGACGCGCAGCCCTTCATCCTTCGCCTGACGGATCAGTGCCAGTGCCGCGCCGGTGGAGACATGGGCGAAGTGCACATGGCCCTTGGTGAGGCGGGCGAGCGCAATGTCGCGCGCCACCATCATCGCCTCGGCGGCGGCCGGAATGCCGGAGAGGCCCATACGGCTGGCCATCTCGCCTTCCGTGGCCACACCGCCACGGGCGAGGGAGGGCTCCTCCGGGTGCTGCACGACGAAGCTGCCGAAGGCGCGCGAGTAGGAAAGCGCGAGGCGCATGGTGCGGGCATCACCGATGGCATGGGTGCCGTCGGTGAAGGCGATGGCGCCGGCCTCCTTCAGCAGGCCGAATTCGGAGAGTTCCTTGCCGGCGCAGCCCTTGGTGGCCGCGCCATAGGGCAGCACGGTCAGGTTGCCGCTGGCCTCGCCGCGCCGCCAGACGAATTGCAGCAGGGCGGGGTCGTCCAGCGGATGGTCGGTATCGGGCAGGGCGCAGAGGGTGGTGATGCCGCCGGCCGCCGCCGCTTCCGCCGCGCTATCGATGGTCTCGCGGTACTCGCTGCCTGGTTCGCCCAGGCTGGCACGCAGGTCGATCAGGCCCGGCGCCAGCACGGCGCCGCCGCAATCCACCACCGTTGCGCCATCCGGCACGCCGAGGGAGCCGCCATGGTCCGTGATGACGCCGCGGCTGACCAGCAGGCTGCCGGGCGAATCCAGGCCGGAGGCGGGGTCCACCAGCCGGGCGTTGGTGAAGAGGATGTCGGGAGAGGTGGAGGACATCATGGCCGGGCATTCCGCCGCAGGTTGCGGGAGAGGGTGTCGAGCACGGCCATGCGCACGGCCACGCCCATCTCCACCTGTTCACCGATGACGCTGCGGGCGGGGTCGTCCGCCACGGCGCTGTCGATCTCGACGCCCCGGTTCATCGGGCCCGGATGCATGACGATGGCATCCGGCTTGGCCAAGGAGAGCTTGGCGCCATCCAGGCCGAAGAAGCGGAAGTACTCGCGGGCGGAGGGGACGAGGCCGCCGGCCATGCGCTCCTTCTGCAGGCGCAGCATCATCACCACATCGGCGTCCCGCAGGCCGGATTTCATGTCGTGGAACACCTCCACGCCCATGCGTTCCACCTCGGAGGGGAGCAGGGTCGGCGGAGCCACCACGCGCACCCGGCAGTTCATGGCGGAGAGCAGGTGGATGTTGGAGCGAGCCACGCGGCTGTGCAGCACGTCGCCGCAGATGGCGACGGTCAGGTTCTCCAGCTTGCCCTTGTGGCGGCGGATGGTCAGGGCATCCAGCAGCGCCTGGGTCGGGTGCTCATGCGTGCCGTCGCCGGCGTTGATGACGGCGGCATCGACCTTCTGGCTCAGCAGGGCCGGCGCGCCGGACATGGCGTGGCGTACAACCAGCAGGTCGCAATGCATGGCGTTCAGGGTGGAGGCGGTATCCAGCAGGGTCTCGCCCTTGTTCACGCTGGACTGGCTGACGGACATGTTGATGACGTCCGCGCCCAGGCGCTTGCCCGCCAGCTCGAAGCTGGTGCGGGTGCGGGTGCTGTCCTCGAAGAACAGGTTGATCAGCGTGCGGCCCTTCAGCAGGTCCCGCTGCGTCTTTCCGCTGCGGTTCAAAAGGGCATAGGATTCAGCCAGATCCAGCAGATCGGCGATGTATGGCGGCTCCAGGCCCTGCAGGGCGAGGAGATGCCGGTGCGGATATGCGACCATGTGGGTACCAGTCCGGCTAGAGGCGGGGGACCATAACGGGGGCGCCGTCGCGCCGGAAGGGGGTCAGGCCGCCGTGGCGTCCAGCGCGGCCTGGAGCATGTAGGCGGCGGCGGCGGCATCTACGACCTGTGCGCGTTTGGCGCGGGTCAGGTCCGCTTCCTGGATGAGCATGCGGTTGACGGCGGAGGAGGAGAGCCGCTCGTCCCACAGCGCGGCGGGCAGGCCGGTGGCCTCGGAAAGGGCCATGGCCCAGTCCTTGGCCGCCTGGGCGGCGGGGCCGAAGCTGCCATCCAGCCCCAGGGGCAGGCCCACCACCAGGCCACCGGCGCCTTCCTTCCTGGCGATGGCCGTGATCTCTGCGGCGTTGACGGCCAGCTTGGCCCGCTTCAGCCCGGCATAGGGGCTGGCCAGCATCAGCGTGACATCGGAGAGGGCGACGCCCACGATCCGCTTGCCGGGGTCGAGTCCGATCAGCCGCTGATGGCGGGCGAGGCCGGCACGTAGGTCGCTCAGGTTGAACAAGGGCATGGCGGCCTTTATGGTCCGCCCCCGTTCGCGTGCCAACACGACCGATCATCCACTACCGGAAGAAGAACACAGAATGTCGCTCGACACCGCCACTGTCCGGCGCGTCGCGTCCCTTGCCCGTATCAGGGTCGAGGAAGACGAGCTGCCGCGCCTCCAGTCTGAACTGAATGGCATCCTTGGCTGGATCGAGCAGCTGCAAGCCGTCAATACCGATGGCGTGCAACCGATGGCGGGCGGCGGCAGCGAGAAGCTGCGCATGCGTGAGGACCGCGTGACCGATGGCGGCATCGCCGAGAAGGTGCTGGCCAATGCGCCGGACCGTGCGGGCGAATTCTTCGCCGTTCCCAAGGTGGTGGAGTAAGTCATGACCGCCGCAACTGAACTGACCATCGCGGGCGCGCGCGCCGCGCTCGCCAAGCGCGAGATCAGCGCCGTTGAGCTGACCGAGGCCCATCTGAAGGGCATCGAGGCGCTGAACCCGCGCCTGAACGCCTACATCACCGTGACGGCCGAGCAGGCGCTGGAGCAGGCGAAGGCCGCCGACGCCGCCCTGGCCAAGGGTGAGGCGAAGCCGCTGACCGGCATTCCGCTGGCCATCAAGGACCTGTTCTGCACCACGGGCGTGAAGACCACGGCCGCCAGCAAGATCCTGGGCAATTTCGTGCCGCCCTATGAGAGCACCGTGACCGCCAACCTGTTGCGGGATGGCGCGGTGTTCCTGGGTAAGGCCAACCTCGACGAATTCGCCATGGGGTCCTCCAACGCGACCTCGGCCTTCGGCGGGGTGGAGAACCCGTGGAAGCGCCAGGGCGACAACGCCGCGCTGGTGCCGGGCGGCTCCTCCGGCGGCTCGGCCGCGGCGGTGGCGGCGCGGCTGGCGCTGGGTGCGACGGCGACCGATACGGGTGGCTCCATCCGCCAGCCGGCGGCCTTCTGCGGCATTGCCGGCATCAAGCCAACCTATGGCCGTGTCTCCCGCTTCGGCACGGTGGCCTTCGCCTCCTCGCTGGACCAGGCGGGGCCGGTGGCGCGCACCGTGGAGGATTGCGCCATCCTGCTGGGCTCCATGTCCGGCTTCGACCCGAAGGACTCCACCAGCGCCGATGTGGCGGTGCCGGATTTCGCCGCCGCCTGCGCGCGTGGGGTGAAGGGGCTGCGGATCGGCATTCCCAAGGAGTACCGTCTGCCGGGCATGCCGGCGGAGATCGAGGCGCTGTGGCAGCAGGGCATTGCCTGGCTGAAGGAGGCGGGCGCTGAGCCCGTGGAGATCAGCCTGCCGCATACCCAGTACGCCCTGCCGACCTATTATATCGTGGCGCCGGCCGAGGCTTCCTCGAACCTCGCCCGCTATGACGGCGTGCGCTTCGGGCTGCGCGAGAATGGGGGCGACCTCAAGGACCTGTATGAGCGCACCCGCCGCGCTGGCTTCGGCGACGAGGTCCGCCGCCGTATCCTGATCGGCACCTATGTGCTGAGCGCCGGCTACTACGACGCCTACTACCTGAAGGCACAGAAGGTGCGTGCACTGATCAAGCGCGATTTCGACGAGGCCTGGGGCAAGGTGGACGCGATCCTGACGCCCGCCACGCCCTCCGCCGCTTTCGGGCGGGATGAGAAGCAGGACGATCCTGTGGCGATGTATCTGAACGACGTGTTCACTGTGACGGCGAATCTCGCCGGCATTCCGGGCCTCTCCGTGCCCGCGGGGCTGGACACCAGGGGCCTGCCGCTTGGGCTGCAGGTACTCGGGAAACCCTTCGACGAGGAAACGGTCTTCGCCGTGGGCCGCGCGCTGGAGCAGGGCGCAAACTTCACCGCCACCCCGTCCGTGAGGGCCGCGGCATGAGCTACACACTGGAAGGCGAGACCGGCGCCTGGGAAGTCGTTATCGGGCTGGAAGTCCATGCCCAGGTGACGTCACTAGCAAAACTGTTCAGCGGCGCGGCCACCGAGTTCGGTGCCGACCCGAACAGCCAGGTGAGCTTCATTGACGCCGGTTTCCCCGGCATGCTGCCGGTGATCAACAAGGAATGCGTGGCGCAGGCGGTGCGGACGGGCCTGGGCCTGAATGCGCAGATCAACCTGTGGTCGCGCTTCGACCGCAAGAACTATTTCTACGCGGACCTGCCGCAGGGCTACCAGATCAGCCAGTTCGAGTTTCCCATTATCGGGAAAGGCGAAATTGAGATCGAGCTCTCCGACGGTAGCACGAAGCAGATCGGCATCACGCGTCTGCATCTGGAGCAGGATGCCGGCAAGTCGCTGCACGACCAGCACCCGACGAAGAGCTATATCGACCTCAACCGGTCCGGCGTGGCGCTGATGGAGATCGTCTCCGAGCCCGACCTGCGCTCGCCGGAGGAAGCGGGGGCGTATCTGACCAAGCTACGGCAGATCCTGCGCTACCTTGGCACCTGCGACGGCAACATGGAGCAGGGTTCGCTGCGTGCGGATGTGAACGTCTCCGTCCGCAAGGCGGGCGAGGGGTTCCGTACCCGCTGCGAGGTGAAGAACGTCAATTCCATCCGCTTCGTCATGCAGGCGGTGGAGGCCGAGGCTCGCCGGCAGATTGAGGTGTGGGAAGCGGGCGAGGAGGTCGTGCAGGAAACCCGCCTGTTCGACACGTCGCGCGGCGTCACCCGCTCCATGCGCTCCAAGGAAGACGCGCATGACTACCGCTATTTCCCGGACCCCGACCTGCCGCCGCTGGTGCTGGAACAGGCCTGGGTGGAAGAGCTGAAGAGCGGCCTGCCGGAACTGCCGGATGCGCGCCGCACGCGCTACGTCGGCGATTTCGGCCTGACGCCGTACGACGCCCACGTGCTGACGCTGGAGAAGGAGACCGCGGCCTTCTACGAGACCGTGGCCGCCGGCCGCGACCCGAAGATGGCGGCGAACTGGGTGACGGGGGATTTCTTCGCCGGGCTCAACCGCACCGGGCATGGCATTGGCGATTCTCCTGTCTCCGCCGAGAACCTTGGCGGGTTGCTCGACCTGATCAAGGACAACACTCTTTCCGGCAAGCTCGCGAAAGAGGTGCTGGAGGCGATGTTCGAGACCGGCAAGGCACCCGCCGAGATCGTCGAGGAACGTGGCCTGAAGCAGGTAACGGATACCGGTGCGATCGAGAAGATCATCGACGAGGTGATGGCCAAGAACGCCGATAAGGTGGCCGAATATCGCAGCGGCAAGGAGAAGCTTTTCGGCTTCTTTGTCGGCCAGACGATGAAGGCCATGCAGGGCAAGGGTAACCCCGCGATGGTGAACGACATCCTCAAGCAGAAGCTGGCCTGAGGGCGGAACCCGTGCGAGGCTTCCATTCCTGAGATGATTGGGAATGGAAGCCCCACGGTATGATCACGCTCTACACCTACAACACCCCCAATGGCCGCAAGATCAGCGTGGCATTGGAGGAGATGGGCCTTCCCTATGAGGTGAAGGTCATCGACATTACCAAAGGCGAACAGTTCGGCGAGGCCTTCCTGGCCATCGCGCCGAACAACAAGATCCCCGCCATCGTCGATTCGGACGGGCCGGACGGGAAGCCTGTCAGCGTGTTCGAATCCGGCGCCATTCTGCTCTACCTCGCGGAGAAGACCGGCAAGTTCCTCCCCTCCGACGTGCGGGGGCGAACCGCCGTGTATGAGTGGCTGATGTGGCAGATGGCCGGCTTCGGGCCGATGCCGGGGCAGGTGCATTTCTTCCTCGGCCAGCCGGAAGGGCCCGCCCGCGATTTCGGGCTGGAGCGCTACGGCAAGGAGACCCGCCGCCTTTACGGCGTGCTGGACAGGCAGCTCAATGGCCGCGACTTCGTTGCCACCCGCGGCGAGCCCAGCATCGCGGACTTCGCCATTCTGGGCTGGGCCTGGCGGCACGAGCGCCACAAGGTCGACCTGTCGGAGTTCCCGGCGGTGAAGGCCTGGTATGAGCGTATGCTGGCCCGTCCGGCGGTGGCGAAGGGCCTTGAGGTAAAACTCGCCTGAATCGTCACTATTCGGATTTGACGAGCCCCTCCGCCGCCGCTAGAAGCACGCCTGCATACGTCGTGTAACTTCAACACCCTGCGGAGGGGTGGCCGAGTGGCCGAAGGCGGCGGTTTGCTAAACCGTTAGACGGGGATAACCCGTCTCGTGGGTTCGAATCCCATCCCCTCCGCCACTTCAACTACTTAGCGGCCATCTCGAGCGGTTCAGAGCGCATAGCTCTCTTCTCGCTGTGCCCCTTTTTGTGCCACCTCGCTTTCTTCGTCCGTAAGGTGATCTAGGTAGATTTCGGTCGTCTTGACCGAGGTGTGCCCCAGGTGCGCCGAGAGCCGGTAGATGGTCCCGCCTGCCTTAAGCCATCTCACGGCGAAGCGATGGCGCAGGTCGTGGACCCTGAAGCGGCGGAATGCCCGGCCTTCCAGCCGTTCCTCCGCTTCGATCCGCCGCATCACCTGGGCGACGTTGGACGAGAAGTTGAGGTATGGCCGAAACAGCCGACCCTCCGCCGGAGTCTCCATCAAAATAGGTGTGGCATCGCCCCCGGGGTCCTCCAATCCGCCACCTGGCGCCTCCGGGTCTTGGTTATGCAGAGTGATCTGGCGTCTCACAGGGTCCACTCGTTCACCGACCAGGTTCAGGCCCTCCATCATCCGGAAGCCGGTCGCATCCAGGAGGCGGAGCGCCTTGGCCATCTCAGGCGGCGCCTTTCGCGAGTACGAGCGCCCATTCTGCATCCCCAGGCAGGGCCATAGGGTCTCGCCTCACGCGCCATGGTCCGGTCGTAGTCCCGGGCGGGGTTATCCGGGCGCCATCACCAAGACACACACACGCTGCGAGAAGCCGGGACAGGGCTGTCAGGTCACGCCTGATCGTCGCATTGGTGACGGTCCTGGACCGGAGGCTGACATACTCAGCCGCCGTTTGGCCGTGATCTGGTCAATCCGCCGCGAACCAAACACTGGGTCAAGCTGGGCAATGCTGGACAGGTAGCAGGACTTCACCGCTGGGGCGACCGAGCCAGGCAGCACCTCCTTGGCCCAGCGGACGACAGCCTCCTTGAACGAGGGGCTTCCGGGTCCCCCATCAGTTCATGGATCAGGCATTTGCGCCACGCCTTATAGAATTTCGCCGCTTCCCTCGGATTATTTGTTCCTAGGCTGCATCGATATCGCTGGCCGGCGATCTTGGTCCGCCCCCAGTAAGTTTCATCGCGGAGGTATGTCCCGCGAGGCGTCCTCGCCATGCTTTTCGTTCCTCTGCCGCGATCCATTCGCGGACTTTGATCGGGTCGAAGGTCCAGACGCCGCCCAGTTTAGCGGCCCCCGGGATTTGTCCGGCCGCCGCACGCTCCTGAACTTTGCGAACGGAGAGCGTGGTCTCGATAGCCACCCAGTTGGCCCGGACACGAGGTGGTAAGGTCTCACCCATCCCCACCTCCGGTCGTTTGAGGGTCGGTCATAGGCTCACATACCGGCCTGCCAGGCCGCTCCCTTTCAGGCGGCCGGCGTCGGCCGAGCCGTAGGAGATAAGGACCACCGGTGCGCCGCTGTTGGCTTTCGCCCGGCGGCCGTCCTGGTGGTGAAAGTGCGGGCGTCCCTGCAGGAAGAGCATCCCGCTGGCTCGGCTCCAAACCGTTTCGAAGAACACTTCTGTCTCGGTCCGGGCAAAGAGCAGGGCGGTGCCCCGCCCATGATCCGCCATCCGCGCCATGAAGGCGGCGACGGCCCGCTTCGGCCCGAAAGGTGGGTTCAGCCACACGCGCGCCTCAGCCGGCCATGCTCGCCGCAGCGGGCCACCCTCGCGAGTCCAATGCACGCGGGCGGTTGCCCAAGGGCGAGGAGGGGGACATGCGCAAGGGTCGAGATCGAAGATGCCAAGTGCATCAATGATCTCAGGCGGCGTAAGCCCTGTATGCGACTTGACGCTTGCCGACTGGTGCGAGCCGATCGCATGCCGTGTCTCGCCCGCGTCGAGCAGCGAGGTCATCTCGACGCTCCTGCCGTTTGCTGGGTCATTGGTCGTGCGTCCCATACATGTCAGAGCCGCCGTTCCCAGGCCGGGACAACTTGTATCCCGGCGGCATCCGGGGGCATCCGTCGCAGGGAATGGCATAGAAGCCTCCGCCGCAGCAGGGCGGCTCTGGCGCCTTCGGATCAGCCGGCGCGGCCGTTTGCCCATGTCCGGTGGAACGAGCAAGCCATCTGGCGGGCCATCGAGGGGCATGACCTCTTGGCCTATGGGCTGGCCCGCCTCCTGTTGCTGACTGACCCCTACGCCGTTCCCGAGACGGAGAGCGGGGCCTGGACTTGCTACATGAATCGCCTGTGGCGACCTGGCGCGCCCATCCAACAAGCCGAAATGGGCGCCGAGCTGGTCTAAGGCGTTGGGCGAGTACCCGATCTAAGGGCGTAGTTCAGGGAGCGCCCGCTGGGGAAACCCGGCGGGGATATTGCTCGCGAGCCTGACGCTGTTGGCCGGCAGCCTTTTGGCACCCGGGCGCGGGAGGGGCTGTCGGCGCTAGTCTTCCGAAAGGAAGTCCGGATCGTGGTGATGGATGTGGACCGCTACGATCGTACGGTTGGCCGGATCTATACCGGACCGGTGGACGTCAACGCGGAGATGGTCCGGCAGGGCATGGCCTGGGTCTACACCCGGTACAATCGTGACCCTGAACTGCCGCGCCTCCAGGCCGAAGCGAAAGCCGCCCGGCGCGGGCTGTGGCGCGAGGCCAATCCTGTGCCGCCCTGGGACTGGCGGCGACAGCGACACTGAGAGCCTGTTCCAAAAGAAATCGCCCGGCGGGATAGAACCCGGCCGGGCGAATGGTCTGCTTGCTCCCCTCTACACCGGCAGAAGCCGGTGGCGATCCAATTAGGGCCCGTCATCGCTTGGGACGCTCACCGCGCCGCCGCAGTGAGGTCACCATAGCGAAGAGAGGTAAACGCCCCGTCAACGGGGACAGAAAATCCGTCTTTTGGGTGTGCACCGCCATAAAGAGGTTTATCGTCGTCGGATCTCCAAAGCAGGCCTCGTTGCCCGCTTCCGCCGCAGCGGAGGCGGGCGGTGGCCTCCCCGGTGCTCATCCGGCTATCGAGCCGGTGCTGGAGCGCCCATTCCTCTACTTAATCGATCACGCGACAAGAAAGAACCTGTAGCGAAGTTGCGCGCCAGTCCTATTCTCGATACGCACCGATCCCCCCACGACACCCACTGTTGTTTTGCCGTCAGCGCCTGTGGTGCCGGTTACATCAGTG
>JH600031.1 GCA_000245075.1 Acetobacteraceae bacterium AT-5844
GTCTTTCCGATTGCGCCGACGCCGTTTCACCCGGATGGGCGGGTGGATGAGGCCTCCGTGGACCGGATGACGGATTTCTATCTGGAATGCGGCGCCACGGGCCTGACGGTGCTGGGCGTGATGGGCGAGGCGCCGAAGCTGGACGGCACCGAGGCGCTCGACCTCGCCCGCCGCTTCATCAAGCGCGCCGCTTCCATCCCGGTCATCGTCGGCGTCTCCGCCCCCGGCTTCGCCGCGATGAAGACGCTGGCCCGCGCCTCGATGGAGGCCGGCGCCGCCGGGGTGATGATCGCGCCGCCCAACACGCTGCGCACCGACGACCAGATCACCGGCTATTACCGCCAGGCGGTGGAGGCCATCGGCGAGGACATTCCCTTCGTCGTGCAGGACTTCCCGCAGACCTTCTCGGTGGTGATGACGCCGGCGGTGCTGAGGAAGATCATCACCGACAACCCCTCCTGCGTGATGATCAAGCACGAGGACTGGCCGGGCCTGGAGAAGATCTCGGCCCTTCGCAAGTTCGAGGCGGAGGGGATGCGGCGGGTCTCCATCCTCTGCGGCAATGGCGGGCTGTTCCTCGATTTCGAGGTGGAGCGCGGCGCCGATGGCGCGATGACCGGCTATGCCTTCCCGGACATGCTGGTGGATGTGGTGACGTTCCAGGCGGCGGGCGAGCGGGACCGGGCGCACGACCTGTTCGACGCGCATCTGCCGCTGCTGCGCTACGAGCAGCAGCAGGGGCCGACGGGGCTGGCGGTGCGGAAATATGTGATGGCGCGGCGCGGCATCATCGCCTCCGACGCGCAGCGCAAGCCGGGCGCGGCGCTCTCCGCCACGGCCAAGGCCGAGGTGGAATACCTCCTCGCCCGCGTCGCCCGCACCGACCCGCGTGC
>JH600032.1 GCA_000245075.1 Acetobacteraceae bacterium AT-5844
GACGATGGCGAAAGCTAAGTTTGAGCGGAACAAGCCGCACTGCAACATTGGCACGATCGGGCACGTGGACCATGGCAAGACGTCGCTGACGGCGGCGATCACCAAGGTTCTGGCGAAGCAGGGTGGTGCGTCCTTCACGGCGTATGACCAGATCGACAAGGCTCCGGAGGAGCGGGCGCGCGGCATCACGATCTCGACGGCGCATGTCGAGTACGAGACGGCGAACCGCCACTACGCGCATGTCGACTGCCCGGGCCACGCCGACTATGTGAAGAACATGATCACCGGCGCGGCGCAGATGGACGGCGCGATCCTGGTGGTGTCGGCGGCCGACGGCCCGATGCCGCAGACCCGCGAGCACATCCTGCTGGCGCGTCAGGTCGGCGTGCCGGCGCTGGTGGTGTTCCTGAACAAGTGCGACATGGCCGATCCCGACCTGCTCGAGCTGGTCGAGATGGAAGTGCGCGAGCTGCTGTCCTCCTACCAGTTCCCGGGCGACGACATCCCTGTCATCAAGGGTTCGGCCCTGATGGCGCTGGAGGACAAGTCCCCCGAGCTCGGCGAGCAGGCGATCCTGGCGCTGATGGAAGCGGTGGACAGCTACATCCCGCAGCCGGAGCGTCCGAAGGACCTGCCGTTCCTGATGCCGATCGAGGACGTGTTCTCGATCTCGGGCCGCGGCACGGTGGTGACGGGCCGTATCGAGCGCGGCATCGTGAAGGTCGGTGAGGAAGTCGAGATCGTCGGTCTGAAGGACACGACGAAGACGACGGTGACCGGCGTTGAGATGTTCCGCAAGCTGCTGGACAGCGGCGAGGCGGGCGACAACATCGGTGCGCTGCTGCGTGGCACGAAGCGTGAGGACGTGGAGCGCGGCCAGGTGCTGGCCAAGCCGGGTTCGATCACGCCGCACACGAAGTTCAAGGCCGAGGCGTACATCCTGACGAAGGAAGAGGGCGGCCGCCACACGCCGTTCTTCACGAACTATCGTCCGCAGTTCTACTTCCGCACGACGGACGTGACGGGCGTCGTCAGCCTGCCGGAAGGCGTGGAGATGGTGATGCCGGGCGACAACGTCGCGATGGACGTCGAGCTGATCGCGCCGATCGCCATGGACCAGGGCCTGCGCTTCGCCATCCGCGAAGGCGGCCGCACCGTCGGCGCCGGCGTCGTCGCCGCGATCAACGCGTAA
>JH600033.1 GCA_000245075.1 Acetobacteraceae bacterium AT-5844
GCCCGGCTGCCGCCGCTGGTGGTGGCGGCGGAGCGCGTGGCCGCCACGGTCATGCAGGGCGTGCATGGGCGCCGCCGCGCGGGCCAGGGCGACGCCTTCTGGCAATTCCGTCCCTATGTGCCGGGCGATGCCCTGAACCGGCTGGATTGGCGGCAGAGCGCGAAATCCGACCGTCTTTTCGTACGCGAGACGGAGTGGGAGGCGGCGCAGACCGTCGCCCTGTGGCGGGATTCCGGCCAAACCATGCAATGGTCCGGCAGCACCGCCCTGCCCCGGAAGGCGGAGCGGGCGGAGCTTCTTCTTCTTGCCCTTTCTTCCCTGCTGTTGCGGGGTGGGGAGCGGGTCCGGCTGCTGGGCCAGCGGCGCGCCTGGGCGGGGCGGAGCATGCTGCCCTCCCTGGCCGATGCGCTGAACCGGCACGACCTGCCGCCGGCCGATGACGCCCTGCCCCGCTACGCCCGCGCCGTACTGTTCAGCGACTTCCTCGCGCCACTGGAGGAAACGCGGGCGGTGGTTGCTGCGCTTTCCGGCCGTGGCATCCGTGGCCACCTGTTCCAGATCCTTGACCCGGCCGAGGAGACCCTGCCCTATACCGGCCGCGTGCGCTTTGAGGCCCTGACGGCCGAGACACCGCTGCTGCTGCCGCGTGTGGAAAGCGTCCGCGCCCTCTATGCGGAACGGCTGGCGGCGCATCGCGCCGGGCTGTCCGCCATTGCCTCCGCCGCCGGCTGGCGCTTCGCCACCCACCGCACCGACGCTCCGCCCGAGGCCGCGCTGCTGGCCCTGTGGCAGAGCCTCTCGCCTGGATAGGCCGCCCCTGATGCTGCAACTCGGCCCGATTGGTTTCGTCCTCCCCTGGCTGCTGCTGGCGCTGCCCCTGTTGCCTGCCATCTGGTGGCTGCTGCGCGTGACGCCGCCCGCGCCCCGTCGCCAGATCTTCCCGCCTATCCGCCTGCTGCGGGACCTGCCGGTGCCGGAACAGACGCCGAGCCGCACGCCCTGGTGGCTGCTGCTACTGCGGATTGTGGCGGCGGGGCTGATCGTGCTGGGGTTGGCACGGCCTGTCTGGGGGCCGGGTGCCGCGCAGTCGGGTGCTGGGCCGTTACTGCTCGTTGTCGATGATGGCTGGGCGGCGGCTGCCGACTGGCCCGCCCGCGCCGCGGCCGCCCAGGCCGCGCTCGAGGGTGCCGCCCGGGAAGGCCGCAGGG
>JH600034.1:0-11727 GCA_000245075.1 Acetobacteraceae bacterium AT-5844
CCCCGCCGCCCAGCAGCCCCGCCCCGCCCAGGACCGCGCCGTCACCATCGTCAACGAACTCGGCCTGGCGCTGCGGGAGCTTTATGTCGTGCCCACCGGCAGCGTGGAGCCGGGGGATGACCAGCTCGGCATCGATACCCTGCCTTCCGGCGCCAGCCTGCGCGTGGAACTTGGCCGCCAGCGGCTCTGCCTGTTCGACATCCGCGTCGTCCTGGCCGATGGCAGCTCGCGGGAGCGGCGGGGCGTCGATCTCTGCCGCGTCGCGCGCGTCACTTTCGGCGATCCCACCGCCCCCCTGCGGGAAGCCGTGGTGGAGAACGCCACGGACCTCACCATGCGGGAGCTTTACGCCCTGCCCAGCAGCCGCGTCACGCCGCGCCGGGGCGGGGAAGAGCCGGACCGTGGCCCGGACCGCCTGGGCTCCGAGGTCGTGCCGCCCGAGAATACCTTCATGCTGCGGCTGGGCCGCACGCGCGAATGCCTCTACGACGTCACCGCCATTTTCGAGGATGACACGGTGGAGGAGCGCCAGCGCGTCGATCTGTGCCGGCGCGCGCGCCTGACCTTCGGGGACCCGACCGTGCCGCTGCGGGAGATGGAAGTGGCCAATGGCAGCGGCCGCTCCATGCGCAGCCTGTTCGCCAGCGCCATTCCGCTCTCTCCCGGCCAGACCCGCAATGCCGATAACTGGGGGCCGGACCGCCTCTCGGGCGTCGCCATGGAGGCGGGCGAGACCTTCAACCTGCGCCTGCGCAGCCGCGGCTGCCAGGCTGATCTCCGCGCCGTCTATGACGACGATACGGCCGAGGAGAAGCGCGGCGTCGATATCTGCGCCTCCAATGCCACCGCATTGTTCGACGGCAGCGGCGTGCCCCGTCCGCCGGAGCGCGCCTTCACCCTCGTCAACCGCCACAGCGCGCCGGTCGAGGAAGCCTATGCCTCCGCGATCGACGACACGGATTGGGGCGAGGACCGCCTTCCCAGCGGGCCGCTGGAGCGCGGCGGGCGGCATGAGATCGTGCTGCGCGGCGGCTGCGAGATCGACCTGCGCATCGTCTTCGCCAATGGCGGGGCGGAGGAACGGCGTGCCATCGATATCTGTGCCACCAACCTCATCGTGCTGCGCCCTGGCTGGACGCTGGCGGCCAAGCTGGACCAGAACCCCGGCGCCATAGACCCCGGCCCGCCGCGCGAGGGCAGCGTGCGCCTGCGTAACATCGGCGGCGCGCCGATCGTTGAGCTCTATGTCCACCCCGCCGGCGCACCCCGTGGGGTGGACCGGCTGGGCGCCACCGTGCTGGGCCGCGGCGAGTCGCTGGATTTCCAGCCGCCCGAGGGCGTGGGCTGCACAGCCGATCTCTTCGCCGTGTTCCGGGATGGGCAGGAAGTCGCCCGGCCCGGCTTCAACCTGTGCTCCGGCACTGAGGTGGCGCTGCCCTGATGCGTATTCGTCCCATCCTGGCCGCGTGCCTGCTGCTCCCTGTCCTCGCCGCGGCCCAGCCGCCCGCGCCGGGCCGCGGTGGCGAAGCGGCGCTGCCCACCTTGCCCCAGGCCTTCCCCGCCGTGCCCGAAGCCCTGCGCGGCCCCTGGTATCAGGGCGAATGCGCGGCACCCGATGCCACCCTGCAACTGACGGCCCGCGCCGCCGCGCGCCTGCCCTCCGAAGGGCCCGCCCGGCTGATCCGCTTCGTCGAAACCCGGCCCGTGGAAGGCTGGACCATGGGCGTCGGCCGTGGAGCGGAGGCGCCGCGCATCCTCCTGCGCGGCACCGCCACGGCGCTCGATACGGTCGAGCCCGACGCCAAGCTGCGGGATGACCGGCTGCCCGGCCCGGCGCCGGTGCAATCCTGGCACCGCTGCCCGACGGCGCCGGCTTCCGTCACCACCCTGCATGGTGAGGGCGTGGCCTTCCTGGCCGCGCTGGAAAGCCTGGAATCCGCCTGCGGCAGCAACACGCCCGATGCCTGCATCGCGACCGTATTGCGGGAGGCGGATGTCTCCGGCGACGGCAAGCTCTCGGTGGCCGAGATCGCCCGGCTGGTGCGCGGCGCCACCTGGCTGCTGGCCGCCGCCGACGAGGCAACGCCCGAGGCCGTGCTGGCCACGGCGGGCGGCGGCATGCTGGGCGGCGTCGCGCTCGCCCGCCTGATGATGGAAAGCCTGGACTATGATGGCGACGGCAAGCTCTCCGCCAACGAGCTGGCACAGGACCGGGTGGGCTTCGGCCGCGCCACCGGCAACCCGGCCGGCCGGCCCTTGCGGATGGAAGGGCTCCAGGAAGGCGTCGCCCTGCTGCGTGGCGTGATGGAAGGGCTGCTGCTCGACCACTGAGCGGAGGGCGCCGGGAGAAGGCTGGGGGAAGGAATTCCCCCAGACCCCCATCTTTTTTCTTCGAGTTGAGATGCGGCCTCGGCGTAGGAGGCTGCCTTTATTCTGAAAGCCGGCCTGTTTTCGAAGAAAAGCGAGTCCTCCGCAGTATCCTGCGGCTTTGCTTTACTGGCCTTCGGAATATCGAACCGGCCTAATCCGGCGGTATGTCGAAATGCAGTACCTCCTCGCGGAGGCCAAGCTTTTCATACAAGGCGATAGCCGGGTCGTCGCCATAATCGGCCTGGACATAGATCATCCAGACGCCCCGCTCACGGGCGATGCCCTGCAAATGCCGTATCAGCGCGGTGGCGATGCCGCGCCGCCGGTGCGAAGCATCCACGGCCAGGTCGTAGATATACATCTCCCGCCGGGCCTGCTCGAACTTGTCCAGCTCATAGGCCACGAGGCCGCCCAGCACGCCGCCCTCCGCCACGGCCACCAGGGCGAGGACGTGGTCCTTCCCCAGCAGGTCCCGCAGATAGGCATCGTCAGGCCGGGCGGCGCCATAGGTGGCGGGCTCGGCGAATGCTTCTCCGAACAGCGCATTCAGCGCCCGGAGCAGCGCGATATCATCCGGCCCGAGGCGCCGGACCGTGTAGGTCGGCCGTGACATGAGGCCGAGCCTAGCCATTGCCGGCCGGGCTGGAAACGCCCGGCATGGGCCAGGCCGGCCTCGTTCGTCAGGGGATCGTGGAGGGGTCCGTATTCCCGCCGCACACCACCACGCCGACCTTGGCACCGGCCGGCGGCACGAAGGCCCCGCTGAGCAACGCCGCCAGCGCGGTCGCACCGCCCGGCTCGGCCACCAGCCGGCAGGCCTCCCACAGGCGCCGCTGGGCTTCGCGGATGGCATCGTCCCGTACCAGCACGGCCTGCTTCACGAAGCGCTGGGCGATGGGGAACATGGTCAGCCCCACCTGCCGCGCGCCCAGGCTGTCCGCCGCCACGCCACCCACGGGCGCCGGGGTCGGCGCGCCAGCCTTCAGCGCCGTATGCAGGGTCGGGCAGGCCTCCGGCTCGACGGACACCACCGCCGCCCGCCCGCCATACCAGGCCGCGCAGCCACCGATCAGCCCGCCGCCGCCGGTCGCGACCAGAACATGCGTCAGCTCCGGCGCATCCTCCTCCAGCTCCATCGCCAGCGTGCCCTGGCCGGCGAGGACCTCCGGCTGGTCATAGGCATGTACCATCAGCGCGCCGGTCTCGGCGGCATGGGCCTCGCTGGCGCGGCGCGCATCGTCATAGGCAGCACCCCCCTGCACCAGCCGCGCGCCGTAGGAGCGGATGCGCGCCACCTTTGCCGCGCCCGTGATCTCCGGCACGAAAATCTCCGCCGGAATGCCGAGCTGCTGCGCCGCATAGGCCACCGCCGCACCATGATTGCCGCCGGAGGCCGCCACCACCCCAGCCGCCGGCAGGGCGGTGGAGAGCATGCGGTTGAAGGCCCCGCGCGGCTTGAAGGAGCCGCTGGCCTGTAGCAGTTCCAGCTTCAGCGTAACGTCGCAGGGCGTGCCCAGCGCCGAGGCGGGCAGGCGCAGCAGCGGCGTGCGGCGGATATGGGGCGCGATGCGTTGAGCAGCGGCGCGAATGGTATTGGCGTCGATCGGATGCGTCATGGCCGGCGGAGGGTGGCCTGCCCCGTCTTCCGACGCAACCTTACAGCCCCCTTGTTCCGCCTGCCCAGAAGATGCCATATTTCCGGATATTTCACGGGGCAGCCGGGGGGCGTCCATGTTGCAGCACGGAAGCTGCGCTTCGACCGGTGGGGCAGGCGTCCTGTTTTTGGGAAGGCCCGGATCCGGCAAGTCGGATCTTCTCCTTCGCCTCATGCAGCGGGGCTGGCAGTTGGTCGCGGATGACCAGGTGGCGTTGTCCGAGCGCGCGGGTACGCTGGAGGCCGAGGCACCGTCCGAACTGGCGGGCCTGCTGGAGGTGCGCGGCATCGGCCTGTTCCAGGGCCTGCCGCATAGCGCCGCCACGCTGCGGCTGGCCGTGCTGCTGGTCGGGCGCGATGAAGTGCCCCGCCTGCCGGAACCCCGTACCTTCAAGGCCCTGGGGAGCAGCCTGCCGCTGGTGGCGTTGCATCCCTTCGACTGCTCGGCCCCGGCCAAGATCGAGCTGGCCCTCGCGGCCGCCGAGGCCCGGCTGGGCCTGCGCGCCGGCGCTTTCGCCGAAGCATGAACGCAACCTCCCAAGCTGGCCCCGGGGAGCGGCCCGGGGATGGCACGCCGCGTCCTGTCGTGCTGGTCAGCGGCCTCTCCGGCGCCGGCAAATCCTCCATCCTGAGAATGCTGGAGGATCTGGGCTTCGAGACGGTGGACAACCCTCCGCTCTCGGTGCTGGAGGAGATCGTGCTGGAAGGTGGCGCCGTGCCGATCGCCGCCGGGGTCGATGCCCGCACCCGCGGTTTCGACGTGGCTGGCCTGCTGGCATTGCTGGACCGCCTTCACCATATGCCGCATGTGGCGCCGCAACTGCTCTTCGCCACTGCGGATGAGGCCGTGCTGCTACGCCGCTTCTCCGAGACACGGCGGCGCCATCCGTTGGCACCAGGCGGCTCCCTGGGTGCTTCCGTGGCCGATGGTATCGCGCGGGAGGCCCGGCTGCTGGCGCCACTGCAGGACGCCGCCGATGCCGTGATCGACACCTCCGACCTTCCGTTGCCCGATTTGCGGCGGCTGGTCGAGGAGCGCTTCCGCGAGAGCGGCGGCCTTCACGGAATGGCGGTGGCGGTAATGTCCTTCGCCTTCCCGCGGGGCCTGCCACGGGAGGCGGATTTGGTGTTCGACATGCGCTTCCTGCGCAATCCGCATTACGACCCGGTGCTGCGGCCCCTGACGGGGCAGGATGAGCCCGTCGCCGCCTTCATCCAGGCGGATTCCGGCTTCGTTCCATTCTGGCAGCGCATGACCGCGCTGCTGGACCCGCTGTTGCCCCGCTACGCGGCCGAGGGCAAAAAATACCTCACTGTGGCCATGGGCTGCACGGGCGGCAGACACCGCTCCGTTCTGCTGGCGGAAATGCTGGCGGCCCATCTGGCTGAACAGGGCTGGAGAGTCGATCTCAGCCACCGAGAGCTTGCGCGGGCCATGTCGGGCCCCGCGGGACAACGGGCCAAGAATGGCCACGTCCCCGCTGTTTCCCCCGTGGGTCGGGAGGCCCCTTCTTGTACGCCATGAAGAGTTTCGCTGCGTTGTGTGCCCTGCCGTGCGCTGCCCGGGGATCGAGGTCGGGGGTGGCATCGCGATGATCGGCATGGTGTTGGTCAGCCACGGCCGCCTGGCCGAGGAGCTGAGGCTGGCCATGGAGCATGTGGTGGGGCCGCAGAGCGCGGTGGCCACCGTATGCATCGGGCCGGAGGACGACATGGACGGCCGCCGGCAGGATATCCGCGACTGCGTGGCGGCCGTGGACCAGGGTGACGGTGTCGTCATCCTGACGGATATGTTCGGCGGTACCCCGTCGAACCTGGCCACGGCCGTGGCGGAGGAACCCTCCGAGCACGGCGTGGTGGAGGTGATCGCGGGCGTCAACCTGCCGCTGATGGTCAAGCTCGCGCGCGTTCGTGGGGCTCAGCCATTGGCACAGGCGGTGGAACACGCCATGTCTGCGGGGCGGCGCTACATTTCCTGCGCCACCCCCACCCGCTGCGCACCGCCGGAGCCCATGGTTCTGTACGGTGTGAACGGAAAAGCCGGAACCGCCTGATGCCGCAGCCCCGCCCCTGCTACGCCCCCTCCGATTCGTTCCGTTCGGTTCAGGCGCCCGCGGCGGCGGACAACCCCATGGTGCTGCGCCGTGCGGTGACCATCGTGAACAGCCGCGGCCTGCATGCGCGGGCCGCTGCCAAGCTTGTGTCTCTCGCGGAGCGTTTTTCCGCCTGCGTCAATGTGTCCCGCCATGGTCAGACGGTGCCGGCATGCTCCATCATGGGGCTGATGATGCTGGGTGCCGGCAAAGGCAGCGAGGTGGTGGTGGACGCCGAGGGATGGGACGCCAAGGAAGCGCTCGATGCTGTGGCCGGCCTGATCGAGGCCGGATTCCATGAAGACTGAGGGTAGCAAGGGCAGCGAGACGAAAACGGCCGAGGCGGCACGCAAGGCCACACGCCGCACGCGGGAAGTCGAGATCAAGGGCATCCCCGTCTCGCCCGGCGTCGTCATCGGCGCTGTCTTCGACACCAGCGAAGTGCCTGCGGAAACTCCACGCCGTTCCATCGGCCAGGGCAAGGTAGATGGCGAGCGCCAGCGCCTGGCCGCCGCGGTGACCGCCAGTCGCAAGCAGGTCTCCAAGCTGAAGGCGCGCATCGGCGTCCTGCCCGAGGAGGCGCAGGAGGAGCTGGAGCCGCTGCTGGACGCCTATGCGATGATGCTGGGCGACAGCCGGCTCATCCGTGGCGCCCGCCGCCGGATCGGCGAGGAGCTGCTCTCCGCCGAAACCGCCGTGCAGGACGAGGCGGAGGCCATCGCCGCCGCCATCCTCGCCGCCAAGGATGACGACAAGGCCGGGCTGAAGCGGCGCGCCGGAGAGGTGCGCGAGATTGCCCGCCGCCTGACCCGTAACCTGACCGCCACCCCTTTCCGCAGCCTGAAGGACGTTCCCCCCGGCGCCATCCTGGTGGCCGAGGAGCTGACCCCTGCCGACGCGGCGCTGCTGGACCCTACCCGCATCGCGGGCGTCGCCACCGAGGAAGGCGGCGCGGACGGCCACACGGCCATCATGTTGCGCGCCCTCGGCATCCCCAGCGCCGTGGCCTGCCCTGGCCTGACCGAAGCCGCGCGGCGGGGCGACCAGGCGGTGCTGGATGGCGGCGCCGGAACCATCGTGCTCCGCCCCGGCGAGGCGGCGCTGGAGGCGGGGAGGGGAGCCCTCGCCGCCTATGCCAAGGAGAAGGCGCGCCTCGCCAAGCTGCGCCGCCTGCCCGCCGAGACGCAGGATGGCGAGCTGGTGGAGTTGCAGGCCAATCTGGAGATCCCGGCCGAGCTGCCGCTCATCGCCCAGGCCGGCGCCCAGGGCATCGGCCTGCTGCGCACCGAATTCCTCTTCATGAACCGTGAGGACCTGCCGGACGAGGATGCGCATGTCGATGCCTACACCCCCGTGGTGGAGGCGATGGCCGGGGATTGCGTCACCATCCGCGTGCTGGACTGGGGCGGCGAGAAGGATATGGAGGCGCTGGCGGAAGGCATCGGGCCCTTCCATGCGGGGCCCAATCCCGCGCTCGGCCTGCGCGGCATCCGCATGCTGCTGAAGCGGCCGGAACTGCTGGAAGCCCAGTTCGCCGCCATCCTGCGCGTGGCGGCGGCGGCCGACCATCACGGCACCCAGATCCGCATCCTGCTCCCCTTGGTCACCATTCCGGACGAGGTGAGGCAGGCGCGCGAAATCTACGAACGCGTCCAGCGCCGCATGCGCCGCAAGGGCATTGCGCTGCCCGAAAAGCCGCCGCTGCTGGGCGCGATGATCGAAACGCCCGGTGCCGCGCTCGCCGCCGATGCCATCGCGCTGGAGGCGGATTTCTTCGCCATCGGCACGAACGACCTCGCCATGT
The DNA here is from genome assembly GCA_000245075.1 of Acetobacteraceae bacterium AT-5844. GTDB lineage: Bacteria > Pseudomonadota > Alphaproteobacteria > Acetobacterales > Acetobacteraceae > Pseudoroseomonas. The sequence goes on from JH600034.1 coordinate 7,922, forward strand.
ACACCCTGGCGGTGGACCGTGCGGAAGCCGAGGTGTCGCATCTCTACGACCCGCTGCACCCCGCCGTGCTGCGGCTCGTGCAGTTCGCGACCGAGGCGGCGCTGCGCCTGCGCATGCAGGTTTCGGTCTGTGGCGAGATGGCCGGCAACCCACGGCTTGTGCCGCTGCTGCTCGGCCTCGGCATCCGCACCTTGTCGATGAACGCCAGCGCCATCCCGCGCGTGAAGCAGATGGTGCGCAGCCTGAAGATCGACGATTGCGCCCGCTTCGCCCGCCGCGTCATGGAGCAGGGCGATCCGCAGCGCATTCAGGAACTGGTGATGAATTTCGGAGAGAGCGGCAGCGACCGGAGCTGAAAGGCCCCGCGCGGCGGCAGAGCGGGCCGGAGCCTATGCCGGCCCCGCCGATTACTCGACCGGCGCGAGGCTCTTGATCAGGTCGAAGACGCGCTTGCGAACCGCCGGTTCATTGATGCGGTAATAGGCGCGCACCAGCTCCAGCGTTTCCCGCTTGTGCAGCGTATCGTCCTCGAAGCCTTCCTGATGCTCGGCGAATCCGCCGCTCATGCGGGGGCGCAGCATGCTGGTGGTGCCGCTGCTGCCGCTGGCGCCCGGCATGTCGTCAAAGAAAAATCCGATCGGCACATCCAGCACGCGGGAAAGGTCGAACAGCCGGCTCGCGCCGATGCGGTTCACGCCGCGCTCGTATTTCTGCACCTGCTGGAAGGTCAGGCCCAGCGCCTCGCCCAGCTTTTCCTGGCTCATGCCCAGCAGCGTGCGGCGCAGACGGACCCTGCTGCCGACATGCGTGTCGATGGGGCTGGAGCGGTGTTCCTTTTCCGCCCGATCGGCGATCTCGGCCTCGGCCATGCTGTTTCAACCTTTCCGAACACCGCGGCGGCGCCCGGGGTGAAGTCACCCCACGCAGCGCGTAACTACTTCTTAGGGAATGCGAAAAGATGCGTCAACTCTTTCGAGAATTCCCAAAAATGATACGTTCGGTTACGAGGTGCGGTTGCGCCTGATACAACTCCCCGCCAGCGAGGCCAGCAGGACCAGGGCGGTGAGCAGCGCCGGAGCCAGAACGCCATGACGGGCGAAGAGGGTCGGCGCCAGTGCCGCCGGCAGCGGCGCGATTGCACTCCCCATTTCCCCCAATTCGAGCCGCGTTACAACCCTGCCGTGTGCGTCCAGGATGACGGAAATACCGGTCTGTGCTGCGCGGGCGAGCGGTAGTCCTTCCTCCACCGTCCGCAACCGTGCCGCGGCCAGATGCTGGAACGGTCCGGCTGAGTAACCAAACCACGCGTCATTGGTGACATTCAGCAGCCAGGCCGGCCGCTCGGCCGGTGCCACGGCGCCGGGGAAGATCACCTCGTAGCAGATCAACGGGCTGAAGGCGGGCAGCCCCGGCACCGTCATGGCGATGGCGCCCGGCCCGGCCGAGAAATCCAGCCCGCCCTGCACGACGCGGATCGGCACCAGCCCCCGCAGCGGCATGTATTCGCCGAAGGGCACGAGATGCGCCTTGTCGTAGACGCCGAGCAGCGCGGCATCCTTGCCGATGGCGGAAAGGCTGTTGAAAACCCGCTCAGGCCGCTGCCCTTCACCCCATTCCGCGCGCACGGAGCCGGCCAGCAGCACGCCGCCGGGCGGCAGGGACTCGGCGGCATAGCGCCGGGCATCGACATCATTGGGCAGCAGGAAGGGGCTGGCGGTCTCGGGCCAGATCACGACCAGCGGCACCCCGGCGGGCGCGCGCGTGGCGCCCTCCCGCGTCAACTCCAGATAGCGGCGGAAGATCGGCCAGCGCATATCCTCGCGCCACTTGGCCTCCTGCTGCACATTGCCCTGCACCAGCATCAGGTTGATGCCGGGCGGCGCGGGCTCCGGCTGCGCCAGCCGCCAGGCGCCGAAGCCGCCCAGCGCCAGCAGCGCCACCGCGCCGCCCGCCACGGCTCGCCGCCCCAGCGCGGGCAGCCCCGCCAGCAGCATGGTCAGCAGCGACAGCCCATGCACGCCCACCAGTGCGGCGGCTTGCAGGGGCAGCGCATCGAAGGCCCAGACGCTGCCGATCAGGTTCCACGGGAAACCGGTGAAGAGGAGGCCGCGCAGCATCTCCATCACCACCCAGGCCCCCGCCAGGGCGAGCCAGCGCGGCCAGCCCGGCCGGGCGAACCAGGCGATGATCACCGCCAGGGCGATATAGATGGCCAGCGGCAAGGCCAGCCCCGGCACCGCCACGGGCACCAGCCAGCCCCAGCGCCAGGGGTCGGTCAGCAGGGCATGGCTGATCCAGTAGAGCCCCGCCACATGGTGGCCCATGCCCCAGGTGAAGCCCAGCACGCCGGCGCGCTTCCAGCTTCCCGCCCCGTCGATGAGCGCGAGCAGGCCAGGGATGGCCAGCAGCAGAACCGGCACGGCATGAACCGGCGGCAGGGCCAGCGCGGCCAGCACCCCCAGGCCGAACGCCGCGAACACCGCCCGGCGGCCGGTGAGGCGCCGCAGCGCCGGCAAGACATTCCAAGTCACGTGAGGCAGGTTCCGCCGCTGTGGTCAGTGCTCGCCCCTTGATGGGATGCGCCGCCGCTCACGGCAAGTAGCCCAGCGAAGCCCGCCTGTTCACCCTTCCGCCCGCAGCTCCAGCGCGCGGGCGTAGACCTGCTTCCTGGGAAGGCCGGTGGCCGCAGCCACCATGGCCGCCGCGTCCCGCAGGCTCTCTCCGGCGGCCAGCGCGGCGCGGAGGCGTGCGTCGAGGGTCAGTTCTTCCTCGGCGGCATTCTCCTCCGCCTCCGGCGGCCCGACCACCAGCGCGATCTCGCCCCGCGCCGCATGTTCCGCGTAATGGGCGGCCAGTTCGGGCAGGGTGCCCCGGCGCACTTCCTCGAAGCGCTTGGTCAGCTCCCGCGTCACGGCCGCGCCGCGCGCGCCGAAGGTCTCGGCCAGGGCGGCCAGGGTCTCGGCCAGGCGGTGCGGCGCCTCATAGAAGATGAGCGTGGCGGAAAGCCCCGCCCGCTCCGCCGCGCGCAGCTTCGCCAGCTCGGCCGCGCGGGCGGCAGCGCGTGGTGGCAGAAAGCCATGGAACAGGAAGGGGTGGGGCGGCAGCCCGGAGAGGGTGAGGGCCATCACCGCCGCGTTCGGCCCCGGCACCGCGGAAATGTGAACACCCGCCGCGATGGCCGCGCGCACCAGCCGGAAGCCCGGGTCGCTCATCAGCGGCGTGCCTGCATCCGAGACCAGTGCCAGGCGTTCACCGCGTGCGATCCGGTCTAAAAGCCGTGGTGTGGCCTGATCTTCGTTGTGATCATGCAGGGGGATGAGTGTCGCTGAAACGCCATGACGCGTCAGCATCGGGGCGGTTACTCTGGTGTCCTCGCACAGCACCGCGTCGGCGGCCTTCAGGGTCGCCACGGCGCGGGGCGAGAGGTCGCCGAGGTTGCCGATCGGCGTCGAGACCAGGATAAGTCCGGCGGTGGTGGCCGCCGGGGTTGCCGTCAGCGTATTCGTGCCGGGCTCCCCGCCCGGTGGAGGGGAGGTTTCCGTTGCAGAGTCCGTTGTCCCTGGTTCGTCCTGTCGAGGCTCTTCTATCGGCATGTGCTGCTCCTTCGGCAGGAAATCGCGGGGACACCGCCGCAAGAGTAACCCCTGGGGCGAGGAAGCCATGGGGGCTGCGGCGGACCGCCCTGGCGCTGGGAGCCCTTGTGGCGCTGTCGGCCTGCGCGCCGCAAGCCTCGGGCCCCGCCTTCTCGGGCGGCGGCTATGCGCCTTCCGCCGGCAGCCTGCCGCCCCCGGCCCCGCCGCGCACCA
>JH600034.1:11747-12086 GCA_000245075.1 Acetobacteraceae bacterium AT-5844
TGGCGCTGCTCCTGCCGCTGACGGGCGGCAATGCCGCGCTGGGGCAGGCCATGCTGAACGCCGCCGAACTCGCGCTGTTCGAGCAGGGCGCGCCCGGCTTCGAATTCGTCCCGCGTGATACCGGCGGCACCGCCCAGGGCGCGGCGGAAGCCGCCCGCTCGGCCATCGCTTCCGGGGCGCGGGTCTTGGTCGGGCCGCTGACCTCGGCCGAGACCACCGCCGCCGCCAGCGCCGCGCGCGCCTCCTCCGTGCCGATGCTGCCCTTCACCAATGACGCCAATCAGGCCGCGCCGCTGGTCTGGCCGCTGGGCATCACCCCGGCGCAGCAGATGCGCCGCC
>JH600035.1 GCA_000245075.1 Acetobacteraceae bacterium AT-5844
TGTGGTGATCACAAGCCACGTCGAGTTATCACCGCTCCCCTCCACCTGGACTCTTAGGCTCGCGCCGTCAGGTCCGGCAAAATCTGCTGAGAACACCATCGTGGCCGCATAGGGCGCCGTGGGATCCGCACCTAAGTCTAGGGTATTGATGCTGATCCTGGAGCTGGTGATTGCAGTGCTAGGGGGGTCAAACGAGAGTGTACTGTCGAGCAGCATGAGGTCCTCCTCACCGAATGGCTTTCGAGCGCCACATGCTGACCGCTTTTGATGCTGAATGTGAGTACGAAACAAGAATATTTCGGTTAAAGAAAATGCGATCACCAACCAAGCGAGGTGACGTGGCCACCTGCACGCGGATCATCAACGGTGAGGTGAACGGGCTGGTGCGGTTTCAGGCGGCAAGAGGGACCACCTGACGTTCTGCCAAAGTCTTCGCTGGCGGATGCTGACCCAACTGAAATCTCAACCTCTGCCTCCGTCACGCATCCCTCGCTCCATACCAATCTCATATCCCTGATCGAAGTCGCTCTGCATGCCATGCTTGAGAGGCTGAATAGGGCAGGAAGGCACATAGGAGCGAGAGGAGCCTCCGGCGGCTCGGCTGTATCCATTTTTTGGAACTGTGTGAGAGGTGGCGAGAAGAGATCGATTGAACTCCTCGCTCCTGCCGCGCTCTGTTTCTGCCTACATCCGGCATTGGACATAAGTCTCAGAGCCCGGCTGTGACCATGGGATTGGCATTAACTATCATCTCGGGCTCTGCGCTCTTCGACTGACGTGCAGCCTGACAGAAGCAAAAGCACAAAGAGCTATAGAAGCGATGGCTCTCATTATTTTCTGTTACCTAGCACTACTTGGGCACTTTGAGGCTGGCTGACGGTTCTCTCTCTGCTGAACAATGCGGCGGGAGGCGAGGATGGCGATCGTTCACGGTGGTGGCGCTGACCTGGATCGCCGGCTGGCACCGTTCCTGGATGTAGTCGGCCGCAAGACGCGCCGGACCTGGGCGCTGCTCTATTAGCGGGGCTTGCTTGGCCCTGGTGAGCGCAAGAGCCTGCAGCCGACG
>JH600036.1 GCA_000245075.1 Acetobacteraceae bacterium AT-5844
CACCGGCGCCCATTCCCGCCCCCGCGGCACCGGCGCTGGACCAGCCGCCCGCCCCTGCCACGCCGCGCCCGGCGCTGGTGGCCGAACTGTCCCAGGCCCGTGTCGAGATCACCACCGGCTTCACCGGCACCGAACTGCTCGTCTTCGGCGCGACCGACCGGCTGATCGGCCCCCAGCCCGGTGCCGGGCATGGGGATGACGTGCTGATCGTCGCGCAGAATGCCCCGCAGCCCATGGTGGTGCGGCGGAAGATCAATGTGCTCGGCTTCTGGATCAACGGCCCCTCGGCGCGGTTCCGCAGCGTGCCGGGCGTGTATCTGCTGGCTGGCACGCGGCCGCTGAACGAAATGCTCTCGGCCGAGGAACGGGCGACGAAGCGCATCGGCCTCGCCAACCTCCCGCTGCAATCCACCGGCGTGCAGGATCCAAGCTACCGGGAGGCATTGCTCAAGCTGAAGCAGGACGCGCATTTGTGGATGGAGGCGGATACGCCACTCCATATCGCCGGCGCCCGCCTGTTCAGCGCGCGCCTGCCGCTGCCCGCCACGGTGCAGACCGGCGACTACCGCGTGGAGGTCATGCTGGTGCGCGAGGGCCGCATCCTGGCGCGGCAGGAACTGAACTTCCGCGTGGAACGGGTGGGCACGGCAGCCAGCATCAGCGATGTGGCGCGGCAGGAACCGCTGGTATATGGCGTGCTGTGCATCCTGCTGGCAGCCTTCGCCGGCTGGATGGGCAGCGTCCTGTTCCGGAGAAGCTGATGCCCGAAACCGCGCGGCGCGACCGTGTCTTCCTTGTGGTGGTGGATGACAGCCCGGAGCGGCACATCGCCCTGCGCTATGCCTGCCTGCGCGTGCGCAACAGCGGCGGCCGCGTGGCCCTGCTGCGGGTGGTGGAACCGCCCGAGATGACCGAATGGGCCGGCGTCGGCGCCATGCTGGAGGAAGAGCGGCGGGAAGAGGCGGAAAAGCTGCTCTCCGGCCTGGCCGCCGAGGTGCAGGAAATCACGGGCGGCATGCCCATCCTCCTCATCCGCCAGGGGGACCCGCGCGAGGCGTTGCTGGACCTGCTGGAAGAAGACCCGCGCATCTCCATCCTCGTCCTCGCCGCCGCGGCGGCGGGCAGCGGGCCGGGGCCGCTCATTTCCGCCCTCACCGGCCGCCACGGCCAGCGCCTCCGCGTGCCGATGACCATCGTGCCCGCCGGGCTGGATGACGCGGATATGCAGCGGGTGACGCTGTAGGCCGCTACAGCCCCGCGAAAGCCGGCGCGTACTCCACCTTGCCCGTGCGGGCGGGAAGCTCGCCCTTCAGCGGGAGCACCATCAGATACGGCCCGGCATAAGGCGACCCGAAGCCGGCGGCGAGATCGGCCCGGAAGCCGAAGCGCCCATAATAGGCCGGGTCCCCCAGCACGAAGGTCGCCTCGTAGCCGGCCGCCCGCGCCTCCGCGATCCCCTGCTCGATCAGCATCCGGCCCAGCCCCTGTCGCTGACGGGCAGGCACCACCGAGACCGGCGCCAGGCCGAGAGCCCGGAACGGTGCCGCCATGGCGGAAAAGAGGACATGGCCCAGCAGGGCGCCCCCCTCATCCTCCGCCACCAGCGACAATACGGCATCCCCATCGGCACGCAGCCGCAGGATCAGCCGTGCCTCGTCTGGCCGGCCGAAAGCCTGCTCGGTCAGGAGGGTGATGGCCGGGATGTCAGCCGGGTGTTCGGGTCGGACGATCATGGGCCGCTATCGCATCCGCAGCTCCCGCCCGCAACATGGCGGCACCTCGCACCCCAGCCCCCGCGGCCCCGCATGACGTTTCGGGTTGCGCCCCGCGCCATCATCCCCCACATCTGCGACAAACCCGACGCCCCCGCACGGATTTGGAAAATATGTTCATCGAGACGGAAGCCACGCCCAACCCCGCCACCCTGAAGTTCCTGCCCGGTCAGGACGTGATGGGCGAGCGCGGCACCGCCGATTTCACCAGTGCCGAATCCGCCACCCGCAGCCCGCTGGCCGAGGCGCTCTTCGCGCTGGATGGCGTGGCCCGCGTCTTCCTGGGCGCCGACTTCGTCACCATCACCAAGTCCGAGGAGGCCGATTGGCAGGCGCTCCGCCCCGTGGTGCTCGGCACCATCATGGAGCACGCCATGGCCGGCCGTCCCGTGATGCTGGGCGATGACTCGGAAGAGGACGAGGCCGAGGATATCGACCCCGCCGATGCCGAGGTGGTGGCGCAGATCAAGGAACTGCTCGACACCCGCGTGCGCCCGGCCGTTGCCGGCGATGGCGGCGACATCGTCTTCCGCGGCTTCCGCGATGGCATTGTGAAGCTGCGCATGCAGGGGGCCTGCTCCGGCTGCCCCTCCTCCCGCGCCACGCTGAAGCATGGCGTGGAGAACATGCTGCGCCATTATGTGCCGGAAGTGATGGCGGTGGAGCAGGTGGAAGGCTGATCCACATTTATTAAATCAATGACAGGCTTCGCCGATTGGCGAGGCCTTTCCAAACGAAAAGCCGCGCAACGCCCGTCGTCGCGCGGCTTTTTCATTCACCACGCCAATGACGCTTATCCAGCCAGCGGATTGGCAGGGGCCAGGTTTCCGGCTTATCCCTGACGCGACGCAACATTGGATTGGGCGACTCGAATGGCCGAAACGATCGACGGCGCCGCGCTGGACCAGCTGTTCCGCACCGCGCGTACCATGAACAAGTGGCAGGACCGGCCCGTGCCCGAGTCCAAGCTGCGCGAGCTGTACGACCTGCTGAAGATGGCACCCACCAGCGCCAATGCCAGCCCGGCGCGCTTCGTCTTCATCACCAGCCAGGAAGGCAAGGAGAAGCTGAAGCCCGCCCTCTCCTCCGGCAACCTGGAGAAGACGATGTCGGCTCCGGTCACCGTCATCGTCGCCTACGACACCGCCTTCTACGACAAGCTGCCGCAGCTCTTCCCGCATGCGGATGCCAAGTCCTGGTTCACCAGCAGCCCGGCCTTCGCGGAGCAGACGGCCTTCCGCAACGGCTCCCTGCAAGGCGCCTACCTCATCCTGGCCGCCCGCGCCGTGGGCCTGGATACCGGCGCGATGAGCGGCTTCGACAACGCCAAGGTGGACGCCGCCTTCCTGGAAGGCACCGGCTGGAAGTCCAACTTCCTGGTCAACCTGGGCTACGGCGACCCCTCCGGCACCTTCGACCGCCTGCCGCGCCTGTCCTTCGAGGAAGCGGCCAAGGTCGTCTGAGGCTTTTTACGAGCGCACCCGGGGAATGATTCCCCGGGGGTCCCCTCTGCTCTTTCCCGTGCTTTCGGGCGCCAGGGCGGCGTCGACCGCCCGGCCCTGGGTGAAATCGCCATTCCCGCTCATGGCGGAAGGAAGGCTGGGGAAGGAATTCCCCATCAAACGTATACGTTTGATCCTTCTTTCTTTTTCGAGTTTTCCGGGCGTGGCTGTGGATAAGGGCTGCTTAAGAGATCAAGCCGGGGCGCGCCGGAGGTCTTAGACCTCCGGCGACTGAGGGCTCAGCCCGCGCTGCCCATTTTAAATATCAAGGGCATCCCCTCCCGCTCCTGAAGCGCCACGCCAAACTCGAAGAAAAAGAAGGGGTCTGGGGAATTCTTTCCCCAGCCTTCTTCCCTCCCCCAACTCCCGATACAGCCCACAGCCTGGGCCCCATCCCCGGAGAAAAGGCCGGAATGGACGGGCGGGAGATTTCTTCCCCTCTTCAGCCTCAGAACAGTCATATCCCCATAGTCGCCCGCTCAAGGCAGGGATAACGTCCGCGTCATGAAGACCCGGCTCCTCCCTGCCCTGGCCGTGGCGTTGCTCGCCGCTGCCCCCGTTGGCGCGCAGGCCCAGACCTTGCGCGTCGCCCTTTCCGCCGAGACCACGGCGGCGGACCCGCATCATTACGCGCTGACGCCGAACGGTTCGCTGCGCGCCCACATCTATGATGCGCTGACCGATGTGGACGCCAAGCTGAGCGTCGCCCCCAGCCTCGCCGAATCCTGGGAACGACGGGACGACCGCACCTGGGTGTTCAAGCTGCGCAGCGGTGTCACCTTCTCCAACGGGCAGCCCTTCACGGCGCGGGACGTGGTCTTCAGCTACTGCCGGGTGCTGAACAACAAGGCGGAGCTGGTCTCCTCCTTCTCCCGCATCGTGCGCCGCATGGAGGCGGTGGAGGCGATCGGCGACAATGAGGTGCTGATTCGCACCATCGTGCCGGAGCCGCTGCTGCTCTCCGACCTCGGCGCCATTGCCATCCTCCCGCATACGCTGGGCCGCCCGCAGGGTGCGACTTTCAGCGCGGGGGATGCCTGTGGCGGCGATGCCGCCGGGCCATGGCCGCAGCAGGAGGAATTCAACAACGGCACCGCCGCCATCGGCACCGGTCCGTACCGGCAGGTTTCCTGGTCCCGCAGCGACACCACCGTGCTGCAGCGGAATGACCGCTACTGGGGCCCGAAGCCGCATTGGGCCGAGGTGCGACTCACTCCCATCACCCAGGCCGGCCCGCGCATGGCGGCGCTGCTGGCGGGGGACCAGGACGTGATCGAATCCCCCGGCACGGCGGATCTGCCGCGCCTGCGCCAGAACAACCAGTTCGCCATCGCCACGGCGCCCACCACGCGGCTGATCTTCATCCAGCTCGACGCCGCGCGTGACCCCTCCCCCTTCGTCGAGGGCCCGAACGCCCTGCGCGACCCGCGCGTGCGTCAGGCGCTCTCCCTGGCGCTGGACCGCAAGGCGCTGCTGGACCGGATCATGGACGGTGTGGCCACGCCGGCCGCGCAGTTCCTGCCGGATGGCATGTTCGGCACGATCGATGGCCTGCCGGTGCTGCCCCATGATCCGGCCAAGGCGCGGGCTCTGCTGGCCGAGGCCGGGTATCCCAACGGCTTCAGCATGACCTTCCACGCCACCAACAACCGCTACATCAATGACTCCCGCCTGGCCCAGGCGATGGTGCAGATGTGGCAGCGCATCGGCGTGAAGGTGGAGCTGAGCGCCATGCCCTCCGCCGCCTTCTTCGGCCGCCGTGGCAAGCGGGAATTCTCCGCCGCCATGGGTGGCTGGAGCACCGATGCCGGCGAGACGCTGAACTTCTTCCGCACCTGGCTCTCCACCACCGACATGGCCAAGGGCCTCGGCACCAGCAATTATGGCGGCTGGTCCGATGCGGAGTTCGACCGCGACGTGAACGCCGCGCTGGTGGAGATGGACCCGCCGGCCCGCGCCCGCCTGCTGCAGGCCGCCGGCCGCCGCGCGCTGGAGCAGATGCCGGTCATCCCCGTGCATTTCGAAAGCGCCACCTGGGCCATGCGCGCCGGCTTCACCTATCCCGGCCGTGTCGACCAGACCACCCTTGCTACCGAGATCAGCCCGAAATGACGCCTGAAGCTCTTGCTGCCGCGCTGCCCGCCAAGGGCCGCGCTTCCATCCCCTATGTCGATCCGCTGAGCCCGGACCGGAAGCTGGTGCTGGAATGCTACCGCCCCGCCAACCACCGGCCGGAAAACCCGGTGGTGCTGGTGCAGCACGGCATGATGCGCAATGGCGACGAGTATTGCGACGCCTGGATCCCGACAGCCGACAAGCACGGGCTGCTCATCGTCGCGACCACCTTCCCCAATGAATCCTGGCCCGGCACGCTGCCCTACAACGATGGCAACGTGCTGGCCGAGGATGGCAGCCTGCGCCCGCGCGAGTCCTGGTCCCAGGCCATTCCGGGCCATGTCTTCGCTCTGCTGCGCGCGGCCGGCATCACCACGCGGGAGAAGGCGTATCTCTGGGGCCACTCGGCGGGCGGGCAGTTCACCCACCGCCTCGCCGCGACCCAGAGCCATTACATCTTCGAGGCCATCGGCCCCGCCAATGCTGGCTGGTACACCCTGCCGACGCTGAACCTGCCCTACCCGCGCGGGCTGGGCGGCATCGGCCTCACGGAAGCCGATGTGGCGAAGCTGCTGGCCTACCCCATGGTCATCTTCGCGGGCGACCAGGATATCGAGACCGAAGGGCCCAGCCTGCCGAGCCACGAGGCCGCCAAGGCCCAGGGCCCGCACCGCTTCGCCCGCGCCCATAACTACCTGGCGCAGGGCAAGGCGGAGGCCGCGCGGCTGGGCGTGGCCTGCAACTGGACGCTGATCGTCGTGCCCGGCATCGGACATGAGGGGATGCGCATGTCCGGCATCGCCGGCGATTACTGGTTCGACGGCAAGATGCCCGAGGCACCGTCCGAGCCGCGTGAGATCGTCAAGGAGCTCTGACGGCGGGTGGCGGTGAACCGGGGGAATGAATTCCCCCGGACCCCCTTCTTTTATTTTTTCGAGTTTTCGGGTGCGCCTTTCAGGCGACACCCGTTTTCCACGGATTGGGCGCGCCGAGGGTCCTGGACCCCCGGCGACTGAGGGTTCAGCCTGCGTGGCCTTTTATAAATTGGCTTCGCCGGAACAGGGCGCCACCGTCCGGCCTGAAACTCAAACCTTAAACTCGAAGAAAAAAGATGAGGGTGGTCTGGAGGGAGAATTCCTTCTCCCTCCAGCCTCCTGGTATCCCAAAAAGAAGGGCCGGCTCATCGCCGGCCCTTTCTTCATTTTCAGGCGGCCACGCGGCCGGCCTGAGGATCGAGGCGATAGCCGCCACCTTCCGTCAGCAGCAGGCAGGCATTTGCCGGATCGGGTTCGATCTTCTGCCGCAGGCGGTAGATATGGGTTTCCAGCGTGTGCGTGGTGACGGCGGCGTTGTAGCCCCACACCTCGTTCAGCAGGATCTGCCGTGCCACGGCGCGGCCGCCAGCACGGTAGAGGAACTTCAGGATCGCCGCTTCCTTCTCGGTCAGACGGATCTTGCGGTTCTTGGCGGTTTCCAGCAGCAGCTTCGCCGACGGACGGAAGGTGTAGGGACCAATCACGAAGACGGCGTCTTCGCTGTTGTCGAACACCCTGAGCTGCGCGCGCAGGCGCGCCAGCAACTCCGCCACCCGGAAGGGCTTGGCGATATAGTCGTTGGCGCCGGCGTCCAGGCCGCGCACGACATCCTGCTCGCCATCGGCGCCGGTCAGCATGATGATCGGGATCTTCACGCCTTCGCGCCGCAGGCGCGCGCAGAGTTCCCGGCCATCGCCATCCGGCAGGCCAATGTCCAGAAGGACGGCGTCGCAGCGGGCGTCAGCACCCAGCAACTGCTCGGCAGCCTCGGCGGAGGTTTCGGCCTCGAGCGGCGCGAACTCCCCATCCAGGGCCAACTGTTCCGACAAGGTGGCGCGCAGCGCCGCATCATCGTCCACGATCAGGATCGGCCGCGGGCCGGTCATGAGATCTCCCGACAAAGCCAGTGACTCAACATCATGTGCTCTAACACACGACAACGAGAAGCGTTGCCAAAGCTATTCGCACAATATGCATCGTGACCCCAGCGGGCGGAACCGGCAACCCCCGCGCGATGGCAGGGGTGAGAAAAGGTCGGTTCCGTGTGCCCTGGGGGGATGGCAACTTCCGCAACGTCGCCACATTCCTATCAGCGCCGGCTTGGCGCCGTTGACTTGACCTTCCCGGACTTCTCTCCCACGCGTGCGGCAGACACCCGCCTCCGCCCGCGTCCAGGACGGAAGTGCCTAACGGAACTGGATTGCATGAGCAGCACTGGCCCGGCAGCGGAACTTCGCCCCGCTCAGCACGATACCGAGCGCCATGACCCGGAGCCCGGTCCCGCCACGCCGGATGCCGCGACCCTGGCGATGCGGCGCGTCCACCGTGCCGTGAGCGAGCTCCGGCGTGGCACCCCCGTGTTGCTGACAGGGCCAGGTGGCCCCCTCGTGGCCGCCGTGGCGGAGACCGTCGGCGCGCGCGGACTCACGGAATTGTCATCCATCGCCAGCGGGCCACCGGTGCTGATTCTGGCGCCAAGCCGCGCCGCGTCGGTATTGCACCGTCCGATTCCCACCTTCGGCGCCGAGTCCAAGGGGGTACGGGAGGCGCCGGTTACACTGTCGCTTCCCCCCTCCCTGCTGGAGCCCGCCGCCCTGCGCAGCCTCGCGGACCCTGTGGCGAGCCAGTTGCTGCCTGCCACGCCGGAGCTCACCGCACCGCCGCCCCTGGCCTTCGCCGCGCTTACCCTGGCCAAGCTCGGCCGCCTGTTGCCGGCGCTGGTGGCCGCCCCCGCCTTGCGGGACAGCGCGCCCGCGCTGTTGAGCGTGCCGGCCGCCGATATCCTGGCCTATCCCCACACCGCCGCCACCACCCTCACACGGGTGGCGGAAGCCCGCGTGCCGCTGGAGGATTCCGCCGAGACCCGCATCGTCGCCTTCCGCGCGGCCGATGGGGGTATCGAGCACCTCGCCATTCTGGTGGGAGACCCGGAGGGGCTGAGGGAAGCGGGTGGCGCCCCGCTGGTGCGCGTGCATTCGGAATGCTTCACCGGAGACCTGCTGGGCAGCCTGCGCTGCGATTGCGGCCCCCAGCTGCGCGGTGCCATCGCCCGCATGGCCCAGGATGGCGCCGGCGTGCTGCTCTATCTGGCGCAGGAAGGGCGTGGCATCGGACTGGTGAACAAGCTGCGTGCCTATACGCTTCAGGATCAGGGGCTGGACACGCTGGACGCCAACCGTGCCCTGGGATACGGCGCCGATGAGCGGGGCTTCCTGGTGGCCGCCACCATGCTGCGGCAGCTGAACATCACCCGCGTGCGGCTGCTGACCAACAATCCGGACAAGCTGGCCGGCCTCGCCGCCTGCGGCATCGATGTCGAAGGGCGCGTGCCGCACCGCTTCGCCGCCAATGGCGTGAACGACCACTATCTGGAGACCAAGGCCGAACGCTTCGGGCATCTGCTGTGAGCGGCATCGCCCGGGTTTCCGCCACCGGCGCCACCGAGGGGCTGGTGCGGCTGCGGGATGCCACCTTCCGCTGCGCGCTGGGCCGCACCGGCATCCGCGTGCACAAGGAGGAGGGCGATGGCGCGACGCCGGCGGGCCCGCTGCCGCTGCGCCGCGTGCTCTACCGCGCGGACAGGCTGCCCGCCCCGGCTTGCACCGTGCCGGTGGAGCCTATCGGCCGGCAGGATGGCTGGTGCGACGCCCCTTCCGACCCTGCCTACAACCGCCAGGTCCGCCTTCCCTATGCCGGGCGACATGAAGAGCTGTGGCGGCAGGATTCCGTTTACGACGTGATCGGCATATTGGGGTGGAACGACCAGCCGGTGGTGCCGGGGCGGGGCAGCGCCATTTTCGTGCATCTGGCCCGGCCGGATTACGCGCCCACCCAGGGCTGCATCGCACTCTCTCAGCCGGACCTGCTGAAGCTGCTGGCCATGGGGCTGACGGGCTTCGAGGTCGAGTGGCCCTGAGGGCCGGGCATAAAAAGGGGACCGGGCACAAAAAAGCCGGCTGCCCCGGGGGAGGCAACCGGCGCGGCTGGTCAAAGGGGAAACCAGCCGGTAGGCGATCGTGGAAGTAGCAGTTAGCCCAGCGGCGCCGGGCTGGCATTCGGGGCCGGCGTGTAGATCACGCGGCCGGCCTCACCCTGGCTGACCACATGCGGGGTCCAGCCGCGCTGGGCAGGGGCATTGGCGGAGTGCTGGTACACCGCGCTCTCACCATGGCCCACAACCCTCACCGGGCCACCGCCCAGGATGTTGCCGCCATCATTGGAGTAATCGACAGCGAAATTCTCGCCCGTGCCAAGAACAGAAATGGACTGCTCAGCAGCAGCGGCACCAGCGAAACCAGTTACGAGCGCAGCAGCAAGAAAAAACTTGCGGAACATTTTTTTATCCTTGATATTTTTAAGGGCGGCGTGACTGTCGCTCTTGCTGGCGTTGAGATGGTCCCATCTCCGCCGTTTGGCCAATTGCCTACCGTGATACCCGGTATTTGTCTGGCTGATGACGGTTCCATGACAAAGCGGAGCCTGACCTCCGCCTCTTCCGCGCTGGCCGCCCAGCGGCTAGCGTGCCGCCCATGCTCGCGGACAAGCGCATCCTCCTGATCATTTCCGGCAGCGTTTCCGCCTTCAAGGCGCTGGAACTCATGCGCCTGCTACGGAAGGCGGACGCCCGGGTGACGCCGGTACTGACAGAAGGCGGCGCCCGCTTCGTCACGCCGCACGCCGTGCAGGCCATCGCCGGGGAGGCAGTGCATCAGGACCTCTGGTCCCTGACCACGGAGGCCGAGATCGGCCATATCCGCCTCGCGCGGCTGCCCGATCTCGTCGTCATCGCTCCTGCCTCGGCCGACATGCTGGCGAAGATGGCGCATGGTCTGGCCGATGACCTGGCCACCACCCTGCTGCTGGCCACCGACAAGCCCGTTCTGGTGGCGCCCGCGATGAACTGGGCCATGTGGGCCCACCCCGCCACCCGCGCCAACATGGCCACCCTGGCCGCGCGCGGCGTGAGGGTCATCGGCCCGAATGACGGCGCCATGGCGGAGGCGGAATCCGGGCCCGGCCGCCTCTCCGAACCCGCCGAGATCTTCGCGGCCATCGAGGCGCTGCTGGCGGGCGGCATGAAGCTGGCCGGGCGGCACCTCCTCGTCACCTCCGGCCCGACGCATGAGCCCATCGACCCCGTGCGCTATATCGCCAACCGCAGCAGCGGCAAGCAGGGGCATGCCATCGCCGCCGCCCTCGCCGCGCTGGGTGCGCGGGTGACGCTGGTCTCCGGCCCCGTTGCCATCGCGGACCCGCCGGGCGTGAATGTGGTGAAGGTGGAGAGCGCGCGGGACATGCTGGCCGCCTGCGAGGCCGCGCTGCCTGCGGATGCCGTCATCTGCGCCGCCGCGGTGGCCGATTGGCGCACGGCCCATGAGGCCAGCCAGAAGATGAAGAAGGTGCCGGGCCAGCCGCCCGCGCCACTGGAACTCGCGCTGAACCCCGACATCCTGGCGACGCTCTCGGCCCATGCCAGGCGGCCCGGGCTGGTGGTGGGATTCGCGGCCGAGACGGAGAATGTGGTGGCCAATGCCATCACGAAACGCCAACGCAAGGGGTGCGACTGGATCGTGGCGAATGATGTGTCGGGGGATGTGATGGGCGGCGCCGAGAATGCCGTGCATCTGGTGACGGAAAAGGGCGTGGAGGATTGGCCGCGCCTGCCGAAGCAGGAAGTGGCGGCGCGCCTCGCCGCCCGCATCGCGGAGGCCCTGGCCTGATGAGCACCCCCGTCATCTCCGTCCGCCGGCTGCCGCATGCCGGGGACCTTCCGCTGCCGAGCTACGCCACCGAGGGCGCCGCGGGCTTTGACCTGCTCGCCGCCGTCGAGGCCCCGATGGACATTCCCCCCGGTGGCCGGGCGCTGGTGCCCACGGGCCTCTGCATCGCCCTGCCTGCTGGCTATGAATTGCAGATCCGTCCCCGCTCCGGCCTCGCACTGAAGCATGGCATCGTGCTGCCCAATAGCCCGGGCACCATCGATGAGGATTATCGCGGCGAAGTCGGCGTCATCGTGCTGAACACCGGCGATGCGCCCTTTACCGTCGAGCGCGGCATGCGCATCGCCCAGGGCGTGCTGGCCCCCGTGGTGCGGGCGAGCTGGGACGTGGTGGAAACCCTGCCGGAGACGGCGCGCGGCGCTGGCGGCTTCGGCAGCACGGGCCACTGAAAGCGGCGGGGCCAGTGCCCCTCGGCCGCTGCTCCCCGGGAAAAGGGTGGCGTTACCGGCTTTCCCACCGGTCCCGCCCCGCCCGCTTGGCCGCGTAAAGCGCGGCATCGGCGCGGGCGTAGAGGGTCTGGGAGGTATCCCCGGCCATATAGGCGGCAAGGCCCGCCGAGCAGCTGTAGGAAATGCCCGGCGCTTCCGGCAGCGGCCGGGCGTCCCGGATGACGGCGAGGACGCGGTTGATGACGGCCTCGGCATCCAGCAGCCCCGTATCGGGCAGCAGCAGCATGAATTCCTCGCCGCCGATCCGGCCGAAACAGTCATGGCGCCGCAGGAAGGGCTGCACGCGCCGGGTGAAGTCCAGCAGCACCGCATCCCCCACCTGGTGCCCGTGCACATCGTTGATCTGCTTGAAGAAGTCGATATCCATGATGCAGATGCTGCCGGGCCTGCCTTCCATCGCGCCCCGCCGGACCAGCGCATCGAGCTGGGCGACCATGGAACGGCGGTTCGAGATGCCGGTCAGCGCGTCGGTCTGCGACGCCTTCAATGCCAGGTCCCGATCCCGCCGCAATTCGCGCTCCTCGGCGCGCAGGCTGGTGATATCGCTGGCGATGCACAGCATCCATCCATCGCGGTCCGTGGTCTCCGTCATCCAGAGCCAACGGCCATCCAGCAGATCAGCCTCGAAGGCGCGATAGGGCAGCTTGCCGCGGCGGGAGCGGGCGGATGCCAGCCAGTTCTCGAAATCATCCGAGGAAATGACGCTGCCCTGGCCCATGCCATGATTGCGGCGCATGATCTCGGCCCAGCTCGGGCGCTCTCCCTCGGCAATGGCGAAGGCCTGGCGGAAGGCATGGTTGGCGCGGAACAGCCTGTCCTCGGGGTCGTAGAGCGCTACAAGAAGTTCGGTCTGCTCCGCGAGAGAGGAAAACCGGGCCGCGACTTCGCTCACATCCACGCTCCGGGCACGCCATGCCGGCACACCTCATGGTGGCCGGGGCGGAGCATAGCCACCCGCAAGGCCTAACCTTCCAGCGCCGCCAGCAGTGCCGCCGCGGTGTCCGACCACGGCGTCGGCCGGAAATCCTGGCGGATGCGCGCCTCCAGCTCATCCACCTCCTCCGGATGGGCGATCAGCCGGCGCAGGATGGCCACGGCTTCCGGCACATCCTCGGGGTCGTGGTACAGGCAGAAGCTGCCCCCTGCCTCCGGCAGGGAGGTGGCGGAGGAGACGACGCACAGCTTGCCGAAGGCGAGGCTCTCCGTCACCGGCAGGCCCCAGCCCTCGAAATGGGAGGGGAAGATGGTGAAGCGGCAGCCGGCATAAAGCGCGGCCAGCTCCGCATCACTCGGGTCTTCCAGCAACACGATCTTGCCGCCCAGCCAGCCGCAGTTTTCCAGCTGCTGCATCAGGTCCGCCACCATCCAGCCGACGCGCCCGGCGAAGACGAGCGTGGGCACGCGCTCCGGCGGCAGCATGTCCATCAGCCGCCGCCAGGCACGGAAGGCCAGCAGGTGGTTCTTGCGCGCCTCCACGGTGGAGACCAGCAGCACGAAGCCGGGCGGCAGGGCGGCGATGCGGGGCGGCGTGATCTTGGGCACCGGCAGCCTTCCGCCCGAGCCGCCGAAGCCCGTGCCGATGGGCAGCACGGCGACCGGCGCCTTCAGCGCGAGGCCGGCGGTGCGGGCATAGCGCTCCAGGTCCCGTGCCGTGGCGCGGGAGATGGCGAAGAAGCGGTCCACCAGCGGCATGGTGCCGGTGAACCAGGCGCGGAAGGTGCGCACCAGCCCGGGGTCGCAGAATTCCGGCCCGGCCAGGGGGATGAGATCGTAGATCAGCATGCCCACGGAAAGGCCGCTGCACCGGCCGCGGATGTGTCGCAGCAGCTCCGCGTAATCCGTGCGGAACCAGGGCGAGCCGAGCACCAGCAGCGTGTCGCCGGGCTTGGCGATGCTGGTGAGGTCCTGCCCTGCGGCAGCGGCTTCGGCCGCCGGCTTCGCCTTGCGCTCCCGCATTGCACGTGTGGCGGCGGAGACCGCGCCGCGCCCGGCGCGCAGGCCCGCCCGCAGGGCAGCGGTCTGGCTGCGCACGGC
>JH600037.1 GCA_000245075.1 Acetobacteraceae bacterium AT-5844
CCTGAACTCCCTGGCCGGCGACGCCATGGACCGCAGCCTCGAACTCACAAAACCCTTTGGCCGCTTCGTCGAACTCGGCAAGCGCGACTTCTTCGAGAATACCCGCGTCGGCCTGCGCCCCTGGCGCCGCAACCTCACCTATTTCGGCGTGGATGTAGACCAGCTGCCCAAGTCCCGCCCGGACCTCGCCAAGTCCCTGCTGGAGGACATCGCCCGCCGCATGGCCCAGGGCGAGCTGCACCCGCTGCCCCACGCCGTGCGCGCGCCAGCCGAGGCGGAAGCCGCCTTCCGCACCCTCCAGGCCAGCGGCCAGATCGGCAAGCTGGTGCTCACCCCGCCCGCCATCCCCGCCACCACCGCAGCCACGGCAGCCACGGCAGCGGCGCCGGAATGGACGCCCCCCGAGGGCATCATCCTCGTCGTCGGCGGCACCCAGGGCTTCGGCTTCGAATGCGCCAAGTGGCTGGCCGCGCGCGGCGCCACCCGGCTCGCCCTGCTCTCCCGCCGCGGCGGCACCACGCCGGGGGCCGAGGCC
>JH600038.1:0-248 GCA_000245075.1 Acetobacteraceae bacterium AT-5844
ACTCGCCGCAGGTCCATAACAGCCTCTAGAGCTTCGCTGTAGGTCACGGATCTACAGCATAACCTAGAAACAGCACAGATAGCGTTTCGGCGACGCATCGCCGCAACTGACAGTCGCCGAGCTATCTAGCTGCACATCGCTCATAATCTTATAAAGCGAAGATTGAATTGATTCTACCTTTGCGACCAATGACAATCCTCCTCGCCTAATGGTATAAACTATCGCCAGACGAAACCCCCCCCCCCCCC
>JH600038.1:268-15152 GCA_000245075.1 Acetobacteraceae bacterium AT-5844
AAACCCCCCCCCCCCCCAGCATTAATAAGTGAAACTTTCACCTTTCTGACAGGCCGAGGTTATTTTCGAACTCAGGCACCCATCCTGAGCGGCTATGGAACGAGGATAACGAACGCAATGAGAATTTTCGATATATCCGACTTGGTTGAGCATGCTCGACGGAACGTCGCACTGTCAGGAATCCAACGAGTGCAGGCAGAGCTTGGAAAAATTTTCCTGCGGAGAGGTCTGGGCGGCGGGGCGCGGTTTATATATTTTATCCAAGAGAAAAAATTCTGGATCGAAATAGATCCGTCCGAATTTCTAACGATAGCCGATCACGCCGAATTTAGATCGGGACCTGTTATTGCGAACCTGTTTGCAAGGATCGAGCGGGCTGTCAGACCGTTCAAGTTCCCAGAAAAATCAGTGCTTATTAATTTGGGTGCGTGTTGGAGCCGTGCCGGCTATTGCCAAGCGGTTCTGCAAGAAAGAAGGGAGACGGGCGTTTCTTGCATCCAATTTGTGCACGATTGTATCCCGCTCCTCTTTCCTCAGTTTTGTGATGAAGGCGTAAAAGAAGATTATTCTCAGTGGCTGGCGTGCGCAAGCTTTTATGCAGATATACTTCTCTCAAATTCTCAAAATACGGCAGCCGATCTGAGGCGATTTCATCGCTATTATAGAGATAAAAGACTTTCTCACGTTCAGGTTCTTGGGCTGAACGGGCGAAGTTTCGAACGGCAGAATGGCGAGCGGGTTACCCGCTTCGATCAATTGTCTCCCTATGTTCTTTTCGTCGGAACCATAGAGCCCCGAAAGGACCACGGATTAGTATTTGAGGCCTGGAGACAACTCTCCTCTATGTACGGAGAGAATAATATCCCAACTCTCATTTGCGTTGGAAAGTGGGGATGGAAATCGGAACAGCTCAAGGAATTCTATGCTCAGGACCTGGAGCTGCGGAACGTCATAAAGATCTTTGATGATGTCAAGGATTTTGAATTGCCGCGTTTGTATGAAGGTTGTGAGTTCACGGTTTATAATAGTTTCTATGAAGGCTGGGGGCTCCCAGTTACGGAAAGTCTGTCCTTCAATAAAATCCCTATCCACTCCTCGACTTCCTCACTCGTGGAAGCCGCTGGCGGTTGTGGTGTTGTCTTCGCTGTTGGTAACCAGACCGATCTTGTTGACAGAGTTGAAAAAATGCTGTGGGACGCTGAATTCAGGGCGCAGGCTGAGCAAAAACTTGCATTGCAAAATCCCCTTGAGGACTGGACAATGATCGCGGACCGCCTTGAACAGATGGCGGATTCAATTGATCCGGGGTGCCGGATAGCAGATTACTACGAAAGTGAAATGTCATACCGCTTGCCGCCGCCCAAGAGAAGAAAGGGCGAAAAGGATGAGGTTGCGGCAGAAGTGGTGTGCCAAGGGGAAAACTGGATTGTTGGCGAGTGGGCGATGTGGATGGGCGGCGGTGTATCTAATTTGAATCTGCCCTTGAAATTCCCCAAAGGCTGCGTGCCGTCCAGTCTACTGGTAGCCCTCATGGCACCCGACACTGCGATAGAGATCGGCTTAATCGTAACATTGAATGGCGAAGATAGTCATATCGGAACAGCCAATAGAAACTTAGTAGCAGGCGAAATTACCATCATCAAAATTGATCTGTCGGAACGTCTTAAGCTGGCTGATCGAAAAAGCATTCTGGATGTTTGTATCTATTCCGTATCGGGGTTGTTGCCCATGAGCGGCAATCTGGATGTTCAATCGCCGTCAAAAGGTGCGCTACTGGGCTTTTGCTGCATGAGCGGAGGAAATACAGATGCGGAAGTTGCTTTCAGAGCCAAATTTGGCTTTCCGCCCAGAGATTCAGGGTATCAGACTGGTAGTCTGACCCCCTCATAAGTATTGCGGTATAAGCAGGGGAGAGCTTAAGAGTGAGTTATCCCTGCACATAACTCCTGAGTTAGACTGCGGCGGAGTTGTCTTGCTGACGTCGGACCGCCGAGGCATCGGCCTGCTCCGCTTGCTTCGTCGCGGGCGGCAGGCTTAGTTATGCCCGCGTATAAAGGACGGCCGGCCATCGCGCATCTTCACCCACGCAGCGCCGATCTAACGCGCTGAACGGAGAGGCAGGCCTAGCCCAATCCTGATCAGCCCCTGTTCTCCGATGGGCGGCCGGCTCCGCCCGATCCACGCTTGCACGAATATATGCTCAGGCCGGCGCTTCATCCTGTCCACACGGCTCCTAGGGTCGGGACCATAAACAGGGTTGAGCTACGGAGCTCTGCGTGATTCAACCTGGTTGCGGCTGTGATCAAGGGGGTGCGATGAGCGGGGAGCTCTGGCTGACGGATCAACAGTGGCAGCGCTTGGCACCGCTCCTGCCAAGCAAGTTACTTGGCGTGCCTCGTGTGGATGATCGGCGGGTGATCAATGGCCTCATCCACGTGCTGTGTTCCGGGGGTTGCTGGATTGATGCGCCCGTTAGCTATGGCGTAAGCATCCGGCGTGGGCCGCGGCAGACCTACTTTGTCGTGCTGCGGTGGATTTCGATGAGGTTGCGGAGGCTTTCGATCCCGAACTGGGAGAAGGCCATGGTTCCGTCCTGATGCTCTGGATCGTAGACCCAGATTAGCCCGTCTTCTGGCTCCATGTCGATGGCGATATCGGCGAGCCGGTCCCCATCTTCGCCGAGGTCCTTTGCGACGAGCGCCAAAGTCCGGACGGAGTGGAGCTTGTTGATTTGCACGCGTCAGGCCGCGATTGCGGCGATGGATTGCGCACGCCAGTTCCACGGCAGTAGTTCGTCAAGCCGACGGACCGGATGCGCGGCCACGCGAGCCAGCACGTCGGCGAGCCAGGCCTGTAGATCGACGTCATTCATTTTTGCGGTCTGGATCAGCGTCGCCCAGGCGGCTGCACGCTCGGCGCCGCAGTCGGAGCTCGCGAAGAGCCACGCCATGCGACCGAGCGCAAAACCTTTTAGCGCCCGCTCGGCGGCATTGTTCGACAAGCAGGCCCGCCCGTCGTCAAGGAACGAGGCAAAGCTGTTCCAGCGTCTGAGCATGTAGTCGATCGGCTTGGCGACGGTCGCCGAGCGCGAGAGTTTGACACGTTGCTCGCCGAGCCAGACGCGCAAATCGTCGACGAGCGGGCGGCTGCGCGTCTGCCGGACCTGGTGGCGTTCGTCGGCGCTCAGACCGTTGATCTCACGCTCGATGGCAAAGATCGCGTCAATGCGCTTCACCGCCTCCAGGGCGATTGGCGACACGGGGCGCGGCGTCGGGTCTGCGCCGCGTGCTCGCGGCAATGTCAGCGAGTTCGAAGAAGCAGCGACAGGCATGGGACCAGCAGAGCGCCGACGTGACCGGCCCACCCGGAGGCGCGGGATCATAGAGCCCGTTGTATCCGCCATAGGCGTCGGCCTGCAGGGTGCCGCGCCAAGCCGCAAGATGCGCATCCGGATGCTCCTGCCGCCGGTCGCGCGAAGCGAAGTAAAGCGCCGCCGGCGGATCGCCGCCGCCGAAGGGCCTGCCGTCACGCACATAGGTCCAGATGCGGCCGGTATCGGTTTTGCCCTTGGCCAGGATCGGCACCGTCGTGTCGTTGGCGTGCAGCCTCTCGGCCGCCATGACGTGCCGGGCGATCAACTCATGCAACGGCGCAAGCGCCACGGTCGCCGCGCCAACCTGGTCGGCCAGCGTCGAGACCGGGAGGTCGATGCCCTCGCGGCCATAGCGCTCGCTTTGGCGGTTGAGCGGTTGATGCTGACCGAACTTCTCAAACAGCAGCATCGCCAGCAGGTTCGGCCCCATAAAGCCGCGCGGCGTGCATGGAAAGGCGCGGGCGGCTGTGTGATGGCCTCACACTCGCGGCAGGTGAACTTCTCCCGCGCCGTCTGGATCACCTTCCACTGGTGCGGGATCACCTCCAGGGTCTCGGTGACGTCATCACCCAGCTTCGACAGCCTCAAAGAGCCGCAGCACGGGCATGACGTTGGCGCGGCGATGACGACCCGCTCGCGCGGCAGATGCTGTGGAAAGGGCTTGCGGACAGGACGACCGGGAAGCCGTGCAGGCAGTGACGCCTGTCGCGACATTGCTTCCGCCGCGAGTTCGTCCTCGGTCGCCTTCGCCTCGAGCTCCTCGAGCTGAGTTCCATCTGGTCGATGAAGCGCATCGTGCGCTCGGAGCGCTGACCATAGAGCTCGCGCTTGAGCTTCTCGATCATCAGCTTCAGATGCGCGATCGTCACTTCGGTCGATGACGCTGCTCCGTCCGCAAAAACAAGGCGCAAAGCTCTGTCCGATCGCAGTCGGACGCCAAGTCTCGGATTGCGCCAGTCGATGCCGGAGAGCAGGTACTCCATCTGCGCGGGGGCGATCGCGACGACGCCGTCGGCCGGCGACGGCCATAGAAAGCGACCCTTCTCCAGTCGCCGCAGGTAGAGGCTGGCCGTCTGCCCATCACGCCAGATCACCTTCAAGAGATCGCCGCGACGCCCGCGGAATCAGGCATCACCATCATCGGGACAAATCCTGAAGGCGCAGCGCTTGGCTCGACGAACAGCGCCGCCGCCAAGCCAGCAATTGCGAGCACGCGATCCCATACCGCCGCGCCGTCACGGAGATCAGGCGCGGACCGGCCATGCCCTCCAGCACAATCCGCTCCTTCTCGCCCTCGCTCCAGCGGCGACGACGTCCAGTCTCTACCACGTCGAGGCGGCTCAAGACACTGTCATTATGGCTGTCCATACTCACAGTGCGCAACGATTTGCGTCCCTCAGCGCAAGGCGGCCCACGCCGGATGGGTGCGCTATGGCCCGCGCAAGACACTTTACAACTGCTTTGTGCGACGGGCGGGCAAAAGGCATTTGGGTCAGGTTCTTCGAGGCGCTGGCTGCCACAGGCGGCCCGCCTGCCGAACTGCTGCTCGACAGCACCCACGTGAAGGCGCACCGCTCGGCGGCGGACGGAAAAGGGGGAAGGGGACGCAGGCGGTCGGGCGCTTGCGCGGCGGCCGTACCTCGAAGATCCATTGCGTGGCCGATGTTCACGACCGACCGGTCGCCTTCGCGCCGATGCCGGGCAATGTAGCCGACATCAGCATGGCCCTGCCACTGCTCGGGGCCGTGGCCGCACCCAAGCGGCTGATCGCCGACAAAGCCTATGATGCGGAGAGCCTGCGGCGTTGGCTCAAGGCGCGCTGCATCCGTCATCCCCTCCACCACGACCCGCATCAAGCCTTACCCGCTCGACCGACGCGCTTACCGGCGCCGCAACCAGATCGAGCGCCTATTCCGCCGCCTCAAGAACCGGCGGCGCCCGGCCACCCGCTACGACCGCCTGGCAGAGGACTACCTCTCCGCACCCGCCCTGATCGCCGCCGTCACGGGCGTGGACCTAAATGAGGCACCTACCTAGGCGACCGCGATACGGTCGGATCGATGGTGATCGACGAGGGGGCCAATGCAGCCGCCTCTGGAGCCCAAGTCGATCGGGCGCTTGAACTCCAGCCAGCGTCCGACGTTATCAACTCTAATGACATCGAAGATACAGGGGGCCAGGCTCTACGCAACGACCAAGGCGGCCGGGGTTAGCTCGACCCACCCGCACCCTTCAGCTACGGGTTAAGCCCGATAAAGATGACCGCTCTAAGCCGATAGTTCACCCTGGACGCCAAGAGCGGTACTATGGACCCGGCAAGGCTTGCATCTCTCTGGGCCGGTTGAAGCGCCAGCTCGCCTGTGCCCCAGGTATGGTCCCGAGCCATGGCGCAGATAAAGCCAGGAACCCCCTATCTTAGCACCACGCCCGCCGTTGATCTGTCTGGATCGGTTATGCCCGTGCTAAATCTCGGATCCAAAATCTCCGCAAGCGAGCTCGTTACACGCTCCCAACTAAAATTTTCTCGGACGGATTTGGCCCCCTCCGCCCCTAGCTTGTCGGCAAGATCTGAATTAGTCGCGAGCTGCTGCAAGGCCGCATATAGTTCGTCGTCAGATCCCACACTGATACCGTTTTGCCCATGCGTCACCAGCTCCGAAAACGCCAAGCACTGAGAATTAACAATTACGGGCTTAGAATTGGCCCAGGCCTCACAAAGGACAATACCAAACCCCTCACTTACGCTCATGTTTACGACCGCGATACACTCCGAAAGTGCTGCTAAAACAATTTCGCGAGGTTGAGAACCCAAACAAAAAATTCCTTCGTCATCTAAAATCTCCCCGTCCTCATCGTGGCCGACTAAGACTAGATCAACTTCAAGGCCGCTGCTTCTAAGCATTCGCCATGCGGCAACGGTTCTCATGTAGCCTTTAGAGGGAGTCTTGCGTCCTAAAATCAGGAAAAAAGGCTTAAAGCTTCCAAGGAGAATTCGGAACCGCTCTTTATCCCTTCCTGTCGCCATTTCATAGACTGATACGCCCCCGCCGGGGATGACCGAAAAATTCGCCACACCATTAAGCTGTGCTGCAACAAATGGAGAAAATAAAACGGTGGTGTCTGCGGCACCAAATGCCTTGAAATACCGTGACCAATAATAGAAGCGATCATCACCATGAAAATGTGGAAGTGCTATCAAACGGGGGCGGTTCTCGAGACTAGATAAGGTTTCAATAGTTGCAGGTATCACATCAAATGGAATCCCCTGCACCAACACCACGTCATACTCATTCGCAGCCTGGGCTAGCCATGCCTGCATCTCCCGAGAGTGAGGTCCGCGCACTGCCGCAAAAGCTTTTTCAACGGCTTCCTCCCGCTGCGCTGCGGCTGTTACACTCAAGCGTATCCACGCTCCGAGATCCTCTGTGCGAAGTTTCTCCTGGAAACTTGCGGAGATATCATCGTCGCTAGAGGAGAGAATGGAGGCTTGGCCGAGCTTGGAGGGGCCGGTGGCGGGGAAGAAGCGCTCGGCAAAGCTGATGGTTACTTCCTCAAATAGTATGCCGGTGGCCGCCGAGGCATTGCCGGCAGCAGAGAATTGGAAAACGAGAGCATTATTCTCCCCGCGGGAGGGAATATTCAGCGAAACAGCGAAATCGCCCACAAGTACCAGTGGCTCGTAAATTAGAGTGGGGTCTTCCATTCCTGATGTGCTTCGGCAGTTGACATGAATGACAACCTTCTCCGATGCATTGCCGACCAAGCTCAAACTTTTGCAGCCAGGAGGCACCACGAGTGAGAAGTCTGCCTCCACTCGATGGCCGCTCTTACGCTTAGGGTCCCCGGCAACATGCCACCCTTGGAGGAGTGTCGGTCCTGCCAAGGCATCGAGGACGACGGAAGCGTTAGCTTGTATCTCCGATGTTAAGGTCGATATAGCCTCGATTTGCACGCCTAGCGGACGATGATCATTTTCAGCAAAATGTTCGTCAAGCCTGAATTTAAGCACAAAGGCGTCGCGCGGCCCGAGGGAGGGCATTTTGATATCAAGCGTAAACGAGCCTTTCTGTAGCTTTGCAGGAAGGCGGGTTATTGGAATAAGCGATCCGTCGTTCCACCGCCTAAAGACTTCGACGACGCAGGCCTTCCAATAGCGTGATCGTCCTGTGAGCCTAACTAGCTCTGTCCCAGCTGGAGCCGCAATGGAGAACTCACCTGTCGTCCAACGGTAGGGTGTACCGTTGAGAAACTCTAGATCATAGAAGCCGCCGAGGCGGACAGGAGCACCTGTATGCAGCAAATCATCTAGATAATTTTCGGCGATAATACTGTTATTCGCCCGCCAATCTTTCTCAATTAAACGGCAGAGCGAGATCTGTTCTTCATCAGAGACAAAATCCGGCTTAAAAATTCCGATGTGATCAAAATACTCCCCAACGACTCGCGCAGCTCCTGCTTTCCCTTCGCTAAATCGGCAGCCAAAATGGCGGAAATTTGCAATCTCCACTACGTTCGGCGCCACCAGATCAATACGGCTGAAGCTGCTTCGGAGGCGCTTCACCGTCTCAATTAGGTATTCTTCAGCCCCGCCCAAGGCGGGTTCTGTATACCGGTAGGTGACAATTAACAGCTTACTCTGCGGGAGACGACGCTCGTGTCGCTGTGACAAAAGATGGTTCACGTAGTGCCGATAAGACCTGCAGGTCGTGGCCCAGCTCAGGTGAGCCACAGCATATGCCCTAGCGTTGTCTCCGAGCCGTCGTATCGCTGCCTGATCGCCCAACAGCTGTCTAAGCGTCGCTGCAAACTGCGCTAACGGTACCGACAGCGCCGCATCAGAAGAAAGGGCGTCCTCAAAGCCACGAATGCCTTCTGGAGTCGACAGGGTTGCGATGCCATGCGCAAGAAAGTCGGCAAGCTTGAGACTAGTGCCGCCTCCAAGGACCACCGGGTTAAGGGCAACCGTCCAAGACCGCATGCATTCGTCCTTAAAGCTTTCCTCAAGGACCCCTCGAAAAAACACATTGCGCTGACGACCAAGTCGGTCGCCGCAAACGCTTCCGATAATCTCGAATGTGCATTCCACGAAATGAGGCGCAATAGCCGAAAGAATAAAATCCAGAGCCTCGACATTCGGTGGATGTGCCGAGCCCAGGAACCCGATAATGATCTCAGGATCGGGAACTTCGAGGGACTCTTGGGAAATGCTCGAAGCGCCGTTCGGGGCAAGAAGAACGGGCTTACCAAACCGCTCAAAATAGCGTTGATCAGCCATGCTGCACGTAATGATTGCGTCTGCTTCGAAACACACAGTCTTTTCTAGATCTGCCACGAACTTAATCATACCAGCCCCAAGGGGATGAGTATGCAATAATTTTGCCTTAAGCTCGGCCTCGACATTATGTGCGCTGTAAATTACCGAAATGGAGGGGTTAAGCCTCCGTACCAGATCGAGAAGCGTGCCCATATAACAGTGCTCGAGGGTAAGCACTGATGCCCTTGCGATGATATCAGCACAAATATCTTCTAAAAAATCATCGAAGGGCGCGTGAGCCGCTGCAATTATGTCGTTGGCCGAAATAAAATGCCGCTCATTGGTAGCCATTGCGGACTCAAGATGCTTGACTCCCTTTGGGATCCTCACATTGAGTACTCGGTCGCCCAGTTTTCCCACAGCAAACGCTTCGGAAAACGTGACGAGTACCACATCTATGTTAAGTGCGTTGAGGGTTTCTATAATCCTGACAGAGCCACCGGAATTGGAAAGGCTGACGTCATAATCATTCAGCGCAAGGACGAAATTACCTAGCTGGGCAACGGACAGTTTCCTGTGGCGCATTAGTCCGAAGTCGGAAATCAAATTCCAGAGTCGACTTGCTAATTGTCTCCAGCTGTACCCCGAAAATGCAAATGCAGAGCCGTTAGATCTCAGTGCTGAGCATTTTTCGCGATCATAAAGAAGCTCGCAGAGATTCTTACGAAACTCCCCGCGGTTGCTGATTAAACAATCACGACCATGACGAACTTGCAGTCCCCTCACCCCCGCGGAGGTCGAGATAAGCGGGATTCCGGCTGCCAAGGCCTCGATTGTCTTTATGTTCGTTCCCGAGCCTTCGAGAATTGGATTGAGATAAAATGACGCGCCAGCAAGAAGCTCGACTTTCTCACTGGCGCTAAAATCGTCAATAATTCGCGTATTAGTGCGCAGCTTGTCCCAGCGAAGAAGTCCGGTGACTTTTCCTGCCAAGATAAAGTCTATCTCAGGCACCTCGGCAGCTAGATCGAGTATGTAGTTTCCTGCATCAACGTTAGGCCGATGCGCCGATCCCATAAATAGAGCATATGGTCGACCGCTTGGGTGACCATCATGCTCTCGCCGATATGTATCGACCTGCTCGAGTGTCCGAACGTCGAAACCATTCGGACAAAGGGACAGTCTTTCCTCGTTGAGGCCATACATCAGACGAAACTTAAATAGATCGTCCTCGGATGTCGCCAGAACAAGCGATGCTCGCTTGCAAAGCCTTGCCTCCATTCTCCTTATTTTGGAGAAAATCCGATTTGCGCCGCTGCCGGCTAATATAGAGGGGAGAAGGCCCAGCTCAAAATTATGCGAGTTATAAATTTCTGGAACAGGGCAGCCATCCGAAAAAATAGGCTCCGAGTATGGGAAATCATGAATAACGAGGTCGACCGTCTGGGCAAACGATCGCGCCGCAAGTCTTAAGGGGCACGTCCCATCGGCTACAGCTAGCGAAAACGCTATCCCAGAAAGCTCGCCCTGAACGTCAGCTTCGCTCAGCGCTTCGTATGCCGACCGCCAAGTGGCCTCTTTACCAAAGCGGATCTCACGGAACGTATCGCTATGGCGAATTTCTTCCTGGCGAGCGCCGAAGTCGGTAGAGGTGAGCAATGTTATATCGGCGTACTGAGAAAGCTCCATGTAAAGCTCTCGGAGTCTCAGTTCTCCTCCGCTGCGGGGGGGCTCAAAGGCAGGAAAGAAGCTCAGAACGAGAATCTTCGCGATCGACATGTCGAATCCTGGAACTATTGTCGAAGTAAGGCTAGCGTCAGCGTTTGCCCACGGCGATTAGAAGATAGCCATTAACCAGCTCCGCCTCTTGGGAGGCGGCTACCTTCAATATGAGACCATGCCTAAGCGCTGCTATTCGAGCGTCTGTTGCATAGCGGGAAAACTCTTCGGCGCGAGGATTGCGGCGGAGGATAGCCCTGAAACAGGCCGTGAGAAACATTGCGTCATGGCTTACCTTGCCTATGACCCCCGACAAGCGAACCTGTCGCCAGGCTGGCCCAGAGAACACCAACCAACCAGGGAAAGCCATTGAACTGGGCAGCTCCGCAAAGCCCGCGTTTCGTGAAAGCGTCTGCGTTCCATTCCAGAGCAGACTGTCAGACGGTAACTCGAGACCTAACGCAGGCAGATGTCCAAGCGCTTCAACGTCAGGAGCCTGCTCGCCGAGCGCGTCGGCTTGGGAAGTCCGCGAGACCGAAGCTAACGCCTCGGCCGCCATGTCCAGGAACGTTCCCGGCCTTTGGCCTAAACTCATCGGCTCTACCTTTCATGATGGGCTAGGCTGACGGCGTTGCAGTAGACAATTAGCATAACGGTTTCGGCTGAAAATCACCGCAGCCTCCACAATGCGCTACTTTAAGAATGAACAGACCCAATGTGTTAATTGTGCTACGTAGTTTTCTTGCAGTGCCTTAATAAGGTTCTGGCCATTGCTTCTAATGCCAGGAATAGTCCTGCTGAGGAAACGTCCCTTAATCCTCAGCGCGATACAATTCCTTAATCCAAAAATTCCGTTTATGGTATAGCTTGTTATCCAGATCGCAGGCACGTTGAAGGATATCATAGATCATTGTTGAGGATATGCCTGTCGCGTAAGCGATCTCTTGGCTGAGACATGATCTGTACTCCTTTATCTTCGCTAACATGCCCTGTCGAATCGCGGCGCGGTCAAAATATCCCGATGAAAGCCTTTTTCGCATTAAATCATCGGCGTCTAATAGCCCGATTTCTGAGGGATGGGCAATCATACTGTTCCGAGGGGTATAAAATTCCTCTCGCCCACCCAGCGAACTTGTTGATACCACCGGCAGGCCACACAACAAGTATTCCGCCGAGGCGTAACAAGCCCCTTCCACTTCCGAGAGAGCCAACCCAAATGAGGCGCGGCTATTGATCTCTACGACTTTCTCAGGAGAGATGTCGAAATATAACTCCGCTGGATGGTATTCTCGAATGTTTGAATATTGCGGATTTGATTTGTCGGCTTCTTCGCGGTAACTGATAAAGATTTTATTTGTTAGTTTTTGTGTAAGATAATGGCGCTTGAATAGCCATGATTTAGCGTTCAGCACGGCAGGCGCTGAACTATCAAGCGTATTTACTAAAGGTCGGAATAGTCGCGGCGAAAGGAAACACGCGTTGTTGGCCATGATGCATCGTGAAACCGGATCTATGGCGCGATAGCGTGCATATTCCGAGGAGGAGTTCATGCAGATGATGATATTATTCTGAATAGATTGCGCCATTTCGGGATAGTTCTGCTTCAGACCTGAGATCATTTTGGCAAGCTGAAGGCATTTGTTCTCGTCGACCCACCATGACCACGTGAGCACAAAAACGTAGTGCTCAGCCGCGCCTCCGAGGCGAAGAAGTTTTTCAATGATCCCCGCACAGTCGTGTAGAAAGACAATTTTAAGTTCGTCGTCTGCCAGAAACATATTGAGAGGGCGTTTATGTCCAAGGTGATCTTTGGTGAAAAATTGCATTCGCATCTCCAACTGCCCTTTTGCGCGTATCACATTAGCTAAGTGCGGCCCGCTGACAGGCACCGCTATTAAAGGAAAAACCGCATTCAGGTTAGCTTGGTCGTGGCTTGCATAGCATCTCTGTGGCAGACAACAACAACGGGAGGCAATTTTCCATAACCGAGCGTGCGAAGGATTCGCCGCAAGGCCGCTGAGTCTCCCTATACCCAGCTGCTGGGTTACGCGCCTGCCGAATTCTAAACTTCAAGTTCTAAGCTGGAGCGAAAGCCTGTCATCGGAGGGAGGGCTGCTGCTTTCGGAGCTGTTTTACCATTAAGTTGCATGTCAGCAAGGGGTGGCATATAGATTATATCTATAGTCAAATCCGAATTGAAAGACGGACGCTAAGGCGATGACCAGTCCAAAGATCGATCTTGAAGCTCTCTCGGTGAGGGAGTTAAGACTTTTGATAGAAAGAGCAGAAGAAGTTCAAGCAAGAAAGTTGCAGGCTGAGGTAAAAGGTCTCCGGGACAAGTTCGCCGCGATGGCTGCGGAAATCGGCATGGCTCCTGAGGATATTTTGTCGTCTGCGAAGCAGGACGGCTCGAAGGGAAAGCGTTCGGTCTCCTCTAAGGGGGAGGTTCGTTTAGTTAAGTACCGCGGACCAAACGGGGAAGAGTGGTCGGGCCTTGGGCGGCGTCCTCGCTGGCTGACGCAGCTTGAGGATGAAGGACGTCACAGAAGGGAGTTTTCTGTTGAGCAGCTTCGGGGTTAAGCCGCGAGACCCTGCGTGCGATATTCAAGATTGTTGCAAAGGTGATTTATTGTAGATCGCCTAACAGTTCGGCGAGTGCCGCCAGCTCCGGCGCGTCTCTGAAGGAATTCAGCTAGTTCTGTACGGGGCCAATAGGTCCAGTTTATTGCTGCGCTCTTTCGTGATGAAGGCGGCTCTCTCCGAAAGGGCCATCATCACGATGGATTTGCCGTGTGGGCCTCCCCGCGATGCGTCCTGATCATGGCTCTGGCTCAGAGGATGCGATGAGTCGAAATGCCCACCTGACCCGTTAGCAGTAGCAGCACTTATCGGCACTTCCCCTATAGGTAGGGCGGCATGCCTCGCTTAGGTGATCGTCGTTGAATAGTGGACACTTCGAAAAACCTCGCGGTAGACGTGCTGAGCTTATTCACTGAGGTCAATCAGCGGGGCAGTGGTGATGGTGGATCAGCCGGGCTTCCTCGATGTCGACGAGCGATATGCGGCCTTGTCCCGGGCAGGTGATCCGGTGGAGCGTCTTGCGGCCGTGATCGACTTCGAGATTTTCGTCCCGTGCTGGATACGGCGCTGGCGCGGCCGCAGCCGCGGTGGGGCCTCGCTGTATGATGCGGTGCTGAGGTTCCGCATCCTGGTGCTGCAGGCGCTCTATAGCCTGTCCGACGAGCAGGCGGAGTTCTAACTGCGCAACCGCTTGAGCTTCATGCGCTTTGCTGGGCTTGCCCTCCACTAAGCGGTTCCGGATGCCAAGACGCTCTGGCTCTATCGCGAGCAGCTCAAGCAGGCGGGTGCCATGGAGGTCTGTTCCGCCGCTGGACGGTCACCGATCCGCTCAGCATGACAGCCGCAGCTTTGCTGGCCTGCGAGATCCCGAGAACACCGCCAGCCGCGTCTGGGCGGACACTGCCTACTGCACCAAGCGCAATCTGGAGGTCCTGGAGCGCCGCGGCCTGAGCGAGAGGATCCCGTTCCGCAGAGCGCCATGACGCGGGCTTTCCGAGCAGCAGGCGAAGCCAATGCCTCACGCGCCCGGATGCGCTCGGGCATCGAGCATGTTTTCGCCGCGCAGAAGCACCGCATGGCACTCTTCGTGCGCACCCGGCCTGGCCCGCGCAGGTGAAGATCGGCATGGCCAACCTGGCCTACAACTTCACCCGCCTGGCTTGGCTCAGCGCCCGAACTGCGCCTGCCTGATACCGAAGCCTATGCAGATGGCGGCATCGGCCGGCCGCCTCAAGCCGGTCACCAAGCCTTGTCAGCAAAGCAGCCACGGCCTGAGGCAACGATCCTGCTCGCCGGGCCGCTCAGCAGCGGGTACTTCAAGGTGTCCATATGGATATGAGCTGTGGTTTGGCTGACGCTGCGCTAATACCTCTGCCAGCTACGGGCCGCGTAGGATGATGTAAGACTGTCTTCGTGCAGTGGGCTGGCAAAGGTGTCTAGCCTAGGCTTTTCCGGACGCTGGCTGGCTCAAGTGGTTCAGCCGCCGGTCTACTGCTCGACAGCAGCCATGTACAAGCACATCGCTATCCGGCTGGTGACAAAGGGGGCAGAAAGGTCGGGCGCTGGGCTTCAACCAGTGGTCCACCCGCCAAATTAACCCGCTGGTCGACGGGTCCGGGATGTCCGCCCGTCTTCAGGCCAGCCCGTTCCATGCCGCGCTGCCGAGGTTTTGCGGAATTAACGTGGCTTTTACTCTAGCTCACGTATAGGGCGGGTTCGCAATAACCGACATACGAAACCGAGAGTAATTGTTTCTGATTTGACGTTGAATTTATTATTGGCTGATCGAATGCTGCCATTGATGCCGAGGCACGGCTGGTTTTCCGTCTGCATCAATGCGCAAGTTGGCATATCCAGCGTTCAAAAGGCGTATAACATTTTCTTTCACCTAACTTGGCTGTGCGTTTATCATCTCGTACCCATTGGCACTGGCGGCGCAGTCGGGGCCGACGAAGATC
>JH600039.1 GCA_000245075.1 Acetobacteraceae bacterium AT-5844
GGCTTGGCGGCGGGGGCCTTCACCTTGCTCGCGGCGGCGGCACGGGGGGCCTTCGGCACGGCGGTGGCGGTAGCCTTCGGGGCAGCGGCGCGGGTGACGGGCTTCTTCGTGGCCGCAGGCTTGCCGGTAGCCCTGCCAGCGGCACCGGGCTTCGCCGTGCGCAGCGTGGCGGCCTTGCCCGGAACGCGGGCGGTGGCGGATTTGGTGGTGGCAGCCTTGGCCGGTGCCTTCTTCGCGGCAGGCTTGGCGGCGGCGGCGCTCTTCTTGGCGGCGGCAGGCTTCGCGGTGGCCCGGGTGGCCGTGGCCTTGCCCGCGCCGCGCGGGGCAGCGGTCTTGGCAGCGGATTTCGGCGCGGCAGGCTTGGCGGCGGAGCGTGCAGCTGGCTTCTTGGTCGGGGCAGCGGCCTTGCGCGGCTTCTCTTCGGTGGTGGTCTTCTTCGGCGTGCGGGCCATGCGGCGGCGTCCTCTAGAGTCTCGTTCTGGCGTCGGTGTGTGTTTGGAAGCTGTATGGCGCGAGACGGTGGTTGCCCGCCAGCACCGATTCCCTGCCGCGATCAGCTTCCCGTGCGGGCGCGGATGGCGGTGGCGCTGGCGTGATGCTCCCGGGCCGGGATCATCGTCCAGCCAGGCGGCCCGTCCCGCAACAACGCGAGCGGCCGTCGGCGGGCGTGGCGGAGCCTCTTTGCCGCCGCGCCGGCCAGCGCCTTGCGGGTCCAGCCGGGGCGGGGAAGCACGGCCATGGACGTTCCCGCCACCAATTCGCGCCAGCGGCGCCAACGCGGCAACTGCCACAGATTGTCGGCACCGATGATCCAGACGAACCGGGCCTTCGGGAAGCGGCGCGCGAGCTTGGCCAGGGTGAGGGCGCTGTACCGCTCGCCCAGCGAGGCCTCGATGCCGGTGGCAAGGATGCGCGGCGGGCGGGAAATGGCGCGGGCGGAAGCCAGCCGCTCGGCAAAGGGCGCCATGCCGGCGGCCGTCTTCAACGGATTGCCGGGTGAGACGAGCAGCCACACCTGATCGAGCCCCAATGCGCGCAGCGCCGTCTCCGCCACATGGCGGTGGCCCTCATGGGCAGGGTTGAAGCTGCCACCGAGGATGCCGATGCGAAGGCGGCGCCGGTCGCCATGGCGGGGCGGCTCGAAAGCCGGGCGCGAGGTGGGGGCGCGCAAGGCGATTACGGACGGGTCTGGCCGGTGCCAATGACGTGGTAGCGATAGGTGCAGAGCTGCTCCAGCCCCACGGGCCCGCGGGCGTGCAGCCGGCCCGTGGCGATGCCGATCTCCGCCCCGAAGCCGAACTCGCCGCCATCGCAGAACTGGGTGGAGGCGTTCCACATGCCGACAGAGGAATCGAGGCCGTTCAGGAAAGCCGCCGCGGCTTCGGCGTCCTCGGTGACGATGGCGTCGGTATGCTCGCTGCCGAACTGGCGGATATGCGCCAGGGCGCTGTCCACCCCATCGACCACCTTGATGTTCAGGATGGCGTCCAGCCACTCGGTGTGGAAATCCGCCTCTGTTGCCACGGGCAGGGCAGGCAGCAGGGAGCGGGCGCGTTCATCGGCCTTGAAGGAACAGCCCAGCGCCGCGAGGTCCTCGACCAGCAGGGGCAGCAGTTCCGGCGCGATGGCAGCGTCGATCAGCAGGGTTTCCGTCGCGCCACACACGCCGGTGCGGCGCATCTTGGCATTGGCCAGCAGTTTGCGGGCCATGCCATGGTCGGCGGCGGCGTGGATGTAGGTGTGGTTCAGCCCTTCGGCATGGGCGAGGACAGGCACGCGGGCCTCCTCCATCACCCGCGTCACCAACCCCTTGCCGCCGCGCGGGATGATCAGGTCGATCCGCCCGGAGCCGCGCAGCATGGCGCCGACAAAGGCGCGGTCCTGGGTGGGGGCCATCTGCACGGCGGCCTGCGGCAGCCCTGCCTCCTTCAGCCCTTCCACCACACAGGCATGGATGGCGGCGGCGGAACGCGCGCTCTCGCTGCCGCCACGCAGCAGAACAGCGGAGCCCGCCTTCAGGCACAGCGCCGCGGCATCGGCGGTGACGTTGGGGCGGCTCTCATAAATCATGCCGATGACGCCGAGCGGCTGGGCCACGCGGCGCAGCAACAGCCCGTTGGGGCGCGTCCATTCCGCCAGCACGCGGCCGACGGGGTCGGGCAGGGCGGCGACCTCTTCCAGCCCCTTGGCCATGGCCTCGACGCGGGCGGGGTTGAGCACCAGCCGGTCCCGGAAGGAGGAGGACAGATCCGGCGCCGCCTCCAGATCGGCGGTATTGGCGGCCAGCACCTCGTCCTGCCGGGCGCGGAGGGCGCGGGCGGCTGCCAGCAGGGCCTTGTCCTTCGCCGGTCGGCCGGCGCGCGCGAGCTG
>JH600040.1:0-2909 GCA_000245075.1 Acetobacteraceae bacterium AT-5844
TCAGCCCGCCGCCGCGCGGCGCTCGCCCCCCCGCCTGCCGGCCGAGCCGCCCGCGGAAATCGCCGCCCGCATCCTGCTCCGCACCGATACCGTGCTGGTGCTGGACAAGCCCGCCGGCCTGCCCGTGCATGCCGGCCCGCGCGGCGGGGCGAGCCTGGAGTCGTGGCTGCCTCTCCTCGCCTTCGGCAAGAAGCGCATCCCGCAGCCGGCGCACCGGCTGGATACGGATACGGCGGGCTGCCTCGTCCTTGGCCGCACCAAGCCGGCCCTGGCGGAACTGGGCGCCCTCTTCGCGGAGGGGCGGGCGGAGAAAACCTATTGGGCCGTGCTGCGCGGCCCTGGTCCGGCGGAGGGTACCGGGCGCATCGACCTGCCGCTGCGCAAAGTCAGCACCGCCGCCCATGGCTGGCGAATGGAAACCCACCCGGAAGGCCAACCTGCCATCACCCTCTGGCGCGTGCTGGGGCGTGGCCCCGGCCTTTGCTGGGTTGAATTGCGTCCCCGCACCGGCCGCACCCACCAGCTGCGCGTGCATTGTGCCGCGCTTGGCTTTCCCATCCTGGGCGACCCGTTCTACGGCACCCCCGCCCCAGGCGGCCTGCACCTGCTGGCCCGCGCCATCCGCCTGCCGCTGTCGCCGCCCCTGGCCGCCGAAGCCAATGTTCCCTCCGCCATGCGCGAGGCCTTCACCGCCTGTGGCTGGCACACGGATTCCTGACCACGTGGCCCGTGGACGCGGCACGGCAGTGCTGTTTCTGCTGGGCGCATTCTGACCCGGAGGCCTTCGACCGATGCGCCGCGCGCTCGCCCTGTTCCTCTTGCCTCTTCCTGCCGCCGCGGCCGACCTGCCGGTACGCTCCGTCACCCTCTCTTCCGCCGGACTGGCGCAGATCGAGCGCGCCGGCACCCTGCCCGCCGGGGAGCACATCACCTTCCGCGCACCCACCGAAAGCATCGACGACCTGCTGAAGAGCCTCGTGGTGCGTGGGGCCGCTGGCGGCACGCCGCGCATCCGCCTCCCGGCGCAGGATCTCGCGGCCGAGGCGCTGCGCGGCCTGCCGCTGCGGGAAGAGGATTTCGAGAGCCGCGCGGACATGCTGAACGCCCTGCGTGGCCAGCAGGCCGAGGCCGCCGGGCAGAAAGGCCTCATCGCCTCCGCCAGCGAGGAGGATGGCGTTCTCCGCCTCTCCTTGCTGACACAGGAGGGCACGGTGACGGTGAAGGTGGAGGACGGCGCACCCATCCGCCTGGCCGACCCCGCGCTCAATGCCCGCATCGCCCGCGCCGCCGCCGCCCTGGCCGCTGCCCGCGCCCAGAGCGAGCGGGAGGTGCGCATCGACCTGCCCGGCTCCGGCACGCGGGAGGTGGGCGTGACCTATGTGGCGGCGGCCCCGCTGTGGAAGCCCTCCTGGCGCCTGCTGGTGCCGCCGATGGACCGCCCCGGCGAGGCCCGCCTTCAAGGCTGGGCGGTGGTCGAGAACCGCAGCGGCGCGGATTGGGAGAATATCCGCCTCAGCCTCGTCTCCGGCGATGCCGCCGCCTTCCATCAGGCCCTCTACACCCCTGTCATGGTGAGCCGGCCGGAATTGCCCGTGCGCGGTTCCGCCACTGTGGACGTGACGGCGGATACCGGTGCCATGCCGCCACCGCCCGCCGCCATCACGGCCGAATCCGCCCCAGCGCGCCGCTCGATGGAGCGCATGCCGCCCCTTCCGGCCCCTGCGGCCGCGCCTCCGGCCCAGGCCGCGGCCTCGCCGGGCCGCGTGGCCTTCACGCTGGAAACGCCTGTCAGCCTGCGGAACGGGGAGACAGCCAACCTGCCTTTCGCGGACACCGCCCTGGTGGCCGAGCGTGTCTGGTGGGTGCAGGACGCCGTCTCCCGCCACCCCTTGCA
The DNA here is from genome assembly GCA_000245075.1 of Acetobacteraceae bacterium AT-5844. Taxonomy (GTDB): domain Bacteria; phylum Pseudomonadota; class Alphaproteobacteria; order Acetobacterales; family Acetobacteraceae; genus Pseudoroseomonas. The sequence continues at coordinate 1,895 of JH600040.1, forward strand.
GGCGGTGCGCGTGGTCAACACCAGTGCCGCGACGCTGCCCGGCGGCCTGGCAACCGTCTACGGCCTGGAAGGCGCCAATGCCGAGGCCGGCGGCTACCTGGGTGATGCCGAGATCACGGCCCTGCCGGCCCGCGATATGCGCATCGTCGCCTTCGCGCGGGACCAGGACGTGCTGATCACCCGCAGCCAGGAGCGTCGGGAACGGCCGACCGGTGTCGTGCAGCGCCCGGGCCTGCTCCGCGTCTCCTACTTGGTGGAAGACATCGTGATGTTGGCCATCGACCCGCGCGGCGCCCGTGGCCGCCTGGTGGTCGATCTGCCCGCCCGCCCCGGCGCCAAGCCCGATTTCTCCGTCAGCGCGGAAGGCAGCTTCGGCCTGCGGCACGAGACGGTGCTGGAGCGGAACCCCACCACCCTGCGGCTGCCCTTCCAGACCGCCCGGCAGCGCGACATTCCGCTCTGGGACAGCGGGCTGGGGGACCCCTCCATCATCTCCTGGCGCGATGTGGATGTGGAACGGGAAGCCCGGCGCCTGCCGGGCGGGCCAGGCACGCTGGAAACCTTGCGGGACCTGCTGGCCACGGCCCCGGAAGGCCTGGAAGGCCGCGCCACCCTGACCACACTGGCCGACGACATGGCCACCCAGCGCCGCCTGCTGGACCAATTCCTGACCGCTCGCCGATCCTACCTGACAGCCGAGGCCGCCCTGGACCGCGCCCGCGCCGCCGCCGAGGACCGCACGGGCGCCGCACGCGACGACGCGCGCCAAGCCCTGAACCGGGCCTCCGAAGCGGCGGAACAACGTGGCGCGGCGGCGGATGCGGCCTGGGAGAATTGGCGGCGGGGTGTTCAGATGTTGCTGGCGCGTGGGGGATAAAAGGTTCGGAGCTGGGGGGAATGAATTCCCCCCAGGCCCCCCTTCTTTTCTTTTTGCGGTGTTTTTGGGTGCGCCCTGCGGGCGGCACCCTTTTTCGCCGGCTGGGTACGCCGAGGGCCTGATCTGGCCCTCGGCGAC
>JH600040.1:2929-17957 GCA_000245075.1 Acetobacteraceae bacterium AT-5844
GACTGAGGGTGCAGCCCGCGTGGCCTTTTAATTTTCTGGCTTCGCCGCGCTGGCGTCACCCTTCGGACGTGAAGCCCGAGCCCCAGCTCGAAGAAAAAGATGAGGGTGGTCTGGAGGGAGAATTCCTTCTCCCTCCAGCCTTTTCTCCTTCAGCCCGCCGGCGCCACCCAGGGCACAGGCATCGTATCGCCCGCGATGTAGAGTGGGTGGGAGGGCTGCCCGCTTTGGGTGATTTTCAGGGCCATGGGCTGCACGCCGGCTTGGGCCAGCAGGGCGGCCACATCCAGGCTGCGCCAGCGAAGGGGCTTTGGCGGCAGGCCCCAGGCGGCGATGACTTTCTCCGCCTGTTTCGCCCAGTGGGTGATGGCGGCGTCGTTCCCTGGCCCGACCGGGTCTTCCGCTTCCAGCAGCATGGTCGGCTTGGTGGCGCGAAGGGCGAAGGCGTTCAGCACCACCATCGCGCCATAGCCCCAGCGGCGGGAGAAGTCCCGCGCGCGGCGGACGGTGGGGTCGTCCACCTGCTCGTCAGCGGTGGAGGGGTTCATCATCAGCCAGGCGCAGACGCCGGGGCTGCCGAAGGGCTTGCCGTCCCAGCGCCGCTCCAGCGTGTAGCGGTAGCGGCCGCAGGGCGAGAACTCAGCCTGGCTGACGACATCACCGGAGACCTTCAGCCGCACCTTGCCGCCCGGGTCGTGGCGGTCCTGGGGGCGGAGCCTCTCCGGGAAGAGGTCGTCCATCAGCGCGCGTTAGCGCTGGCTTCGCTGCGCGTGGCACCGACGCGGCTGGCGAGCGCGGCGGCCATGAAGTCATCCAGGTCGCCATCCAGCACGGCGTCCGGGTTGCCCTTTTCCACGTTGGTGCGCAGGTCCTTCACCAGCTGGTAGGGGGCGAGGACGTAGGAGCGGATCTGGTGGCCCCAGCCGATATCGGTCTTGCCGGCCTCGGTGGCGGCGGAGACTTCCTCGCGCTTGCGCAGCTCCAGCTCGTAGAGCCGCGCCTTCAGCATATCCATGGCGATGACGCGGTTGCGGTGCTGCGAGCGGTCCTGGGTGGAGGCCGCGACGATGCCGGTCGGGATATGCGTGAAGCGCACGCCCGATTCCGTCTTGTTCACGTGCTGGCCACCGGCGCCGGAGGCGCGGAAGGTGTCGGTCTTCAGGTCCGCCGGGTTGATCTCGATCTCGATCTTGTCGTCGATCACCGGAAAGACATAGACGCTGGCAAAGCTCGTCTGGCGCCGCGCGGCGGCGTCGAACGGGGAGATGCGCACCAGCCGGTGCACGCCGCTCTCGGTCTTCAGCCAGCCATAGGCGTTGGGGCCGGATACCTGGATGGTGGCGGATTTGATGCCGGCCTGCTCGCCCTCGGATTCTTCCGTCAGCTGCACCTTCAGGCCGCGCTTCTCGGCCCAGCGCGTGTACATGCGCAGCAGCATCTGCGCCCAGTCCTGCGCCTCCGTGCCACCGGCGCCGGCATTCACTTCCAGGAAGGCGTCGCGCTGGTCGGCCTCGCCGGACAGCAGGCTCTCAATCTCACGGCGCTTGGCCTCGGCGGCGAATTCCTTGAGGTCGGCCACGGCGGCTTCGACCGTCTCGGTGTCGCCCTCGGCCTCCGCCATCTCGATCAGCTCGATCGCGTCGCGGACGTTCTGCTCCAGTTTCTGGACGCCCTCGATCTGGTCCGCCAGGCGGCCACGCTCGCGCATGACGGCCTGCGCCTCGTCCGGACGCTCCCACAGCGTGGGGTCCTCGGCGCGCGCATTCACCTCGTCCAGCCGGCGCAGAGCCACATCCCAGTCGAGATGGCGCCGCAACAGGGCGATGGAATCCTGGATCTGGCCGTTGAGGCCCTCAACATCTGCGCGCATGGGCGCTCTATTAGAGCAGAAACCACCGGAATTGAATGGGCAGGACGAATGGCTGACCTGCCTGGGAAGAGACTGGAGGGAGAAGGAATTCTCCCTCCAGACCACCCTCATCTTTTTCTTCGAGTTTTGGGTCGGGGCTTCGAGGCCGGACGGTGACGCCAGCTCGGCGAAGCCAAAAATCTAAAGGGCCACGCGGGCTGCACCCTCAGTCGCCGAGGGTCCAAGACCCTCGGCGCACCCCCAACCGGCGGAAGGGGTGTCGCCTGCAAGGCGCACCCGAAAACTCGAAGAAGGAAAAGAAGGGGGGCTCTGGGGGGAATTCATTCCCCCCAGCTTTCAGGCCGAGACGAACAGCCCCACCGCATCCTCATCCAACCCGAAGGCGTCGCGGATACGTCCAGGCGTCAGAACGGCATCTGGCGTGTCCTGCACGGTGCAGCGGCCGTTTTCGATGAGTGCCACGTCGTCGGCGTAGCGTGCGGCCAGGCGGAGGTCGTGCAGCACGGCGATGACGCCGCCGCCGGCGTCGGCGAAGCGCCGGGCTTCGGCCAGGGCACGCACCTGGTGGGCGGGGTCCAGCCCTGTCACCGGCTCATCGAGCAGCAGCCAGCGGGGGATGCCGTCCAGCATCGGGCGGTCGAGCTGGACGAAGGCGCGGGCCAGTTGCACGCGCTGTTGCTCACCGCCGGAGAGGGTTGGGACGCTGCGTTCCGCGAGGTGCAGCAATTCGAAGCGCGCCATCGCTTCTTCCACCAGCGTGGCGTCGTGCTGGGCGGTGGTGCGGCCCTGGTGGGGCGCGCGGCCGAGGGCGATGGCCTCATGCACGCGGAAGGGGAAGGCGATGCGCGCGCCCTGGGAGACGACGGCACGGCGCCGGGCGAGCTCTCCGGCGCCGATGCGGGCGAGGGGGGCTTCGTCCAGCAGCACGTCGCCGCTCTCCGCGGTGGCGGCGCCGGAGAGGAGGGAGAGGGCGGAGGTTTTGCCGGCGCCGTTGGGGCCGATGATGGCCAGCAGGCGCCCGGCCTGGGCGCGCAGCGTCACGTCCTGCAGCACCATCCGGCGGCCACGGCGCAGCTCGGCGTGGCGCAGGGCGAGGCTCATTCGCCCGTTCCCGCGCGCTTGGCCCGCAGCAGCAGCCAGAAGAAGAACGGCACGCCGACCAGGGCGGTGACGACGCCGAGCGGCAGTTCCGCCGGGATGACGGCGGTGCGGGCGATGATATCGGCCGCCACGAGCAGCGTGCCGCCCGTCAGCGCGGCACCGGGCAGCACCACGCGGTGGTCGGGGCCGACCAGCAGCCGGACGAGGTGCGGCGCGACCAGTCCGACGAAGCCGATCATGCCCGCGCTGGCCACGGCGGCGGCAACGGCCACGGCGGCGTAGCAGGCGACGAGGCGGGCGGTGCGGGCGGGGTCGGAGCCCAGGTAGCGCGCCTCGGCCTCACCGAGCGCCAGCAGGTTCAGCGCGGGGGCGAGGCGGAGCAGCCCGAAGGCAGCCACGGCGGTGAGGCACAGGGTCGGCACCACCCCGGCCCAGCTGGCGCCACCGACGCTGCCGAGGGTCCAGAAGGTCAGGCTGCGCAGCTGCTCGTCGGTGGCGATGAAGGTCAGCCAGCCGATGGCGGCGCCGACCAGCGCGTTCAGGGCGATGCCCGCCAGCAGCATGACGGAGGTGACGACCCGCCCCTCATGCCGGGCGAGCAGGTAGACGGCCGCCGTGGCGAGCAACCCGCCGCCAAAGGCGGAGAGCGGCAGCATCCAGGGGCGCAGCAGGGAGCCGGCGCCGATCAGCGCCGGCGGGCCGATGACGATGATGAAGGCCGCCGCCAGCGCCGCGCCCGCTGAGACGCCGATGAGTCCGGGGTCGGCCAGCGGGTTGCGGAAGACGCCCTGCATGGCGGCACCCGCCAGCGCCAGGGAGGCGCCCACGCAGAAGCCCAGCAGCACGCGCGGCGCGCGGATGGCGGTGAAGACCTGGGCGTGCAGCGGATCGATGGTGGCGGCATCGGCGAGGCCGAGCTTCGCCGCCAGGATGTGCAGCACCGTGGAGGGAGGAATGGCCAGCGCGCCGATGCCGAAGCCCGCCAGGGCGACGAGGCAGGCGAGCAGCCCGGCGCCCGCCAGCAGCCAGCGGCGTTCCCGCCGCCGCTTGCCGGCCAGGCGCAGGCCTATGCCGGCGGCGGTGGCGCTCACTCCAGCCCCCGCATCCGGCGGGCGATCTGGCTGATCGCCGCTGGCAGGCGCGGGCCGAAGCCCAGGTGGAAATTACCATCCACCGCCGCCACGCGCTTGCGCTGCCCGGCGGGGGTGACGGCGATGGCGGGAAGGGCGGCGGCGCCGGCCGGGCCGCCCACACCCTCCAGCGTGTGGGACATCATCAGCAGCACCTCGGGCGCGGCAGCGGCGGCGACCTCGGGCGAGATGGCCTTGTAGCCGCGGGAATCGGCGAAGACGTTCACGCCGCCGGCCAGGCGGATCATGGCATCGGCCGCCGTTTGCGTGCCCGCCGCCATGGGCGCGCCGCCATTCATGGACAGCACGAACAGGCAGCGGGGATGATCGTTGAAGCCCGCCACCTCCGCCTGGGTCTTGGCCAATTCGGCCTCAAAGCTGACGCGCATGGTGTTGCCGGCGGTTTCATGGTCCAGCGCGCGGGCGATGAGGGTGATCTTCTCCGCCACGTCGGTGGGCTGGCGGGAGGTCGCCATGTGCAGCAGCGGCACGCCGGCATCCCGCAACTGCCGCAGCACGGCGGGTGGCCCGGCATCGCCACTGGCCAGGATGGCGGTGGGGCGCAGGGAGAGCAGCGCCTCGCTGCCAAGCTGCCGCAGATAGCCGACCTTCGGCAGGGCCTCGACATCGGGCGGGTAGAGGCTGGTGGTGTCCACCGCCACCACATTCCCGCCGAGCCCCAGGGCATAGACGATCTCGGTGACATCGCCGCCCAGGGTGATGATGCGGGAGGTATCCCGCACCGTGACGCTCTGGTTGTCGGCATCCGTCACCGTGGCCGCGCGGGCAGCCAAGGGGGCTGCCAGGGAGACGGCCAGCCCGGCCAGAAGCGCACGGCGGGAGGGGGTAGGGTGGCTCACGGCATCAGCCCTTCATCAACCCCGGGCCAGGCCGGCGACGATGGCGCGCCAGGATTCCAGCTCCGGCTGCCCGGGCTTCCGCCCGCCGAAGAACAGGGTGAAGTATTCCTGCGTCGCATCATAGAGCTCCACCGCCGTCAGCCAGCCATCGCGTGTCGGCTTGCGCACCACCCAGGCCTCGGCCACCGCGTCTTCCCGCAGATGCAGGTCGAAGCGCGCGTCCAGCACATTCACCCAGGGGCCCGTCACCTTGATGGTATGAACGGGGCCGGTATGGATCTGGATGCAGCCGCGGTTGCGCGTGAACACCATGATCGGCGTGGCGGAATCGGCCGCCGCCTCCAGCAAGGCGCGCGGCGCGGCGGGCGTCAGGCGGAAGGCGAGATCCTCGCCCACCAGCCGCAGTGCCTGATGGCGCCCGGCCTTATGGGTGCGCAGCATGCGGGCGAAATCATGTGTGTCCTGCAGCGCCAGCCAGTCCTGCCGTAGCGCTGCCACGTCGATCTCCGCATCCGGCCGCAGCGGCGCGGGCGCCGGCAGGGGGAGAGGAGCAAAGCTGTCCTCCTGCGCGGGGGCGAGATGGGCCTCCACCACCGCCTGCCAGGCGGCCATGTCGGTCTCTGGCCGGGCGTAGATCTTGTGGACGGCCACGCCCTCGGCATCGAAGAACTGCAGGCTGTGGCGGGTCTTGCCCTCGGGCAGCGCCTCTTCCACCGCGAAGCCGTGCTTCCAGTGGTTCAGGAAGATGCGCAGATCCACCTCGCCATTCGCCACGGTGGCGATGTGGCCGGGGATGTGGATCTGGCCGAAGGTGCCGACCTTCTCATGCACGCAGTGCTGGTTGCGGGTCAGCACCATCACCTCGCCCAGGGAGGGCAGGGCGCGGATCAGCGCGGCGAAGGTGCCTTCCGGCGGCGGGGCGAGGCGGCGGGCGGTCTCGCCCACCAGGCTGGCGACCAGGCTGGCCTCCGGCACGCCGAGGGTGGCGGCGATGTCGCGCACCCGGGCGCGGGGGTTGGCTTCCCGCGCATCCTGCCAGGCGGAGCGGAGGCGCGCGCCCGGCGCGCCGAGCAAGGTTTCGCTGTCAGTCACGGCAAGGCCCTCCACGGGGAGAAAGATTGGAGTGAGAGTCATTCGCATTCAATGGCATTATGAGGGCTGTCAGAAGCTCACCGTCAGGCCGCCCACGATGGTGCGCCCGCGCCCGGTATCCGGCGTCTCCGACAGGGCCTGGGTGTAGGTGACGTCGAAGAGGTTGGTGGCGTTGGCGAAGATCCGGACATTGTCGTTCACCGCCCAGGAGCCGTAGAGGTCGAATAGCGTGTAGCCGCCCGTGGGCTGGGCGGTGGCGGAGGCGCGGCCCTGGGTGCGGCCATAGGTGCGCAGGCGGGTGCCGAGGGTTACGCTGCGGTCCAGCAGCCGCGTGCCGACATCGAGGCCGAACATGGTGTCGGGCAGGAAGTTCCGTGCCGCCGCATCGGCATAGTCGATATCCGTATGGGTGAAGGTGAGGTTGGCGTAGGCCACGCCGATGTCGTAGCCGCCCTCCACCTCGACGCCGCTCAGCGTGCTGGTGCCGGCGACGTTCTCGTAGAAGCTCTTGCTGCGCCCGGCGCTGTCCACGACGCTGACGAGGTTGATGAAGTCCTCCACCCGCGTGCGGAAGTAGCCTGCCTTCAGGCGCAGGCTGTCCCCGCTACGCAGCACGTCATGCGCCAGGACGTTGAAGCCAACTTCCACACCCTGGCCGTGCTCCGCCTCCAGATTGGGATTCGGATAGAAGCTGGAGGTGGCGCCGGCATGGACGCCGGAATACAGCGCCTCCGCCGTGGTGGGCGGGCGGAAGCTCCAGCCATAGGAGGTGTAGAGCTGCAGCCACTCGGTGGGCCGCACCGCCAGGGTGAATTTCGGGCTGGCGCGCCCTTCCTCGCCATCCACCTGGAACACGCCGGTGACGGGAACGGGGGCGTTGGTGGGGGCCGCGTAGCCCTCGCCATCCATCTGGTAGTGGTCGTAGCGGATGCCGGCGATGAAATCGACGATGCCGCGCGTGAAGGTCATCTGGCTGAAGGCGCCGCCGATCTTCATCGTACCGTCCGGATTCACGCCGCCGGCACGCGTCTCGACATCGTTCTGCGCGTATTGGGCGCCGTAATCCCAGCGCACATCCAGCGGGCCGAGCGCGAAGCGGGAGGTGTTGGTGACGTCGATGCCATAGGCGGTATCGACCAGAAGGCGGCCGCTGCTGGTGCCCCAGCCGCTGCCGTTGTTGCGGTCGTACCAGTTCATCCGCGACGCGTTGTAGGAAGCGTTGACGCGCAGATCGACCCATTGGCTGCCGGGATTGTAGTTGTAGCCGGCGGTGAGCGTGTTCACCTGCATCCGCTGGTCGTAATAGTTCGAGCTGAAGCGGTTGGTGTAGACGCGGCCGCCGAGGCTGAGGCGGTGTTCGGGCGATGGCTCGAAGCCCAGCTTGATCATGCCGTTGCGCATGTTCTGCCAGCTGTTCTCGACCTCCTCGCCACGGCCATTGTCATAGCGGGACTGGTTGAGGCCGCTGATGCCGGCGAGGATGCTGACGCCATTGCCCGCGCGCGCCGCGCCAACCACGCCGCCGGAGAAGTTATAGCCGTTGTTGCCCGCCATGACGGTGGAGCGCGCGCCGACGCTGTTGCCCGGGCGGATGATGTCGTCGGCTTCCAGCGTGCGGAAGTTCACCGCGCCGGCCAGCGCGCCCATACCACCCGCCGTGGTGATGGCGCCGCGCTCCACATCGATGCCGGAGAGGAAGAAGGGGTCGATATAGGCGAAGCTGCCGCCTTCATGCCCGGCCACGCGGAAGGTCTGGCGCACGCCGTCGATCATGGTGTTGACGCGGCCGAAGCCTTCCATGCCGCGGATGTTCACCTCGATGCCGGGCTGGGAGGCGATGTTGTCGATGGCGACACCCGGCGTCATTTCCAGCAGCCGCTTCGCATTGCCGCCGGCCTGCTCGATCTGCTCCGGCGTCACGGTGCTGACGGGGGCGGCGGTGGCGAAGGGCTGTTCTGCCACGGGCCGCTCCGCCCGGACATTCACGGTGGGCAAAGCGAGGCTGGGGGAAGGGGTTGCCGTTTCCTGGGCCTGAGCCACGCCGCAAAGGGCGGTGGTGGCCAGCAGGGTGGGCAGCCAGCGGTGCTGCTGAAGCGCCATCTCGAATCTCCAGTCGCAGGGCGGCTCCGGGCTGGAAGCGCCAGCTTGGCGACGATTTGATGCGACTGATAGTAAGAATCATTCTTATCATCAACCGGAAAGGCCGCGCCCCCGGTAGCGGATCGACGCCCGCTTCCACGTGGCGCAAGCTGTGGCGGACCGAATCCCAGGGGGAACGACCATGGCCCAGGCACAGCCTTTCGCGATTCCGGGCGGCAGCGCGCCGCGTGAGAAGGGGTGTCTCCAGCGCCCCGATTGCCGCGTGTACTACGAGGTCACCGGCAGCGGCCCGGCCCTGGTCTTCGCGCATGGGCTGGGCGGCAACCATCTCTCCTGGTGGCAGCAGGTGGGGCATTTCGCGCCCACGCATCGCTGCGTCACCTTCAGCCACCGTGGCTTCGCGCCTTCCGACACGCCACCGGGCGGGCCGGACCCGGCCGATTACGCGGCGGATCTCGCCGCGCTGATCGAGCACCTCCAGCTGGAGGCGCCGGTCTTCATCGGCCAGTCGATGGGCGGGTGGACAGGGCTTTCCTTCGCGCTCGCCCATCCGGGGCGGTTGCGCGGCCTGGTGCTCTCCGCCACCTCCGGGCCCATTGACCCACGCCAGTCTGGGCCGGAAGGGGCAGAGGCCTTCGCGGCCTGGAGCAGGCTATCAGAGGCGGGGCTGCAGGAAGGAGCGGCGCGGGGCGTTCACCCCGCCATGGGGCTGCGGGCGGCGGAGGAGCAGCCGGCGGTGCATTTCCTCTATCGTGCCGTGGATGAGCTGAGCACCGAACTGGACAAGACCGCGCTGCGGCGCCGGCTGTTCGAGAACCGCAACCTGCCGGCCAGCCGCCTCGCCGAGATCGAGACCCCCACCCTCTGGGTGACGGGGGCGGAGGATGTGGTGTTCCCCTCACCGGTGGCGCCGCATCTGGCGGCGGTGATGCCGCGCGCGCGCCATGTGCAGATCGAGAAAGCGGGGCACTCGCCCTATTTCGAGCGCCCCGCGCGGTTCAACGCGGTGCTGGCGGAGTTCCTGAAGGAGCTCTGAAACGGCAGGGTGACCCGCCCTCCCGCGACTTCACGCCTGTGCGGGCGGGTGGGCCTTCACCGCCATGCGGATGGCGAGGGTGGCAAGCAAGGCGAAGCCCAGCATGGTCAGCGGCAGACTCCATGCCACCGGCAGGGGCAGGGCGCCGATCATGGCCGCGCCGACGGCGCAAATGGCCATGTGTCCCGCCCCCATGACCGCGCTGGCCGTACCCGCATGGCCTTCCACCGAGATCAGCCCCAGTCCGATGGAAGCCGGTGCCATGCAGCCCACGCCGATCTGCGAGAGCACCACCAGGGCCATGGTGGCCCAGGGGGAGACCCAGCCTGTGGCTGCCAGCAGCAACAGCACAATGGGGGCGCCGAGCAGCAGCCCAAGGCCCGCCGGGATCATCATGGCGGGCCGCAGGCCAAGGCGGGGCAGGAACAGCCCGCCAATGACAAAGCCGAATGCATAGGTGGCCGGGATCAGGCTGATCGCCTCAGCCTCCCACCCGAAATCGCCCTGGTAGATCCGCAGCGCCGCCGCCACCTCCGCATAGGAGCCGCCGAGGGCGCAGCCCGTGGCCAGGGTGTAGCCCAGGAAGGCGCGGCCTCTCAGCACATGGCCGTAGCCCCGCACCGTGCCGGAGATGCCGCCGCCATGGCTGCGGTTGTGATGGCTTTCCGGCAGGCTCAACAGCACCGCCAGCAGCACCAGGAAACCGCTGATGGCGCTGATGGCCAGCGACACCCGCCAGCTGGACTGCGCCTCGACCAGGCCGCCGACGGCCGGGGCAAGGCCGGGCATGATGGCCATGGAGAGGGTGAGCAGCGACATCACCCGGAGGAAGGATGCCCCCGCAAAGCGGTCCCGGGCGATGGCGCGGGGCAGGGCCAGGCCGGCGCTGGCGCCGAGGCCCTGCATCAGCCGCATCAGCAACATGAGGGGTGCGCTGGTGGCGAGTGCCGCGCCGATGCCCGCCGCGACATACAGCGCCAGCCCGGCCAGCAGCACGGGGCGGCGCCCATGCCGGTCCGACAGCGGGCCGACGACGAGCTGGCCCAGCCCGATGCCAAGCAGCACGGCGGAGAGGATAAGCCCGGTCGTGCCGCCTTCCATGGCGAGCTCGGCCCCGATGCTGTCCAGGGAGGGAACCACGAGATTGGTGGCCATTTGGCCAAGCCCGGTGAGGGCCATGAGCAAAAGGAGGGTGCCCGCCGTGGCGCCCGTGGCGGCGGCGGTTTTAGCGTCGTGCATTCGATGGTCCCGGCGAGGGCGCTTTTGCGCCGCAGCAATATTGCCGCTGAGCATCGCCGTGGCCCTGATATTGTCCAATAATGGATGGCGCTCTTGCTATAAGACTGCCTTATGACCGGGATCGAACTGCGCCATCTCCGTTGCCTTGTGGCCATTGCCGAGGAAGGCAGCTTCAGCCGCGCGGCACAGCGGCTGGGCACCACCCAGCCCGCCGTCAGCCAGTTGCTGAAGCGGATGGAGGATGTGCTGGGTGCCCTGCTGGTGCGGCGAGACCGTGTTTCAGTCTGCCTGACCGGGACAGGGGAGGAAGTGCTGCAGCAGGCGAGGCGGGCGCTGGCGGCGGTGGAAGGGGTGGTAGACACGGCCCAGCGCAACCAGCGCGGCGAGGCGGGGCGGCTGCGGATCGGGCTTGCCACGCCTTCGCTCTATGGTGTGGTGCCGGGGCTGATCCGCCGCTTCCGGGAGCGCCATCCGGGGGTCTCGGTGGAGCTGCGTGTGCTGGCCACCGCCGAGCAGGGCCAGGCGTTGCGGGAGCGGCGGGTGGATATGGGCTTCGGCATCTCGCCCCTGCACCGGGAGGATGATGTCCGCCGCTACCCGCTGGCGGCGGAAGCCATGCAGGTGGTGATGCCGGTCTGGCACCCGCTGGCGGGGCGCCACAGCCTGAGCATGGCGATGCTGCGGGAGGAAGCCTGGATCATGCCGCCGCTGGAGACCATCATCCGGACGGATATCCAGAAGCATTGCCAGGAGGCTGGCTTCTTTCCCCGCATCGCGGCGGAAAGCGCGGACTTCCAGAGCACCTTCGGGCTGGTGATGGCGGGCGCCGGCATTGCCATGGCCGCCGAGAGCTTCGGCAATTTCTCAGGGCCCGATCTGGTGATGCTTCCGTTGCAGGGAAGCGCGCCCCGGCTGGTGCATGTGCTGGCGCATCTGGAGGGAGAGCTGACCCCCGCGGCGGCGGCATTGCTGCGGATGGCGGCGGAGGAATTCGGGGTGGAGTATGCCGGGTGAGGGGATCGAACCCCCGACCTTCGGTTTACAAAACCGCTGCACTACCGCTGTGCTAACCCGGCAAATGTACTCACACCGCCACTGAGGAATCCCCAGCCGCAGGCACGCTTAATAGCAGCTTCTGCGAGGGTGTCATCAGGGCACGCAGTTGCCTGTTGCCTCTTCAGTCGCCGCTGCTGCGCAGTACCAGCGGGCGCATGAGCAACGCCGCCCCCAATCCCCAGCTGCCATTGATGGCCAGATTGACCCACCAGCCAGGGGCGGTGGTGGCGAAGGGAGGCAAGGGCAGGCTGCCGGAGAACAGGGAGAGACCGAAGACGCCGGTGGCGATACCAGCCAGCAGATCGGGCAGAGGGAGAAGCCGCAGCAGCACGGCTAGCAGCAGCCCCAACGCGCCACCCGCCAGCGCCATGGCGACCAGCGCCGGCATGAAGCCCCATTCCGACAAGGGCTCCAGGCTGTAGCCCGGCGAAGGCCAGGCCTGCGCCAGATGGTGCACGAGGAAGGTGGCGCCCTGGTGGAAGAACAGGATGGCGAGGATGCCGGTCCAGAACCCGCCGCGCACCGCGCGGGCGTAGCCCCAGGGCAGAAGCCGCGTGAACAGCGAGGCACCGACGGCGAGGGCAGCGCCCAGCATGGCCATCTCCTTCAGCCGGTCGGCCGGGATGGCGAGAAGAGTGTCGGGGATGCTGGCGTCGCCGCGCACCCCCAGCCGCGCCACCGCCAGCAGAATGACTGCCAGCAGGGCGCCGCCCGCTGCCGCACGCAGCAGCGAGCCAAGGAAAGCCATCGCGCGCGTCAGGCTGCGCGGTCGGCCACACACTCCCGCAGGCACTCGCCAAGGATGTCCATGCCCTCGTTGATCAGGGCATCGGAGGCGGTGAGCGGAACGAGGAAGCGGATGACGTTGCCGCGCACGCCGCAGGAGAGGAGCACCAGGCCCTTCTCGCCGGCGCGCTTCACCAGGGCCTTGGCCAGGTCCGGGTCCGGGCTGTCGGCGTTGCCGCCGGAGACCAGCTCCATCGCCACCATCGCGCCCAGGGCCCGGATGTCGCCGATGATGCCCTTCAGGCTGTTGGTGTCCTGCAGCTGCTTGATGCGGTTGACGAAGAGTTCGCCAATCTCATCGGCGCGGGCGCAGAGATTCTCTTCCTCGATCACGTCCAGCACCGCATTGGCGGCGGCGCAGGAGAGCGGGTTGCCACCATAGGTGCCGCCGAGGCCGCCGGGGCCGGGCGCGTCCATGATCTCGGCCTTGCCGGTGACGGCGGAGAGCGGGAAGCCGCCGGCGAGGGACTTCGCCATGGTCATGATATCCGGCTCCACGCCGGAATGCTCGATGGCGAACATCTTGCCGGTACGGGCAAAGCCGGTCTGCACCTCGTCGATGATCATGACGATGCCATGCTCATCGCAAATGCGGCGGATGCCCTGCAGCAGTTCCTTCTGCGCGATGTAGAAGCCGCCCTCGCCCTGCACGGGCTCGATGATCATGGCGGCGATGCGCTTCGGGTCCACATCGGCGCGGAACATCACTTCCAGCGCTTCCAGCGTCTGCTCCACTTCCTTGCCGTGATAGGTCACGGGGAAGGGCAGGTGGTACACGTCGCTCGGCATGGCGCCGAAGCCGACCTTGTAGGGCACGACCTTGCCGGTGAGCGCCATGCCCATCAGCGTGCGGCCATGGAAGGCGCCGGAGAAGGCGATGACGCCGCTGCGGCCGGTATGGGCGCGGGCGATCTTCACCGCATTCTCGATGGCTTCGGCACCGGTGGTGACGAAGATCGTCTTGCGCGGGCCGCGGGTGGGGACGATGTCGTTCAGCCGCTCCGCGAGGCGGATATAGCCCTCATACGGCATCACCTGGATGCAGGTGTGGCTGAAATTCTCAAGCTGCGCGGTGACGGCGGCCTTCACCTTGGGGTGCAGGTGGCCGGTGTTCAGCACGGCGATGCCGCCGGCGAAGTCGATGTAGCGCTTGCCTTCGACGTCCGTGATCTCGGCATTCTCCGCCTTCGCGGCGAAGACGGGCATTTGGATGCCAAGGCCACGCGGAACTGCCGCTTCACGCCGGGCCTGCAGGGCCTGGTTCTTGTTGGCCGAAGTCACGCTCATCGCTCAATACTCCCAGAGCAGCGAAAATCGGCGGGGACGATGCGCCCCCGGGCCGTATGCGGCAAGGGGTGAAGATGGATGTTCCGGAGAGGCGGCTGCATTTCCTTCCGGTTGTGGTTCATCTGGTGCGACGCACAAATCCCGGCAGCCGCTTCATGGTGGCTGACAGGGCGCCGGGAGGCACCGGAATGGCGAGGACGAAGCCTCGCCCAGCCGGTCAGGCGTGGCCGGCCACGCCATAGGTGCTGGCATTGGTGGCGCGCACCACGGCGGCGAAGAGGCGCAGCGCCTCCGGCCCGCCCTGGTCCAGCAGGGCGCCGCCCTCCATTTCCTTCGCCAGCAACTCGGCATGGCTGGCCAGGGTCTCCGCCGCGCGCTCCAGCGCCTGGCGGGAAAGCTCGATTTGCATACTATCGGAAAGGTCGTGCCATTCGGCGGGCCGCATCGCGGTTGATCCCTGTGCTGCGCCGTTTTGGCCATTGGTTCCTGTCTCCCGATGAAGGCCGCTGACAGGCGCGGCCCCGGGAGTGGCTTCCAGAGAATTACCGAGAAAGGTTGAAAAAGGGTGAAGGCCTTCTGTCTCACCCTGCGCAGAGGCGCCAGGGCTGGCGGATGCCAGCCCAAAGCAGGGAATCGCAGCGGGGACTCGGAAAGGGCGGAGGGCGAATCCTCTGCCCCCGCTCTTACCCCTTCCGCACGAGTTCGTAGAGCGCGACCGTGGCGGCGGCCGACACGTTCAGGCTCTCCACCTCCGGCATCATCGGCAGGCGCACCAGCTCGTCGCAGGTTTCGCGCTGCAGGCGGCGCAGGCCGGTATCCTCGGCGCCGAGCACCAGGGCGGCACGGCGGTCGGTGGGCTTGGCCTCCGCCAGCTCGCGCTTTGCCGCGCCATCCAGCCCCATCACCCAGAAGCCGGCCTTCTGGAGGGTTTGGATGGTGCGGGAGAGATTCACCTCGCGCACAACGGGCACGATCTCCAGCGCGCCGCTCGCGGTGCGGGCCAGGGCGCCGGTCTCGGGCGGGGCGTTGCGGTCCTGCATGACGACGGCGGCGGCCCCGAAGGCGGCGGCCGAGCGCAGGATGGCGCCGACATTGCGCGGGTCCGTCACCTGGTCCAACAGCAACACGGGGCCGTTGGAGGCGGTGATGGCCTCTTCCAGATCAGCGGGCGGCAGCGGGTCGGCCAGCAGGGCGGCGCCCTGGTGCACGGCGTCTTCCGTCAGGAAGGTCTGGAAGCGATTCTTCTCCACGCGCTCGGCCTGCAGGCGCCAGGGGCGGGGCAGGCGGGCGAGCAGGGCTTCCTCGGCATCGGCCGTCAGCAGCAGGCGGCGGGCACGGCGCTTCGGGTTGGCCAGGGCGGCGGCCACGGCGTGCAGACCATACAGCCAGAGAGAACCGGAGGGCGCGGCCATGCCGGGGTCGCGTGGCAGGCGCGGCGGTGCATCCGCCTCGGGCGCGCGGGCATGGTGCCAGT
>JH600041.1 GCA_000245075.1 Acetobacteraceae bacterium AT-5844
CCACATCCGAAACCGCTATCGGCGCGCTGTTCATGCACGATCTCCTGAGTTTGGGCGCTGCTCAATGCGGCAGGTTCGCGCCCTCGGTAGAACGCCGAGTCGGGCAACCATACAATCGAAACGGATCCAGTCATTTACACAAAATAATCAGATCCGACGAACAGAGAATTTTGCATGGAGCTTAATCTGGCCAAGCCTCTCCATCCGCGAACGCGGCGCTCTAAACTCGGCAGAGCGATGGGCATGTCACCGCCGAAGCCGCAGAAACCTTCCAACCGGATAGCTTGGCATTCTGGCAATGCGGCTCGCTATGATGCGTCCGAGCTGCTGCATCGGATATTCCAGAACACCATACAGCAACCAGGCGAGCGGCACCGTCACGCACAGCGTCGCCAGTGTCAGCAGCAGGCCAAAGCCCAACGCCTGCACCGGTCCAAGGCCCGTAGGCAGGAAGGGAAGCACGGCATGGCCAAGGACGCTCAGGACAACCACATGCAGTAGGTATACGCCGAAGGACACCCTGGCCAAAAGTTCCATGGGTGCAGCGTGGAAGATGGCCCGGTCTCGCCCGTGCAGCAGCATCACCACGGCAACCCCTGCGCCCATCGTCTCCAGCAGCACCACCAGAGGCGGCGCGAACTCGCCAGGTGCCAGCATCCGCCGCGAGAACATGAAGACCAGAACCAGCATGCTCAGCAACACGGCACGAGACCGGTTATCCATCTGGCCCAGAAGCGCCGCAACACCCGAACCCCAGCGCGGCAACATCGCTCCCACGAAAAAGCAGAACAGGAAGACGTTCATGTAATGCCACCGCTCCGCACCTCCGGGGGCCCAGAACATTGCGGCGACCAGCAGAAGAGCTGTCACCATGGCGCGGCCGGACTTCAGTGACAGCCAGTACAGAAGAGGGAACACAGCGGAGGCAAGAATCTCCACCTTGATCGACCAGGCGGGCCCGTTGAGAGTGGCGCTGCGCCCCTGGACATTGGCCAGGAACTCTGTAGGCAGATCCTCCACGGCAATCTTGTAGCTGTCGTTGAACCAGCCAGTGGCCTGCGGATAAGCCGCGGGGTCAAAATAGTACCGCTGCAACAATGCCGCGGCGGCAGCGGTGAACACCAGTAGCGGGTACAGCCGGAAACCGCGTTTGATCAGGTAACCCAGCGTTGCTGTCGGATGGGTCGGCGGGTCACGGTTGAGGGAGAGGGCCAGCACGGTGCCGCTCAACACGAAGAAGAAAGTCACATAGGCTGGCCCATTGGCGATCCCAAGCAGAAGATGCTGCAGGAGAAGCCATGGATTGCTCAGATCCGCTGACAGGTGATGAGGGTTGTCGACGCCGTTTACCCGGAACACCAGCAAACCATGGAACAGCACAACGAGAACCGCACAAATGCCACGTGCAACGTCAAGAGACCGGGTACGCCTGCCTGACTGTGCCAAGAAACTTCCCGACATGCTGCCCCCTCTCCCGAACAACTGGCCCAATCAAGCCAGGGGTGATGACGATGCGGTCATGGCTGTGGGCGTGACACGCAGCGTGCACCACAGATGGTGGACCAGAACGATAAGTGCGCCGCCGATGAGCAGAGCACCAAGGTACTTTCCTACGGTGAAGTCGAGCATGTGCGATGCATAGGCACCGGCGGAGCCGAGCTGGATCGCCACCGCCACGCCAATCGTCCAAGGCTTCGGCCGGCAGACCGCCAGGGCATAAGCAAGAATGTCAGCCAGGAAGAAGTATCGGTCGTGCATCTTCGGCAGCAGATAAGGCATGGCCGTCGCCACCGTGACCGAGAGCAGCAGCAGGTCGGCCCCGTGCAGCCGTCGCCAGCGGACGGACAGCGCGCCGAGTGCCAGGGCCGCCAGAACAGTGGCCACGGTTCCGAGGATTACGCCCGTCTCATAAGAGACCAATCGTAGGTACTGAACGAAGGACCACCCATTGGGTGCGTTCATCGAAAGCCAGCGATAGGTTCCCGCCTGCTCGAGATACACCGTCGCCAGATCCCAGGCCGGCCGCCCCGCGAGCCACGCCGGCACCATCATCGCCGCATAGGCCAGCAGGGGCAGCGGAAAGTAGAGCGGGGTGATGCGGCGGGACAGAACCATGTAAAGCAGGAAGGGCGCGATGAAGATCGCCTGAAGCTTGAAAGCCACGGCCGCGCCAAAGGCCAACATCATGGCGGCCCATTGCCCACGCAGTGCAAAGGCGACGACAAGTGCTGCCAGGCCCGACCAGATCGTATCGGTCTGGCCCCAGGCCGGCCCGTTCAGCACGACGCTGGGCAACAGCAGCATGCCCGCCGCACCAATCAGCGATGCTGAGGGCGGCGTCAGGGCGCGGAGCAGATAGTAGATGCAGGCTGCACAGAATAGCGCGCCCGCTATGGCAACAAGCTTTACCAGGACAAAGGACGAAAACCACTCCGACGCGCTGCTCGCGAGAATCAGGAGGTAGAGATAGGGTGGCGAGTAATTCGCGAAGCCGTTGACGCCTTCGATCTGGACCTGAAGCGGCGCTTCCAGAGAGGCCTTCGCGCCGTAGCGGATGATGTGGTCCATCCAAGGTGCGAACCACCATTCCACGTCCGTGGTGCGCCAGCCGAGAAGCGAGGAATAGACGACGCTAGCCAACAGGAAAATGCCTATGAGCGTTACCGTGCGCATCGGCAGCGGTGGGCTCGGTTGCACCACGGATCTCGCCGGACTCGTCATATGGCTTTCTCCCGCACGCTGTGTGTTCATCAGACCTGCGCCGTCCGGTCTCTTGACCCGAAGGTCACCGCGCTGTGCCCGAGGTAATTGAGTACCGCCCCGAGGCCGATTGCCGCCGCATGTGCCACCGCCTCGGCGAGGCCGGTATCGACGCCGAAGCGAAGCGCCAGGCTGAGGAATGCCATGGCAAGCAATGCGACCACGCCGGAGGAGATTAGATTCACGACAAGGAAGTCCCGCGCCTGGAGCAGCACTGGCCGGTCTGACCCCGAGAACACGAAACTGCGGTAAAGCACGAACCCGACCAGCATACCGATCACCGCCGCAGCCAGGACCGCGACGAAGAAGGGAAGAACCCAGGAGAGCGGGAAGCGCACCAACCAGTTGATTGCCGCGGCGCCGCCGCCGGCCAGCAGAAAGCGGGCAGGCTTTGGCAGGCCCAACAGTAGCTCGGAAACCTTCCGTCTCATCCGAACACGCCGGACCACGCAAGGATGAAGGCGCCGAGCATGGCAGCTCCGAGCATGATGCTCGGTGCGTCACGTACCGCGAAGGTGACAGGGTCATCATCCAGCTCGCCGCGCGCAGCCATGAGCCACACCCGGGAGACCCAGAGAAACAGGATCAGCGGAAATGCCCAGAGCCAGGCTGTGTTGCCATAGAAGGTTTGCCGGAAAGCGTCGAAGATCACGTAGAGGATGAGGGTTACGACCGCACCCATCCCGGCTGACGGACCTAGAACCAGAAGCAGAGGGCCATCGGCATTCTGGTAGCCGCGATGCGCCAAGCCCGCTTTTCCGCGCTCACCCGCTCGCAGCAGCTCGATATAGCGCTTTGCAAAGCAGAGCGAAGAGAACAGAAACATGGAGAAGACCAGAAGCCAGGGCGAAGCGAATACACCGGCGCTTGCGATGCCGAGAACGAGGCGGAGGGTGAACAGCCCCGCCAGGACGCTGACATCGAGAATCGGAATTCGCTTCAGAGCGAGCGAGTAGGCAATGGTAAGCGCGAGATAACAGCTTGCCGCCAGAGCGACCATTGGTCCAACCGCGACACTCACCAGCAAGCCCAGCAGGATGCCCGCCAGCGCCGCAACCAATGCCATGTTGAGTGAAAGCCGGCCTGAGGGCAGCGGGCGTTTGCACTTGGACCAGTGCTTGCGGTCAGACTCCAGGTCCCAAATGTCGTTGAGCAGATAGGTGCCGGAGGCAATCAGGCAGAGCGCCACAAAGGACAACGCCACGGCCGCCAGACGATCCGGCTCGAGGATCGTCCCGCTTAATATCGCCGGAACGAATATGAGCAGATTCTTTGCCCATTGATGCGGCCGGGCACCTTCCAGCAGGGCTGGCAGCTGTGTCCACCCAGCCCCTGGAATAGCTTGCTCGGGCAATGGAGTTGCCATAGCCGCTCCAGGCTGGCCGATCGTATAGTTCGCCGAGCCGCTTTCAGCCTTGCTCACCAGGCCCGCGCCGGAGATGTGGATATCAGCACCTCGCGCAGGCACATCGCGGTCCGAAGGGTTCATGACAGGGCCCTGCTGCATGGTCGGCCCGACAATGCGGCGCCATATCCCCGCCGTCATCTTCTCTTTGGGATAGATTGCGTCTCAGAAGGGCTAGCCCCAATACCCGCTTCTTCTGTCTGTATCCCGGGAGCATCATTGCTGTTGATGCCATGTCCCAATTCCAAAGAGGCCGGGCCCGAAGCGTGAAACAGACCTCGGAATTTGATCAGACGTATAACGAACAACAGAAGGCCGTGCCCTGTCCGGTGCCTGCCGTCCGCAGCTTGGTCGCAGGGCTGTGATGCGCGTTGCTGTTTTCGACCTGGATGGCACAATCTCGCACCGCGACCTTTTCCTGGTCTTCCTGATGGAAGCCACAAGGCGGCTTGGCCCCGCGCGGCCGATGCGAACAGCTCTGTTACCGCTACATACACTGCGTTATGGCTTGCGGCGTACGACCAACGCGGCCTTGAAGGCTGCGTTTCTGGATGCCATTCTGTGTGACCGTGAGCGCAGCACTTTGCAGGAAATCGCTGCTGATTTCGCCGAACGTTGCCTCATCCGCGAGATCAAGCCGGCGGCGCTGAGGGCGATTGAACGCCATCGCCAGGCCGGTGACGGTTTGGTTCTCGCCTCCGCGAGCTTCGACCTCTATGTGGAGCCGATCGCACAGCGGCTCGGCTTCGACGCCGCTATCTCGACCCGGGTGGCATGGACCGCAGATGGGCGGGTCACCGGTGCTCTGGACGGCAATAATTTACGCGGAGCGCCAAAGCTCGAGGCGGTGCGTGAGTTGATGGACCGGCGCTTCCGCGAAGGGCAGGAGTTCGTCGCCTATTCCGACCATGAAAGCGATGTTCCGCTGCTTGCCGCTGCAGGCAGCGCGATCGCGGTGGACCCGACGCGGAAGCTGCGTCAGGAAGCGACGAGGAGGGGCTGGGCGATCGTGGATTGGCGGGCCCCTGAGCGACAGTTTGCCGGCCGGCGACTTTAAAGGGCGCCGGCCGGAATCCTGGATCTGGAGTGGCTCTGGAAAGTTCACCGCAAAGGCTAAGCCTCCGCCTTCGTAATACTTGGCGGGTGGCTCGGCTCCTGCCTGATGGCGAGGCTGTTTATCCCAGATATGCCGCCCTTAACTGGGATGCGATGCCCGCCCAGTCACAGCGGAGCATCGCGGCCGCATGAGCAGCGGAAGCGCTGGCCTGCCATTCATCTGGCGAAAGTTTCTCAGCATTGTGTAACGCGGCGGCGACAGCACAGGCGGAATGATCGCCAATGGGAAGACCAGCCTTCTCTGCGGTGACAAGCGTTCGCAGCCCGCTGCCAGCAGTGACGATCAGCGGCAGACCTAGCAAAGCGGCTTCCAGGGCGGCGAGCGGCACGCCTTCAAAGCGCGATGCCACGACGAAGTAATCGCATTCGCGCAGCAGTGCGTCACGCTCGGCGCCGAAGCTTGGCCCCAGAATCTGGACGCGCTGGGCGATTCCCATGCGCTCCGCCATCTGAACGAGGTCCGTGCGAGCGGAACCACTGCCAATCATCGTCAGCCGGCCTGTTCCACCATTTTTGCAGTAGCTGCTGAAGCCTTCCAACAGCAGGTCCAGCCCCTTGTGCTCGATCGCGTATCGGCCACAGTAACCGAAGTGGGGATAATCCGCGGACACTCCTCGTGGCATCGGCCTTGGGGGTGTTGCATCATGGCTGGAAGAGTAGGCACCATTGCCGATGATCTCGATGCGTGCGCGAGGCGCAATCCGCCGGAAGATCACCGCTTCCTCGTCGGAGAGCGCCTGGACAAACCGTGCGCCTTCCAACAACGAGCGTTCGAAAAGGCGCAGATAGAGCGCGGTGTTCCGCTTCACCGTGCGCCCGTCGGGATCATAGACATGGGAGAAGCGGCCGTGGACCGTCAGGGCGTAGGGGATGCCACGGCGGCGCAGGCGCCACGCCAGACCCGGCAGCATCGGTTCCCGGCCGCCATGGATATGGAAGAAAGTGTTGTCTCTGACGCCCACGAGAAGCTCCTCGACATTGCCAGAAGACATCCGGAGTGTGTGCCCTCGAAGATCCGGTCCTTTGAGCCGGATGACCTGCGTAGGACAGGAACGGTCCGCGATGCTTGGCGTATTGCCGCGGGCGAGCAGCACAAGCCTTGCCTGGTCACCCGCCGCCCTTTGTTCCCGCGTCAGGGCGCGGGCGACGTTGTGGACGCCATTTGCCTCGCTTGGATGGCCCGTGCCGTCGAAGACCGCAACGTGGCGGATATCCAGCGGGCGCGGGCCAGATACCTGGCGCAAGAACATCGGCCGAGCAGGCCGAGGCGTGCTGGCGTCCACTCGCGGAGGGCTCGTGGAGCTCGCCACGGACGGGCGCATGGGCTACTCCGCCGCCATAGCGGCAGATTCGATCGCATCCGGAGCTTCCTGAACCGTCTTGCAGCTTCGCCGCTGCGCTCCGAAAGCCCATTCCAGATACAGCGCTGTCGCTGCCATGCCCCGGTTAAAGTCATAGCGCGGCGCATAGCCAATCATCTGCCTGGCTTTTCGGGAGTCGACCGTGGCCTTGGCTGTGTACAAGCGCAGCAGCTGTGGATCCGGTAAATGCACCATTCCAGTGGGACGGCTGCCATCTCCGAAATATATTCGGCTCACGAGATCATAAGCCGGCTTTGGCAAGGCATCGAGCCCGGCTTGCAGCAGGCTCCGCACTGCTGGTACGCGCACCGCGATCTGCACGATCTTCTTCGGGTTACGGGCGACAAGCTTGATGTCGTGCAGCAGGCCACTATTCTCACGTGCGATGTCCGCTGCGGGGCGATAAATCGGTCCCTTCACGCGAAGGGCCTTGGCAAACGATTCGAAGAAGCGCCCCCACGTCACCGTTTCCGGCCCGGAGATGACGAAACGCTCGCCCACAGCCTCTGGGCGCTGTGACATCAGAATCATGGCATCGACGACGTCGTCCACATGCACCGCATTGCACAGTCCTTCGCCCCGATCAGGCAGGATCACCGTGCCGTAAAGCAGCATTTCGGCGGGCGCGATGGTCCAGGGACGAGAGAATGGGCCGTAGACGATGGTAGGCTGGATAATGGTCCCCTGAAGGCCCTTGTCTCGCACTGCATCCAGGACCGCCTTCTCAAGCTCGAGCTTGGTGCGTGTGTAAACCCAGGACTTGTCGCCGTCCCGCGTCTCCTCAGTGAGCGCCCCATCCGGGAAAGGCTCGTAGACGGAGAAGGTGCTGGTATAGACGAAGCGCTTTACCTTATGCGCGAGGCTGGCAGAGATAAGGTTGCGCGTTCCGGCCAGATTTTGGCCGATGGACCTGGGGTCATAGGCGCAGTGGAATACGAGCTGAACGTCTTTCAGCGCCTCGTTCACCCCTGCCTCATCCGCGAGATCTACCTTACGGATGTCGACCGGAAGCCGGGCAAGCCGGACCGCGGCGCCCATGCTTCTCACCAGGCAGCGCACTTCCGCGCCCTGCTCCAGCAGGCGCTCGGCAAGCCTGCCGCCGATAAAGCCGGTAGCGCCGGTGATCGCGACCTTGGTGCCGGGCGGCACGACGACAATGTCCTCCCGCGCGGCTTCAGCCCAGGGAAGTTCCAGGGGTTCGCGCTGTGCATAGCATGCCTCGATAGCTTCGATCGAATGCAGCCCCTCGGCTCCCGTCACACCCTGTTGGCTGCCGCTTGCGATGCTCTTGCGGAAATCGGCCAGCTCACCGCTGAAGAGATCAGGAAAGCGTTGCTCGGGGAATGAATCGACGCCTATGCCGTTAGCCTTGAATGCGCGGACATTATCCGAGCAGGCGATCACTTCGTTGCGGTAAAGATGGACCTCTACAAAGCCCTTGCTGCCTTCAATACGGCAGGTATTCGGAAGCTCCCGGCTGCGGCTGAGTTCAATCTGCCCACGTCCACCTGATGGCAATTCCAGATCGATCAGGCAATCCGCTTCCACGCCCGTCAGGGCATCATCGCGGAAGCGGGAGACACGTGCTTCGCCAAGCCACCAGAGGATCTCGTCCAATGTGTGAGCACCCGTATCCATTAGCACGCCGCCGCCGGCGAGGCCGGGCTTGAGCAAGCCATCGGTGCTCGTTGCCCAGTTGAAGACGAACCCTTCGCGTGCTTCAAAACGTTGGACGGTTCCAAGGATTCCGGATTCTACCAGGGCCTTTGTCCAACGAGTGATGTGGAGGTAGCGGCGGAGAAGGCCCACGGAAAGGATGGTGCCGGCACGTTCTGCGGCCTCCAGCATCGCCCTCGCGTCCGACGCGCTGGTGGCCAGGGGCTTCTCCATGAACACGTGTTTGCCGGCGCCGATAAGGGCCTTGCCGATCGGGCCGTGCAGCGCATGCGGTGCCGCGACAATGGCCGCATCGAAGGATGCTGCAACCTTGGTCCAATCAGCTGTCTTGATAAGCGTCTTGCTCCGGCCGGCGATAGCGGCTGTGGCGGCAAGGTTCCGTTCCGACGGATCGACGAGCACCTCCGGGTGCCAGTTTATGCGACGCAGGGCGGGCAGAAGATGATGCTGTACGACTGCACCGCAGCCGATGATAGCGAGCCGCGCTGGCCGGGTCTCAGGCATCGTCAATCCTTTTCAAAACAGCCGCTGAATTGCTCTCCGGAGCCTGCTCATAGACGTGTTCCTGAGAGGGCCGGCGACCGGTATTTTGAAACCGGAATGGCGCCGCGCTGAGTGGAATTTGGTAGTAACCCGTCCGACGGCCCGCAAAGCCGGAATGCCGAAATCCGGAAGGTCCTGAACTGGCTAGGCAACGCTGCTTGACGTCAGCTCCGCCATGCTTCGGTAGCCGCCTGGATTGCGTGCCCGCCACGCATAGGCCGTGCTCACGATATCATCGAGCGCCCCGAGCCTGGGTGCCCAGCCAGTCTCCCGCCGGATGCGCTCATTCGAGGCGACGAGGATGGCGGGATCGCCTGGCCGCCTTGGGCCAAGAACACGCGGAACAGGGCGCCCCGCGGCGCGCTCCACCGCCGCGACCACCTCCAATACGGAGGCGCCGGTGCCGCTGCCTACATTGTAGCGGCAGGAAGCTCCTTCCTTCAGCCGATCCAACACGCGCAGATGCGCATCCGCCAGGTCGGTGACATGGACGTAGTCACGGATCGCTGTGCCATCCGGCGTGTCGTAATCCGTGCCGTAGATCGCCAGCGGCGGGCCCAGGTTGAGGGCGGCGTTCACTGCGGTGGGAATGAGATGAGTCTCGGGGCTGTGGTCCTCGCCCAGCCGCCCGCCAGGATCGGCGCCCGCCGCGTTGAAGTATCGCAGGGAGGCAGACCGGAGGCCGTGGATGCGGTCTATCCAATCCAATGCCCGCTCGGCCATCAGCTTTGATTCTCCATACGGAGAAACAGGATCTTTTCGTTCCTCCTCACTGACGGGGATATTCTCGGGTTTGCCGAACAATGCGGCAGTGGAGGAGAGGACAAAGCGCGTGACCTCGGCCTTCACCGCCTCCTCCGCCAGTGCAAGAGTGTTGCCGACATTCTCGGCGAGGTAGCGTATCGGTTCACGCATGCTCTCGGCGACCAGGGACATGGCGGCGAAATGCAGAACGCCATCGAAGCGCCAGCCGGCCATCACCTCCCGCAGCATGCGGCGGTCCGCGAGGTCTCCGACCACCAGCTCCGCCCCGGGCAGGACGGCGGCGCGGTGGCCTTGGCGCAGGTCATCGATGACGACGACCTCATCCCCTCGCTCCAGGAGGGCGAGAACAACGTGGCTGCCTACGTAGCCGGCGCCGCCCGTGACAAGATAGCGTGGCATGCTGCACCTTCATGGCTTGATCAAACGCTCGTCGCATCGTGAGGCCAGCGGCCTGGGCGAGCCGAGGATGCTGGCTGGGCGATGATCTGGTTTGCGGGGGCACGCCTCGGCCATGCCCTGCGCCGGTATGCACACCGGCGCGGCTGGCTCCTGGCCCTCGCCAGGGCACACAAGAGGCCACCATGTCGCGCCATGTCCCGGGGGTCGCCTCCTCACGCCTTTAGGCCCTTTCGCGAAGCGATACGGCCGCAGGCCAGACGGTAACAGGGCGCAAACGGATATCCTCCCTCTGCGCCATGTCGGTGCCCCCTGGCCTCCATGGCGCCTGGAGGATTCCTCAGGCGCAGAAGGATTAGCCGAAATGCTGCGCCGCAGCGGCTGGACTACCCCGGAATTCCATTCGGAACGGCGCCGTCGCATCCTCACAATGGCAGCCAGCCGGCCAGACGAAAGGCGTCAGTCGGAGCTGCTGAAGGGGTTTTAGACGCGTGGAGCGGCTCAACCTTGCCTCGGACCAAGGCTTCGCCCTGTCCAAGGCGATGACCATGCGGTTTGCCGGGCAGCTCCGTCATGCGGCGCTGCCCTGGTCCTGTGTTGAGGCCGTGGGTCATGCGCCGCCGCAACCCCCGGCGCTTTTGGGGACCATCTGTCACAACAGACCGCGCCATGGCGGTATCGTTATTTTGCGAGGCAGGACGTGACAGCTCTCGCAGCGGCTGCGGTGCGAGAGCACGACCTTGGCGACAAATACCTGCGTGCGCTCGCCGTCCTGCTCGTCGGTTATGGCCTTCTCGGCAAAGGCTTTGCCTATTTCGGGTTGCCGCCGCTCTATGTGGGCGAAATTCTGTTCATCAGCGGCATCCTCATGCTGCTTCGCAGTGGATGCCTTATTGCCACGCTTACGGCATTTCCGAACCTCGTCCTCCTGACCCTCGGCGGGTGGGTGGTGGTCCGGACCGTTCCGTTTTTCGGCGTCTATGGCATCGATGCAATCCGCGACAGCGTCGTCGTTCTCTATGGGGGCTTCGCTTTCACCGTCTGCGCCCTGCTGGTCGAGAAGCCTGGCAGGCTGGCCGATGCGTTGCGGTTTCTCGGCGGCTTCTCCGTGGCTTTCGGCATGGTGGGTGGCCTGCTCTATGTGGTGAACACCTCGCCCATGTTCTCGTTCATCACCTGGCCGTCGGGCGCGCTCCCGATCATGTACATCCGCTCTGGCGAGGTGGCGTGCCATCTCGCCGGCGCGGCTCTCTATGGCCTCCTGCTGCACCGGCGACCGCGCACGGTCTGGGTGCTGCTGCTGCTCCTGGGCATCGGGCTGGTTTCCGCCCAGAGTCGTGGCGGCATGCTTGCCATGCTCGTACCCGTGGCGCTGGCTGCCGTGATCTCAGGACGGATATTGCGGCTGAGGCGGATCATCACCGTTATCGGCCTGCTTTTCAGCCTCAGCCTGGCGCTGCAAATCGAGTTTCAGTTCGGCAGCGTCGATGAACGCAGCGGTGCATCTGAGGGGCGTGTGGTGAGCGCCGAGCAGTTCCTCAACAATGCCTTGAGCATCCTCGATGATAATGCGCCCGCCGAGCTCGCAGGCCCGAAGCAATGGCGGCTGATGTGGTGGGGAAAGATCCAGGACTACACGCTGCATGGCCCGTATTTCTGGACCGGAAAGGGGTTCGGGGTCGGTCTGGCGGAGGATGATGGCTTCGTGGTGTGGGAAGCGGAGGGCCAATCGACTGTGCGGAGCCCGCACAACGCCAATATCACGATGCTGGCCCGTGCGGGCGTACCCGGTCTGGTGCTGTGGCTCCTCCTCCTTGTCTCATGGTTCAGCATGATGCTGCGAAGCATGCTGGAGGCGCGCCGGCGGGGCGAGGATGATTGGGCGAATGCCTTTCTTTACGTAGCCGGCTACCTTCTCGCCATCCTCATCAATGCATCCTTCGACGTTGCGCTCGAAGGGCCGATGCTCGGGATCTGGTTCTGGTGCCTGTTCGGCCTTGGTGTTGGCGCGTCGCTGATTTACCGCACCTATGGCGCGGCTTTGGACCAGCGCCCCCGTGATTGAAAACCTGTTGCCCGCTGCCTCCCTGCTGAGCCGTCGCATTGGCCTGATGGCAGTGGCAGGACTGGGTGCCATGCTGTTGTCCGCCTTTGCTGCTCCTTCGGTATCGGCCGCCGGCCCCCGGCCCGGGGCCACTTGTCCCGCTGCTTCCATCGCTGTCCGTGTCGGTATGTCGCTTCAGGCCGCCATCGATGCCGCGCCGCCTGGGGCAAGCTTCTGCATCAAAGCAGGCGAGCACCGGTTGCAGGCGGCCATCCCGAAGGATGGGCAACGCTTCCACGGCGAGGCCGGCGCGCTGCTCAATGGCTCCCGCCTGATCACGACCTTCTCGCGGCAAGGGCGATACTGGGTGGCGCAAGGCCAGACCCAGCGTGGGGAGCACGGAACATCCGTCATCTGCCTGCCCGATAGGGAGCGGTGCTCTTACCCGGAGACCTTCTTCATCGACAGCGTGGCGCTGCAACATGTGTCACGCTTGCAGGACGTGGTGCCTGGCAGCTTCTTCTTCGATTACCGCCGCGGCCGCATCTATTTTCTCGATGATCCCAGAGGCCGCAAAGTCGAAGCGGGCATCTCGCCCTATGCCTTTCGCGGTGGCGCGCGGGGGGTACTCATCGAAAATCTCATCATCGAGAAATACGCGCCGCCCCCGCAATATGGCGCCGTTGGCTACAACCTTCCTTCGCCGGAGTGGATAGTTCGCGACAACGAGATTCGCCTGAATTACGGCCTGGGCGTGAGTATCGGCGCGAGTAGCCGGGTTCTTGGAAATTACATCCACGGCAATGGGCAGATGGGAGCAGGCTGCAGGGGAGAGAACATTCTCTTCGAGCGGAACGAGATCGCCTTCAACGGCTACTTTTCCGGCGTGGACCCCAATTGGGAAGGTGGTGGCGGGAAATGTGCGCTGACGGAAGGGCTCGTCGTGCGGCAGAACTTTCTGCACCACAATAAAGGCTACGGATTCTGGACGGACATCGACAATTTCGCCTCGCTCTATGAGGACAACCTCGTGGAGGACAATACGGATGGCGGCATCACGCATGAGATCAGTTTCTCCGCCACCATCCGGCACAACACCTTCCGGCGGAACGGCGCGGAGAAAACCGTCTGGCTCTGGGGCGCGGCCATCCTGGTGCAGAATTCACGGGATGTGGAGGTCTACGAAAATAGCGTGGACATGACCGGAGGCGGAAATGGCATCAGCCTCGTGCAGCAGGACCGAGGTCCGTACATCACCGTTAACAACCGCGTCCATGCCAACACGCTTTTCAGCGCGACGCCGGATCACGGCGCCTCAGGCGCGCTTGCGGACCATGATCTCGAAGGGCTGCGTGCCGGTAATAACCGTTTCTATGGCAATCTCTATCGTGTCCGGAATGCAGAGGACGAGCACTGGGCATGGGTGGATGGCTTCCGTGGCTGGGCGGAGCACCAGCGGCGCTCAGGCCAGGATTCGGGCAGCCGGGTAGAGATCGTGAATTGATTTAGCCGGAGCAGGGGAGGGGCGCTGCTACCAGCCGCTCACCCGGGCGGACTTGTCCTGACATGTCGCGCAAGCCCAGGCCCCAGCAGGAAATGGCCTAGACGAAGTCGATGAGCGGGACATCGAGAAGTGTCACCTTCTCGGCCCTTCGGCCTGACATCGGCCTTCAAGACCGCCGCCTTGGCGCGATGGCCAGCCGGTACCCCCTGGCCGTTGAAGGCAACGCCTTCAGCTTAGCGGCGCGGTATCAGAGAGGGATCCGCCCCCGTGCCCAGGCTGGCGCTTCAGCGGGGGCTGTGCGCCGGTGCGGCCGCCAGCCCGGCTGCTCATCCCTAAAGCCCGCCTCATCCCGCATCTTCAGCCACCAGGCGAGGGCCGCGGTGGTGACGACGCCGCCGGGCGCATACATCACCGAGTAAATGGCCGAGCAGAGGATCTCGAACAACACGTAATCGGCCAGCGCGGCGCGGAAGGCGTTGCCGTTGCGCACCGCCAGCGCCGTGCGGAAGGCACGGTAGTGGATGTAGACGATCATACCCGTGCCGATCATGCCGTATTCCATCAGCACGCCCAGCCAGCCGATATCGGTCAGCCAGAAATCGGCACTGCCGAAAACATCCGCCAGGGTCAACTCGGAGAAGGACGAAATGGAGCCGGAGCCGAGCAGCAGTCTGAAAGGGCTCCCGGTAATCCAGTCCCAGGCGATGACGACGGAGCGAAGGCGGATGAAGAGCGATTCGTCGAAGATATGACCCAGCAGTTCCGGCACGCCGGGGCCGTAGATGATGACGATGGCCACGAAGGGCAGCATCCCCACCGCCGCCAGTCCCCAGAGCCAGTTGGCGGGCAGCCGGAACACCATGATCATGGTCAGCACGATGATGGTGACGCCCGTGGGCAGGCGCGCCTTGTAGATGATGACCATGGAGGCGATGGCGCCGACCAGCACGGCCAGCTGCCACAGCTTCCTCTCCCGTACCAGGCGCTCGCCCATCCAGAAGATGGTCAGCTCCGCGAGCATCATCGGCATGCGGATATACATGCCGCGCCCTTCATCCCAGGAGAACAGGTTGGCGCCAGCCACGGTGGGCTGGAAACGGGAGGCGGGGATCGTCACCCAGAGCAGCCACATCACAGCGAAGGTGGCGATGCCAAAGGTAACGGCGGCGCGGCGGATCTCGCGCTCGGAGGGACGCAGCAGCACCAGCGCCGCCGGCACGGCGAAGTAGTAGGTAAGCGGCCAGGCCTTGATGGAAGACAGCAGCGCATCCACCAGCCCCACCGGGAAGTAGACCAGGGAGAGGACGGGGGTGAAACCCAGCGTATAGGCCAGCAGCACCAGATAGAGCGGGCCATCCGGCAGGCGCAGGGTGAACATGCCATAGAGGGTCAGCGGCGCGGCCAGGATCGGCCAGCCCTTGGAAAGGGCATAAAGCGGCCCCGCTTCCACCTTGTAGTGAAAGATCTGAAAGAAGAGCGACAGCAGCCAGAACCACTGCGCGATGCGCCTGCGGCTCCCGGCGATGGCGTTGCTGGCCAAGGCCTTCACGATGGCTGCCGGATCAGGAAGCGCCGCAGCCGCTGCGGCGGACGCTCCACGAAATAGTAGGAGGCGGCGGCGACGGCGGTGGACAGGGCCGCCATGGCCGGCATGACAACCAGCAGCCAGAACAGGCTGGGCCGCATCTCCAGGATGGCAGGCTTCCACAGCGCCTCGGGCAGCAGCGGCACACAGGCCACCAGCACCGCGAGATGCCAGAGATAGAGCGAGTAACTCCATTGCCCCAGCAGCACCGCGGGCCGCCAGGCCAGCAGCCGCCTCGTCCAGCCATGGCGCTCGCCGAACAAGACACAGCCCACGCCGAGGAACAGCGCCACGCCCTGCACCACGTAGCGCAGGCTGGAGCGGAAGGCCGGGTCACGGATGGTGAGGCTGAGCAGCACCAGGAGGAGGGCCACCAGCAGCGTCACATGGCGGTTGAACAGGCGCAGCAGGAAGGGTGCAGCGCCCGTATTCAGCAGCAGCGACATCAACACGCCGTAGAGGATGGAATCCAGCCGCAGATCCGTGGAGAAAGCGGTGCGGAAGGCGCCCAGCCCCGCCGTGCAGGCAGGCCCCGCCGCTATGCATTGCTCCGCGAGGACCGAACGCCACGCGATGATGACGACACACAGCACGAGCAGTACGGCGATGAGGCGGAGCCGGCCGCGGATCGCCAGGAAGAGAAAAGGAAAAAGGACATAGAAATGCAGCTCGACCCCGATCGACCACAGCGGGGCGAGCGGGCTGTCCATGCCTGACGGCCCCGTGTTGTAGGGCTCGAACAGCGCCATGTAATTGGTGAAGTAGAACAGTCCCGCCGCCACCTGTGGGAAGGTCGTGACACCTCCCGCCTCCACATTGATGAGGGAGGCGATCGGCACCACAACGATCAGCGCGGGCCAGAGCCTCAACAGCCGCCGCGTCATGAACGGGCCAAGCCGTACCGTCCCCCGCCTGGCCTGCTCGACCATCAGCTGCCGGGTGATCAGGAAGCCCGAGATGAAGAAGAACACCGTCACGCCGAAGGTGCCCGGCAGGATGGAACCCAGCCCGTAATGGCCGAGCACGACGAGAATGATGGAGAGGGCACGCAAACCGTCGAGCGGCGCCACGTAGTCGTGGGAGGGGCCAACGCTCCAGGTAATGCTACCATCCGGGGCCGAGGGCCGGCTCATCGGGATCTCCCTGAAGCGGCCACCATGGCGGCCGGCCGCCCAGAGCTTTGGTGGGCAAACACGAATGGGGCAGGCATCTTGTCCAGCGAAAAATACGCGGAACGTAAAATCACCTATCCCGGTCTTCCGGCAAGGTCAAAGCATTGTGTGAACGGTAACGAGACCCCCCCGGTGGAGGGACGGGGCCGAGCGCCGGCTTCCTTAGCGCCGACGCTGACCCGCCGAGCATGGATTGGCGGCGCTCTCGCCCTGGCCACGCCCCTCCCTCAGGCCATGGCACAACAGCAGGGCATGGCGGCACTCGCGGCGGAAAAGGGCGTGCTCTTCGGCTCCACTCTCACCCGGGGGCAGGCGGACGAATCGGCGGAGATGCGGCGCCTCGCCCGGCAGGAGATGGGCGCGATCGTCCCCGGCTTCGAGTTCAAATGGCCGACCCTGCGGCCCGGGCCCTGGGAATTCGACTTCTCCGGCGCCGAGGCCATGCTGCGCCTCGCGGAGGAACAGGGGCAAAAGACCCGTGGCCATGCCCTGGTCTGGCACGGCGCCCTGCCGGGCTGGTTCGGCGATGGCCCTGCCGACGCCATGGGAATGCGCACCCTGCTACGCCACCACATCGACACCGTCGCACGGCGCTATGCCGGCCGCATCCATTCCTGGGACGTGGTGAACGAACCCGTAGAGCCCTGGGACGGGCGCCAGGACGGCCTCCGGGACTCCCCCTTCCTGCGCAGCATGGGCACCGATTACATCGACCTCTCTTTCCGCTGGGCCGCCGAGGCGGACCCCCAGGCACGGCTGGTGCTGAACGAATATGGGGTCGAAATGGCCACCGCCGAGCAGGAGGCACGCCGGACCGCCTTGTTGCGGCTGGTGGAAGGCATGTTGCGCCGGCGGGTGCCGTTGCATGCCATCGGCATCCAGGCACATCTCGCCGCTGCCAGGCAGCACGAATTCGAGGCGGAGGTGCTGCGCCGCTTCATCCGCCGGATCGCGGCGCTGGGCCTCGATTGCTACATCACGGAGCTGGACGTGACGGACCGGGGCCTGCCCCCCGACATCGCCACCCGCGATGCCGCCGTGGCCCACACTTACCGCGTTTTCCTGGATGCCGCCCTGGCCGAGCCCAGCGTGAAGGCGGTGATTCTCTGGGGCATCAGCGACCGCTACACCTGGATGAATGACAGCCGCTTCGCGCGGCGAGAGGACGGGCTGCCGACCCGCCCTCATCCTTTTGACGCGGATTTCCGCCCGAAGCCGGCCTGGGACGCCATCCGGGAGGCGTTTCGCGCCGCGTCAGCGCGATAGCCCCAGCGGAAGAACTTGCTCCCCCCGTTCACACAGCGCGCTGCCGCCGCCGGCGCAGCAGGTCCCGCAGGTCGAAGGCCCCCAGCAGCAGCGTGCCGCCGAAATAGGTGACCAGCCCGGCCGCCACCAGCACGCCGAGCGCCAGGAAGCGCCAGAGCCCCCCGACGGGAAAGAGCACCTCCATCAGCGCCCAGAGAATGGCGCCCATGGCCACCGCCGCGCCCAGCAGGCGCCAGACATTGCGGCGCAGCTGCCGGTCCGCCACCCAGTGCCCACGGCGGGAGAGGACGAAGGCCAGCATCGCCGCATTGGCCCAGGAGGAGAGGGACGTGGCCATCGCGATGCCGACATGGTGCAGATGCGGCGTCAGCAGCAGGTTGAGGCAGAGGTTCAGCGTCACGGTGGCGATGCCGATCTTCACCGGCGTCGCCGTATCGCCCCGCGCGAAGAAGCCCGGGGCCAGGGACTTGATCAGCACGAAGGCCGGCAGGCCCGAGGCATAGGCGGCCAGGGCAGGGGCGGTGGCGGCCACCTTCTCCGCCGTGAAGGCCCCGCGCTCGAACAGCACCGAGATGATGGGCTCCGCCGTCACGATCAGCGCGATGGCGGCGGGCAGGGTCAGCGCCAGGGAGAGTTCGATACCCCGGTTCATGCTGCGATGGGCGGCGAGCGGCTTGCCGCCCCGCAACTGGCGTGAGAGCACCGGCAGCAGCGCCGTGCTCATCGCCGCGCCCACCACGCCGAGCGGCAGCTGCGCCAGCCGGTCCGCATAGTTCAGGTAGCTGATGGCGCCCGCCGGCAGCCAGGAGGCGATGAACATGTCGATGGCGAGGTTGAGCTGCGTCACGCTGGCGCCCAGCACGCCGGGCGCCATACGGCGCAGCACCTGCTTCGCATCCGCCGTGACGCGGGGGAAGGAGACGAGCGGGAAGCCCAGCCCCACCTTGTAGGCCGCCCACACCACCACCGCGAGCTGCAGGACGCCGGAGACCATGGTGCCCCAGGCCAACGCATGGGCGGGCGTGGCCACGAAGGGCGTCAGCGCGAAGAGGGAGATGATGGCGCAGAGGTTGAACAGCAGCGGCGCCCCGGCGGCGAGCGCGAACTTATCCGCCGCGTTCAGCACGCCCGAGACCAGCGCGGTCAGGCAGATGAAGAGCAGATAGGGGAAGGTGATCCGCGAGAGTTCCACCACCAGGTCGAAGCGCAGCGGCTCATCCACCAGGCCAGGGGTCAGCACGGTCATGATCTGCGGCATGAAGATCATGCCGACCACCACCAGCAGGGAGAGCCACAGCGTCATCAGCGTGGACATGTGGGCGGCCAGCATGCGCGCCTTGGCCGGTCCCTCCAGGGTGAGCGCGGCGGTGAAGGCGGGCACGAAGGCGGCGTTGAAGGCGCCCTCGCCGAACAGCCTGCGGAACATGTTGGGCAGGCGCAGGGCCAGGAAGAAGGCATCCGCCATGGGGCCAGCGCCCAGCACGGCGGCAATCAGCATGTCTCGTGCGAAGCCGAGAATACGGCTGGCGAAGGTCCAGCCACCGATGGTCAGGATGTTGCGAAACATGCGGTGGGCGGGGTCCTGCTTGGTGTCACGCGTTGCACCTCAAGGGGCGCATCTGCCCCTTGGACCCCCGCCGGAGCGGAATGTCCACCCCGGACCGCGCCGCGCGGCACGCCTCTCGCCCGGGTGTTACAGCGGAGCGTAAGTCGCCAGCGATTTCAAAGGATTCTGAAGCCCGCCGGCATGGGCGGACCGGCGCCATGGGCCACTGCCCCGGCTGGAACCGCCCGGCGAGCCGTGCACGCAAGCAGGCGTCGCCGGGGCGGCTAGAGGCCAGAGGGGGCAAAGCCCCCCGGGAACCGGACGGGGTGAACCCCTCAGGCGTTGGCCACCGGCGCGGCATCGGCCGAGCTCTGGCCACGGCGGCTCTGCCACAGGGCGACGAAGTCGATCGGGGAGAGCAGCACGGGCGGGAAGCCGCCATCGCGGGTGACATCGGCCAGGATGTTGCGCGCGAAGGGGAAGAGCAGGCGCGGGCATTCCACCAGCAGCAGCGGCTCCACCATCTGCGGCTCAACGTTCAGCGTGAAGATGCCGCAATAGACCAGCTCGGCGATGAAGGCCGTCTGGCCCTGCGCCTGCGCGTCGGCGCGGATCTGCAGCGCGACCTCATAGACGTTGCCGCCTTCCTGCAGGGGGCGGGCCTGCACATCCAGCGCCAGGTCGATGCGCGGCTGCTCTCGCAGCGTGGTGAAGATGCCCGGCGCGCCCGGCACCTCGAAGGAGAGGTCCTTCGTGTACTGCAGGTTCAGCACCAGCGGGCCCATCGGCTGGCCCTGGTTCGGCTGGCCCTCAAAGGCGCCGTTGGCGCCAGGCGGAACTGGGTTCTGGGTATCGGACATACGGGCCTCGGGTCAGATGGGAGATGGTGGGCTCAGCCGGCGGGGTAGCACGGCTGGGGGACGCTGTCAGGAATGCTTCCAGGAAATGGCCTCGGGCTCCGGCCCGGTGGGGTCGCAGCGCAGCCACTGGCCATTGGCCAGGGACTGGCCCGTCATGGAGAGGATGAAGCCCCAGTGGGAAACGACGACAGTATGAGCCCAATCCTCCAGCGCCGACATTTCCTGCCGGAACAGCCGGGCGCGGGCTTCCACCTGCGCCGCGGGCTCCTCGATGGCAGGCCACCAGATCTCATCGATATGGGAAAGATCATGGTCCGGCCACTCCAGCGAGAGCGCGGTGCGCGGGGTGCCGATATCGCAGGCGAAGGCGTAGCGCTCCCGCACCAGGGGCTGGATGGTGACAGGCAGGCCCAGCCAGCGGGCCAGAGGCGCCGCTGTCTGCATGGCGCGCGTATAGGGGCTCGCCACGATCCGGCGTATATCGCCGCCCATCTCGGCGACCAGCGCCTCAGCCGCCTCCTCGGCCTGCCGATGGCCCAGATCGGTCAGCTTCGGGTCCTTGATGCCAGGGTCACGCCGTGTGGCGGTGAAATGAAGATTGAATTCGCTCTGGCCGTGGCGCAACAGGATCATGGCATCTCCTCCGGTCCATGCCGGTAGAGCAGATCACGGACGGGCGGAACAGCCCATAGGGTTACGAATCCGGCGCCGATGGCACGCGGTGCCCGTTGCGGTGGCGGGATACGCGCCCTAAGTGTCGGAACATGAGGAGATTGCAATGTCCGGCGCCTTCCCGGTCGATCTGATCCTATTCGCGATGATCGCGGCCTTCCTGGTGCTGCGGCTGCGGAGTGTGCTGGGACGCCGCCAGGGCTTCGAGCGGCCGCCGCAGGAGCAGCGGCCCCAGGCCGATGCGCTGCGCCCGGTTCCACGCCCGGTCGAGGCGCCCGCCGCCCCGGCGCGTGGCGTGCCGGATGCACGCTCGCCTGCCGGCCAGGCCCTGACGCGTATCCGCCAGCAGGACCCGTCCTTCGATCCTTCCGTCTTCCTGGGCGGCGCGGAGGGTGCTTTCCGCATGATCGTGGAAGCCTTCGCGAATGGGGACCGCGAGACGCTGCGCAACCTGCTCTCCACCGATACCCTGGCCGGGTTCGAGGGCGCGCTGAACGTGCGGGAGGCCGCGGGCGAGCGCCAGCGGACGGAAATCCGCACCATTCAGGACATGTCCATCGAGGGCGCCGACCTGCGTGGCAGCGTGGCCGAGGTGACGGTGCGTATCGTCTCCGACCAGATCAACATCACCACCGGCCCGGATGGGCAGGTCACGGCGGGCCATGATGGCGTGACCGAGATCGTGGATGTCTGGACCTTCCAGCGCGACCTGCGCAGCCAGGACCCGACCTGGAAGCTGGTGGGTACCGGCGCAGCTTGATCCGCCCGGCCTTGGCCGCCGCCCTGATACTGGGGCTGGCGGCCTGCACCGCACCCGCGCCACGCAACGTGGCCGAACTGCCTGGCTGGGGGGAGGACGACCTCGCAGCCGCCCTGCCGCCCTTCCTGGCCGGCTGCCGCCCCCCTGCCATTCCCACCGAGATCTGCGCCGAGGCCCGCGCCCTGCCGGCCGGCGACAACGCTGCCGCCCGCGCTTTCTTCGAGCGGCGCTTCACCCTGCGCACCGCCGGTGAAGGGCTGATGACCGGCTACTACGAGCCGGAAATCCGTGGCGCCACCGAGCCCTCCGCAGATTACCGTGTCCCTCTTCACACCCGGCCTGCTGATCTCGTGGAGGTCGATCTCGGCCTCTTCGCATCCGACCTGCGAGGCCGCCGTACCGCTGGCAAAGTGCGCAATGGGCGGCTGGAGCCCTACCCCGACCGCGCCGCCATCGAAGCCGGCAACGGCCCCGCGCTGCTCTGGCTGGCGGACCCGGTGGACCGGTTCTTCCTGCAAATCCAAGGCTCCGGCCGCGTCGTGCTGCCCGATGGCAGCATCCGTCGCGTCGGCTTCGATGGGCAGAATGGCCGCGCCTATGTCCCCATCGGGCGCATCCTCGCGGATCAAGGCGAAATCCCGCGTGAGCAGGTCTCGATGCAAAGCATCCGTGCCTGGCTGGAAACGGCGGGGCCCGAGCGCGCCCAGGCGCTGATGGACCAGAACCCTTCCTATGTCTTCTTCCGCAATGTCCCCGCTCGCCCAGACCAGGGGCCAACCGGTGCCCAGGGCGTACCCTTGACGCCGCTGCGCTCCATCGCCGTGGACCGTACGGAAATCCCCCTCGGCAGCCCGGTCTGGATCGTGACGAAACATCCGCTGACCGGCGCGCCCATGCGCCGCCTCGTCATGGCGCAGGATACGGGCGGGGCCATTCGTGGCCCGGCGCGAGCCGATCTGTTCTGGGGCTGGGGCGAGGAGGCCGCGCACGCGGCGGGGCCGATGAAGGAACCGGCGACATTATACGTGCTGGTGCCTGCATCCTGACGGCGAAGTTTGGGGGGAATGAATTCCCCCCAAGCCCCCCTTCTTTTCTTTTTGCGGTGTTTTCGGGTGCGCCCTGCGGGCGACACCCCTTCTGCCGGTTGAGTGCGCCGAGGGCCTGATCTGGCCCTCGGCGACTGAGGGTGCAGCCCGCGTGGCCTTTTTAGTTCTCTGGCCTCGCCGGGACGGCGCGCCGCTGGTCTTCAAAGTCCGAACCCAAACTCGAAGAAAAAGATGAGGGTGGTCTGGAGGGAGAATTCTTTCTCCCTCCAGTTCTTCAAACTCCCCGCTCAGCCTTCTTGTGCCCAAGCGCACGGAGCCCTTGCATCACCCCCCGCGCCAGCAGGGCCACTTGCACGCAGCCCCCCAGGATGATGGCCACCAGCGCGCCTGGCGGATCGAGCAGCCAGAGCATCAGCGGCATGGTTGCCGCGCAGACAGCGGCACCGCCGATCTCGGCGACGGCGAGCGAGCGGAGGCGGGCGAGGGACTGCAACCCGGCGAGCCCTGCCACCCAGAAACAGCTGATGGCCATCACCACCGCCCAGAGCAGCACCACATTTTCCAGCCCGGCGTAGCGCCCGGCATAGATCCAGCCGCTGACCCAGGGCCAGAGCAGTGCCACGGCGCCACCCAGGGCGAGAGTGATGACGGCTGGCGCCGCGCCGCCCAGCAGCAGCAGGCGCAGGAAGCCATGCGTGTCTCCCGCATGGCGGCGGCTGGCGAGGGGCCCGCGCGCGGCCGAG
>JH600042.1 GCA_000245075.1 Acetobacteraceae bacterium AT-5844
CGACGATTACTCCCTCTTCGACTTCACCAACGCCGACGCTACCGCTACCTCGCCAGCTACCCTGAAGAACGTCAGCTACGGCTTCTTGCTCAACAAAGCCCATAACGCGGGCGTCCATAATCTTCGCGTTGCTCCCGAATTCAACGGAATTTCTGGATACTACGACACATCCCTGTTGACCTTGGGGAATGACGTCGATGTGGGTATCCTAAATCTTAACTCGAAATTCGTTTATTGCTCTGACTTCCAGTGCTTCGGCAACTGGCGTGTAGCCGGACTTGGTGTGTTTCTCTCCAACATGGCGCCTGATATCGATAACGCAATTACCTTTGGCCTTTATGAACGCGCACAGATTTCCGGCTATCGCTGCATCATGGTGCGAGCAACGGATATCCAGCGGGTCCTAGCTAAGACGGCCAATACTGTCACGATTCCATGGTCGCCCAGTAACCGTTATCAGCATACTGGTGGCTACATCTCACCCTCGGCAGGAACGCCTCGCACCTATACCGGCATTACGGTGGCTGGTGATCAGATGACTTTCACAGGCGTGAACGATACGTCCAATTTCATAGTCGGCGGAACGGCATATCCAGCATCAAACTTCGGAAGCTCTTGGAACAAGTTTCGTGATATCTACTGCCTGGGTTGGGATAGTCCCAATAACATGCCCGCCTGCATGCTGGGATTCCCTATAACTCCTGTGGGCTAGAAACCAGCGGCCACAACCTGCGCACAACAATCTTCGAGAATGTCAAGGTACACGATCGGGACTGTTTTCTGCATGCGCACCAGTCAGAC
>JH600043.1 GCA_000245075.1 Acetobacteraceae bacterium AT-5844
AAGGAGAAGGCCCCCGCCGCCAAGCCGGCCCGCCCCGCCGCCAGCAAGGCCACGCCCGCTAAGGCCCGCAGCAGCTCGAAGGCTGCCGCTCCGGCCAGGGCCACAAAGGCGGTGGCGCCGAAAGCCACGGCCAAGCCAGCCGCGAAGAAGGCTGCCAGCGTGACCCCGGCCAAGGCGCCCGCCCGCAGTGTCTCCGCCAAGGCGGTGAAGCCCGCCGCGAAGGCCGCGCCCAAGGCCCAGCGCGTCAAGCTGAGCCCGCCGGAGGTGGAGCGCCTGGTGCAGGTCACCGTCGCCAGCCTGGAGGACGACAAGGCGGAGGATATCGTGGTGCTGGATATCGCCACGCGCTCCACCTTCGCGGACCGCATGGTCGTCGCCACCGGCTTCGTCGAGCGGCAGATCCAGGCCATGGCGGGACACATCGAGAAGGCGCTCGCCGAGATCGGCATCAAGCGCGTTCGCACCGAGACCTCGCCGGACTGGGTGTTGCTGGATGCGGGCGACATGGTGGTGCACCTCTTCAAGCCGGAGGCCCGGGCCAATTACCGCATCGAGAAGATGTGGGGCCCGGACAGCCCTGGCGCCGAGAGCGCCATGCCCGCCGATGACGACACCCCCTTCCCCGATCTCGGTGAGGAGGACGGCGTGGATGACGAGGTGATCGACCCCGATTCCGCCGAGATCGCTGCCGAGTTCGCGGAGGACGAGATGATCGACCTCGAGGACGACTTCATCCACATCGAATCCGAAGATGATGATGAGGAAGGCAACGAGGAGGAGGAAGACCGCTGAGCCGCGCGCCCCTGCTGCTGGCCGTTGGCCGGCTGAAGCCGGGGCCGGAGGCCGCGCTCTTCGCGCAGCACAATGCCCGCCTGCGTCCCCCCCTGGTGGTGAAGGAAATTCCGGAAGCCAGGGGCTCCGCCGCCGAGATCCGGCGGCGGGAGGGTGCGGCATTGCTCGCCGCGCTGCCGGATGGCGCGCTCGCCGTGGCACTGGACCTCGGCGGCCTCTCCCCGGACAGCGAGGAACTCGCCGCCCTCACCGCCAAATGGGAGGAGAGCGGCAAGACCCTGGCCTTCATCATTGGCGGCGCGGAGGGGCTGGACCCCGCCGTGCAGGCCCGCGCCGATACCCGTATCTCTCTTGGCCGCATGACATGGCCGCACTTCCTGGTGCGCGGCATGTTGGCCGAACAGCTCTACCGTGCCCAGGCCATCCGCTCCGGGCACCCCTATCACCGCCCCTGGCGGCCATAAGTTAAGTCAGAAAGCAAACGCCATGCAGAACAGCGAAGCCGTCTGGCGCATTGTCGAGGACAAGCAGCCCCGATACGCCGAACTCAGCGACCGCGTGTGGGACACGCCGGAACTGAATTACGCCGAGCATCGCTCCGCCGCCGCCCATGCCGAGATGCTGCAGGCGGAAGGCTTCCGCGTCACCACCGGCGTTGCCGGCATCCCAACCGCCGTGATGGGCGAGGCCGGGGATGAAGGCCCCGTCATCGCCATCCTGGGCGAGTATGACGCGCTGCCCGGCCTCTCCCAGGAAGCGGGCGTGGCGGAACACCGCCCGATCGTGAATGGCGGCACCGGCCATGGCTGCGGCCACAACCTGCTGGGCTCCGCCTCCATGCTGGCGGCCGCGGCGGTGAAGGACTACCTGGCCGCCAACGGGCTGAAGGGTCGCATCCGCTACTATGGCTGCCCCGCTGAGGAAGGCGGCTCCGCCAAGGGCTTCATGGTGCGTGATGGCGCCTTCGACGATGTGGACATCGCCATCTGCTGGCACCCGGCCGCCTTCTCCGGCGTCAACAAGCCGCGTTCCCTGGCCTGCATGGAAGTCGACTTCTCCTTCACCGGCCGCTCCTCCCACGCCGCCGCAGCGCCGCATCTGGGCCGTTCCGCGCTCGATGCCGTGGAGCTGATGAATGTCGGCGTGAATTACATGCGCGAGCATATGCCGAGCCATGCGCGCATTCATTACGCGTTGCAGGATGCCGGCGGCATCGCCCCCAATGTCGTGCAGGGCAGCGCCCGCGTGCGCTACCTCGTCCGCTCCCTGACCATGGCGGAAGTGCTCTCCCTGCTGGAGCGCGTGAAGAAGATCGCCGAAGGCGCCTCGCTGATGACGGAAACCACCGTCGTCCACCGCGTCCTTTCCGCTGATGCCGAGCTGGTGGGCAACGGCCCGCTGGAGCAGGCGATGGAGGACAATTTCCTCCGCCTCGGCCCGCCGCGCTTCGACGAGGCCGATAAGGAATTCGCCCGCCAGATCCAGGCGACGCTGACGCCGGTGGAGATCGACGCCGCCTACCGCCGCGCGGGCCTGGCCCCGGTGGCGGGCGAGGTGCTGGCCGAGCGCCTGGTGCCGCTCTCGGCGCCGGAGCCGGCCGGCATCGGCTCCACCGATGTCGGCACCGTCTCCTGGAAGGTGCCCACGGTGCAGGCGCGTGGCGCCACCTACGCCATCGGCACGCCGGGCCATTCCTGGCAGCTCGTCGCCCAGGGCAAGGCGCCCGCCGCCCATAAGGGGCTGGAGCATGTGGCGAAGGTCATGGCCGGCACGGCAGTGGACATCCTGCGGGACCCGCAGCTGCTCGCCGCCGCCCGCGCCGACCACGCCGCCCGCACCGCCGACATGCCGGATGTCTTCCCGATTCCGAAGGACGTCCCGCCCCCGCTGGACATGGCCGCTGGCCACTAGGCGGAATCGGCATTCGGCGCCGGGAGCCGGATGGCGAGGGATTTTTCACGCCAGGGAGGAAGAAGCCGATGCCAATGCTGGAGCATTGGCGAGGTTTCTGACGATGCTGGTGTGGAAAAGACCCGCCAGATGGCCCCGCGCGATGAATGCCGATCCGCCTTAACCGGAACC
Organism: Acetobacteraceae bacterium AT-5844; assembly: GCA_000245075.1. GTDB lineage: Bacteria > Pseudomonadota > Alphaproteobacteria > Acetobacterales > Acetobacteraceae > Pseudoroseomonas. The sequence continues at coordinate 2,875 of JH600043.1, forward strand.
CTCACCCGAGAACCCGAACCATGAACGCCTTCCGTACCGCCGCTGCCGCCTGGCTGGCTGCCCTGCCGATGATGGCAGGCTCCGCCGCCGCGGCCGACCTGCGCATCGGCCTCTCCGCCCCCGTCACCTCCATCGACCCGCATTTCGCCAATGCGGCACCGAACTCGGCCTTCGCCCGGCATGTGTTCGACACGCTGGTGATGCGCGGCCCCGACGGGCGCCCCACGCCGCACCTCGCGGCCTCCTGGACGCCCATCAACGAGAATCTGTGGGAGTTCAAGCTGCGGGAGGGCGTGACGTGGCATGACGGCAAGCCCTTCACCGCCGATGACGTGGTGTTCAGCTACAGCCGCGCGCCCAGCGTGCCGAACAGCCCGGCCAGCTTCGGCGGCAGCCTGCGCACGGTGACGAAGGTGGAAGCGGTGGACCCGGTGACGGTCCGTATCACCACCTCCGCTCCCACGCCGAACCTGCCGATCGACCTCGCCGCCGTCGCCATCATCTCCCGCCATGTGGGCGAGGGCGCGACGACCGCCGACTACAATTCCGGCAAGGCCGCCATCGGCACCGGGCCGTACCGCTTCGTCAGCTACAATGCCGGCTCCTCCATCGCGGTGGCCCGCAACGATGCGTGGTGGGGCCCGAAGCAGGAATGGGACCGCGTCGATTTCCGCATCATCCCGAGCCCGGCCGCCCGCACGGCGGCACTGCTCTCCAATGACGTCGACCTGATCGCCAACCCCTCCGCCAGCGACCTGCCGCGCCTGCGCAGCGAGGCCAACCTCCGCATCTTCGAGCGGCCGAGCGGGCGAGCTCTGTTCATCTCGATGGATATGGAGCATGCGGACCGCACGCCCTTCATCACCGACAATGACGGCAAGCCCCTGCCGCAGAACCCGCTGCGCGACCTGCGGGTGCGTCAGGCCCTCACCCTGGCCATCAGCCGCCAGGGCCTGGCCGAACGCGTGATCCAGGGCATGGCGGAGCCGACCGGCCAGTGGATGCCGCCTGGCGCCTTTGGCTACAACCCGCAGGTGCCGGTGCCGGCGCAGGATCTGGCCCGCGCGCGCGCGCTGCTGGCCGAGGCCGGCTACCCCAACGGCTTCCGCGCCACGCTGCATGCCAGCAACGACCGCTACCCGGCGGATGCGCAGACCGCCCAGGCGGTGGCGCAGATGTGGACCCGCATCGGCGTGACCACCACGGTGGAGGCGCAGCCCTTCTCCACCTACCTGACCCGCCTCTCCCGCCAGGAATTCTCCCTGGTGCAGAACTCCTGGGGCAGCACCACGGCGGAAGCGGGCAGCGTGCTGCTGAACATCATCCACACCTTCGATGCGCCGCGCCGCCTCGGCGCCAGCAACGACACCCGCTACAGCAACGCGGCGCTGGACAAGCAGATCGAAGAAGCGCTCTCCACCATGGATGACCGGCAGCGCGAACAGCGCCTGGCCGCCGCCGTGAATGTGGCCATGCAGGACGTCGCCTTCGTTCCGCTCGTCATGTACAAGAACGCCTGGGCCGTGCGCCGCCCGCTGAACTACGTGCCGCGCATGGATGAAGCGACCCTGGCGATGGGTGTGGGCCGCGACGCCAACTGAAACCGCGCCTGCGGTGCGCTGGCCGCACCGCCTGCTGGAAGGGGGCTTCGGCCCCCTTTTTCATGCCCGGCTCTCCTGCGCACCGGCCAAGCTGTCGCGAAGCTGCGACACCTCCACCCTCCCGGCTGCGCCGTGGCGGATGACAAGTTCTCCTCCCTTCGCGAATCCTCACCGGCGGTACCAACGGAGGAACGACGCAATGGCCAAGACAATGCGCGCGGCCGTGGTCCGCAAGCTGGGCGGTCCGCTGACCTGCGAGGAAGTGCCCATCCCCGAGCCTGGCCCTGGCGAGATCCAGGTGAAGGTCCAGGCTTCCGGCGTCTGCCATACCGACCTGCACGCGGCCGAGGGCGACTGGCCGGTCAAACCGCAACCTCCCTTCATCCCGGGCCATGAGGGCGTGGGCTTCGTCTCCGCCGTCGGCCAGGGGGTGAGGCATGTGAAGGAGGGGGACCGCGTTGGCGTGCCATGGCTCTACAGCGCCTGCGGCCATTGCGAGCATTGCCTGGGCGGGTGGGAGACGCTGTGCGAATCCCAGCGCAACACCGGCTACTCGGTGAATGGCGGCTTCGCCGACTACGTGCTGGCCGACCCCAATTATGTCGGCCATCTGCCGAGGAATGTCGATTTCCTGGAGATCGCGCCCGTCCTCTGCGCCGGCGTCACCGTCTATAAGGGGCTGAAGGTCACGGACGCGAAGCCGGGCAACTGGATGGTCATTTCCGGCGTCGGCGGGCTGGGGCACATGGCGGTGCAATACGCCAAGGCCATGGGCTTCAATGTCGCGGCCGTCGATGTGGCGGATGACAAGCTGGACCTCGCGCGGAAGCTCGGCGCCACCGTTACCGTCAATGCCCGGAAAACCGACCCCGCCGCCTATCTGAAGAAGGAAATCGGTGGCGCGCATGGCGTAGTTGTCACCGCCGTCTCGCCGATTGCCTTCGAGCAGGCACTGGGCATGGTACGGCGCGGCGGCACCATCTCCCTTAACGGCCTGCCACCCGGCGCCTTTCCGCTGCCCATCTTCGACGTGGTGCTGAGCGGCATCACCGTGCGCGGCTCCATCGTCGGCACGCGGCTCGATCTACAGGAGGCGCTGGAATTCGCGGGCGAGGGCAAGGTGAAAGCCACCATCGCCACCGAGAAGCTGGAGAACATCAACAGCGTGTTCGACCGCATGCGCCAAGGTGCCATCGAAGGCCGCATCGTCCTCGACATGAACGCCTGAGGAGGCCCCTCACCAGGACGGAGGAGGTTTTCCTCCGCCTGCCCCGCCACGCCTGAAAGAGGGCAGAGGGCCAGGATCGGCCGCTCCTTGCATGCCCCTTCCACGCCAATCAACGGCCCTGCCACCGCTTCATATTTCCGCAATGGCCCCGGGCGTGCTACGGCGCGCTCCATTATGCCGTGTGTTCCATGTTCCGCTCGCTGATCCGGCATCCCCGAACCCAGGCCATGCTGGCAGGGCTGGTCGGCGGCTACCTTGCCTTCTGCTACCGCACCACCCGCTGGTCCCTGGTGGGGGATGCGAATATGCGCCCCCATGCCGGCCAGGGCTCGCCTGTCATCGTCGCCTTCTGGCATGAGCGCCTGCCGCTGATGCCCATGCTGTGGACCATCACCCACAAGCACTTCCCCGAGGCCGGGGACTGGAAGCCGCATGTGCTCGTCTCCCGGCACCGGGACGGCCGCTTCATCGGCGACATTGTCTCCCGCTTCGATCTGGTGATGGTGCATGGCTCCACCTCACGGGGAGGCGCCTCGGCACTGAGGTCGCTGACGCGCGTGCTGCGGGGTGGCAGCCCTGTGGCCATCACGCCGGATGGCCCCCGGGGGCCCCGGCGGCAGGCGGCGGAGGGCGTGGCCCAGCTCGCGGCCTTCGCCAAGGTTCCGGTGCTGCCCACTGCCGCCGCCACCCGCCGCCACCGCCTGCTGCCGAGCTGGGACAAGATGATGCTGCCCCTGCCCTTCACGCACGGCGTGCTGGTCTGCGGCCCCGCCATCACCGTTGAGAACGCCGATGCCGATGCGGTGGCCGCCATCAGCCGGGCGCTGACCGATGCCTGCGACCTCGCCGATGCCTGGGTAGCGGGGCGCGCCCCGGACATGGAGAGTCGGCGCGTATGAAGTTGGCGCGCTGGGCCAGCCATGCCGCCGGTGCCGCCGTGGCGCCGGTCCTGCCGCTGCTGCTTCGGCGCCGTGCCGCACAGGGCAAGGAACTGCCGGAACGCCTGCCGGAACGCCTCGGGCATGATGCCGCCCGCCCGGAAGGCCCGCTCATCTGGCTGCATGCCGCCAGCGTCGGGGAAAGCCTCTCGCTGCTGCCGCTGTTTTCCGCCCTGCTGGCCAAGCGGCCGGAGCTGCACCTGCTGATCACCACCGGCACCGTCACCTCCGCCCATCTGCTGGGGCAGCGCCTGCCGCCCGCCGTGGCCGCCCGCCTCATCCACCGCTTCGCACCCCTGGATGTGCCTGGCTGGATCGATCGTTTTCTGGATGGCTGGCGGCCCGATGTCGTCGCCATCGCCGAAAGCGAGCTGTGGCCGAACCGCACTTACGCGCTGGCGGCGCGCGGCATTCCCACCGTCATGGTCAATGCCCGCGTCTCCCCCCGCTCTGCGGCACTGTGGCAGCGCTGGGCACCCGGCCTCGCGCGGGACCTGCTGCGCCACTTCGCCCTCGTCCTGGCGCAGAGCGAGGACGACGCCGCCCGCCTGCGCGCCATGGGGGCCGAGCAGGCGGCCTGCTGGGGTAATCTCAAAGCCGCTGCCGATCCCCTGCCCGTGGATGAGGCGGAGCTGGCCCGCCTTCGCGCCCTGATCGGGGCCCGGCCGGTCTTCCTCGCCTCCAGCACCCATCCGGGGGAGGATGAGGTGGTCCTGGAGGCCCACCGCACGCTTGCGGCCCGCTTGCCCGGCCTGCTCACCATCATCGCCCCGCGCCATCCGCACAGGGGGCCTGGCATCGCCGCCCTTGCCGCTCCCTTGGGAACTGTCTCCCGTCGTGCCGAAGGCGGGCAGCCCGGGGCGGAGACGGCGATCTATGTGGCTGATACGCTGGGGGAGCTCGGCCTCTTCTTCCGGCTGGCCGGGGTGACGCTGGTTGGCGCCTCCCTGGTGCCCAAGGGCGGGCATAACCCGCTGGAACCCGCGCGCCTCGGCTGTCCCATCCTGTTCGGCCCTCATACCGAACATTTCCGCGAGGTAGCGGACGCCCTTGTGGCAGCCGGCGGAGCCGTACGGGTGGCCGATGCGGGGACGCTGGCAGAAATGGTTGAGAACGTGCTAACCAATCCCACGCGCGGGCAGTCGATGACGCGCGCCGCGGCGACGATCGCCGACACCGCCGCCCATCTGCCGGAAGACCTGGCAGACGCGATCCTGGGCCTCATGCCCGCCTCCGCCGGTTTCCCGCCGGCGGCCTAGACGAGAAGGACTGGTTGGCCGCCAATGCGTGCACCCGGCTTTTGGAGCGGGGGCGGAGGGGGAATTGCGCCTCTGCTGTTGTCCCCGATCGCTGCTCTCTACGGCGCCGCCACCGCGCGCCGGGTGGCGAAACCTGGCTGGAAAGCGCCTGTGCCCGTTATTTGTTGTGGTAACGCAACGGCAGGCGGGGCGGGCAAGACGACGGTGGCGCTGGATATCGGCCAGCGCCTCTCCAACCGCGGCGTGGCGGCCCATTTCCTCACCCGCGGCTATGGCGGCACGCTGAAGGGCCCCGCCCTGGTGGACCCGGACAAGCACGACAGCAAGGCGGTGGGCGACGAAGCCCTGCTCCTGGCCAGCATCCGCCCGACCTGGGTGGCCGGAGACCGGGAGGCAGGCGGGCGCGCCGCCGTGGCAGCCGGCGCCCAGGCACTGGTGATGGATGACGGGCTACAAAACCCCGGCCTCGTGAAAGACCTCTCCCTGCTCGTCGTGGATGGAAATTACGGCTTCGGCAACGGCCGCATCATCCCCGCCGGCCCTCTGCGCGAGCCCGTGCACGCCGCCGCTGCGCGCTGCCGGGCGGCGGTGCTGATCGGCAATGATGAAAGCGGCGCCGCCGCGCAATTGCCGCCGGAACTGCCCATCCTGCGCGCCCGGCTGGTGCCCGGCCCCGGCGCCGAGCTGTTCGCCGGCCAGCCCGTCTACGCCTTCTGCGGCATCGCCAATCCCCGAAAGTTCTTCAATACCTTGCAGGAAGTCGGCGCGGTGGTGGCCGGCCGCATGCCTTATGCGGACCACTACCCCTATGACGCCGGGGACCTGCGGGAATTGCTGGAGGAAGCCGACCGCCTGCGCGCGACGCCCATTACCACCGCCAAGGATTTCGTCCGCATTCCCCCCGCCTTCCGCAGCCGGGTGAAGGTGCTGACCGTGCGGCTGCAATGGGAAGACCCGCTGGCCATCGAAAGCCTGCTGGACCCGCTGGCACAGCAGGTGCCCATACCGGCCTGACGCCGGCCGGCGGGGATCATCGGGATCCCGCGCCCTTTCTCAGCCTTGCCGGGCGCGGCTTTTCCGCAGAGACGCCAGCGATGCCTCGACCTGCGCGACCGGCAGTTCCGCCAGCGGGACATGCCTCACCCAACCGGCCCGGGGCCCGCGCGGGGCGCTGAGGGCAGGGTCGCTATCCTCGCCGAACACCGCCAGCGTGAGGCAACCGGCGGCCGCCACCAGATGCGTGGGGCCGGTATCGTTGCCAATGGCGCATTCCGCCCTGCGGGCCAGCGCGCCTATTTGCGCCAGGCTGGTCCGGCCGGTCAGATCCAGCCCCTGCGGCACGGCTTGCAGGATCTCCGCCGCCAGCGGCGCCTCCGAGGGTCCGCCCAGCACCACCGGTGGCGCAGGCAGGCGCGTCGCCAGCTCGGCGAAACGGGCGGCAGGCCAGCGCTTCAATGGCCGTGTCGGCGATGCACCCGGAATCAGCAGGCAGAATCGCGGTGGCAGGGCAAAGCCATCCAGGGGCTCGTCCAGCCAGTCCATGACCGGTTCGGGGAACTCGACAAGCCCCGCGACCTGCAACTGCTCCCGCTGCCGCTCGATGGTGTGCAGCGAATCCCGCCGGGGATTGGCGCTGCGGTGGCTTTCCACGCCCGACCACTCCACCGGGCCGGTGAACCAGCGGTAGCGCGACGAACGGCTGGAGGTCTGCAAGTCATAGACCCGGTCGAACCGCCCGCGCCGCAGCCGCAGCGCCAGCCGGGCCACGGCGGGGAGATCGCCCCAGGACGGCCTGCCATCCTCCCAGACCTCGTCGAACCAGGGGGAGCGGCGCAGCAGCGGCGCGAAGGGCCTGGTCGTCAGCAGGGTGATGCGCGCGCGCGGGTGATGCGCGCGGATCGCGGCGAAGGGGCCGAAGGCCTGGATGACGTCGCCCAGGGCCGAAAGCTTGATGACGAGGATACGCTCGCTCACAACAATTCCCGATAGACCGAAAGCGTCGCCTGCTGCATGGCGCGGGTGGTATAGTGCTCCAGCACCACGGCGCGAGACTGCGCGCCGATGCGGGCCCGCTCCTCCGCCCGCATGGCCAGCACGCGGGCGATGGCGGCGGCGAGGGCCTTCGCGTCGCCAGGGGGAACCCGCCAGCCCGTCTCGCCCTCCAGCACCGTCTCGCGCGGGGCACCGAGGTCGGAGGCGATGACGGGCCGCTCCATGGCCTGGGCCTCCACGATGGTGCGCCCGAAGGCCTCGGCATCGGTGGAGCAATGCAGGGCGATATCCGCCATCAGGAAGGCCGCCGGCAGGTCATTGCAATGGCCAACCAGCGCCACATCGGCAGCGAGCCCGAGTTGCGCGATCTGCCCGCGCAGCTCCTGCGCATAGGTGCCGCGCCCTTCATCTCCCACCAGCACGGCGAAGGGGCGCGGCGTGGGCAGCATGGCCAGCGCCTGCAACAGCACCCCCTGCCCCTTCCAGCGCGAAATCCGCCCCGGCAGCATCAGCACCGGCCGGCCTGCCGGCACGCCCCAGGCCGCGCGCAGGGCTTCCACCCGTGCCGCCGGCACCAATGCCGGGTCGAACCGCGCCATATCCACCCCGCGGGGAATGACGCGGATACGCGCCGGGTCCGTGCCGTGGCGCTCGCGGATGATGTTGGCGATGTGCTGGCTGATGGCGATGACGCGCTCGCCGCGCGCCATGACCGAGTTGTAGAGGCGCTTCCCCGGGAAGCCCTCATTGTAGGTGCCGTGATAGGTGGTGATGAAATGGGCGCCGGTGCGCCGCGCCGCCATCAGCGCCGACCAGGCGGGGAAGCGGCTGCGGGCATGGATGATGCGCACACCCTCCGTCCGCACGACCTCCGCCAGCGCGCTGGCGCCGGCAAAGAGAGCAGCAGGTGACTTCCGGTCCAGCGGCAGGGTGACATGCCGGGCGCCGGCGGCTTCCAGCTCCGCCACCATCGGCCCACCGGCGGAGGCGACGAAGGGCCGGAAGCCGGCCTCCGCCTGCGCGGCGGCGATTTCCACGGTGCCGCGTTCCACGCCCCCCGCCCGCATGGCGGGCAGGACCTGGAGGATGGCGGGGCGCGGATCGGCAGGCATGCGCGCGGGGATAGCGCCCCGCGCGCCTTCTGTCAGCCGCCCTTGACGCCGCCGGCCGTCAGGCCGGCGATGATCTGCTTCTGCGCCAGCAGCGTCAGCAGCAGCACGGGCAACGTCACCATGAGCGCCGCCGCGGCCAGCGGGCCCCAGGAGATTTGTTCAAATGTGAGCATGTTGTTCACGGCCACCGGCAGCGTCCGTGTCTCACGCCCGGCGAGGACCATGGCAAAGATGAAATTGTTCCAGGAGAAGATGAAGGAGAGGATCGTCGCCACCGTGATCCCCGGCATCGCCAGCGGGAAGGCGACATGGCGGAAGGCCTGCCAGATGGTGGCGCCATCCACCAGCGCCGCTTCCTCCAGCTCGCCCGGCAACCCCTCGAAGAAGCCGATCATCACCCAGACCACGATGGGCACGGTGATGACCAGATGGGTGATGACGATGGGCGTCAGCGTGCCCGTCAGCCCCAGCCACTGGAACAGCAGGAAGAGCGGGATGAGGTAGGACAGGCCGGGCGTGATGCGGGCGATGAGGATGAGCATCGCCGCCTTGGTCGCCTGCATCTTGGCGATGCCATAGCCCGCCGGCACACCGATCAGGATGGCGAGGCCCGTCGCCGTGAAGGAGACGACGATCGAGTTCCAGGTATAGAGCAGGAAGTTATTATTTTCGAAGACGCTAATAAAATTGTCCCACACCGGCGGGTTCGGGATGAAAACCGGCGGATAGGCGGTGTTGTCCAGCTCCGTCTTCATGGAGAGGGACAGCATCCACAGGAAGACGAGAATGGCCGGAGAGACCAGGAAGATCACGGCGATCCCCAGCCCCAGCTTGTCGAGAAAGCGCTTCATGCCTTCACCCTCTTGCGGGTCCACAGCAACAGGGAGGCGAGGCCGATGATCATGGCGAAGAACACCACCACCACGGCGCTGGCAAAGCCCATGTTGTAGTAAGCAAACCCTTGCAGATAGAGGAAGATGTTGATCGTCTCCGAGCTGGTGCCCGGCCCGCCCTGCGTGATGACGTAGATCGTATCGAAGGCCTTCAGCGCATCGATGGTGCGGATGATCAGCGCCACGACGATGAAGGGCGCCAGCAACGGCAGGGTGATGTGCCAGAAGGCCTGCAACCCGTTGGCGCCGTCGATCTTGGCAGCTTCATACGGGTCCTGCGGCAGCGAGGCGAGGCCACCCAGCACGATCAGCATGACCAGCGGCGTCCAGTGCCAGACTTCCACCATCACCAGGGTCGGGATGACGGTGGCGGAATCATAGACCCACATGCTGGGCGGAATGCCGAACTGGGAAAGCAGCCAGTTCAGCACGCCAAGCTGCGGGTGGAACATCATCGTCCAGACCAGCGCGACCGCCACGGGCGTCGCCATCATGGGCAGGATGAAGATGGTGCGTGCCAGGCCCCGCAACGGAAAGTTGCGGTTGAATACCAGCGCCGCCGCCACGCCGAGCACCATGGGAATGACCACGGCCAGCGCCGTGAAGTAGAGCGTGCGCACCATGGACCACAGGAAGCGCTCATCCGTGAACAGCTTCCGGTAGTTCTCGAACCCCACATAGGTGTGGCCACCGCCGATCTTCCATTCATGCGTGGACATGAACAGCGTGAAGATCCACGGGAAGAGAATGACGCCCAGCACCACCACGGCCGCCGGCACCACGAACATCCAGTACCGGCGGGCATAGTTCCGGCGCCGTGGCGTGGCGACGGCGGGTGCGATGGGCGCCGTGTGAGTGGCTGTATTGCCCGACATCAGGCCCCCTTCTCAGAGGCTTCCAGCACGGGGCGGAACGCCTCGGTTGCCTTCTTCAACTCGGTCGCCACATCGGCGCCACCGAGGGTGTTGGTCAGCGCCGTGCCCAGCGTGTCGCGGAATTCCGTCACCGGCAGGATTTCCGGCAGGCCCGGGCGCGCGATGCGGATGCTCTCGGCCAGGGTGGAGAAATAGTCGCGCGGGAAGCTGCTCTTGCTGATCGCCTCCTCGCTGGAATAGGGCGAGAGGCGCGTCGGCGCACCGGCACCGGTCGTCAGCATGCGCAGCTGGTTCTGCTTGTTCAGCACCCACTGGATGTAGAGCCAGGCCGGCCCCTTGCGCTGCGAGGTCTCGGCGATACCCATGCCGGTGCAGAAGAAAGCCGAATGCCGGTGCGCCGGGCCCGCCGGCACCACCGCATAGCCGAGCTTGCCGGCGACGCGGGAACGCTTCGGGTCCTCCAGCGGCGCGGCGTAGCCCACGCCGTCGATCCAGAAGGCCGCGCGGCCTTGCATGAAGGTCGTCTGGCACTCGTTCCAGTTGAAGCCGTTCACGCCCGGCGGCGCGCATTCGCGCATCAGCCGCTGGTATTGCTGTCCGGCCCAGATGGCATCAGGCGTATCCGTGATCAGCTTGCGCTGGGCGTCGATCATGTCCCGCTGCTGGGTGCCGAGCAGGAAGGAGGACCACAGCACCATGTTCGCGTTGCGCAGCCCGCGCCCGACGAAGCCGTATTGCTGCTTGGAGGGGTCCGTCAGCGCCTTCGCCGCCGTGTACAATTCATCGAAGGTCTGCGGCACGGCGACATTCTTCGCCGCCAGCATGTCCTTGTTCACGTACAGGATGAAGTGGTCCACATCGAGCGGCAGCGTATCCAGCCGGCCATCGGCCTGGGTGGAATAGGCCACGGCGGCGGGGCCGAAATCATTCAGGTCCAGGTCCGGCGCCGTCATCGAGGCATCGGCGATCAGCGGCCGCAGATCCGTGCACCATTTGGCACGGCCAACCTGCAGCTTGTTCACATGCAGGCTGATGTTGATGACGTCGAAGGACGGCCGGCCGGAGGCGAACTCAATGGCGAATTTCTGCCGGTGCTGCTGCTCGGGAATCTGCTCGGCACCAACACGGATGCCCGTCAGTTCCTCGAATTCCTTGTGGTACTGGAACAGCAGGGTGGTGCGAGGGTTGGCGACCATGCTGACTTCGACGCGCTCGCCCTTGAAGCGCTTCCAGTCGAAGGCCGATTGAGCGTTGGCGCGTTCCACCAGCGCGGGCATGGCCAACAGGCCGGCAGCACCACGAATCGCGGCGCGGCGCGTGATCTCGGACATCATTCTCTCTCCCACAGGGCCATTTCGCCCAAGGGCCGTTTCGGCCTCCCCGCCATTGCGCCACGTTGCCGGGGCGGAGGCAAGGGGCTTGTCAGACATCCCGACAAGCCCCGTCTTCACCCGTCAGGAAGCGCGTTCAGATGCCTCCAGCACCGGCCGGAAGGCGTCGGTCGCCTTCTTCAGCTCGGCAGCCACATCGGCGCCGCCCACCATATTGGTCAGCCCCGTGCCGATGGTGTCGCGGAACTCCGTCACCGGCACGATCTCCGGCAGGCCGGGGCGGCAGATCTTCAGCGCCTCCGACAGGCAGTTCACGTAGTCCATCGAGAACACCGCGCTCCGCAGCGATTCCTCCTGCTTGAACGGGCTCATGCGCGCCGGCGCGCCCGCGCCACCGGTCAGGTAGCGCAGCTGGTTCTGCTTGCCGGTCGCCCATTGCAGATACAGCCAGGCCGCCTTCTTCCTCGCGGGAGAGCTGAACTCGCTGATGCCGAACGCGCTGCCGAACAGCGCGCCATGATGATTGGCCGGTCCGGCAGGAGCAACGGCGTAGCCGGTTTTACCCGCCACGCGAGACCGCTTCGGGTCCTCCAGCGGCGCGGCGAAGCCGGGGCCGTCGATCCAGAAGGCCGCGCGGCCCTGCATGAAGCTCGTCTGGCACTCATTCCAGTTGAAGCCGATGGAGCCCGGCGGGGCGCATTCCCGCATCAGCTTCTGGTACATCTGCCCGGCCCAGATGGCGTCCGGCGTGTCCGTGATCAGCTTCATATTGGCATCGACGGTATCCCGCTGCTGGGTGCCCAGCAGGAAGGATGTCCACAGCACCACATTGGCATTGCGCAGCCCGCGCCCGACGAAGCCGTAGATCTGCTTGGAAGGATCGGTCAGCGCCTTCGCGGCGGTGTAGAGTTCGTCGAAGGTCTTGGGCACGGCGATGTTCTTCGCCGCCAGCAATTCCTTGTTGTAGTACATGATCCACGGGTCGGCGAATTCCGGCAGCGTATCCATCCGCCCGTCGGACTGCGTGGAGTAGGCCACCGCGCCCTGGCTGAAATCCCCGAAGTCGAAATCCGGCGCGGTGATGTTGGCATCGGCGATCATCGGCCGCACATCGGCGCACCATTTGGCGCGGCCGACCTGGCGCTTGTTCACATGGAGGCTGATGCCCACCACGTCGAAGGACGGCTTGCCGGTCGCGAACTCGATGGCGAATTTCTGGCGGTGCTGCTGCTCGGGAATCTGCTCGGCACCGACGCGGATGCCGGTCAGTTCCTCGAATTCCTTCTGGTTCTGGATCAGGATGACAGAGCGCGGATTGGCCGTCAGGCTCACTTCCAGCCGCTCGCCCTTGGACATCTTCCAGTCGAAGGCGGATTGCGCATTGGCCTTCTCAACGAGGGCCGGCATGGCCAGCAATCCGGCAGCACCCTGCAACGCGCCGCGGCGCGTGATCTTGAGCATGTCCACTTTCCTCCCTGGCCCGGCTTCGCGGGCCTTATGGATCACCATGCTTTCATCTGCCGGCCCCGGATGGCAAGTGCGATCGGATCGCGCTACGACCTTGGGCAAATCTTTTTGGGGGAAGGCGCCGATGCCGCTCGATACCGCACTGCCGCAGGACTGGCGCGAAGGTCACTTCGCCCTTCGCATCCAGGCGCAGGATGGCCCGCAGGTCATCGCCCTGGCCAAGGGCCAGGCCTTCGACATGACGCCCGCCTTCGGCACCGCCAGCGCCTGGCTGAACGAGGCCGAGCCGGTGGCCGCCATCGCCGCGCGGGGCGAGAAGATCGAGCTCGACATCCCGGCCGTGCTGAATGACGGGCGCCTGCTCTCCCCCTTCGACCTGCAGGCGCTGAAGGCCTGCGGCGTCACCTATGTCCGCTCGATGCTGGAGCGCGTGATCGAGGAACGCTGCCGTGGCGATGCCACCCAGGCCGAGGCGGTGCGCGCCGAGGTGCGCGGCATCATCGGCGATGACCTCGCCAACCTCCGCCCCGGCAGCCCCGAGGCGGCTGAACTGAAGCGCAACCTCGTAGAGCGCGGCTGGTGGAGCCAGTATCTGGAAGTCGGCATCGGCCCGGATGCAGAAGTCTTCACCAAGGGTCAGCCGCTTTCCTCCGTCGGCTCCGGCGCGAAGATCGGCGTGCATCCGAACAGCGCCTGGAACAACCCGGAGCCGGAGGTGGTGCTGGCGGTCGATTCCCAGGGCCGCATCCACGGCGTCACCCTGGGCAATGACGTGAACCTGCGCGATGTCGAGGGCCGCTCCGCCCTGCTGCTCGGCAAGGCGAAGGACAACAACGCCGCCTGCGCCCTCGGCCCCGCCATCCGCCTGTTCGATGAGAACTTCACGCTGGAGGATGTGCGCCAGGCCGAGACCGTGCTGACCATCGAGGGCACGGATGGCTTCCACCTGCACGAATCCGGCAAGGTCGGCGCCATCAGCCGCGACCCCACTGATCTCGTCGCGCAGATGATCGGCCCGCATCACCAGTACCCGGATGGCGCGGCGCTCTTCCTCGGCACCCCCTTCTCGCCCAGCAAGGACCGCGGTGCGCCGGGCATGGGCTTCACTCATAAGCCCGGCGATGTGGTGCATATCGCCAGCACCCGCCTCGGCGCCCTGTGCAATACGGTGGACCGCACGGATCTCTGCCCACCCTGGCGCTTTGGCATCGGCGCGCTCATGGCCAATCTGCGCCAGCGCGGCCTGCCCCGCGCCTGAGTACCCCTGATCAAGGACACTGAACTGCATGACTGTGGAGCAAACCGGCCGCCTGGATCGCGGCGACGGCGTGGAACTGGCCTGGGCCTCCCTGCCCGGCGATGGCCCCACCGTGGTCTTTCTCGGCGGCTTCCGCTCCGACATGGAGGGCACCAAGGCCCTGGCGCTGCGCGATTTCTGCGCGCGCCAGGGCCAGGCCTTCCTGCGCTTGGACTATTCCGGCCACGGCGTGAGCGGCGGCCGGTTCGAGGATGGCTGCATCGGCGAATGGGCCGATGACGCCGCCAGGGTCATCGACGCCCGGGCCCCCGGGCCGGTCATCCTGATCGGTTCCTCCATGGGTGGATGGATCTCGATGCTGCTGGCACGCCGTTGGGCCGCGCGGGTGCGCGGACTCATCGGCATCGCCGCCGCGCCCGATTTCACCAGCCGCCTGATGGAGCCCGCCCTCACCGAGGCCCAGCGGGCGGAGCTGGCCAGCAACGGTCTCTTCCTGGAGCCCAACCCCTATGGCCCGCCGGTGCCCATCACCGCAAAGCTGTTGGAGGATGGCCGCAAGCAATCGGTGATGGAGAGCCCCCTGCCCTTCGCCGGCCCTGTCCGCCTGCTGCAAGGCATGCAGGATGCGGAGGTGCCCTGGCACACCGCCACGGACATCGCCCAGCATCTGGACGGTCATGATGTCCGCGTGCTGCTGATCAAGGATGGCGACCACCGCCTCTCCCGCCCAGGGGACCTGGCGCTACTGGAGGCCACCCTCGCCGGCGTGCTCCGCCTGATACAGGGCGGCTAGCCCCTCCCGGTAGCTGGGGTAGCGCCAGCGCAGCCCCAGCGCCGCCTGCGTCCCGGCGGAGGATATCTTGCGGTCCTCCGCCCAGAAGCTGCGCCCCATGGGGGACATGCCCGGCAGGGCCTGCTCGAACGGCACGCCCTCCGGCACCGGCACCCCCAGCAGCCGCGCCGCCTCCGCCGTCACCTCGGCGCCTTCCGCCGGTTCGTCATCCGCCAGATGCAGCACCCGGCGCCCGTCCGGCCGCAGCGCCGCGGCGACCACCGCGCGGGCGATATCCTCCACATGGATGCGGCTGAAGGTATGGCCGGGCTTGATCACCCGCCGCGCCGTGCCCGCCCGCACATCGAGCAACGCATTGCGCCCGGGCCCATAGATGCCCGCCGTGCGGAACAGGTCCAGCGCCACGCCGCGTGGTGCGAGCACCTCCTCCCACGCCTTCTCCGCCGCCAACCGGCGCAGGGAGCGCTCCTGGCCCGGGGCCGGGGCCGTCGCCTCGTCCACCCAGGCGCCGCCCTTGTCGCCATAGACTCCGGTGGTGGAGAGATATCCCACCCAGCGCAGCCGTGGCGCCGCCGCGATGGCATCGGCATAGGCCGCCAGCACCGGGTCGCCCTCCGCGCCAGGGGCGGCGGTGGCGACCAGATGCGTGGCTTCCCGCACCGCCTCCGCCGCCTGGCCGAAGGACAGAAGCGTCACGCCATGGGGCGCGCGCGCTGCGGCGGGGTCGCGTGCGGTTCCGCTGACCGAAAAGCCGGCACGCAGGGCGTTCTCAGCGATAGCGCGGCCGGCATAGCCTAGCCCCAGAATCAACATGGAGACAGTCATCAGTGGGCATGTGGCGTGAATCCGGCCCCACCGCTAGACTGCGCTCCATGCGAGCCCCCCCGCGAGCCTCCGCCGCATCCCGGTGGCGCACCATGCTTCTTGGCGCTTCCGCCGCTGCCCTCCTGGGCAGCGTGGTCGCCGGGGGCATCCTGCTCTGGCCCTCGGCCACCCTGACGGAAGCTGCTGAAGCTCCGACGCCACCCCCTGAGGTCCGGGCCTCGGACACGCCAGCCGCCCCGGCACCGGGCAGCACGCTGCCCCTGCCGCCAGAGCCGCCCCGCGTGGCCGAGGGGCCGGAATACGAAGCCTGCCTCACCCTGCTGCGCACCGAGCCCGAGGATGCCATAGCCATGGCCGAGGCGCTGGAGCAGCGCGGCATCGCGGTGGAGGGGGCCCGCCATTGCATGGCCCTGGCCCTGCTGGCAGCCGGCGAGCCGGAGCGCGCCGCCCCGCGGCTGGAGCGTCTTGCATCCTCTTCCTCCGCTGGCGCCCTGGCGCGCGCGGCCATCTATGCCCAGGCCTCCCAGGCCTGGACCATGGCCGGCGAGCCAGGCCGCGCCTATGCCGCCAGCACCCTGGCCCTGACCCTCTCGCCCGAGGACCCCGCCCTGCTCGTGGACCGCGCGCTGGCCGCGGCCAGCCTCGGGCGCTACGACGAGGCGCTGCTCGACCTCGACCATGCGTTGAAGCTGGAGCCCGGCCGCGCCGATACCCTTACCTTCCGCGCCGCCGCCCTGCGCCATCTGGACCGGCAAGCCGACGCCATGCAGGCCATCGAGGAAGCGCTGAAGATCGCCCCCGACACACCGGAGGCTCTGTTGGAACGCGGTATTCTGAAGCAGCTGAAGGGCGATACCGCCGGGGCCCGGCGCGATTGGCAGGCGACCATCGCCAGCGCCCCCGATAGTGCGGCGGCCGACCTCGCCCGGCAGAATCTGGCCCTGAACGAAGCAGGGCCGCGCCGGCGCTGAAAGGCTGAGGGAAGAAACCCTTCTCCCCCACCTGGAGCCTCAGAAATCGAGATCCGCGTAATAGGCCGGCGGGTTCACACCGCTTACGCGGTCCGCCAGCAGGGCGCGGAAGGCCGGGCGGGACTTGATGCGCGCATACCAATCCTTCGCGGCATCATTCAGAGACCAGTCCACATCACCGATATAGTCCAGCGTGGAGAGATGCGCCGCCGCCGTCAGGTCGGCCAGGGAGAGCGTGCCGCCGGCCAGCCATAGCCGCGTTTCCGCCAGCCAGCCGAGATAGTCCAGATGCGGCTTGAGATTGGCGTAGCCCGCCCGCAGCGCGCCGGCATCCGGATTGCCCCGGCCGATCAGGCGCTTCATCTGCTTCTCGTAATAGAGGTTCGCCGTCACCTCGCGCGCGAACTTGCCGTCGAACCAGGCGACCAGCCGGCGCACCTCGGCGCGCTCAGCCAGCGTGCGGCCCAGCAGGGGCGTCTCGGGATAGGCTTCGTCGAGATACTCGCAGATGGGATAGCTGTCGGCGAGGACGAGGCCATTTTCCTCCGCCAGCACAGGCACGGTGCCCGCGGGGTTCATGTCCAGGAACTCGTCGCGCCGTTCCCACACCCGCTCCAGCCGCAGCTCGAAAGGGATGCGCTTCTCATTAAGCGCCAGCCGGACCTTCCGGGCGTAGGGAGACAGGGGCAGGTGGTAGAGGATGCGCATGCGGGGTGCCGGAATATGTCGGAAGTGCGGCGCTTATCGCATGCGCGGCATGACGCCGCCAGATCGACCTCACGCGATCGTGAGTGATTCCGCCGGTCGTTACGCGGACTTCACCCGGATGAGAGGCGGCCCCGCCTCATGACAAGGCGGGGCCGCTCCAGTTCATTCCGCTGCAAGCGCGATGTCTTCCATCGGCTGCGGCAGGTACTTGGCGTACTCCTTCGGCACCACGTGCCAGAAGCTGCCCCGCTCGCTGGACCAGTCGTTCAGCAGGCGGGCGGCGAGGCGGGAGCCGGTCTCCGCCGCATGGCGGGCCACCAGCTCCTGCAGCACGCCTTCCCAATGCGCGGAGGACAGGCGCTTCCACAGCAGCGTCTCGGGGTTCACCCGCTTCTCGAAGGTGCCATCCGCGTCGTAGACGAAGGCCTGGCCACCGGTGAAGCCGGCGCCGAAATTGTCGCCAACACTGCCGAGAATGACGGCCACGCCGCCCGTCATGTACTCGCAGCCATTGGAGCCGCAGCCCTCCACCACCGTGGTGGCGCCGGAGTTACGCACCGCGAAGCGCTCGCCCGCCTGGCCCGCCGCGAACAACTCGCCCGCCGTCGCGCCATAGAGGCAGGTGTTGCCGATGATGGCGTTCTCATTCCACACCAGCGTCGAGGACGGCGCCGGGCGGATGACGATGGTGCCGCCGGAGAGGCCCTTGCCAACATAGTCATTGGCATCGCCCAGCACCTCCAGCTTCAGCCCGCGCACCGCGAAGGCACCGAGGGACTGGCCGGCGGAGCCGCGCAGCCGCACCGTCAGATGCCCCGGCTGCAGCCCGCTCATCCCGAACTTGCGGGTGATCTTGCTGCTGATCTTGGTGCCGATGGCGCGATGCGTGTTCCGAACGTTGTAGGCAAGCTGCATCTTCTCGCCATGCTCGAACAGCGAGGCGGCGTCGCGGATCATGTCCGCGTCCAGCGTCTCCGGCACCTCGTTGCGGCCTTCCAGCGTGCAGTGGCGCGGGAACGGCCCGGCATCCGCCTGCACCAGCAGCGGGTTGAGGTCGAGGTCGTCGAGGTCCTCGGCGCCGCGGCTGACCTGCTTCAGCAGGTCGGTACGGCCGATGACATCCTCCAGCCGGCGGAAGCCGAGGCTCGCCAGGATCTCGCGCACTTCCTCGGCGACAAAGGAGAAGAGGCTGATGACCTTCTCCGGCGTGCCGGTGAACTTGGCGCGCATCGCCTCATCCTGGCTGCACACGCCGACGGGGCAGGTGTTGCTGTGGCACTGGCGCACCATGATGCAGCCCATCGCCACCAGCGACGCCGTGCCGATGCCGAATTCCTCGGCGCCCAGCATGGCGGCCATCACCACGTCGCGGCCGGTCTTGATGCCGCCATCGGTGCGCAGCTTGATGCGGTGGCGCAGCCGGTTCAGCAGCAGCACCTGATGCGTCTCGGAAAGACCCATCTCCCAGGGCAGGCCAGCATACTTGATGGAGGACACAGGCGAGGCACCCGTGCCGCCACTATGGCCGGAGACCAGGATGGCATCCGCCTTCGCCTTCGCCACGCCGGCCGCGATGGTGCCGATGCCGCTGCGCGACACCAGCTTCACGCACACCGTCGCATCCGGGTTGATCTGCTTCAGGTCATAGATGAGCTGGGCAAGATCCTCGATGGAGTAGATGTCGTGATGCGGCGGCGGGGAGATCAACGTCACGCCCGGCGTCGCATGGCGCAGGCGGCCGATCAGCCCCGTGACCTTGAAGCCGGGAAGCTGGCCGCCCTCGCCCGGCTTGGCGCCCTGCGCGACCTTGATCTCGATCTCCTTGCAGTTGTTCAGGTATTCGGCGGTGACGCCGAAACGGCCCGAGGCAATCTGCTTGATGGCGGAGTTCGGGTTGTCGCCATTCGCGCGTGGCTTGAAGCGCTCGGGGTCCTCGCCGCCCTCCCCGCTGTCGCTGCGCGCGCCGATGCGGTTCATGGCGATGGAAAGCGTCTCATGCGCCTCCGGCGACAGCGCGCCGAGCGAGATGCCCGGAGCGATCAGCCGCTTGCGGATTTCCGTGATGCTCTCGACCTCTTCCACCTGGATCGGCGTGCAGGCCTCGGCACGGAAATCCAGCAGGTCACGCAGGGCCACGGGCGGCAGCTTCCGCACAGCCTCGGAATAGCGCTTGAAGGTCTGGTAGCTGTCGGTCTCCACCGCATGCTGCAGCGTGTGGATCAGGTTGGCCTCGAAGGCATGCGCCTCGCCACGGCGGCGCAGCTTGTACAGCCCGCCCACCGGCAGGGTGGTCGCTTCCGCGTCCCAGCCCTTGCGGTGCATCGCCAGCACGCGCCGCGCGATACCCGAAAGACCGATGCCCGAAATACGGGACTGCGTGCCCGGGAAGAACTCGGCCACCAGCGCGCGGGAGAGCCCGATCGCCTCGAAATTCATGCCGCCGCGATAGGAGGACAGCACAGAGATGCCCATCTTCGACATGGTCTTCAGCAGACCCTTGTCGATGGCCTTGCGGTAGCGCGCAACGCACTCCTTCAGCGAGAGCTGGCCAAACAGCCCGCGCCGGTGTCGGTCCGCGATGCTCTCCTGCGCCAGATAGGCGTTGATGGTGGTGGCACCGGCGCCGATCAGCACCGCGAAGTAGTGCACGTCCACGCATTCGGCCACGCGCACGTTCAGGCTGGTGAAGGTGCGGAGCGAGTGCTTGACGAGATGCGTGTGCACAGCGCCGACGGCGAGGATCATCGGGATCACCGCGCGCTCGGCGCAGGTCGCCTCGTCGGTCAGGATGACGTGGGCGCAGCCGGAGCGCACGCCCTCCTCCGCCTCATGCCGGATGCGCTCCAGCGCACGGCGCAGCCCGGCCTCACCCTCTTCCACCGGGAAGGTGCAATCCACCGTGCAGGCCGTGGCGCCCATATAGTCCCGCATCGCCGCGAATTCGGCGTTGGAGAGGACAGGGCTTTCCAGCTGCAGCATGTCGCACTGGGTCGGGTCCTCGTCGAGGATGTTGCCCAGATTGCCAAGGCGCGTCTTGATCGTCATTACCCGCGTTTCGCGCAGGCTGTCGATCGGCGGGTTCGTCACCTGGGCGAACATCTGCCGGAAGAAATGGTGCAGGCCGCGATACTGCTTGGAGAGCACGGCGATCGGCGTGTCGTCGCCCATCGAGCCAATGGCCTCGGCGGCATCCTCCACCATCGGGTGCAGGATGGTCTCCAGGTCTTCCATGGTGAAGCCCATGGCGAGCTGGCGGCGGCGCAGCTCCTCGCCAGTCACGACAGCGCTCTCATCCACCTCGTTGCGGACGATGCCGTCGATCTTGGTCGTGCGCCGCACCCAATCGCCGAAAGGCTTGCGGGAGGACAGCATGTCCTTGACCTGCATGGAGTCGTAGAAAGTCTGCGTCTCCAGGTCCACGGCGATGCTCTGCCCCGGGCCAAGGCGGCCCTTGGAGAGGATCTCGTCCTCCCGCAGCTTCACCATGCCGGTCTCGGAGCCGACGATCAGCAGCTTGTCGGCCGTGATGGTGTAGCGCATGGGGCGCAGGCCGTTGCGGTCCAGGCCCGCCACGCACCAGCGGCCATCGGTGGCCGCAATGGCGGCAGGGCCGTCCCACGGCTCCATCACCGCGTTGCAATACATGAAGAGGTCGCGGTGTTCCTGCGGCATGGTGGCGTCGCTGCCAATGCTCTCAGGAATGAGCATGGCCTTCGCCATCGGCGCATCGCGCCCCGCGCGCACCAGCAGCTCGAACACATTGTCCAGCGTGGCGGTGTCGGAACCGCCCGCCTGCACCACCGGCTTGATGTCCTCCATGAAGCGGTCCAGGCGCTCATGCGCCAGCCGCGTTTCATGGCTCTTCATCCAGTTGATGTTGCCGTGGACGGTGTTGATCTCGCCGTTATGGGCAAGCATGCGGAAGGGCTGCGCCAGCCGCCAGGTCGGGAAGGTATTGGTGGAATAGCGCTGGTGATAGATCGCGAAGCGGCTGACGAAGCGTTCATCCGTGAGGTCCGGGTAGAAATCCGTCAGATTCTCCGCCAGGAACATGCCCTTGTAGATGACCGAGCGGCAGGAGAGGCTGCAGAGATACAGCTCCGGGATCTGCGCGGAGAGGGCATGCTTCTCGATGCGGCGGCGGATGACATACATGTCCCGCTCGCAGATATCGGCCTCGCGCTGCTCCGGGTCCCAGATCAGGATCTGCTCGATTTCCGGGCGCGTCGCATTGGCCTTCTCGCCGATGCAGGCGATGTCGATCGGCACCTGGCGCCAGCCATAGATGTTGTAGCCGGCGTTGAGGATCTCGGTCTCGACGATCTGGCGGCAACGCTCCTGCGCGCCGAGATCGGTCTTGGGCATGAACACCATGCCCACCGCGATGCGCCCCGGGCGCAGCCTGTCACCGCCGCGCTCCACGACCTCCGCAAAGAAATCCTGCGGGATCTCGATATGGATGCCGGCGCCATCGCCCGTCTTGCCATCGGCATCGACGGCGCCGCGGTGCCACACCGCCTTCAGCGCGTCGATACCCGCCTGCACCACGTCACGGCGCGGTCGGCCATCCAGCGCCGCCACCATGCCGACGCCGCAGGCATCATGCTCGGTGACGTCCAGATGCGCTTCGCCCGCCAGCAGGGCAGCGTTGCGGGCATAGGTCTCGGCGAAGGCGGCACCGGCTTCAGGCAGGTCGGTCATGGCGCAGTCCCTTAAAACAGGGGTCGTTCAAAGACGGGCGCGGCTTGGGGCGCGCCCGGTATCCGTTCAGATCTTCAGGCCTCGGGCCCGCAATTCCTCGCGGTGCTTGGCCAGCGCGCTACGGCCCACATCCTGGCCCCAGCGCATGCCGAACAGCGCGCTCTGGGTGGCGACGGTGGGAGCCACCTCATTCAAGCGCTGCCCGAGCGGAGTGCGGTAAAATGCGGACAGCTCCCGCAACTCGGCCGGCGACATCTGGCTCGCCCAGAGGCGCGCCGTGAAGTCCATCATCTCCGGTATCCGGCGGCGGAACTCCGGCATCAGCACGTCTTCCACAATGGCGCTCACCTCGCCCACCGGCTTGCCGCTGTTCTGCGCCAATGCTGCGGTGATCTGCTGCGACACCTGCGCCATGGTCTGCTCGGCGACGGCGGTGGCGTTGATCGCCCGCATCATCTCCTGCGCTGCCGCCAGCGCTTCGGGCGAGACGTTATTCACGTCGGGCTGCGCGGGAGCCCGGGCGGGGGCCTGCCCGGCGGACTGTCCCGGCGCCGCTGCCGTCGGTGGGTTCGTACCACCCTGCTGCTGTTGAGCCAGAGCCGGCACGGCCAGCAACACCGTGGCCATCAGGCCATAACGAAGCGCCCGCATCATTCGGCCGCCATCGCGGGCGCCTGCTGCGCCGCCACGTATTTCTCGATCTGGTCCGCGGCATCGCGCCCATCGCGAATGCCCCATACGACCAGCGACGCACCGCGCACGATATCGCCCGCGGCAAACACACCCGGCAGCTTCGTCATCATCGTTCTCCGATCAACTTGCACCGTGCCCCAGCGGGAGACCGCCAGCGCCGGCTCGTTGAACATGCTCGGGAGATCTTCCGGGTCGAATCCCAAAGCCTTGATGACCAGGTCCGCCGGCTCCACGAAGGCGCTGCCGGGAATGGCCTCCACCTGCTGGCGGCCGGTGGCATCGGGCAAGCCCAGATGCATCTTCACGGCCCGCACGCCGGAGACATGCTCGCCCTGCCCCTCGAAGCCCTCGGGTGCCGAGAGCCAGGCGAAGCGCACACCCTCCTCCTCCGCGTTCTTCACCTCGCGCATCGAGCCCGGCATGTTGGCCTTGTCGCGGCGGTAGAGGCAGGTGACATCCGTGGCGCCCTGGCGGATGGCCGTGCGCACGCAATCCATGGCGGTGTCGCCGCCGCCAATGACGACGACCTTCTTGCCCTTGGCGTTCAGCGCGCCGTTCTCGAACTCCGGCACCGCATCGCCCAGCCCCTCGCGGTTGGAGGCGGTCAGGTAATCCAGCGCCGGGACGATGCCACCAAGCTCCGAACCCTCGCCGCCGATATCGCGCGCCTTGTAAACACCGGTGGCGATCAGCACCGCATCGTGCTTCGCGCGGAGTTCCTCCAGCGTCACATCCTTGCCCACGGCGCAGTTCAGTACGAATTCGATGCCGGCGGCGGCGTACTGCTCATGGCGGCGCAGCACGACCTCCTTCTCCAGCTTGAAGTTCGGGATGCCGTAGATCATCAGCCCGCCGACGCGGTCATACCGGTCATAGACCGTGACCTTCCAGCCGCGCAGCCGCAGCCGCTCCGCCGCCGCCAGCCCGGCCGGGCCGGCGCCGATGATGCCGATGGAGCGGTCCACTTCCCGTGCCGGGATGGGCGGCTTGACCCAGCCTTTCTCCCAGGCGGTGTCGGTGATGTACTTCTCCACCGCGCCGATGGTGACGCTCTCGAAGCCCTTCTCGATGACGCAATTGCCTTCGCACAGGCGGTCCTGCGGGCAGACGCGGCCACAGATCTCGGGGAAGGTGTTGGTGGCGGAGGAAACCTCATAGGCTTCTTCCAGCCGCCCCTCCGCCGTCAGCTTCAGCCAGTCGGGGATGTTGTTGTTCAGCGGGCAATGCACGGAGCAGAAAGGCACGCCGCACTGGCTGCACCGGCTGGCCTGCTCCGTCGCGCGCTCAGCCGTGAAGCGACGATAGATCTCGCCGAAATCCTCCCGCCGCTCGGCCGCGTCACGCTTATCCGGCGTCTGTTGGGACAGGCGGACGAATTGCAGCATGCGCTCAGCCATGGCGAAGGCTCCCCCGGGGCAGGACGAAATCGGGTTCAATCTGTCTGGAGCCGGGGCGGCATGCGGGCAGGCACACCAACCGGCCGGAGGGCTTTCGCCGTCCTGCCGGGACCATAAACGCTGCCGCGCCGGCTCTGCCAGCATTTTTTCGCCTTTATGTCAGTATATCTTACCTAAATAAATGACCCCTTCATGGATGCCTGTATGGCCCGCCGCTCCTGCGCGATTTTTAAGTCCGATTCGGACTTTTATGCCGGATGCGTATACTGTCCCCCCGGCCGGAAGCGCATGAGGTAACCCGGCACAACGGCCCTGATCGCGTGCGGCTGCAGGCCCAGTTCCGCCAGCCCCTTCGCCCCCGGCGCCACGACATTATCCCGCTGCAGCTGGGCGAGCTGGTCGCGCGTCAACGGCTTCCCGGGCAGATGCTCGCCCAGCCGCGCCTGCAGCCGCACCAGCCCATCCGGTATTTCCACCAGGCGCTTCCGCCGGCCGGTGATGTCCAGGATCATCGCCATCAGGTCACGAAAGCTCACCACTTCCGGCCCACCCAGCTCATAGGTCTGGCCTTCCACATCCGCGCGGGACGTGGCGGCCAGCACCGCATCCGCCACGTCTCCCACATAGACGGGCTGGAAGCGGGTATTGCCGCAGACCACGGGCATGAAGGGCAGCATCCGCGCCATGCCCGCGAAGCGGTTGAAGAAGTGGTCCTCGGGCCCGAACACGATCGAGGGCCGCAGGATCACGGCCTGCGGGAAGGCCGCCCGCAAGGACGCCTCCCCCGCCGCCTTGCTGCGTGCATACGCGCTGGGACTGGCCGGGTCCGCGCCGATGGCGGAGATCTGCACCAGCCTGCGCACCCCGGCGGCAGCGGCGGCGGCCCCGATGCGCCCGGGCAGCTCGCCATGCAGCCGCTGGAAATCCCCCGCCTTGCTCTCCGCCAGGATGCCGACGAGGTTCACGACGACATCCGCCCCCGCGACCGCGCGGCCGATCACCGCGTCCTGCCGCAGATCCGCCGCGAGCGGCACCACCTGGCCCACGAGCCCCTGGGTCATGAGCGGACGCGCCGCCTCCGGGTTCCGGCCGACGACGCGCACCACATAGTCCAGCCGCGCCAGCCGCTGCACGACCTGCCGCCCGATGAAGCCCGCGCCCCCGAACACCACCGCGACCTTTCGCGTCTCCATGACCGAATCTCCTTTGCCGTCCCTCGGAACGATATGGAGCCGGGCTGGATTGCGCCAAACAAAGGGCTCACAATGCTTGCGAACCTTTGACCCCCTCCATCCCTCTCTCTATATGCAGGGCTTTCCGGGGCGGATTGCGCACCCGCCCACCGATCCGAATAAGGTTTCCGATGACCCTGCCGCTGATGCCGAAGGCCACCGCTGTGTGGCTCATCGAGAAGACGTCCCTCTCATTCGAACAGATCGCCGATTTCGTCGGCATGCACCCGCTGGAAGTGCAGGCGATCGCCGATGGCGAGGTGGCGCAGGGCATCGTCGGCTACGACCCGGTGCAGAACAGCCAGCTGACCCGCGAGGAAATCGCCCGTTGCGAGGCCGACAAGAGCGCCCGCCTGCGCCTGCTGCCCAGCGCCGTTCCGCAGCCGAAGGGCCGCGGCAAGGGTGCCCGCTACACCCCGGTTTCCAAGCGCAACGACCGGCCGGACGCCATCGCCTTCCTGCTGCGTAACTTCCCGCAGCTCTCGGAGTCCCAGATCGGCAAGCTGCTGGGCACCACCAAGGACACCATCGCCAAGGTGCGGGACCGCACCCACTGGAACAGCGCCAATATCAAGCCGCGGGATCCGGTGATCCTGGGCCTCTGCTCTCAGTCCGACCTGAACGCGGCTGTCATCGCCGCCGGTGGTAACCCCGCCGCCCCGGCTGCCCCGCAGCTCGAAGAGGGCGAGGACGCCGTCTGACCTTCTCGCCCGCCAGCCGGAAACGGAAGGCGTGAAAAACCCTGCGGCCGAAGGGCCGCAGGGCGTTGAGAATGTCGATAGCCGGGCCCGAAGCAGGCCTGGCCTCAGCGGCTCGCGCGCAGCTTCTCCATCTCCTCCTTCACTCGCAGCTTGGCCAGTTTGAGCTTGGCCAGCGTCGCGGCATCCGGCGCCGGGCGGGCGCCCTCGGCAGCAAGCTGCCGGTCCAGCGAGGCGTGACGGTCCTGAAGGCTATTGAGGCGGGGCTGGTGCGTCATGTTCACGCTTATCCTCCACGCGGTTGGTTGAATCCCGTGGTCAGGCTCCCCGGCATGCCATCGCATGGCCTTGGGGACATCTGACCCCCGGGCGGCGCGGCGAGGCCCGCAACCCTGCCACGCGTCGCACAATGTGCCTCGGCGTGACAGTGCGCTGGGCGGCTGCGCCACGACATGATATGGCGTTCCTCCCCTCCGATGCGACTCTTAACCGTCGAGTATCACCGCCCAGATGCTGGCCGACCGAGACAGCCTTCTCCGCCGTCTGCACGAGCTTCGCAGCGAGCATCGCGACCTGGATACCGTGATTGCACGCCTCGAGGACGGGCCGGTGGACCAGCTTCAGCTGCAACGGCTGAAGAAGCGTAAACTGAAATTGAAGGACGACATCGCCTGGCTGGAGAGCCGGCTGGTGCCGGACATCATCGCCTGAGCGGCAGCGGGGCAGGCCAACACCGCCCCGCGTTTCTGACAACGGACATTCGCGCTGGACATTGCGGGCGAGGCACGGCACAGCCGCCGCCTTGAACAACCCCTTTGTTCGCAGGATGTCGCGTGACCGATAGCCCCCTCACCGCCTCCGCGCCGCTGGTCGGCATCATCATGGGCAGCCGCTCGGACTGGGAGACGATGCGCCACGCGTCCGAGACGCTGGAAAAGCTCGGCATCCCGCATGAATGCAAGGTGGTCTCCGCCCACCGCACCCCGCAGCGCATGTATGATTACGCGCAGGCCGCCGCGGGCCGGGGGATGCGGGTCATCATCGCGGGCGCCGGCGGGGCCGCGCATCTGCCGGGCATGACGGCCTCCCTCACCCGCCTGCCGGTGCTGGGTGTGCCCGTCGAAAGCCACGCGCTGAAAGGCATGGACAGCCTTCTCTCCATCGCGCAGATGCCGGCAGGCATTCCGGTGGGCACGCTGGCCATTGGCCGCGCCGGCGCGGTGAACGCCGCCCTGCTGGCCGCCGCCATGCTGGCCACCACCGACGCCGCCCTGGCGATCCGCCTGGAGAAGTTCCGCGAGGAGCAGACCAACAGCGTGGCGGAGACGCCGGTATGAGCGCCGACCCCTTCGCCGCCCGCTTTCCCCTGCCGCCCAACGCCACCATCGGCATTCTGGGCGGGGGCCAGCTGGGCCGCATGTCCGCGCTGGCGGCGGCGGAGCTGGGCTATCGCTGCCACATCTACGCGCCCTCTGACAACGAACCCGGCATGCTCGTCTCCGCCGCCCGCACCGTGGCGGATTATGAGGATGAGCAGGCCCTGGCCGCCTTCGCCGCCGCCGTGGACGCCGTGACCTTCGAATTCGAGAATGTCCCGGCCCGCACGCTGGAGATCCTGGCGCCGCTGGTACCGTGCCGCCCTGGCCGCAAGGCCCTGGCCGTGTGCCAGGACAGGTTGCAGGAAAAGGCCTTCTTCGAGTCGGCCGGCGTGCCTGTCGCACCCTGGGCGGCGGTGCATAGCGAGGAGGAACTGCGCGCGGCCGTCGCCCGCATCGGCCTGCCCGCCGTGCTGAAGACGACGCGTCTCGGCTATGACGGGCGCGGCCAGGCCGTGCTGCGCAGCGAGGCCGATATCGCCCCGGCCTGGGAGAGGCTCTCCCCCCGCCCCCTGATCCTGGAAGCCTTCGTCCCCTTCACGCGCGAGCTCTCGGCCATTTGCGCCCGGGGGGCCGACGGGGCCACCGCCGTCTATGACGCGGTGGAGAATCAGCACCGGCATCATATCCTCGACCTCTCCTTCGCCCCGGCGCGGGTGCCGGCTGCCGTTGCCGAATCGGCCCGCGCGCATGCGGCCCGCGTGGCGGCGGAGCTGGAGCTGGTCGGCGTGTTGGCGGTGGAGTTCTTCCTGCTGCCGGACGGCACCCTGCTGGGCAACGAGATCGCCCCGCGCCCGCACAATTCGGGGCACTGGACGCAGGATGCCTGCCAGTCCAGCCAGTTCCACCAGCACATCCGCGCCGTCGCCGGCCTGCCGCTCGGCAGCACGGAGCGTCATTCGGATGCCGTGATGCGCAATCTGGTCGGCCCCGAGGGCATGGCGCGTTTACCTTTTCTGTATAGCGCCGAGAGCGTGTCCGTTCACTTGTATGGCAAGACTGCCGCACGTGAAGGCCGGAAGATGGGGCATGCCAATGGGTTGTTCCCCAAGGATTCCTTAAGTCAGACGGCCGAGACGGCGCTGCTCTCAAAGCTGTGACCAAAATGCCCCACACCCCCTGTGTCTTTACAGTCACAGAGCCGAGGAAACTCGGAAGAGGTTAATGCAGCGCTTGAGCAGGAATGCTAGGTGAATGCTTAACGCAGCGCCGATACCGGCCGGTTCGTCCCGGAGGTTTCACGCAGCGGAACGCCTCTGGTGGATCGAGGAGAAAGATAAGATGACTTTCAAGAAGGCGCTTCTGGCCGCCACGGTTATGGCCCTGCCGCTCGCCGCGCAGGCACAGCCGGTGACGGGCGTGTATGTTGGCGCTGGCGCCGGCCTGAACATTCTGCAGGACGCGGACATCACCTCCGGCACGCCGTTCGGCGCCGGCGTGGGCACGACCCGCACCCTGTCCGCTGAGTTCGACAACGGCTTCGGTGGCGTGCTGAGCATCGGTTACGGCTTCGGCAACGGCCTGCGCGCCGAGATCGAAGGCAACTACCGTCAGAACGACGTTGCCAAGCTCTCCCGCGGCGGCGCCCTGACGGGCATCGGCGGCACCGTGCGTACCTACGGTGTGATGGCCAACGCCCTGTACGACTTCGACTTCGGTCTGCCGGTCGTCCCCTATGTCGGTGCCGGTGTTGGTTACGCCTGGACCGAGTATGACCAGGTTCGCAGCCGCGCCACCTTCCCGGGCGGCAACTCTGTGAACTTCGACGACACCGACGGCCAGTTCGCCTTCCAGGGCATCGTCGGCGCCGCCTTCCCGATCGCCGCCGTCCCCGGCCTGGCGATCACCGGTGAATACCGCTTCTTCGGCACGCTGGAGCCCTCCTTCAGCGGCGTCTCCCGCAGCGGCACCACCGGCCAGATCAGCCGCGTGAGCGCTGACTCTGAGAACTACAACCACTCCATCTTCCTGGGCCTGCGCTACGCGTTCAACGCGCCGCGTCCGGCTGCCCCGGTTGCTCCGGTCGCTCCGGCTCCGGCCGCTGCC
>JH600044.1:0-6036 GCA_000245075.1 Acetobacteraceae bacterium AT-5844
CTGGAGGGAGAATTCTTTCTCCCTCCAGCTCTTTCTTTCAGCCCCCCATACCTCCCGCCCGCTTCCGCACGGAGCTGCGGACGTTGCGGAAGGGCAGGGTGGAGGGGTCCGCGATGACGGGCCCTGGCGCGGCCGCCACGATGACGCGTTCCGCGATCGGTTCGAAATCCGCGCGGAAGTGGACGGAGGATTTCAGGCCGATGATGGCGCAGTCGCCGGGTTCCACGCCGAGATGGCGGAGGATCGCCTGGTCGTAGGCCTGGGTTTTCTTGCTGGTCACCATCACCCGCACCCCCGGCTCGAATTCCACCAGGGCGGAGGGGCCGAGGCGCGCGGTGTTGCCTTGGCCCATGGGGCCGGTGAGGGGGAAGGTGCCGTCGCCGAGCTTCACCACACGCGCGGTGGCGCGGAAGGGGGTGCCGTCCGACTTGCCGCCGAGGGAGAGGGGAAGGTTCGCGCCTTCGCCGGCGGCGTGGCAGGCCTCGGCGGATTCGGCGTCGTTGATCAGGCAGAGCACGGCGCCCTTCGCGCCTTGCGCCACCAGTTCTGCCAGCAGGCCGGTGGTATCGGCATGGCCGCCGCCGCCGGGGTTGTCCTGGGTATCGGCGATGACCACGGGGCGGGAAGCCTTGCGGGCGGCGGCGAGCGCCTGGGCCACCGCCTCGGCCACGGGGATGGCGTCCGGGCGGAAGTCGCTCTCATGGGCGTGGAGCCAGGCGAGGAACTCATCGGCGGCGGCATCGGCCTGGGCCTGGCTTTCCGCCTGGCAGGAGATGGCGGCGCCGCAATCGGCGAAATCGGCGTAGGGGAAGCCGAAGCAGAAGCCGAGTTCCACCACGCGGTGGCGCGCGGCGATGGCCTCCCGCGCGGCCATGGCGGCCTTCATCGGGCCCGTCATGGTGCATTGGGCGCTGAGGGCGAACCAATAGTCCAGTTGCCGGTAGGCCTTGGCCCAGGGGGCGCCACGGCGGATGCGCTCCAGCAGGATGCCGGCGGCGAGGGCGCCGGTCTCGCGCTTATCCACATGCGGATAGGTGCGGTAGGGGATGATGGCGTCGCTGCGCTCGGCCATGGCCGCCGTGAGGTTGGCATGCGGGTCGAGCGTGATGACGAGAGGGGTGGCCGGGCCGACGATGGCGCGCACGCGGCGCAGCAGCTCGCCCTCCGCATCCGGGAAGCTGTCGGTCAGGGCGGCGCCGTGCAGGTCGAGAAAAATGCCGTCCAGCGGCCCCGCCTCCAGCGCCACGGACAGGTCGGCGCAGATCATGGCGGCGATCCGTTCGAAGGCTTCATCCTCGATGGGGCCGGCGGGCATGCCGAGGCACCAGAGCAGGGGGACGAGCTCCACCCCGGCCTCGCGCAGCACCGGCAGGGCGCCCGCGATGGTGGTGGCCGAGCCTTCCACCGCCGCCAGCATGGGCTCGCCACGCGTCAGGGGCGGAAAGCCGCCGGGCTTCTGGAAATCGGCGAAGACGGTGGGCCGTGGGGCGAAGGAGTGGGTTTCGTGCTGGAAGCCGCCGATGGCGATGCGCAAGGCCGTGATCCTGTCCCTGCCGGAGATGCTGCTCCGGCCGCTGAAGCTGACGGCCGGCGATAAAACCAAAGGGCTGGCCGCGAGGTGGCGGAACGATGGGGGAGGGGGCGGGGGGCGGCAACCCGTTTCGTACCGGACGGCAACAAAATGTCTCGGCCGGGCGTGGAGGCGCCTTTCGCTGACATGAGCGGTTGTCCTGCGGCGGACGAAGCCACATCCTAGGGTCATGCGTCGTCGTCACCTGCTTACGTCCGGTCTTTTCCTCGCCAGCGCCGCCAGCGGCATCGCGCGGGCCCAGGCGCCTGCGTCTCCCGCGCCGCCAGTTGGTGCCGCGCCCGCGGCCCCAGCGCTGCGCCGGACCCATGCGCTCTCCCTGCTGGGCGAGCCCTCCCTGCCGGCCGATTTCCAGCACTGGCCCTGGGTGAACCCCTCCGCGCCCAAGGGCGGCGAAATGGTGCAGGCGGCGATCGGCAGCTTCGACAGCCTGAATGCCTTCATCCTGCGCGGCACGCCGGCCGCCGGCCTGGGCCGCCTCTACGATACCCTGCTGGCGGCGAGCCCGGACGAGGCCAGCACGGAATACGCGCATCTGGCCAAGGCGATCGAGCTGCCGGCGGACCGCAAGGGTATCGTCTTCATCCTGAACGAGGCCGCGCGCTGGCATGACGGCAAGCCCGTCACGGCCGAGGACGCGGTCTGGACCTTCAACACCCTGCGGGAGAAGGGGCGCCCCTTCTTCCGGGCCTATTGGGGCGATGTGGCGGAGGTGGTGGCAGAGGACGCGCACCGCCTCGTGTTCCGCTTCTCCACGGATGGCAACCGGGAGCTGGGGCTGATCCTCGGCCAGATGCCGGTGCTGCCGAAGCATTTCTGGGAAGGGAAGGATTTCGCCCAGCCCAGCCTGGAGGTGCCGCTGGGCTCCGGCCCCTACAAGGTGGACCGGCACGAGCCCGGCCGCAGCATTACCTATCGCCGTGTGCCGAATTACTGGGGGCGCGACCTGCCCACCATGAAGGGCACCAACAATTTCGACACCGTCCGCTACGAGTATTTCCGCGACCCGACCGTCGTGTTCGAGGGCTTCAAGGCCGGCCAGGTGGATCTCCGGATGGAGAACATCGCCCGCCTCTGGGCGACCGGATACGACTTCCCCGCCGTCCAGCAGGGGCGGGTGAGGCGGGAGGAAATTCCGCATGAGCGGCCGACCGGCATGCAGGGCTTCGCCATGAATATCCGGCGCCCGCTGTTCCAGGACCGCCGGGTGCGCGAGGCGCTGGGGCTGGTGTTCGATTTCGAGTGGATGAATGCCAACCTCTTCTATGGCAGCTACACCCGCACGACCTCCTACTTCTCCAACTCCGAGCTTGCGGCGACAGGCCTGCCCTCCGAAGGCGAGCTGCTGATCCTTTCCGCCTTCCGCGGCCGCGTACCGGATGAGCTGTTCACCACCGAGTTCCGCGTCCCGGTTTCGGACGGCACCAATGCGGGGCGCGAGAATGCCCGTAAGGCGCTGACGCTGTTGCAGGCGGCGGGCTGGACGGTGAAGGACCGCAGGCTGGTCAACGGCCAGGGCCAGCCCTTCTCTTTCGAGATTCTGCTGAACGACTCGACCTTCGAGCGCGTGGCCCTGCCTTATACCCAGGCCCTGCAGCGCCTGGGCATCGAGGCCCGTGTCCGCACCATCGATGCCGCGCAGTACCAGAAGCGCACCGATGAGTTCGACTTCGACATGACGGTGGACCTGATCCCGCAAAGCCTCTCGCCGGGCAATGAGCAGCGGGATTTCTTCAGCAGCGAGAAGGCGAAGGAGCCGGGCAGCCAGAACCTGATCGGTGTCGCCGATCCGGTGGTGGATGCGCTGATCGAGCTGGTGGTCGCGGCACCGGACCGCCAGGCGCTGATCGACCGCTGCCGGGCGCTGGACCGCGTGCTGCTCTGGGGCTTCTACATGGTTCCGCACTGGCACAGCCGCACCTTCCGCGTCGCGTGGTGGGACAAGTTCGGCAAGCCGGAGCGGTCGCCGCGCTTCGACGTGGATTTCGGCAGCTGGTGGGTGGAGCCGGCGAAGGACCGCGCCCTGCCCGCCAACCGCAACGCCACGCCGTAAGCGCCGCCGCGTGGGCGCCTATCTTCTCCGCCGGCTGGCGCTGCTGGTGCCGACGTTGTTTGGCATCATCCTCATCAACTTCGCCATCGTGCAATTCGCCCCGGGCGGGCCGGTGGAGCAGATGCTGGCGGAGCTGCGCGGCCAGGGAAGTTCCGCCATCGGCCGTGTCACGGGCGAAGGCGGGGGAGAAATGCGGGCGCCGTCGGGGGGAGGCGGCGGAGGCGGCCCTGTTGGCCAGTATCGCGGCGCCCGAGGGCTGGACCCGGCGGTGGTAGCGGAAATCGAGCGCACCTTCGGCTTCGACAAGCCCGCCTATGTCCGCTTCTTCGAGATGATGAAGGGCTATCTCACCTTCGATTTCGGCCGCAGCCTCTTCCAGGGCCGCCCGGTGCTGGACCTGCTTCTTGAGAAGCTGCCTGTCTCCGTCAGCCTCGGCCTGTGGTCCACGCTACTGATCTATTTCATCTCCATCCCCCTCGGCATCGCCAAGGCGGTGCGGGACGGCACACGCTTCGATTTCTGGACCTCGGCCGCCGTGCTGGTCGGCTATGCGGTGCCCGGCTTCCTCTTCGCCATCCTGCTCGTCGTGCTCTTCGCCGGGGGGTCCTTTTTGCAGATCTTCCCGCTGCGCGGCCTGGTGAGCACCGGCAGCGCCGACTGGCCCTTCTGGCAACGCGCGCTGGACTATGCCTGGCACATGGTGCTGCCCACCACGGCGCTCGTCATCGGCGGCTTCGCCAGCCTGACCATGCTGACGAAGAACAGCTTCATGGACGAGATCGGCAAGCAATACGTCCTCTCCGCCCGCGCCAAAGGGGCAAGCGAGAACCGCGTGCTCTATGGCCATGTGTTCCGCAACGCCATGCTGCTGATCATCGCCGGCTTCCCCGCCGCCTTCATCGGTATCCTGTTCACCGGCGCGCTGCTGGTGGAGATCGTCTTCTCGCTCGACGGCCTCGGCCTGTTGGGCTTCGAAAGCGCCATCCGCCGCGACTATCCCGTGATGTTCGGCACCCTCTACATCTTCACGCTGCTGGGGCTGGTGATGCAGATCATCGGCGACATCACCTACACCCTCATCGACCCCCGCATCGATTTCGAGGCGCGGCGCTGATGACGCCCATTCTCCGCCGCCGCCTGCAGAATTTCCGCGCCAACCGGCGCGGCTGGGTTTCCCTCTGGCTCTTCGCCCTTCTCTTCGTACTGACGCTGGGCGCCGAATTCGTGGCCAATGACCGGCCGATCGTCGCCAAGGTGGAAGGGCGCTGGTTCTTCCCCGTCATCGCCGACTATGCCGAGAGCGACATCATCCCCGACGGCTTCCCCACGGAGGCCGTCTGGCGCGACCCCGTGTTGCAGAAGGAAATTTCCGAACGCGGCTGGGCCATCTGGCCCGCTGTGCCCTATCGCTACGACACCATCATCCGCGATCTCGGCCGCCCCGCGCCCTCTCCACCCTCCTGGCGCAACCCGCTGGGCACGGATGACCAGTCCCGCGACGTTCTGGCGCGGGTGATCTATGGCTTTCGCATTTCCGTTCTTTTCGGCTTCGCCCTCACGCTCGTGAGTTCCGCTATCGGCATCCTGGCCGGCGCGGTGCAGGGCTATTACGGCGGCTGGGTCGATCTCGGCTTCCAGCGCTTCATCGAAATCTGGTCGGGGATGCCGCAGCTTTTCCTGCTCATCATCCTCTCCTCCATCATCGAGCCCGGCTTCTGGACGCTGCTGGTCTTCCTGCTGCTCTTCTCCTGGATGGCCCTCACCGGCGTCGTGCGCGCGGAGTTCCTGCGCGGCCGCAACCTGGACTATGTGCGCGCCGCCAAGGCGCTTGGCGTTTCCGACGCCCGGCTGATGGCGCGCCACATTCTGCCCAACGCCATGGTGGCGACGCTGACCTTCCTGCCCTTCCTGCTCTCGGGCTCTGTCACCATCCTGGCCTCGCTCGACTTCCTGGGCTTCGGCCTGCCGCCAGGCTCGCCCTCCCTGGGCGAGTTGGTAACGCAGGGAAAAAACAACCTCCAGGCGCCCTGGCTCGGCATCACGGCCTTCGTCGTGCTGGGCGGGGTGCTGACGCTGCTGATCTTCGTGGGCGAAGCGGTGCGCGATGCCTTCGATCCGCGGAAACTTCCCGGGGGCGCGCGATGAGGGCCGCGTCGCAAGAGCGGGGGAATGAATTCCCCCGTGCCCCCTTCTTTTCTTTTTTCGAGTTTTCGGGTGCGCCTTTCAGGCGACACCCATTTCTGTCGATTGGGTGCGCCGAGGGTCTTGGACCCTCGGCGACTGAGGGTTCAACGCGCGTGGCCTTTTGTGATTTTAAAAGGCTTCGCCAGTTCGACGCTCCCGTCTGGCACCAAAGCCCAAACCGAAAACTCGAAGAAAAAGATGAGGGTGGTCT
>JH600044.1:6056-8363 GCA_000245075.1 Acetobacteraceae bacterium AT-5844
CTGGAGGGAGAATTCCTTCTCCCTCCAGCATCCGCCGCGGACAGGAGAAGATCCCGATGACCGCCCTCCTGGAGGTTCAGGACCTGACGGTCGCCTTCCGTGGCAGGGAGGTCGTGCGGAATGTCTCTTTCAGCGTGCAGCCCGGGCAGACCGTGGCGCTGGTGGGGGAGAGCGGCTCTGGGAAGTCCGTCACCGCTCTTTCCTGCCTGCAATTGCTGGGCCCGGGCGGCACCAACCCCGCCGGGCGGATCATGCTGGATGGCACCGAGGTTCTGAAGGCCGACCCGGCGGAGTTGCAGCGCCTGCGCGGTGGCGTGGCCGGCATGGTGTTCCAGGAGCCGATGACCTCGCTTAATCCGCTGCACAGCATCGGGCGCCAGGTGGGGGAGGCGGTGACCCTGCACCAGCCGCTGCGCGGCAACGCGCTGCGGGCGCGGGTGATCGAGCTGCTGGAGCGCGCGGGCCTCGCCAATGCGGCGCAGCGGCTGGAGGCCTTTCCGCACCAGCTTTCCGGCGGGCAGCGCCAGCGCGTGATGATCGCCGCCGCCCTGGCCAATGATCCCAAGCTGCTGATCGCCGACGAGCCCACCACGGCGCTGGACGTGACCATCCAGGCGCAGATCCTGGAATTGCTGGGCCGGCTCAAGCGGCAGCTCAACATGGCGATGCTGCTCATCACGCACGACCTCGCCATCGTGCGCCGCCATGCCGACCACGTGGTGGTGATGCGGCATGGCGCGGTGGTGGAGCAGGGGCCCGCCGCCGAGGTGCTGGGCAACCCGCAGCACGAATACACCAAGATGCTGCTGGCGACGGAGCCACGCGGCAAGCCGGAGCCTGTGCCGGAGGCGGCGCCGGTCGTTCTCCAGGCTGAGGAGATCAAGGTCCATTTCCCCATCCGGCGCGGGGTGCTCCGCCGCAAGGTGGGCGAGGTGCGCGCCGTCGATGGCGTCTCCCTGGAGTTGCGGGAAGGCGAGACGCTGGGGCTGGTGGGAGAAAGCGGCTCCGGCAAGACGACGCTGGGACTTTCCTTGCTTCAGCTCGAACGTTGCGAAGGCGCGGTGCGCTTCGAGGGGCAGCCGATCCAGGGGCTGAGCCGGGGCGAGCTGCGCCCCCTGCGGGCGCGGATGCAGGTGGTGTTCCAGGACCCGTTCGGCTCCCTCTCGCCGCGCATGAGCGTGGCCGAGATCGTGGGCGAAGGTCTGGCCGTCCACGCGCCGGAACTCAGCCGCACGCAGCGCGAGGCTCGGGTGAAAGGCGCGCTGGAGGAAGTGGGCCTCGACCCCGCCACCTCCGAGCGCTACCCGCATGAATTCAGCGGCGGGCAACGGCAGCGCATCGCCATCGCCCGCGCGCTGGTGCTGAACCCGCGCCTGCTGGTGCTGGATGAGCCGACCAGCGCGCTCGATGTCTCCGTGCAGGCGCAGGTGGTGGAATTGCTGCGCGGTTTGCAGGCGCGGCACCGGCTGGCCTATCTCTTCATCAGCCATGATCTCCGCGTAGTGCGCGCCATGGCGCACCGGATCATGGTCCTGAAGGGAGGAAAAGTGGTGGAAAGCGGCGAGGCCGAGGCTGTGTTGCGTGCACCGCGCGAGGCCTATACCCAGGCCCTGATGCGCGCGGCCTTCGAGCTATGACGGAGTTGGAAGCCCTCCGCGGCATGATCGACCGGGGCGAGGTGCAGCTCGGCGTGCACATCCGCAAGATGAACAGCCCCGGCTCCCCCGTGTACCACCAGATGGAGAATGTGCTGCCCCTCTCGGCACTTCTGGCGGCAAGCCTGCTCAGTATCTGGCTGATCCACTTCTACGTGGGCGCGGCCATCCTGCTGCTCGGCACCATCTACTGGATGATGAAGATCCAGCCTCGCATCAAGGAAGGCGTCTTCCAGCGCACCGCCGCGCTGGCGCTGGAAAGCGAGCGCAATTTCGATGCGCTCTGGGCCAAGGACGCACTCACCCTCTACGCCAAACTGCCCGACGGCACCGAACGCGCCGCCGCCCGCAAGCATGACTGGCGCGCCTTCGTGCGGGATATGCCGGGAAGTGGATTTGAAGCGGAGCCGGGCGCGGCTTGAAGGCTGGGGGGAATGAATTCCCCCCAGAGCCCCCCTTCTTTTCTTTCTTCGAGTTTTTGGTGCCCCTTGCAGGCGGCACCCATTTCCGCCGGCTGAGTGCGCCGAGGGTCTTGGACCCTCGGCGACTGAGGGTGCATCCTGCGTGGCTTTGTAGAAATTCAGCTTC
This sequence comes from Acetobacteraceae bacterium AT-5844, assembly GCA_000245075.1. Classification (GTDB taxonomy): domain Bacteria; phylum Pseudomonadota; class Alphaproteobacteria; order Acetobacterales; family Acetobacteraceae; genus Pseudoroseomonas. The sequence goes on from JH600044.1 coordinate 8,300, forward strand.
GCAACAGTGGTGTCACCGTCCGGCCTTGAAGCCGCGAACCCAAACTCGAAGAAAAAGATGAGGG
>JH600044.1:8383-16756 GCA_000245075.1 Acetobacteraceae bacterium AT-5844
CTGGAGGGAGAATTCTTTCTCCCTCCAGCGCTTCAGCCTCACCCAGCAGGCGTTGCCCGCCACACAAAATCCCGGCTTTCCCCTGGCGGAAGGAGCAGGATTCCCGGCTTGTCCCGGAATTCGCCGTCCCAGCCCACAGGGCTCGCCATACTGAACCACGGTTCAATGCACAGGAATGGCGCCCCGCCGGGTTTCGACCAGATGCCGAGGTCCTTGTAGCCATCCCAGGAGACGGTGAGGGAGCGGGACCCTGGCGCCATGAAGTTCACGGAGCGGCTTGCCACGCCCGGCATGACCAGAGCGTCCTGCGCGAAAAGCTCGGGCGAGAGGGGCAGGGTGCGGCCATTGAAGGGGAGGGGCTTTTCCGCCCCCAGCAGGGCGCCTTCGACGGCGAGGGCGGGGCCGGTCTCTTGCTCGGAGAATTCCAGCACATGCGCTTCCTTGGCCACGCCGTCAGCGAGGGGCCAGCGGAAGGCGGGGTGGGCGCCCACGCCGCAGGGGAGCACTTCCTGCCCCGGATTGGTGACGCGAGTGGTGACGGAGAGGGTGTTGCCCTCCACCGCGTAGATCATCTCCAGCACGAAGCGGAAGGGGTAGAGGGCGAGGGTGCTCTCGCTCTCCGTCAGGCGCAGCATGACACGGCTGGGGCTGCGCTCCACCCACTGGAACAGGCTGTCCCGCGCGAAGCCGTGCTGGGTCACGCGATAGGTCTTGCCTTCATGCCGCAGCGTGTCTTCCGCCAGGCGGCCGACGACGGGGAACAGCACGGGCGCGTGGCGGGGCCATTCCGGGCCGGCCTGCCACAGCCATTCGGTGCCGGCGGCGTCCCGCAGGCTGGTCAGCTCCGCGCCCTCGGGCTTGATGGTGGCGGTAAGGCCTTCGGTGCCGATGCTGTGCCGGTCGGTCATGCTCGTTCCTGCGCGTAGGTGGAGTCGCCGGGCGCAGAGCACCCTTTGGCGGGGGAAAAGTCCACCCCCTGGAACTCTGTTGGCGCAGGGCAAAAAGAAGGGGGCCAGAAGGCCCCCTTGGTGTCAGTGCCGCTCGTAGATGAGCCGGGCGCGGATTGTGCCCGGGATCTCGCGCAGGGCTGCCAGCACGCCCTCAGGGTCCTGCACATTCTCGGAATCGACCACGACGTAGCCGATTTCGGGGTCCGTCTGCAGGTACTGTGCGGTGATGTTCAGCTTGAAGCGGCTGAAGGCCTCGTTCAGCGCCGCCAGCACGCCCGGCACGTTGCGGTGGACATGCAGGAAGCGCGTGCCGCGCGCCGTGGCCGGCAGCGTCACTTCCGGGAAGTTCACCGCGCCGAGCGTCGCGCCGGTGTCGGAGTAGTCGGAGAGCTTGCGGGCGGTTTCCTCGCCGATGCGTTCCTGCGCTTCTTCCGTGCTGCCGCCGATATGGGGCGTCAGGATGACGTTGGGCAGGCCCTGCAACGGCGTGGTGAAGCGCTCGCCATTGCGCTTCGGCTCCTCGGGGAAGACATCGGCGGCGGCGCCCAGCAGGTGGCCGGACTTCAGGGCCTCGGCCAGCGCGTCCAGGTCCACGACCTTGCCGCGGCTGTTATTGATCAGGATGGAGCCCTGCCGCATGGCCGCGATCTCGGTGGCGCCGATCAGGTTGGTGGTCTGCTCCGTCTCCGGCACATGCAGCGTGACGACGTCCGAGGCCGCCAGCAGGTCGTGCAGGGAGGCGGCGGCGACGGCATTGCCGTGCGGCAGCTTCGGGATGGCGTCGTAGTAGATGACGCGCATGCCGAAGGCCTCGGCGAGGACGGAGATCTGGCTGCCGATATTGCCGTAGCCGACGATGCCCAGCGTCTTGCCACGCACCTCGCGGGAATGGGTGGCGGACTTGTCCCAGCCACCCTCATGCGCGGAGCGGGAGCGGTCCGGGATGCGCCGCAGCAGCATGACGATCTCGCCCATCACCAGCTCCGCCACGCTGCGGGTATTGCTGAAGGGGGCGTTAAAGACGGGGATGCCGAGTCGCTTGGCCTCGGCCAGGTCCACCTGGTTGGTGCCGATGCAGAAGCAGCCCACCGCGATCAGCCGGTCCGCCGCCTGCAATGCCTCGGCGGTGAGCTGGGTGCGGGAGCGGATGCCGAGCAGATGCACGCCTTGCAGCGCCTGCTTCAGCGCCTCCCCCTCCAGCGCCTTCGACTCGCGCTGGACATTGGTGTAGCCCGCCGCGCCCAGCAGGGAGACGGCGGTGTCGGACACGCCTTCCAGCAGCAGGATGCGGATCTTGTCCTTCGGCAGCGAGATCCGCTGGTTGGACAGGTGCACGGGGGCGGGGGCGGAGGGGCTGTGCGACATGGCCGCTTCCATGCCTCCGAATCATGCGCGGGAGAAGTGCGAAACGGTCGGATGTGTCGTGCCGCCAGGGAAAAGGTCAGGCGGAAGCGTGGCAGGAGTTGCCACGAAAGAGCCGTGCCATTTGCGGTCCGCAACGGGGCATGGCGCCCATGCAGCAGCACCGGGCATCGCGGGGGCCATTGGCCTTGCGATCCGGGGAGAAGTTGTCCATGTGCCGTGTATCGCCCTGCCGCGCAAGAAGCGGGGACGTGACAACTTCGGAGATTTGCCCCCATGGCACTTGAGAGCCTGAACCTGCCGGCCGCGGCACGCCGCCGGCTGACCCTCGACGCGCTGAACACCCTGGCCCAGGGCGACCTGGCCGAGCGGCTGCGGCTGGAGGCTGCCGCCCGCATCCTGTGCACCGCCCGCCGCGCGGCGGAGCTGGTGGCGTCGGGTGAGTTGGCTGGCCGGGTGGAGCTGCCGGAAGCGGCCCGGAACTGGGATGCCTCCGTCATGACCGCCCGTGAATTCGCCGAGGCGATGACGCCGGCTCAGATTGACGCCCTGCTGGCCGATGCGCCGCGCTGGGCCGCTGGCGTGCTGGATGTCGACGCCGGCCACCGCCAGGCCGCCTGACGACTTAATAGCCGTCCCGAGAGGGAACGCCTGCCGCCAAGTCCGCTGGGTCGGACACCAAACAAAAAAGGGGGCCACCGTTGCCGGTGGCCCCCTTTCTGTCCTGCCGGACAGTTACAGCTGGTCGACGTACCGCGCCGTCAAAGCTGTCTGATAGATCAGCTGCAGCAGGTCGCGGGTGATTTGGAAGCCCTTCACGCCAAGCTCGGGCAGGGCGATCAGCTCGTCACCGGGGCGGGGGCCCTCACGCGGGTCCAGGATCACCTGGCCGCTGGCCCGGCGGATCATCACGGAGCTGCTGCTGCCGCGCTGCGTCACGCCGCCCGCCGCCTCGAGATAGTCCTCGATGCGCATGTTCTGGCGCCAGATGACGGCCTGCGGGTTCAGCACCTCGCCGCTGACCATGACGGTCTCGGAACGCTCCGGAATGACGATGGTGTCGCCATCCTCCAGGCGGATGGGCGCGCACCGGCCACCGGTATCGACAGCCACCAGGCGGCCCTCCGGCTGAATGCGGCGGCCGCGCTGGATGTAGTTGGAGACGAGCTGGGCCTCCTGGCTGCGGATTTCCGCGACGCCGGTGGTGGAGGAGGAGGCGGTGAAGAGCTGGCGCTCCAGCCGGTCCAGCGCCTCGTTGATGGAACGCTGCTGCTGCGCCGCCAGCCGCTTGCGCAGCACATAGACGGAGCTGGTGTCCGCGAGGCGCGGATTGACCTCAACATAGTCCAGGATCTGGCAGAGATTGGCGTCACGGTCGGCTACCAGCACGGAGGGCCCGATGCGGCTGCCTTCCACGAACACGCGAACGGTGGGCGCGGGCGCGTCGGTAATGAAGGTGACGGTATCCTGGTCCAGCAGCGGCAGGCGCCGCAGCTCGGCCAGTGTCGCGTAGCGGGACCAGGGCTGGTTGTTGCGCGTTCCACGCACCACCGCGTTGGTGGCGGCGGGCAGAGGGCCCGCCAGCTCGATCAGCTCGGAGCCGCTCATGCTGCGCCCCGCCACTTCGAACAGGTAGTTGTTGCGCACGGCGCCATCGGCCGAGATGGTCGCGCCCTGGCGCCCGACGACGATGGTGTCGCCTTCCTGCAGGTTGAGGCTGGGCAGCGTGCCGCGCAGCAGGAAGGGGTAGAGGTCGATGCGCTGCACCACACGGCCACCGCGATTGACGGTGATGTCGCGATAGGAGCCGCGGGCCGGGTCCACGCCGCCGGCGCGCAGCAGGAAATCCAGCACCGTGTCGGAGGAGGAGCCGATGTGCCGGCCGGGGGTGCGGACGAAGCCGGTGACAAACAGGCCCACATTGCTGGCCGAGAGCAGCACGGCATAGACCTGCACCTGCTGGGTATAGATCCGCCGCACCTCGGCCTCGACCGTGCGCTGCAGGTCACCCGCGCGGGTGCCCGCCAGACGCAGCGGGCCGATGGAGGGCAGGAAGAGGTTTCCCTGCGCATCCAGCGCGCCCATGGTCTCCGTCTCGACAGGGCCCCAGACGCGCACGCTCACGCGGTCCCCCGGGCCCAGGCGGTAGTTCGGGTTGTTGCTCTCGGAGGCGGAGGGGGCGCTGCGGGCGAACAGCGCGGCGCCGAACACCGTGGTGCTCGGGCCCGGGTTGCGGTTCGGCTCGGCCAGCGGGCCCTGGGCGGTGGCGCCGACCTCGGCTTCGGTGGTGCTGCCCACGCGGTTGGTCGCGGTGTCCTGGCCGAGGATGGAGGGCACCTGCTCCATGGCCTGGAGGTTCTGGCGGGACATCAGCGCGGGGCTGGGCGCCCGCAGGGACTGCGCCTGAGCCAGCGTCACGGAGCCCTGGGAGAAGAGCAGGACCAGGGAAAGAAGGCCGCTTTTAAAGCGCATGTTCGCGAACCCCCGCGATGATGAGCCAGCCAATGCCGTAGAGGATCGACATGATGGCGAAGAAGCTGAGCAGGAAAATGCCGGCGCGTGGATAGAGCGGATATTCCGCCAGATTCGGCTCCACGACGCGGGAGAGGAAGAGCTGCTGCCGCTGCGCGTCCACCCGCGCCATTTCCAGCGAGCTGGTGGCGGAGGCAAGCTGCTTCGTGGCGAATTCACGCTCCAGTGCCAGGCGCTCATAGGCGGAGATGCGTTCCGGCAGGGCGTCGGTGCCGGTGGTCAGCCGGTCGCGCTCCATCTGGATGCGGGTTTCCAGAGCCTGCGCGCGGTTGCGCAGGTTGACGATCGTCGGGTTGTCCGAACGCATCCAGGTGGATTTCTCCTGGAGCTCGGTGCGCGCCGCGTTCAACTGGCCTTCCAGGGCCGCGAGGCCCTGTTGGCTGATCTGCGCAAGGCCGGCCGGGTCCACCGCCTGTTCGCGCAGCCGCCATTCCGCCATGGCCGTCTGGGCTGCGATGACGCGTTCCTCAGCCCGCGTCAGCTCCTGCTGAGCGAGTTCCAGGGAGGCGCCGCGGGCGCGGGCGGAGAGATGATTTACGAAATCTTCCGAAACGCGGAGTTGCGCCTCTGCCAGCTGGTGGGCGTCTTCGGGCCTGAAGGCGCGGGCGCGGATGGTGGTGATGCCGCTCGTATTGTCGACCACCACGGAATTCATGAAACGGTAGTAAAGCAGCATGAATTCGACAGGCATGTCGCTGGACCAAAGCCGGGCCAGGAAATCGGCTTCCGGCCGCTGGTACAGTTCGATCAGGTTGAGCCGTTCCTGGAGCGCGGCGAAGGCATCGTGCGATTCCAGGTAGTCGCGCACCGCCATCGCCTCTTCGGGCACCTGCTTGAAGCCGGCGGCGCCCATCATCTGGCTGAGGGCGGAGGAGGCACGGGCTTCCTGGCGCCCATGCACCATGAAGCGCGCCTCGGAGACATATTGCCCCGCCGCGAAGATATAGAGGTAGATGGCCGCGATGAGCGTCGGCAGCACGACGAGCAGCATGTAGAAGCGGCGCTTCCACAGCATCTGCCCCAGGCGCGAACGCGGCGCTGGCGTCTGCCTTCGGCCGGACATGGGGACGTCAGAGGCCTTGGTAGGCTGCGATAGCTTCATCGACATCCTCATAGAATTCCAGCATGCCATTCCGCAGGATGGCGGCCGAATCGCAGTATTGGCGCACATGCATCGCGTTGTGCGAGACCAGGATCATGGCGGCGTTCTTCCGCCGGACTTCCAGCATGTGAAGGCATTTGGCCGAGAAGCGCGCATCGCCGGTGGAGAGCGCTTCGTCCACCAGGTAGCAGTCGAAATCGACCGCGAAGGACAGGCCCATCAGCAGGCGGCTGATCATGCCGGAAGAGTAGGTGTTCACCGGCTCATAAAAGAAGCGGCCGAGCTCGGAGAACTCTTCCACGAAATCCTGCGTCTGCCGCAGGGGGGTGCCGTAGAGGCGCGCGATGAAGCGCGCATTGGCCGCCCCGCTCGCAGAGGATTGCAGGCCATAGCCACCGCCGATCGGCCAGGAGATGGACATCTCCCGCCGGACGACACCTCGCGTCGGGGCCTCGACGCCGCTCAGGATCCGCATCAGCGTGGACTTGCCCGAGCCGTTGCGGCCCAGGACGCCGACATGGTCCCCCCGGCGAATGCGCCCGTGCACGCCGCGCAGGATGGTGTGGTGCCCGCCCTTCCGGCTCTCGAAGCTCTTCCAGACGTCGATCATTTCGATCATCGGGAGTGTCTCAATGCGCCATGGAAATGCGGGAACGCACGGCGCGCAGCGCCACCATCCCCATGAAATTGAAAATGATGACCCAGAAGGTCACGAAGGAAAGGTCGTAATGGGCGATGATCTTGTCGCCCCATTGGGCGTAGCGGATGGCCTCGTTCACATGGGCGAGGGGGTTCTTCAGGATGATTTCCTGTGCCGCCGGGGGCATGGAATCGACCATGGCGAAGGCGGCGGAGAGCGGCATCATCAGATAGGTCAGTGGATGGACGATGCGCTCCAGCGGCTCATACAGCACGATCAGCGCGGCCAGCAGCGCACCCACCCCATGCCCCAGCAGGGCGCTGAGGACGAGGCTGAGGGCGAACAGCCCCGGATAGGCTGGCCAGACATCGGCATACAGCAACCCGCCCAGTATGAAGAGCAGGATCACGGGCACGACCGCCACGAACTCGACCAGGGTGCGGGCGATGATCAGGTCGTGCAGCGAGATGCTGCGGTGGTACAGCAGGTTCAGGTTGCCGTTGATCGCGCCCGCGCAGCGTGTGACCACCGCGCGGAACATGAAGAACGCCGCATAGCCCAGGCCGTAGAACAGGAAGGTCGGGATGTTGTTGGGCAGGCCGCGGTCACTGAGCCAGTGAATCGTCGAAATACCCACGGCAAGCATCACCGGCTCGCCGACCAACCAGATATAGCCGACCCGCGACTGCCCGAACCGCCCGAGCATCTCGCGGATCACGAGAGCCTGGAGGACCCGGAGTTGCGCCGCCAGGCCGCCGTCCCGCCGGCGCTGGGGGACGTTCCCGCTCATGAGCGGCCGGTCTGTCCGGTGCCCAGCAGGGGGCGGACATGGGTCCACACGCCGGGCGCCACCTCGCAATAGAGGGATTTGGTGCCGGTGGCTGCATTGCCCAGCATCACCTCCCGGCACGGGCGGCCTGCGCCGGAATTATAGGTGCGCATCATCCGTGCCCGCACCGGCGGGTTGCCCACCAGCTCCTCCTGCCCGGGATTGGCCCGGGCGGCGAAGGCGGCCAGCGGATCATCCGGCTGCACGGGAATGGCGGCGGCCACGGGCGTGGCGCTGCCGCTCTGATCCGATTGGAGGGCACCGCAGCCGGAAAGGCCCAGCAAGGCAAGCGCCAGAAGCGCCGGCCGGGCAGGAAGAATGTGTTTCCGGAGCAGGGCCGAGAAGGCCGGAAGCGGTCCGGTAGCCAGGGGATATCCGTTCACGCCCACTCGCATGCTATCGTGACTGGCGGGGACCCTACCGCAGTGCAACCCTGCTGGCAAAGCCCGTCTCGGATGGTGTCGCCAACGTACCATCTGCCGTAACGTGCTTAGACAGAACGATTCCTTCCTCAGATGAACCCCCCAGCCACCATCGCCTTCCTGCCCGGTGCACTACGGCGAGTGCCGCATTTGCCCGCTTTCTGGCCCGAATACCGCGCAGTTCACGCTGGCGGAGGCTGGCTTGCGCTCGAGGAAGGGGTGCCTGCGCCTGCCGGGGTGCCGCGAGTCCTGCGCTTTGCCGCTGGTCCGTTCCGCGCCCCGGTTTTCGGCAAGCGGCACGCTCCTGTCGCATTGTTGATGTCGGAGCCTCCCTCTCTCGGCATCGCTCCTCCTGATGCCATGGCGGCCGCGGCATGGGTCGCGGAGGCACGGGTGGGGGGAGAGCCAGGGCTGCCCGATCCCGGCTGGGCCGGGCTGGGCCTGCCCAGGCGGGAGGCGGTGCTGGTGCTGGACCCCTGCGACGCCGCACGAGCGGGGCAGGCGCGCGAGGCGCTGGCCCAGGCAAGCGCGGCAGC
>JH600044.1:16776-23226 GCA_000245075.1 Acetobacteraceae bacterium AT-5844
CTTGGACCCTCGGCGACTGAGGGTGCATCCCGCGTGGCCATTATAAATTTGGCTTCGCGATTTAGCGTCCCATTCCGGCGCTGAAGCCCAAACCTAAACTCGAAGAAAAAGATGAGGGAGGTCTGGAGGGAGAATTCTTTCTCCCTCCAGCTCTGGCCCCCTCAAAACGAGAGCAGCAGCCCCAAAAGCGCCCCACTCCCCAGCAGCCAGAGGGGGTGGAGTTTCGTCGCGGTGGCTACGGCGGCCACGGCGGCCGAGATAGCGGCCAGCCACCAGTTCGTTGCTGTCGCGTGGGTGATGAGGATGGCGCTGGCCGCCACCAGCCCCACCGTCATCGGCACCAGCCCTGCCTGGATGATGCGGCGCCAGGGCCGGTCCTTGAAGCGTTTCCACAGCCCCAGCACGATGCCGGTGAGCAGCGAGGACGGGCCGAATTTGGCGATGGAGGAGACGAGCAGGCCACTCCACCCCGCCACATGCCAGCCCACGAGCGGCACCACCATCATGTTCGGCCCTGGCGCGGCCTGGGCCAGGGCGAAGAGGGCGCCGAAGGCTTGCGCCGTCATCCAGCCATGCACCTCCACCACCTGCCGCTGCATTTCCGGCAGAATGGTGTTGCCGCCCCCGAAGGCGAGCAGGGAGAGCTGGGTGAAGATGACCGCCAGGGCAACGAGGGTGTTCATCGGCCGCTCCACCGCACGGCGAAGACGCTGAGTGGGGCCAGCACCGCCATGCTGGGCAACAGCGGCAGACGAAGGATGGCGATGGCCAGCACGCAGAGCGCCACCACGGCGAGGGAGACGGGGCGCCGCCAGAGTGGGTTGAGCATCTTCAATGACGTGGCCACCAGCAGCCCCGCGGCGGCTGCGGCGAGGCCGGCGAAAAGTCCCTGCACATGCGGGTCGTCGCTGTAGCGGTCGTAGATCACGCCGAGGCCCACCACCACGGCCGTCGGCCCCAGGATAAGGCCCATCAGCGCGGAGAAGGCGCCCGCCACGCCCCGGAATTCCAGCCCGATGGCGACGGAAAGGTTGATGATGTTGCCCCCCGGCAGGAACTGGCAGAGGCCCAGTATTTCCGTGAAGGCATCCGGCGTCAGCCAGCGCTTTTCCTCCACGATCATGTGCCGGGCCATGGGCAGCACGCCGCCGAAGCCGATCAGCCCCAGCCCCAGGAAGCCAGTGAACAGCGCGGCGCAGCCCGGCGGCTCCGGCATCAGCTCCGCATCCGTATTCGGCAGATCGCTGGCTGGCTGCGGCGTGGGCATGGCGGGCTCTCATCCTCCGGAGTGGATGGCACGGGCATGCGCCCAGGCCGGCATGATGTCCAATGCATGCTATGGCAAATAATGATACCTGGAAGGTATGGAATTCATCGAGCTACGCCGCCTGCGGGCCTTCGTGGCGGTGGCGGAAGAAGAACACGTAACGCGCGCGGCAGAGCGGCTGGGCATGCAGCAGCCACCCCTGACGCGCCTGCTGGCCGGGTTGGAGCGGGACCTCGGCGTGTCCCTGCTGCACCGTCTGCCGCGCGGCGTGCGTCCCACCGAAGCCGGTCTGGCGCTATTGGAAGAAGCCCGCGCCGTGCTCGCCCGCGCCGAGGGCGTGGCCGAAGCCGTACGCCGTGCCGCACGGGGGGAAAAGGGCCGCCTGGCCATCGGCTTCACAGGCTCCGCCGCGCTGCACCCGCTGGTGCCAGCCGTGCTGCGGCGGTTCCGCGCCGCCTGGCCCGGCGTGTCCATCGTGCTGGAGGAAGCCAGCAGCAGCGAATTGGAAAACGCCCTGCAACAACAGCAATTGGATGCGGCCTTCATCCGCTCCGCCGGCGGCTGGCGCGAGGGGCTGACCGCCGAGCCGGTACTGGAGGAAGCTATGCTGGCGGCCCTGCCCGCCGACCATGCGCTGGCCGCCGAGACCTCGCCCCTTCCCCTCATCGCCCTGGCACGGGAGGCCTTCATTCTCTACCGCCGCCAGGCGGGCGCCGGGCTGTACGACACCATCCTCACCGCCTGCCGCGACGCCGGCTTCAACCCCTCCATCGCCCAGGAAGCACCGCGCCTGCCCGCCACCTTCAGCCTCGTGGCGGCAGGGATGGGTGTCTCCATCGTCCCCGCCTCCATGCAGCGCCTGGGTGGTGAAGGCGTGGTCTATCGGCCGCTGACGGATTGCCCGCGCCTGACAGCCATCCTTCGCCTGGCCACGCGGAAGGAGCCGCCCTCGCCCACCCTTCGCCACTTCCGGGATCTGGTGCGGGATATGCGATCTTCATTTTCTTGAGGTGATGACGGCAGGGAACTGGAGGGAGAAGGAATTCTCCCTCCAGACCACCCTCATCTTTTTTCTTCGAGTTTTAGGTTTGGGCTTCAGGGCACACGGTGACGCCAGACCAGCGAAGCTAAGAATCTAAAGGCCATAAGGGCTGAGCCGTCAGTCGCCGAGGGTCCAAGAGCCTTGGCGCACTCCAACGTCAGCCCATAAAAAAGGGTGCCGCCCGAAGGGCGCACCCGAAAACACCGCAAAAAGAAAAGAAGGGGCCCGGGGGAATTCATTCCCCCGGTTCCGACCTCTATCCCGTCAGTACAACCCACCCAGCGAGCTATCCGCCCCTGCCGCCGTACCGCTGGCGGAGGCACCCTCACCCGTATCGCCGATGGGCGCGCGGGCGGCGTTCTCCGTCCCGGGGCGGAAGGGCTCCAGGATGGTATCGCCATTGCTGGCCTGCACCCGCACCAGGGAGACCCCCGGCGGCGCGCGGAAGGGCACCGGCGGGCTGTCCTTCAACGCGGCGGCGATGACGTCGTGGAAGATCGGCGCGGCATTGCCGCCGCCGGTCTCGCCCTCACCCAGGCTGTGGGGTTCGTCGAAGCCTACCCACACCGCCACCACGATCTCCGGCGTGAAGCCGACGAACCAGTTGTCCAGATAGTCGTTGGTGGTGCCGGACTTGCCGGCGATGGGGCGGTTCAGCCCGGCGCCCGCGCGGGTGCCGGTGCCACGCTGCACCACGCCCTGCAACAGTGACACCATCTGGTAGGCGGCGATGGGGTCGGTGATCTGCTGGCGCTCATCCACCAGCGTCGGCGGCTCGGCGTTGGCGGTGTTATCGCAGCCCTCGCAGCGGCGGTTGTCGGCGCGCCAGACGACGCGGCCGAAGCGGTCCTGCACACTGTCGATCAGCGTGGGCGCCACCTGCTTGCCGCCATTGACGAAGCTGGCATAGGCGGCGGCCATCCGCAGCACGGTGGTCTCGCCGGCACCGAGCGACATGGCGAGCACGCGCGGCATATGCGGAATGACGCCGAAGCGCGCGGCCGCATCCGCCACCTTGTCGATACCGATTTCCTGCGCGAGCCGGATGGTGACGAGGTTCAGCGACTTCTCCAGCGCGGTGCGCATCGTCACCATGCCGTTGAAGTTGCGGCTGTAGTTGCCCGGCCGCCACATGCCCTGCGGGGTCATGATCTCGATGGGCGCGTCCAGCAGCCGCTGGTTGGGCGGAATGCCCATCTCCAGCGCCGGCAGGTAGACGAACGGCTTGAAGGAGGAGCCGGGCTGGCGCATCGCCTGGGTGGCGCGGTTGAACCAGCTCTGCTCGAAGCTGAAGCCACCGGACATGGAGATCACGCGGCCCGTCGCGGGGTCCAGCGCCACCACGGCGCCCTGCACCTTCGGAATCTGGCGCAGCGCGAGGCGCTCGCCCCGCGCGGCGTTGCGGGTTTCGCGGGCTGGCTGCACCTCCACCAGCACAACGTCGCCGACATTCAGCACGTCCTGCATGCGGCGGGGTGCGCCGCCGATACGGCCCTGGGCGTTGACCGGGCGGGCCCAGCCGGAAACGTCCTCGAAGGCCAGCGTTCCCTGGCGGGGCTGGGCAGGGCGGCCGTCATTGGGCTTTTCCAGCCAGGAGAGGCGGGCGCTGCGCGCATCCACCTCCAGCGCCACCGCCAGGCGCCATTCCGGCAGCGCGCCGGCCGGGCGCTGCACGCCTTCCAGCGCCGGCATCCATTCGGTGGCGCTGGCGGAAATCTTGGCGACGGGGCCGCGCCAGCCGCCCCGGCGGCGGTCGTAATTCATCAGGCCCTGGCGCAGCGCCGTCTCGGTGGCGGTCTGCAACTCGGGGTCCATGCTGGTGCGCACCACCAGCCCACCCATGGTGGTCTGGTCCTGCCCGAAGCGGGCGATCAGCTCCCGCCGCACCTCCTCGGTGAAGTACTGGCCCACATTCAGCATGTCCGGCCGCTGGCGGCCGCGCGCGATGATGGGCTCCTGCTTCGCCGCATCGGCCTCGGCCTGGGTGGCGGCGCCGTCTTCCACCATGCGGTCCAGCACGTAGTCGCGGCGGGCGCGCGCGGCTTCCGGGTAGCGCATGGGGTTCAGGTTGTTCGGCGCCTTCGGCAGGGCAGCGAGGAAGGCGGTCTCGCTGAGCGTCAGCTCATCGAGCCCCTTGTTGAAATAATTCATGGCCGCCGAAGCCACGCCATAGGCCTGCTGCCCCAGGAAGATCTCGTTCAGGTAGATCTCGAGGATGCGCTCCTTGGACATGGCGCTTTCCAGCCGGAAGGCCAGAATCGCCTCCCGCACCTTGCGCATGATGGTGCGGTCGTTGCCCACCAGCATGTTCTTGGCGACCTGCTGGGTGATGGTGGAGGCGCCGACGGCGCGGCGCCCGCTGCCCATGCCTTCCAGATTGGTCAGCACCGCGCGCGTCAGGCCCACCGGGTCCACGCCATGGTGGTTCCAGAAGCGCTGGTCCTCGGCGGCGATGAAGGCCTCCTGCACGCGCTTCGGAATGGCGTCGATCGGCAGGAAGACGCGGCGCTCCAGCGCCATCTCCGTCATCAGGCGAGAGTCGGCCGCATACATGCGGCTCATCTGCGGCGGCTGGTAATCGGCCAGCCAGGCGTGGTCCGGCAGGTCCTTCGCCGCGGTCTGATACAGGCCGTAGGTAGCGATGCCGCCGATCACCACCAGCGCCAGGGCGAGCGACATGCCCCAGCCCATCAGCCGGCGCAGCCAGCGGCCAAAGCCGCCCCCGCCAGCGCGCGGCGCGCGAGGCGGCCGTCCCCCCGGTGGCCTGCCGTTCCCCGCGGAGGGTGGCGGAGGAGCGGACGTCGTCGGAGCACGGTCGCCGACCAGGGGACGGCCGGCGCGGAGTTCATTCGGTGCCATGGCGTCCCCCCCTTACACCCTGGGGTGCCAAGACGCGAAGCACCGTTTCGTTGGGTTGCACTTGATATGCAAAGGGCTGGCACCGCGGCGGAGATGGGTGAAAGAATATCCCAACCCCACGCATCATGCCGGAGTGCCCATTCATGCGTCGCCGTGCACTGCTTGCCCTGACGAGCCTTGCCGCCACCTGCTCCCTCAGGCTGGCCCACGCGCAGGGCACCCCCCCGGCCTCCGCCCCCGCCATGCCGGCCCCTGGCCGCCGTGCCTGGGCGGACCAGGTGCCGCAAATTCGCATCGGCGTCCTCGGCGGCGAGGCGGAAAGCGACCGGCTGGGCCGATACGGCGCCTATGCCAAGCTGTTCGAGGACACCTTCAAGGTGCCCACACGCCTCTATTTCGCCAGCGACTATGGCGGCGTGCAGCAGGCCTTCGCCGCCAAGCAGCTGGAAATCGCCAACATGTCTCCCGCCGCCTATGCCGGCGTGTGGATGGACACCGATGGCGGCGTCGAGCCCATCCTGGTGACAAAGGAGCAGGATGGTTCCACCTCCTATGTCGCGGTCATGTATGCGCGGGCGGATTCCGGCATCACCTCGCTGGAACAAATGCGCGGCAAGTCCATCGCCTGGGCGGACCCCAACAGCGCCTCCGGCTACCTGATCCCCCGCGCGGAGCTGCGCGCCGCCGGTATCAACCCGGAGCCGGGACAGTTCTTCTCCCGCACCGGCTTCGGCGGCGGGCACGACCAGGCGCTGGTGGCGGTGCTGCAGAAGCAATACGACGCCGGCGTCACCTGGGTCTCCGGCCAGGGCGAACCGCCCTACACCCGCGGCACCCTGCGGGCTGCCGTGGAAAAGGGCCTGCTGGATATGAAGGACCTGCGGATCATCTGGACCTCCCGCCCCATCCAGAACGGACCCGTCGTGGTGCGCACCGACCTGCCGGCAGCCTTCAAGGAAGACATGATCGCCTTCCACCTCGCCCTGCCCGCCGCACACCCGGATATCCATAAGGCAGTGGAACGCGGCAGCGCCATCGGCTGGGCCCGGACAAGCCATGCCGATTACCAGGTGTTCGTGGATATGCGGCGGGAAGAAGCCGCCCAGCGGCGACGGCGCTGAAACGGGCGTCGCTGTGTTTTGGGGGGAATGAATTCCCCCAAGCCCCCCCTTCTTTTCTTTTTGCGGTGTTTTCGGGTGCGCCCTTCGGGCGGCACCCCTTTCTGCCGGTTGAGTGCGCCGAGGGCCTGACTTGGCCCTCGGCGACTGAGGGTTCAGCACGC
>JH600044.1:23246-34839 GCA_000245075.1 Acetobacteraceae bacterium AT-5844
ACTGAGGGTTCAGCACGCGTGGCCTTTTAGCAATTGAGCTTCGCCGAGCTGGTGTCGCCGTTCGGCTTCAAAGTCCGAACCCAAACTCGAAGAAAAAGATGAGGGAGGTCTGGAGGGAGAATTCCTTCTCCCTCCAGCTTCTTTTTCTCCCTTAACGGGCTTCTCGCCCAATCACAGCCAGCGCCGCAGCGCTGATGCTGAGTTGTCCCACCACCTGCGTCAGGTCGCGGATGAAGCCCCAGGTCTCATAGGGGCTCGGGTCCTGCGGCACGACGACGAGGCTTCCTGGTGGCACGGGTGGTCCGCCCGCCTGCCAGGAGCCGAGGCCTGCTGGGGTACTCTGCCCGTTCGGCAGCACGATGAAGGCGCGGGAGCCATCGGCGAAGCGTTGCGCGCCGCCGGAGGCCTGCACGTATTCCGTCGCCTTCCAGCCGGTGGTGAATTGCAGGCTGCCGGGGTTCAGCACGGCGCCCACCACCGTCACCTCGTTCGGCCGCTTCGGGATGGCGATCAGGTCGCCCGGCTCCAGCAGCACATCCAGTTCCGGCCGCGCGGCGAGGATGACGGGGTTGGCTTCCACCACCATGCGCCCGGCGGCACGCGCCTCCCGCAGCGCGCCGGCCAGTTCCCGCCCGGCGGTGATGGCGCCACCGAGGTCCATGCCGCTCGGCTTGCTGCCCGCCACCGCCTGTCCGGCCGCCACCTGGATCAGGCTTTGTTCGAGTTCCCGCGCCGTGCGGGCGAAGCCTTCCTGCTGGCGCTGCCGCACGCTCTCGCGGGTGAAGACGGCGCCATAGGGATAGGCCTGGGGCGAAAGCCCGCCCGCGCGGGCGATGAGTTCAGAGAGGCGCTCGCCACGGCGGATGTCGTAGATGCCGGGCCGCATGAACTCGCCCATCAGGGTGACGGGGCCGCTGTCACGGTCGCCGAAGCCGCGCGGCAGCCTGATCGCGTCGCGCGGGGAGAGGCGGATGGCCGCGAAATTGCGGCTGCGCAGGTCCAGCAACATGCGGGAGAGCGGGATGGCGCCCGCCTGCTCCAGCGGCTCCCGCGAGAGCTCCACGGCGGAGAGATCGGCCGTGTCGGTCGCGCCGCCAGCGGCGGCCAACACCTGGTCCAGCCCCGTATCGTCGAGGATGGGGTAGAGGCCGGGCATCCTCGCCTCGCCTGAGAGCAGCACGGACTGGTCCACCAGCCAGGGCAGAAGCTGCGGGTAATCGAGGAAGGCCTGCGGGCAGGGCGGCGTGCCGAGATCGGGGAAGCCCGCCCCACGGGCATGCGCGAAGCGTGCGGGAGAGGAACGCGCAGCCACCGCCAGCGCGTGCAGCGCGGGGCATTCCGCCTCGACCGACGCGGCCGCGGGCATGGCGCCCCCGGGCGCCGCCGGCTGGGCGGCCATGATGCCCGGAACCAGCTCGCCGCGCAGGGCGCGCTGCACTGGCGGGCTGGCCAGCCAGAGCACATCGGCCTGGGAAAGCAGGATGATTTCGTCGCTCTCATCCAGCGGCAGGTCGGCCTCGCCGCGCAGCACGCGGCCGAGGTCGAAGCCGATGAAGCGGCGCACGCGGGTGCGGCTGTCCACCCGCCAAACGACGCCCATGCGGACATAGGGGTCCGGCTTCACCAGGCGTGGGTCGTGCAGCATGGCGCGCAGCCCGCCCGCGCGCGGCGCGCGCAGCACCGGCGCGGTGACATGCCCGGCGAGGCGCACCTGCCCGGAGGCGACATCAGCACCCGGCTGCACCACCACGGCATCGCCCCGGCGGAGCTGGGTGGCGGTGTTGATCTCGCTGAAACTGCGGCGGCCCGCCGCATCCGTGCCTTGCAGCAGGAAGCGGTTGCCGGCGGGGCGCAACGGCTCCCCCGCCATGCGGAGCAGCGTGGCCAGCGGCGCGCGCGCGGCGCCGGCGGGGAGTTCGTAGATGCCGGGGCGCGTCACCTCGCCCCCCACGGCGACGGTGGCACCGAGCGGCGGCACCACAAGCCTCTCCCCTTCCCGCAGCATCAGGTCCGGGTTGCCGGGCTCGCCGGCGATGACACTGTAGAGATCGATCACCCGGCGCCCATGCGGGCCCTCGATACGGATGGCCCGCAGCGAGCCCGTCTTCTTGACGCCGCCGGCCAGTGCCAGCGCGTCCAGCGCCGAGGCGAGCGCCGGCAGGGCCTGCATGCCGGGCCGCCCGACTTCGCCCGCCACGAAGACGCCGATCTGCCGGACCTGCCCCACCGAGACATAGGCATCCGAACCACCCAGCTCCTGCGCCACGCGGGCGGAGATATCCGCGCGCACCTCGCCCAGCGTGCGGCCGGCGGCGGGGAAGGGCAGCAGGTCCGGCAGCAGCAGCGTGCCGTCGCGGTTGATGCGCAGCGTCAGGCTCTGGCGGGTGCGGCCACGGATGGCGACCATCACCTCATCATCACGGCCCAGCACATAATCATCCGGCAGCAGGCCCAGCGCGGGCGGGGCGGCGACCGGCGGCAGCTCGCGGAAGGTGTCGTAGCCGAATTGCCGGAGCGGCGTCTCCAGCCGGGCGGCATAGAAGGCCTCGGTGTGGGAAAGCCCCTCCGCCACCGGGGGAAGGAGCTGCGGCGCCGCCGGGTTGGGGCGGGGTGGCGTGGCAGCCTGGGGCGTGGAGGGGGGAAAGCCCGCCGGCGCCCCCCGGGCCGCCGTCTGGCTGCCGCCGGCATCGAGGATGCGCTGGAGAATGTCCTGCTGCACGGCGGGCGGCAATTGCGGCACGGGAATGCCGCCCGGCAGCACGGAGGGCAATTGCGGCGGGGAGAGGAGCGGACTCGGCGTGGCTCCTCCCGGCGGCGCCTGAGCCATGGCCGGTGAAACGGCACCAAGGGTGGCGGCCAGCAGGGCGAGCGGCAGACCGGATGTCAGCAGCAGGGAACGTCTCGGGGCAAGCGGCACGGCGGCAGACGCGTTCCAGATAGAAGGATTAAGCAGCGCAAGGCCGCTCGCAAAATCGTGAACACCCTTTTATCATCCCCGCCATGCCGATCCAAGCGCGCATCGAGAGGACGCTGCTTTTGGCCGACGCCGCCTGGCGCCTCGGCCCTCGCGCGCTCAGCCATTACGGGCGGCACAGGCTGGCCGTGATCAGCGGCGCCTCCGCCCGGCGCCTTGCCGACGCAGCGGTACCGCGCGGCCCCTTTCTGCCACCTCGCTCCATCCCCGCTGCCCCTGCCATGCCTGCGGTATGGTGCGGCGCGGCCCGGCGGTACCTGGATGCCTTGCCGGCCCCCGGCCTGGCGGGTCCTTTTCCTTCCGCCGCCCCGGCGCTGGGCATGGATCTTTTCCGCCCCGGCGATATCCGCCCGGTCTGGGAGGCCAACCGCTTCGCCAACCTGCCGCTGCTGGCCCAGGCGGCGCGGCTGTGGCCGATGGAGGGGCACGGCGCGGCGCTGGAGGCCTGGCTCAGCGGGTGGCTGACCGCCAACCCTCCCTTCCTGGGGCCCAACTGGGCTTGCGGGCAGGAGGCGGCCCTGCGTGCCCTGCATCTGGCACTCGCACTGGCGCTGCTGGGCCAGGATCACGCCCCCTCTCCCGGCACGCGGTCCGTGCTCTCGCTGCATGCACGCCGCATCCACGCCACGGCGCATTACGCCCGCGCACAGGACAACAACCACAGCATCAGCGAGCCGGCCGGCCTCTTCGCCTGCGCCCTGCTGCTCGGCGACGGCGGGGCGCGGCACGCCGCCGACGCCGAGCTGAGCCGGGCAATGGCCCGCCTCGTCGCGCCGGATGGCGGCTTCGCACAGGTCTCCACCGGCTATCATCGCCTGTTGCTGGATGTGCTCTCCACCGTGGAATGGCTACGGCGGCGGCACGGCGCCCCGCCCTTTCCCGCGCCATTCGCGGAGCGGGCGGAAGCGGCCGCGCGCTGGCTGGCCCGGCTGACAGCGAAGAACGGGGCAACGCCACGCCTCGGCCACCAGGATGGCTCGGCCTTCGCCGACCTTTCCCTCGCCGGCCCCGCCGACGCGCGCGGCAGCGTGGAACGCGCGATGCGCCTCTTCGCCGGGGCTTCCGCCGGCTTCGCCGACGATCCCGGCTGTGCCTGGCTGGGCCTGCCTCCGGCTCCGCCGGCCCCTTCCCCGCCCCGGTGGCGCGCGGCTGGCAGCATGGGGTGGGAGGAAGCCGGCGCCCGTGCCCTGCTGCGTACCGGGCCGCTGCGCTTCCGCCCCGGCCAGGCCGATTTGCTGCATTTCGAGCTTTGGGATGGCGAAGCGCCCATCCTCATCGATGCCGGCACCGGTGCCTATAATCCACCCCCGGCCGACCGCTGGTGGCTGGACTATTTCCCCTCCGCCACGGCCCACAACACCATCACCTTCGATGGGCGGGAGCCCATGCCCCGCGCCTCCCGCTTCCTTCACGCCCGCTGGCCCCGCCTCTCCGCCCTGCCGGATGGCGCGGCGCTGCGCACGGCCCATGGGCACCTCCACCACCGCCGGGTCATGCCAGAGGGGCGCCTCTGGCGGGTGGAGGACGAGGTCGCCGGCCCCTTCAACAGCCTGGCCATCCGCTGGCGGCTCGGCCCCGGCGCATGGCGCGCCACCGCCGAGGGAGCCGAGGGCCCGGCCAGCCTCTCCATTCAGGCGGATGCCCCGCTCACCCTGGCCCTGGAACAGGGCTGGGAGAGCCCGGCCTATGGGGAGGTGCGCCCCTGCACGGTGCTGGTTGCCCGCGCTGCCGCGCCCATCCGCCGCATCGAAACCCGGATCGGGCTCCGCTGATGCCGCTCGGCCTGCTCCTTCTCGGCCTTTGGCGGCTGAAATACTGGCTGGCGGCGGCCATGCTGCTGCTGCTGGCGGGGGGTGCCGGGCTGATCCTCTCCTGGCCCCGCGCCTATACCGCCCAGGCTGTCATCGCCCCGGCCGAGACGACCGGCCTCGCCACTTCCACCCTCATCTCCGCCGCCAGCCTGGCGCCGGGCAGCCTGCTGGACACGCGGCCCTCCGGCAACTTCGCCGTCTATCTCGCCGCCCTTCGCAGCCCGGAGGCAGCGGCCATGCTGGCGCGGGATACGCGCCTGCTGGCCGCGCTGGGGGAACGCCGGGCGGATGGCCCCGCCGGCACGCTGCGGGATGTGCTGGGCCTGCGGCTGGAAGCCGACCAGGACGATGCCGCCAGCTGGCTGGAGCGGAACCTGGCGGTGACGCAATCCCTCGCCTCCGTCACCTGGACGCTGGAGGTCTCGCTGGCGGACCGCGCGCTGGCGCTCGAGATTCTCAGCCGCCTGCACGCCTTCGCGGAGAGCAAGGTGCGCACAGACCTGCTGGATCTGGTGGCCCGGCGGGTGAAGGTGCTGGAAGCGCGGCTCTCCACCGAGCGCGATATCTATCTGCGCACGCCGATCTTCGAGTTGCTGGCGCAGCACCAGCGCGCCGCCATGGTGCTGGCGGCGGATGAAGCCGTGGCCGCCCGCCTCGTCTCCGGGCCGAGCGTCGGGAGCAAGCCCTCCGTGCCCAACCGGCCTCTGCTGCTGGTGCTGCTGGCCGTCGCGGCGCCCATGGCCTGCCTGTTCAGCGGCACCTGCCTCGTGCTGGTGCTGGGCGTCGCACCTGCCCGCACCGCCAGGGGAAGAGCGTCCGCCGACCTTCCGGTCCCGGCCTTTGCCCCTGTTGGCGGCCGGCGGACGCCCTCCTTCCACACCGGCGCGCACGCCGTGAAGGCATGGCCAGCGGAGCGCGAAGAGACCCGGCGCAACCCCGATGCCGCCCGTGAGTAAAGGCGGGGGGCGGGCGGATACGGGCCCGGGCACCAGCGCCTGGCTTGCCGGCCCCGCTCTCCGCCTGGACACAGGGCTCATTGCCTCGCTGGCGGGGGTGGCGGCGGCCGTGCTGCAATTCGCGGGGGCACTGAAATCCTCGCCCCTGCTGGCCGGGCTGCCCTTCGATATCACGGTGCTGGCGCTGCTCGCCTTGCCGCCCCTGCTGGTCCTGCTGCTGCTCACGCGCCGCTGGTGGGTTCATCCGCTGCTGGCGCCGGCCCTGGCGGGTGCCGGGCTGCTCTGGCTGTGGTCGGTGCTGGCCGGCAGCTGGAGCGCGAGCCATGACATCCTGGCCGCCAAGCTGCCGGATATCGTGCTGATGGGACCGCTCATGCTGTTGGCCGGCATGGCCGTGGGCGCCGATGCCGGGGCAAGGCGGCTGATGGTGGGCGTGGCGCTGACCGCTGGCCCCCTCGTCGCGGCCTCCGTCGCCTGGGGTCTGGCCTCGGGCTCGGTGGTGCTGGGCGGTGCGGTGGGTGCGAATCCGGAGCTGGTGCGGGTGCAGTACCAGCTGGCGGGACTCGCCATCGCCTGTGCGGCAGGGCTCGCGGGGGTCCGCGCCGTGGAGGCGCGAAGCTGGGCAGGCCGCCTGTTCTGGCTGGGCTTCGCCGGCGCCATGGCTGTGGGGGTTCTGCTGCCGGGCGGGCGCACGGCACTGCTCTCTCTCGGGGCCTGCCTGGCGCTGGCCCCGGCCCTTCGCCTGTGGTCGGCCGGGCGCGCCCGGGCGGCGTTGGGCTGGCTCGGGCTGATGGTGGCGGGCAGCATGCTGGCGCTGGGCGTGCTGTTGCTGAACCCGGAGCGGGCCGAAGGGCTGCGGACGCTGGAGCGCTTCACCCAGGGCGATGTCGAATCCTCCGCCCGCCCCACCCTGTGGCGCGCGGCGATGGAATGGGGCAGCGCGGGCTGGCCGTTCGGGGTGGGCACGGGCGGCTTCACCATCGCGGCGGGCTATGGCGAGCGGCGCGGCCTCTACCCGCACAATCATCTGCTGGAAGCCTGGGCGGAGGGCGGGGTGCCCGGGCTGCTGTTCTGGCTGCTGTGTTTTGGTGGGGCGGCGCTGGTGCCGCTCTTTCGCCTGCGCCGGATGCAGCCCGGCCGGCTGGCCCGCATGGCGGCGCTGGTGCTGCCCGTGGCGCTGGCAGCGATGGTTTCCACCGATCTCGGCAACCGGATGGTCTGGTTCGCGCTGGGGCTGGTGCTTTCGACAGGGATCGTGGCGCGTCGTGTATGACCGGTTCGGCAAGAGGGCGATCGATATTCTGGGGGCGGGGCTGGCGCTGCTGCTGCTCTCGCCTGTGCTGCTGGCGGTGGCGCTGGCGGTCGGGCTGGCCCTGGGCCGGCCCGTGCTGTTCCGGCAGGAGCGCGCGGGCCGCCACGGCGTGCCCTTCACCCTGATCAAGTTCCGCAGCATGCGGGACGGGCCGGGCGATGACGCGGCACGGCTGACGCCTTTCGGCCGCGCGCTCCGGGCCAGCGCGCTGGATGAGCTGCCACAGTTGGTGAACGTGTTGCGGGGGGAGATGAGCCTGGTGGGCCCTCGCCCGCTTCCGATGGCCTATACCCCCCGCTTTTCCCCGCGGCAGCGGTTGCGCCTGGTGGTACGGCCTGGCCTTGCCGGCGTCGCGCAGGCAGCCGGACGGAACGGCGTACCCTGGGATGAGCGGCTGGAAATGGATGCCTGCTATGCCTCCGCTCCACACGCGAGCTTCTGGCGGGATTTGCGCGCGGTGCTGGGCACCGCGCTCATCCTCCTGAAAAGAAAGGGTGTCTCCGCGCCGGGCCATGCCACCATGCCGGCCTTTGGCGAGCCGACCCACAGCCAGGGCGGGAATTAACCGCCGGCTTGTACACTTTTTGGTGATAAATCCGCTTGCATCATGCTCACCGACCTGTTTCGTTAGGTTGTGTGTTCACAAAATAGTGAGCTTCGAGCATGGCCTTGGCGCTGAGGCTCGGCGCGACCGCTGATGGTGCGCTGGGCGAGAATGTCCGCCTCTTCCCTGGCCGCCCCGTTGCCTCGGCACGGCCCCGGCAGCGCATCCTGCTTTCCCCGCCACAGCTGGCGGGCGGAGAGCTGGCCTCGGTGGATCACACCCTGGCCGCCGGATGGATCGCCCCGGCCGGCCCCGTGCCGGAGGCCTTCGAGGCCGCGGTGCGCGCCGCCACCGGCACGGAGCACGGCCTTGCCGTCTCCTCCGGCACCGCCGCGCTGCATCTCGGCTACCGCGTGCTCGGCGTGGAGAGAGGGGATGAGGTCTGGACCTCCACCCTCACCTTCGTGGCCACCATCGCGCCCGCCGTGCAGATGGGCGCCCGCCCCCGCTTCCTCGACGTCTCCGCCGAGAGCTGGGCGCTGGACCCCGAACTGCTGGAGACGCGGCTGCGCCAGGCGGCGAGCAAGGGCAAGCTGCCCCGCGCCGTCGTGCCGGTCGATCTCTACGGCCAGTCCTGCGACCTCGATGCCATCACCACCCTTTGCGGCCGCTGGGGCGTACCCGTGCTGTGCGACAGCGCGGAGGCGCTGGGCGCTGAGTATCGTGGCCGCCCGGTGGGGAAGGGCGCGGCGCTCGCCGCCTTCTCCTTCAACGGCAACAAGATCATCACCGCCGGTGGCGGCGGCGCTCTGGTCTCGGATGACGCCGGGCTGATTTCCCGCGCGCGCCACCTGGCCACCCAGGCCAAGGAAGCCGCGCCGCACTACCAGCATGAGACGACGGGCTATTCCTACGGCCTCTCCTCCGTGCTCGCCGCCGTCGGCCTCGCGCAGATCGGCGCGTTGAAGGACCGCGTGGCGGCGCGGCGTGCGGTCTTCGCGCGCTATGCGCTGCGCCTCTCGGATCTGCCGGGCGTGGCCTTCATGCCGGAGCCGGGTTGGGGCCGTTCTTCCCGCTGGCTGACGGTCATGCTCATCGACCCCTCCCGCTTCGGCGCATCGCGCGAACAGGTGCGGCAGGCGCTGGACGAGGCCGGGGTGGAAAGCCGCCCGGTGTGGAAGCCGCTGCACCTGCAGCCCGCCTTCCGGGGCGCCGCCTTCCACGGCAACGGCATTTCCGACCATCTGTTCGACCGCGGCCTCTGCCTGCCCTCCGGCGCCATGACGCAGGAAGAGCAGGACCGGGTGATCGACACCATCCGCGCCTGCTGCCGCGCCTGAGGTCCCCCACGTGCGTATTCTCTACCTGCACCAGCACTACTCCGGCCCGGCCGGCGCCACTGCCACCCGCAGCCACGCCATGGCACGGGCGCTGAAGGCAGCGGGACACAGCGTTACCATTGCATGCGGCCAGTATGCGGGTGCCGTCACCGGCCTGTCCGGCCCCTTCCGCCATGGCCAGCGGGAAGGTGAGCTGCAGGGGGTGAAGCTGGTGGAGTTCGCCATTCCCTGCGGCAACCACCAGGGCTTCGCGGCCCGTACCCTGGCCTTCGGGCACTTCGCCGCGGCGGCCACGAAGCTGGCCCTCTCGCAGCCCTGGGACCTGATCATCGCCAGTTCCACGCCGCTGACCGTGGCGATTCCGGCACTGGTCGCCCGCCGCCTGCGGGGCACGCCCTTTCTGTTCGAGATCCGCGACCCCTGGCCGGAACTGCCGCGCGCCATGAAAGCCGCGCCGGCCCTGGCCCTGGCGGCCATGGAACCGCTGGCCACCGCCGCCTGCCGCCAGGCGGCCGGCGTGGTGGCGCTGAGCGAGGGCATGGCCGAGACCGCCATGGCCCGTGGCGCCGACCCGGCGCGCGTGCATGTCGTGCCCAATGGCTGCGACCTCGACCTGTTCGGGCCGCACATCGCCCCCTGGCGCCCGCCCGGCGCGCCGTTGTGGGAGGCGCTGGCCGTCTATGCCGGCGCGCATGGCCGCGCCAATGGGCTGGACCAGTTGCTGGACGCCGCCGAAATCCTGCAACGCCGGGGCGAACGCCGCCTCCGCCTTCTGCTGGTGGGCGAGGGTTCGGAAAAGCCCCGCCTGCAGCAGGCCGCGGTCGATCGTGGCCTGGCCAATGTCACCTTCATGGACAGCCTGCCCAAGCAGCGCCTGGCCTCGCTGCTGGCGGGCGCGCAGGTGGGCGTGCAGTGCCTGGCGCCGGTGCCCGAATTCGCCGAATGGACGGCGCCCAACAAGCTGATGGACTACCTCGCCGCCGGGCTTCCCGTGGTGGCGAATCTCTCCGGCCGGGCCGCGAGGCTGCTGGCCGAGGGGCAAGGGGGGCAAACCTGCGGCATCGCCACTCCCCCAGGCGATGCCGCAGCCCTGGCCGATGCCCTGACCTGGATGGCGGATAACCCCGGCCTGCGCGGCCAGATGGGCGCCGCCGGCCGTGCCCAGGCCGTGCGGCGGTGGGACCGCCGGTTGCTGGCCGCCGATTTCGTCCACGCGGTGGAGCGGGCGGTGGGGCTGGCGCGGGACGAAGCCCCTATTCTGGCCGCTGCCTGACATGCTGCCGGAAGTTCATCTTATCGCCGCCGCCCGGCCCAATCTGCCGAAGCTCGCCGCCCTCTGGCACGCCCTGGCGGCGCAGGCCGCGGCTTTCTGCCGCCCCGTGCTGCTGCATACCGGGCAGCATCATGATGCGGCGATGTTCCACGGCCACCTGGAAGATCTCGGCCTGCCTGCGCCAGAGGTCGCGCTCGGCATCACGGGCGGCAGCCATGCGGAGCTGACCGGCCGCACCATGATGGCCTGCGAGGCGCTATGGCGTGGGCGCCGCCCGGCCCTCGTCGTGGTGGCTGGGGATGTGGATGGCACGCTGGCCGCCGCCCTGGCCGCCCGCAAGCTCGGCATCCGTGTCGCGCATCTGGAGGCCGGGTTGCGCTGCGGCGACCGGGACATGCCGGAGGAGATCAACCGCCGCGCGGTGGATGCCATCAGCGACCTGCTCTGGGCGCCGGACCACGCCACCGCCGCCCGGCTGCTGGAGGAAGGCCACGCGCCGGAGGCGGTGCGGGCCGTTGGCAACAGCATGATCGACACGCTGCTGCGGCGCCTGCCGGCGGCGCGCGCGCGTGCCCTGCCGGATGGGCTGCAAGCCGGCGGCTATGGCGTGCTGACGCTGCACCGCCCAGCCAATGTGGACCACCGCGATGCGCTGGCGGGTCTGCTGGCGGCGGCGGAGGAGGTGGCGCGCGCCCTGCCCCTGGCCTGGCCGCTGCACCCTCGCACCCGCAAGCGCATGGCGGAGTTCGGCCTGGAGATGCCGGCCGGCATCCGCGTGCTGCCGCCGCTTGGCTATCTCGACTTCCTCTCCCTGCTCAGCCGCGCGCGGTTCGTCGCCACCGACAGCGGTGGGGTGCAGGAGGAGGCGGCGGGGCTCGATATTCCGTGCCTGACGCTGCGCCCCTCCACGGAGCGGCCTGTCACGCTGGAATCCGGCGCCAATCGCCTGGTGACACCCGGTGCGCTCACCGGCGCGGTGGCGGAGGTGCTCTCCGGCCTCTGGCCGGCAGCACGGCCGATTCCGCTCTGGGATGCGTCGGTGGGCGCCCGCATGGTGGCGCATCTGCGCGAGGTGCTTGCCCCCGCCGGAAAGCTCGCCGCATGACCGTGCCGCTGGTCTGCATGCTCTCGGCCGCCCACCCGCCGGCCGATGTGCGGGTGGTAGGCAAGGAAGGGGCCGCGCTCGCCCAGGCGGGCTGGCGCGTCATGCATCTCTGCCCGGCGCCGGCCCGGCAGGATGCCTCGGCGCCGCTGGAAGAAGGGGCAGCGGGCGGCAAGCTGGCCCCCGTCAGCCATGCGGGGGTGGACATTCACACCTATCGCCGCGCGCCGGGCTGGCGCGGGCGCGTGCTGGGCATTCCCGCTCTGGCGCGGCGGGCGGCC
>JH600045.1 GCA_000245075.1 Acetobacteraceae bacterium AT-5844
CGCCGCAGCCCGAGGCCGCGCCCACACCCGTGGCGCCCGTGACGGCGCCCCCGCCCGAAGGTACGCGTGGCCCCTCGGCCGAGGAGCAGGAGCTGGAAGCGGCGCTGAAGGGCGAGCGCATCCAGGGCCGCATCTCCATCCCCAACCAGACCGCCTCCAATCTGGTGCAGCCGGCGGGGCGGGATTGGCGCGTCTTCCACAACCGCACCCTGCCCTGGGTGGCGGGCGTGGCCGTGGTCGCCACGGTGGTGCTGCTGGCACTGTTCTTCCTGATCCGCGGCCGTGTGCGGGTGCGGGAAGGCTTCTCCGGCCGCACCATGCTGCGCTTCAATTTCTTTGAGCGCGCAGTGCACTGGATGACGGCCAGCTGCTTCATCGTGCTGGCGCTCTCCGGCCTCAACCTGACCTTCGGGCGGTACCTGATCCGCCCCTTGATAGGGCCGGAAGCCTTCACCACCGTCTCCCACTGGGGGAAGATGGCGCATAACTTCCTGGCCTTCCCCTTCACCCTGGGCATCCTGCTGCTCTTCATCATGTGGGTGGGCGGCAACCTGCCGACGCGGGGCGACCTCACCTGGCTGGCCCAGGGCGGCGGCATCATCGGCCATGCCAACCCCAAGGCGGACCGCTTCAATGCGGGCCAGAAGGGCATCTTCTGGATCACGGTGCTGGGCGGCGCGGCGGTGGCGGCCTCCGGCTACCTGCTTGTCTTCCCCTTCACCGTGCTGGACGTGAACGGGCAGCAATGGGCGCATATGACCCATGGCATCGTCTCGGCCATCATGATCGCGGCCATCCTGGCCCATATCTATAT
Organism: Acetobacteraceae bacterium AT-5844; assembly: GCA_000245075.1. Lineage (GTDB taxonomy): Bacteria > Pseudomonadota > Alphaproteobacteria > Acetobacterales > Acetobacteraceae > Pseudoroseomonas. The sequence goes on from JH600045.1 coordinate 815, forward strand.
CGGCACCCTGGGCATGGAGGGCGCCTTCTCCGCCATGGGCAGCGGGCAGGTGGACTACAACTGGGCGCGCGAACACCACGAACTCTGGGTGGAGCAGGAGCTTGCCAAGGCCCATGAGACGGCCCGGCCCGGCAGCACCAACGAGCCAACACCCCGGCCCGCCGGGGCGGATTGAGGATCAGGGCCTTGGGAGGATGCCTCCCAGGGCCCTTTTTCTGTCTGCGAGCCTCTACTCTCCCGTTCCACACGGCACAGGGCAGGAGGTCATCCTGGGCGCTGCGGCCAATGCGATCCCGCAACCGTTTCCGTGGCGAGACCCTCCGCGGATAATGGGCCGGGAAATCTTCGGTTGAGAGCCTTCCCGCGATGAGCCATGGAAGGGGACATCTTGTCAGCCGCCCGGCACCCCACATGTGCAGAAGCGGCCAGACCCACCTCCCGCCTGTAACGACACGCTTCGTAACGCGGAAGGCGGTTCCCCTTCTCGCCGGGAATAGGTTTCAATTTGTCCATGTTTCGACCGACCGTCCTGACAGCCGCTTTCCTCGCCCTCGCATTGCCTGCGTGGGCTGGCGAAAGCGCACCGGTACAGTCGGAACGAACCACCATGACCCTGGCCACCGAGGTGGCCTCCGTCGCACCGGGGCAGCCCTTCCGCATCGGGCTGCGGCAGCAACTGGCCCCCGGCTGGCACACCTACTGGATCAACCCCGGCGATGCCGGCACCCCCCCGGAACTGGCCCTGGCCCTCCCCGAGGGTTCTTCCTCCGGCGAGATCCAGTGGCCCGCGCCGCACCGCATCCCCTTCGGGCCGCTGGTCAATTACGGTTATGAAGGCAGCACCCTGCTGCCGCTGACGGTGACGCCGCCGGCCGATCTGCAGCCGGGTCAGAGCTTCACCCTCCAGGCCCAGGGCAACTGGCTGGTCTGCGAGAAGATCTGCATCCCCGAGGAAGGCAGCTTCACCGTCACCCTGCCCGTGGAGCCGACGGCGCGGCCGGACCCGGCCATGGCGCCGCTGTTCCAGCAGGCTGAATCCGAATTGCCGAGGCCCTCTCCCTGGCAGGCCAGCGCGGGCTTCGAGGGACAGCAAGGCGCGCTGGCGCTGGCGGGGGCGGATATCTCGCCGGAGGCGGTGAAGGAGGCCTTCTTCTTCCCCGCCGAATGGGGCGTGCTGGACCATGCCGGGGCGCAGCCGGTTCAGGTGGCCGATGGTGGGCTCCGCATCGCCCTGCCACGCGGCGCGGCCGAGATGCCGGCCCAGCTGGCGGGTGTCGTGGCCATCACCGATAGGGCAGGGGTGCGCAGCGCCTACACCGTTTCCGTCACCCCCGGCCCTGTGCCGGCGCTGCCGGGCAATGGTGGCGCGGCAGGAGGCCTCTCCCTCGGCCAGGCCCTGCTCTGGGCGGCGCTGGGCGGGTTGATCCTGAACCTCATGCCCTGCGTCTTCCCCATCCTGGCCATGAAGGCGCTCGGCATCGCCCGGCTTTCCGGCGCCGCCCGCGCCGAGGTGCGGGGGCATGCCGCCAGCTACACGGCGGGCGTCGTCCTCTCCTTCCTGCTGCTCGGCGGCGGGCTGCTGGCCTTGCGCCTCGCCGGGCAGAGCGCCGGCTGGGGCTTCCAGTTCACCTCGCCCGTCTTCGTGGCGGTGATGGGGTGGGTGATGCTGACGGTCGGCCTCAACCTCTCCGGCGTATTCCATGTCGGCGGGCCGGTGGCGGCGGGCAGCGGGCTGGCCTCGCGGGGCGGACATCTCGGCAGCTTCGCCACGGGCGGGCTGGCGGTGCTGGTCGCCACACCTTGCACCGCGCCCTTCATGGCCGCCGCCATCGGGGCCGCCATGACCCTGCCGCCCGCCGGCACGCTGGCGGTGTTCGGCGCCATGGGCCTCGGCATGGCCGCACCCTATGCGCTGCTGGCACTCTTCCCCAACCTGTCGAACCGCCTGCCTCGTCCGGGGCTGTGGATGGAGCGGCTGAAGCAGGCCCTGGCCTTCCCAATGTATGGCGCCGCTCTGTGGCTGCTCTGGGTGCTGGCGCAGCTGACGGGGCCGGAGGGGCTCGCCGCGGCGCTCGCCGGCGGCCTGGCCATCGGCTTCGGTGCCTGGGCGCTGGGCACGGCGCAGACCTCTGCCGGCAAGGGCCGCCTCATCGGTCGCGGTGCCGCCCTGGCTGGCCTCGTGTTGGCGCTCGCCACCCTGCCGCAACTCACCGGCACGCCGGCACCCTCCGCCGCCGCGGCCTCGGCCGAAGCGGACTCCCAGCCCTGGTCCGAAGCCGCCGTGGCGGCCGCCCGCGCCGAAGGCCGCCCGGTCTTCGTCAACATGACCGCCGCCTGGTGCATCACCTGCAAAGTGAATGAGCGCGTGGCGCTCTCCACCGAGGCCGTGCGCGATGCCTTCGCCAAGCGCAACGTCGCCTACTTCACCGGAGACTGGACGCGGGGTGGCGAGGATATCGCTGCAGTCCTGCGCGCCAATGGGCGGGAAGGCGTGCCGCTCTACCTCGTCTATCCCGCCGGTGGCGGCGCCCCCCAGGTGCTGCCGCAGATCCTGACCGAATCCATCGTGCTGCAGGCGCTGGACGCGTCCGCCAGCACCGCATCCGCCCGCGCCGATCTGACGCCGGGCTAACCCCTACACGCCGAGACAGAGGAGACCGTGCTCATGCCCTTCGCCCTCCGCCGCCGCGCTATGCTCGCCACCGCTGGCATTCTGCCCTTCCTGCCTCGCCCCTCCTGGGCGGCGCCCGCCATCGGCGCGGCCGCCCCCGCCTTCTCGCTGCCGGACCAGGACGGCAAGACCCGCTCCCTGGCCGACTTCCGCGGCAAGACCGTCGTGCTGGAATGGACCAACCACCAGTGCCCCTTCGTGGTGAAGCACTATTCCAGCGGCAACATGCAGCGCTTCCAGCGTGAAGCCGCCGAGCGCGGTATCGTCTGGCTCTCCATCGCCTCCTCCCCGCCGGGCGAGCAGGGCCACGTGACCGCCGAACAGGCCCGTGCCCTGACTGCCGAGCGCGAGGCCGCGCCCGCCGCCGTGCTGCTGGACCCGCGCAGCCAGGCCGCCCGTGCCTATAGCGCCACGACGACGCCCCATATGTACGTCATCGATGCCGAAGGCGTGCTGCGCTACATGGGCGGCATCGACAGCGTTCCCTCCGCCAAGGTCGAGGATATCGCCCGCGCGACGCCACTGGCCCGCGATGCGATGATCGCCGTGGCGGAAGGCCGGCCAGTGGCCCAGGCCGTGACACGCAATTATGGCTGCGCGATCAAGTACGCGCCGGCTGCGTGATGTTTGTTGGGTAAGGCTGGAGGGAGAAAGAATTCTCCCTCC
>JH600046.1 GCA_000245075.1 Acetobacteraceae bacterium AT-5844
CGTGCCCGGCCCCGCCCCGGCGCCCACCACCGCCCCCACCGGCCCCGCGCGTCTGGCCATCCGCCAGCCCGGCCAGCTCGGCACCCTGGCCTGGGAGCCGATGCCCACGCTCGCGGCGCAACCCGAGGACGTCACCGTCCGCGTGGAAGCCACCGGCCTCAACTTCCGCGACCTCATGTGGGCCCAGGGCCTGCTGCCCGAGGAAGCGCTGATGGACGGCTTCGCCGGCCCCACCCTCGGCATGGAAATGGCCGGCGTGGTGGAATCCGCCCCCGCCGGCAGCGGCTTCGCGCCCGGGGATCGCGTCTTCGGCTTCGCCCCCGCCGCCTTCGCCAGCCGCGCCCGCACGCGCCCGCAGGCCATCGCGCATCTGCCGGCGGAGGTCGATTTCGCCGCCGCCGCCACCGTGCCGGTCGCCTTCCTCACTGCCGTCTATGCGCTGGAGACCTGCGCCAATCTGCGCGCGGGTGAGACGGTGCTCATTCATGGCGGCGCCGGCGCCGTCGGCCTCGCCGCGCTGCAGGTGGCCCGTGCCGCCGGCGCCCGCATCGCCG
>JH600047.1 GCA_000245075.1 Acetobacteraceae bacterium AT-5844
GTCTGACTGGTGCGCATGCAGAAAACAGTCTCGGTCGTGTACCTTGACATTCTCAAAGATCGTCGTGCGCAGGTTGTGGCCGCTGGTTTCTAGTCCACAGGAGTTATAAGGGAATCCAAGCATGCAGGCGGGCATGTTATTGGGGCTATCCCAACCAAGACAATAGATATCGCGAAACTTGTTCCAAGAACTTCCAAAGTTGGAAGCGGGATAAGCTGTTCCCCCGACGGTAAAATTGGACGTATCGTTGACACCCGTGAACGTCATCTGGTCACCAGATACCGTGATACCCGTGTACGTTCGTGGCGTGCCGGCTGAGGGCGCGATATAGCCACCTGTATGCTGATACCGGTTACTGGGAGACCAAGGGATAGTAACTGTGTTGGTCGTCTTAGCTAGGATGCGCTGGATATCCGTCGCCCGAACCATAATGCAGCGGTAACCTGAAATCTGCGCACGCTCATAAATCCCGAAGGTAATGGCGTTGTCGATATCGGGCGCCATGTTGGACAGAAACAAGCCCAGGCCGGTTACACGCCAGTTCCCGAAGCATTGAAAGTCAGAGCAGTAAACAAACTTCGAGTTAAGATTGAGAATGCCGATATCAACGGCGTTTCCTAGCGTCAGCAGCGACGTGTCATAGTAACCGGAGATGCCGTTGAACTCCGGCGCAATGCGGAGGTTGTGGACGCCGGCGTTGTGGGCCTTGTTGAGCAAGAAGCCATAGCTGATGTTTTTCAGCGTGGCAGGGGAGGTAGGTGTAGCATCAGCATTGGTGAAGTCGAAGAGGGAGTAATCGTCG
>JH600048.1 GCA_000245075.1 Acetobacteraceae bacterium AT-5844
GCCTGGCCACGCCCGACGCGCCCCAGGCCATCGCCTCGGCGCCGGCGCAGCGCGTCGATGTCCGCGTGCAGCTGCAGGGCGCGCCGCCCGGCACCGTCGTCACCACCCGCACCCCGGACGGCGTGCGGGTCGAACGACCCATGACAGGAGCGTTGTGATGTCCTGGCGTGACGAATTGCGCCCCGCCTCCTGGCGCGGTGTCGCGTTCGGCGTCTTCACCGCCGAGGGCCGCTTTGGCCGGCGCGTCGTGGTGCACGAATATCCCTATCGCGACGCGGTCTGGGTCGAGGATCTCGGCCGGGGTCCGCGCCGCCTGCAGGTGATCGGCTTTCTGGTCGGTGACGATGTCATCGCGCAGCAGGAAGAGATGATCGAGGCGGCCGAGCAGGAAGGCCCCGGCGACCTGGTGCATCCGCAGCACGGGCTGGTGCGCGCCTCGCTGGTCGAGTTCGGCAGTGCGGTCCGGCACGATCTCGGCCGCGTGGTCGAGCTGCACATGCTGTTCATCCAGGACAGCCAGCGGTTGTTTCCGGCGGCTGGGCTGGCCACGGGCGACCTGCTGCGGCAGGCGGCCGACAGTGCCGCCACGGCCAGCGGGGCGAGCTTCCTGGCCTCGCTGGAGGGCACCGTGCGCGGCGGGTTGGAGGCCACACGCCAGGCGCAGGCGACGGTGCGGCAGTGGACCTCCACGGCCAGCCGCCTGGTCGGCAGCGCCGGCAATATCCTCAACGCGGTGGGCGGCCTGGTGCCCGGCTCC
>JH600049.1:0-29888 GCA_000245075.1 Acetobacteraceae bacterium AT-5844
GCGCGGCGACCCGGAGCAGGCATTCCAGGCTGTCCAACACCGGCACCGCCACATGCGCCTGCAACCGGGGCGCCAGGCCTGCCAGCCCCGCTCCCCCCAGCACGACGACGCCCGCGCCCTCAGCCGCCGCCTGCCCCGCCGCCTCGGCCAGCAGCGCCAGGGAACGGTCCGGCTCGCGCGCGATCATGTCGCCGGTGGGGGCCACGGCAAGGACGCGCACGCGGTCCCGCCCCAGGCCACGCAACAGGCAGAATTCCTCCAGCATCGGAACCCAGGCGGCGCCGCCCGTCAGCAGGGCGACTCGCGGTGCCATCTCCAGCGCGAGGTCGAGACTCGCATCGGCCATGCCGGTCACGGGAATGCCCGCGATCTCCCGTGCCGCCGCGAGTCCGGGGTCACCGAAGCAGGCGATGGCGATGGCATCCACCTGCCGCGCATGCTCGGCCACCAGTTCCAGCACCGCATGGCCGGCAATGGCCGCCGCCGCGCGGCTGGCGATGTAGCGGGCGCCAAATCGCGCCGTGGCGGGCACCAGCGCCACGCCGGGTAGGCCGAGGCGTGGCAGGGCATCCTCGGCCAACGCGAGCATGCGGGCCGTCATGGCGGTGTCGGTATTGCCGTTCAGCAGCAGGATTCGCATCGGCCCCTCCTGCCTAGCAGGATAGGCCGAAGAACCTCAGCGCCGCAGGTCCAGAATGGCGAAGCTGGTCCCGCGCCAGGTCAGCAATTCGAGCCTGAGGTGGTTGGCCGAGACAGGGACCAGATAGCCCACCTGATTCCGCTCCGGGTCCTGGTCGTAGCGATAGGGGCGTTCTCCGTCGCCCCAGGCCTCCGCACCCGCATAGCCCAGACGCGCCTCGCCCAGGTCGTAGAAGGTGCCGGAAGTGCGCTGGGAGCCAGTCAGCTTCTCCAGCCGCAGCCCCTCGGGGCCATCCGTGATGCGACAACGGAACTCGCCATAGGCGACGATAGCCAGCGAGCCGCCGAACTGGATGGAGCGGCAACGCCAGTTGCCGGCCAGGGTGCTGGCCGGGAGGTTGGTGGCGCCACCCTCCAGCGCGCGCTCCATCTGGCGCAGATCCGCCGCGTCTCCCTTCGCGCGGGCGATCTCGATGGCCTGGGCGCGGAGGGTATCGAAATTCTCCAGTCCCTGCCGGTCGGCGGCGTTGAGATTGTTCGGGAAAGGGCCGTCGGCACGCGCGGTGCCGGCTGCGAGGGCCAGAGCCAGCGGAGCGGCCAGCAAAGCGAAACGGAGAAGCATGCGGTTCATGCCTCTCCGTCTAAAGCGCGCCGCAAAGGCTGCCCAGCGTCACCGGGCAGCTTGCGGGATCAAGCCGCCGAGAGGGCCCAGTGCCCCGGCTCCACCTGCTGCAACACCGCGCCCGGCGGCGGTGGCACGAGGTCATAGGGGATGCGGCGGCGCAGCGCCTCCCGGTCCGGGTCCGGGATCGGCGCGGCGGAGATCAGCGCGCGGGTATAGGGGTGCTGCGGGTTCGCGAACACCTGCTCCGTGCTGCCCAGCTCCACGATCCGCCCGCGCAGCATCACGGCCACGCGGTGGCAGAGATGCCGCACCATGCCGAGGTCGTGCGCGATGAACAGATAGGCCATGCCCAGCTCTTCCTGCAGGTCCAGGAACAGGTTGACGATCTGGGCCTGAATGGAGACGTCCAGCGCGGTGATCGGCTCATCCGCCACGATCAGCTTCGGCCCCAGCGCGATGGCGCGCGCGATGCCGATGCGCTGCCGCTGGCCGCCGGAGAACTGGTGCGGGAAGCGGTCCATGAACTTCGGATCAAGGCCGACCTGCTTGAAGAGAGCGGCGACCTTTTCCTTCTTCTCGGCCGTGCTGCTGACCAGCCCGTGGGTCTGCAACGGCTCGCCCACGCTATCGCCCACGCGCAGGCGCGGGTTCAGCGAGGAAAACGGGTCCTGGAACACCACCTGCAACTTCTTGCGGATCGGCGACATGGCATGGGCGCCGAGGCGGCTGATCTCCTGCCCCTCGAAGAACACCTGCCCCGCCGTGGGGTTCTCCAGCCGCAGGATCAGGCGGCCGGTGGTGGACTTGCCGGAGCCCGATTCGCCCACGAGGCCGAGCGTCTCGCCATAGCCGATCTCGAAGGAGACGCCGTCCACCGCCTTCACGGTATGGGTCGGCTTGCCGAACAGGTTCTTGCTGGTGTGGAAGTGCTTGGTCAGCCCTTCGACGCGCAGCAACGGCGCGGAGGTCGCGTTCATGCGGCTTCTCCCTGTTGCGGCATGACGCCATGCGGATTGGTCTTCAGCGCCTCACGCAGGTCGTACCAGGCTGCGACAAGGTGGCCCGGCGCCGCGCCCTCGGCCTGCACCAGCGGCGGCACCTCGACAAAGCAGCGCTCGGTGGCAAAGGGGTTGCGGGGGGCGAAGGGGTCGCCCTTCGGCGGGTTAGTCATGTCCGGCGGGCTGCCGCCGATCTGTTGCAGGCGCGGGCGCTTGTTCGCCTGCCCGGGAGTATGGGTCTCATACACCCGACCCTCGCTGTGGTCCGGCAGGGAGCGCAGCAGGCCCCAGGTATAGGCGCTGCGGGTATCCTTGAAGATCTCGCGCGCCGGGCCGCGTTCCTGGATGCGGCCGCCATACATGACCTGAATCGTGTCGGCGAGGCCGGCCACCACCCCCATGTCGTGGGTAATCCAGATCATCGACATGGAGAGCTTCTTCTTCAGATCCTTCATCAGGTCGAGGATCTGGCCCTGCACCGTCACGTCCAGCGCCGTCGTCGCCTCGTCGGCGATCAGCAGCTTCGGCTCGCAGGCGACGCCGATGGCGATCATGGCGCGCTGGCGCATGCCGCCGGAGAACTGGTGCGGATACTGCTTCACCCGCTTATGCGGGTCCGGGATGCCAACGAGGTCGAGCAGTTCCACCGCCCGCGCCTTGGCCGCCTTCTTGGACATCAGCCCGTGGCTGGTGATGGCCTCGGCGATCTGCAGCTCCACCGTCAGAACGGGGTTCAGCGAGGTCATCGGGTCCTGGAAGATGACGCCGATCTTCTTGCCGCGGACCTCGCGCAGCTCCCGCTCCGGCATGGTCAGCAGGTCGCGCCCCTCGAAGATCACCTGCCCACCGGCGATCCGGCCCGGCGGCTTCGGGATGAGGCCCAGCATGGAGAGCACGTGCACGCTCTTGCCGCTGCCACTCTCACCCACCACGCCAAGGGTTTCGCCCGGCTCGAGGTTGTAGGTCACCCCACTCACCGCATGGACGGTTCCGCCCCCGGTATCGAAGCGGACCGTGAGGTCCTTCACCTCCAGCAATGGCATCAGCAGTTCTCCGGCACCAGGCGTGAATATTGATAACGATTCTTATTATCGTTCGCATCTGAATGGCAAGGCTATCCTTGCCGCATCGCCATGAGGGCCTTGGAGCGTGGCCCCGGCATCCACCTCATATGGGCACCGGGGCGCGCCATTTCAGCCCAGATAGTACCGATTGGGCGCGAGAGGCGGAGGCAGGTCCGTCTCTCCCGCCGCCGCCCGCAATTCGATCTCCACCATCCGAGTCATGGCATCCAGCGGCAGGTCGTTCGGCTCCTCGCCAAACGGTTCCTCCAGCTGATCCCCCAGCGCATCCAGGCCGAAGAAGGCATAAGCCAGCAGGGCCGCGACCAGCGGCGTGCCGAGCCCCACCATATGTACCAGCCCGAACGGGACCAGCAGGCAGAACAGGAAGGCTGTCCGGTGCAGCAGCAGCGTGTAGGCGAAGGGCAGTGGCGTGGTCGCGATGCGCTCGCAGGCCGCCTGGACCTCTGTCAGACCCGCCAGCCGCGCCTCGAGCCCGCGATAGAGAATATCCGACAGCTCCCCCGCCCGCAGCGCCGCGACCAGCTCGGCATTCATCCCGCGCAGGATGGCATCGGGCGGGTTGGGGCTGGCGGCAAGAGCGGCGGCCTCCTCGGGTGGCAGCCACGGCGTGGCGGCGGCCACCACATCACGTTTGCGCAGGCGGGCGCAGAGCGCGTGCGTGTAGCCGACGGCCCGCCGCAACAATGCCGGGCGCGCACCCAGCAGCGCGCCGGATTCGCGCGCCAGGCCGCGCATCTCGATGATCAGGCGGCCCCATTGCTTCCGCCCCTCCCACCAGCGGTCGTAACAGGCGTTGTTGCGGAAGCCGAGAAAGATGGAGAGCGCGAGGCCGAACAGCGCGTAGCCACCCAGCGGGAATTCCGGCATCGCCCGCGGCAAGAGCCGGTCCACCGCCACGACGGCCGCGCCCAGCAGGGTCACACCCAGCACGCGGGGCGCCACGACCGGCACGACGGAGCCGCGCAGAATGAAAAGAAGCGCCCACGAATGGGGCAAGGAACGCACAATCATCGGGAGAGAGACTTCTACTGGCCGCTGTTCAGCAGCCCTGTGACGATACCCACCGTGCCAGCCACGATCACGGCGTTGAACGCGAAGGCGATCAACGAATGCAAGGTAGCGGCGCGGCGGATGGCGGGCGAATGGGTGACCATGTCGGTGACGCCATTGGTCGTACCGATACTGAAGGCCAGATACAGAAAATCCGAGAAAGGCGGCTCGTCATGGCTGCCGGGAAAGTGGATGCCGCCACCGGAGAGCCAGTACTCCCGGGCATAGTCCTGCGCGAACAGCAAATGCACGTAGAGCCAGGAGAGCACCACCGTGGCGATGCCGAGCGGCAAGGCCCCCGGCGTATCGCTGGCCAGATCCAGAGCCACCGCCACCAGCGAGGCTCCCGCCGCCGCAAGGGAGAGCAGCATCACCGCCAGCCTTCCCTCATCGAGGGCGGCGGCATGGCGGCGCATATCCTCGGCCCCTGCCCTCCACATATGGGCGAACAGCAGCACGGCATGGGCCAGCACGAAGGCGCACCACCCCAGCATGCTGGCATGCAGCCATACGCCGCCCAGCCACCGCGCCACCAGCGCGGCCACCACCCCGACGCATAATGCCATCAGGGTTAGCGGCCGGTAGCGCAGTGGCAGCAGCATCAGGCCGCCAGCGCCTGGGCGAAGACCGCTGGATCCACGTTACCGCCGCTGAGCACGATGCCCACGGTGCGGCCCTTCGCCGGAATCTTGCCAGCCAGCAGCGCGGCCAATGCGACGGAGCCGCCGGGCTCGACGACAATCTTCAGCGCCTCGAAAGCCACCCGCATGGCGCGGAACACTTCCGCCTGCGTCACCACCACGGCGCCCTTCAGGCGCGGCTGGTTGATGGCGAAGGTCAACTCGCCCGGCGCCATGGAGAGAAGGGAGTCGCAAAGCCCCGGCCCCTTCCCGTCATTGGCGAGGCGGGAGCCACCGGCCAGGGAGCGGGCGGTATCGTCCCACCCTTCCGGCTCCACCGCCCAGACTTCCGTTTGCGGCGAAGCGCCTTCCACCGCGAGGTTGCAGCCGGCAATGAGCCCGCCGCCGCCCGCACCCGTGGCCAGCACATCCAGGGAAAGCCCGGCCGCCTTGGCATCCTCGATCAGTTCCAGGGCCAGCGTGCCCTGGCCGGCAATGACATGCGGGTGGTCGAAGGGCGGCAGCACCACCGCGCCCCGCTCCTCCGCCAGTTGGCGGGCCAGGACTTCACGGTCGGTCGTGGCACGGTCGAAGAAGGTGATCTCGGCGCCCCAGCGGCGGGTGCTCTCCACCTTGATGGCGGGCGCATTGCTCGGCATGGCGATCAGCGCCCGCACCCCCTCCGCCGCCGAAGCGCAGGCGATGGCCTGCCCATGATTGCCGGAGGAATGCGTCACCACCCCCGCCTCCCGCTGCGCCGCGTCCAGTTGCAGCACCGCATTGGTGGCGCCGCGCAGCTTGAAGCTGCCGGTGCGTTGCAGCGGCTCCGGCTTGATCAGCACGGTGCCGCCCGTGATCTCATCAAGCAGCGGATGGCGCAGCATGGGGGTACGGACGACGCGGCCGCGGAGGCGTTCGGCGGCGGCCAGGACATCGGCATGGGTGGGAAGGTCGCTCATGCCGGTCATCCTGTGCCTGCCCCGGCCGCCCGGCAAGATGCTACCCCCCGCGGGCTGCGCATGGGACGTCATACAACCGTTGCCAGCCGCGGCCCCGGCTGCGTAACCTCGCCGTCAGCGACGAAGGGCCATGAAGGCCCATGGCGGCACGACCGCCCGCGCGGGAGAGGAGTACGGACATGGAAGGCAACGGGATCACCCGGCGTTCGGTGCTGCGCGCCGGTGCTGCGGGCGTGGCAGCCAGTACGCTACCGCTCGTTAACGTTCATGGTCAGACCGGCGGCGGGCGCCTCGCCCTCGGTTTGTGGGACCACTGGGTCCCGGTCGGCAACGACGCCATGCGTAAGCTGGTCATGGATTGGGGCCAGAAGAACCGCGTCGAAATCCAGCTCGATTTCATCACCAGCGTCGGCAACAAGAACCTGCTCACCATCGCGGCCGAGTCGCAGGCCAAGCAGGGGCATGACGTGCTCTCCTTCCCCACCTGGGAAGTTCACGCGCAGTCCGAGCTGCTGGAACCGATGGACGACGTGATGGGCCGGCTGTCGCAGAAATACGGCGCCATCAACCCCATCGTCGAATACCTGGCGAAGGTGGACGGCAAGTGGCGCGCCATCCCCGCTGTCTCCGGCAGCCAGAACAAACCCTCGCTCGGGCGCATCGACCTGCTGAAGCAGCACGGCGGCATCGATGTGCAGGCGATGTACCCGGCGAGCGACAGCGCCGCCAACACCGCCGAACAATGGAACTGGGACGCCTTCCTGAAAGCGGCCGAGGGCTGCCATAAGGCCGGCTTCTCCTTCGGCCTGCCGCTGGGCAACTTCCCGGACGCCAATGACTGGGTGGGCAGCCTGTTCCAGAGCTTCGGCGCGCAGCTGGTGAACGAGAAGGGCGACATCACCGCCAATACCGACAATGTCCGCCGGGTGCTGGACTACGCTCAGCGCCTCTGCCAGTTCCTGCCGGGCGACGTCTTCTCCTGGGACGACGCTTCCAACAACCGCGCGCTGATCTCCGGCAAGTCCGCGCTGATCTTCAACCCGCCCAGTGCCTGGGCCGTGGCCAAGCGCGATGCTCCGCAGGTGGCGGAGCAGTGCTGGACCTTCCCCTCCCCCGCCGGCAGCAATGGCCGCTTCACGCCCTACCTGCCCTATTTCTGGGGCGTGTGGAGCTTCAGCCGCAACAAGGGTGCAGCCAAGGCGCTGATGGAGCATCTCTCCGAGCGGGAGCAGGCGCAGGCCATGGTGGCCGCCAGCGGCGGCTACGACATCCCGCCCTTCACCAGCATGACGGACTTCGACACCTGGGCGAAGGAAGGCCCGCCGACCGGCGTCGTCTACAACTACCCTGTCCGCCCGCACCACAAGGCGCAGCAGTTCATCGCGGCCTATCCGGCGCCGCCCAACATCGCCGTGCAGATGTACAACCAGGGCATCCAGGCGAAGATGATCGCCCGCGTGGTGCAGAACAAGGAACCTGTGGACCGCACCATCTCCTGGGTGACGCGGGAGCTGGAAGGCTTCCAGCGCGGCTGACGAACCCGCCCGGCGGCATGCTCGCCGCCGGGTCCCTTCCCATTTTGACAGGGGAGAGCTGACATGTCCCAGGCCGTCATGTCGTCCTCAGCCATACCGCGCAACAGCGCGATGAAACGGCTGTCGCGGCGCAACTCCACCGTCGCCTTCCTGCTGACCCTGCCGCTGATCCTGCTGATCCTGGGGCTTGTGGTCTATCCCTTCTTCTACGCCGTCTATCTCTCCACGCTGAACAGGCGGCAGACACGCTTCATCGGGCTCGACAACTTCGCCTTCCTGCTCTCCCGCGAGACCTTCTGGAACGTCGTGTTCCAGTCGGTGCTCTTCGCGGTGTCCGCCGTCATCCTGAAGGCGCTCATCGGCTTCATCCTCGCCCATGTGCTGCACGCCCTGCCTTCCAAGGGGCAGCGCAAATGGCGTGGCATGCTGCTGGTGCCATGGGTCATTCCACCCGCCATCTCCACGCTGGCCTGGTGGTGGCTGTTCGACCCCTCCTACTCCGCCTTCAACTGGGCGCTGGCCGGCATCGGCGTGGACCCGGTGCCCTGGCTGGGCGCCACGGGCTGGGCGCGGTTCTCGGTCATTCTGGTGAATGTCTGGTATGGCTCGCCTTTCTTCATGATCATGTATCTGGCGGCGCTGAAATCGGTGCCGGACCAGTTGTATGAGGCGGCGGCCATCGACGGCGCCACGGGCTGGCAGAAGCTGCGCTACGTCACCTTCCCGATGATGCGCAACATCATCAGCATCACCGTGCTGTTCAGCCTGATCGTCACCTTCGCGAATTTCGACATCGTCCGCATCCTGACCAATGGCGGACCGCAGGACACCACCCACGTCTTCGCCACCTATGCCTTCCAGGTCGGCATCCAGTCGGGGGATATCCCGCTCGGCGCCTCGGTCAGCCTGTTCATGTTCCCGCTGCTGGCGATTTTCGCCATCTTCACGCTGCGTGGCGTGAACAAGCGCACGAAGGAGATGGCGTGATGAGCACGGTGACCACCTCCGCCCCCTACGTCGAGCCCTACCACAAGGTCGGCAGCATCGCGAAGGAACGGCGCTGGGCCATGATCGGCGCTTATGTGGCGCTCGCGGTCTTCGTCGTGTTCTTCATGCTGCCGCCCTTCCACATGCTGATGACCAGCCTGAAGAGCAGTTCGGAAATCGCCGACCTCTCCGGCAGCCCATGGATCGTCCGCAGCCCCACCTTGTCGAACTACTGGGAGCTGCTGACCCAGGGCAACTACATGATCCATTTCCGCAACTCGGTGATCGTGACGGTCAGCACCGTCATCATCAGCATGATCATCTCCACCCTGGCGGCCTTCGCCCTCGCGCGGATGAAGTTCTGGGGCAGTGCCACGCTCGCCACCGGCGTCTTCCTCACCTACCTGGTGCCGGAGACGCTGCTCTTCATCCCGATGTTCCAGATTGTCGGCTCGCTCGGGCTCTACAATAACCTGCTGGCGATGATCCTGATCTTCCCCACACTGACCGTGCCCTTCTGCACCTGGATCATGATCGGCTACTTCGCCTCCATCCCGAAGGAACTGGACGAGGCCGCGCTGATCGATGGCGCGAGCCATATCCAGATGCTCTGGAAGATCTTCATCCCCGTTGCCCTTCCAGGCATCCTGGCCGCCATGATCTTCGCGTTCACGGTCAGCTGGGCGGCGTTCATCTATCCCATCGCCTTCCTGGTCAGTTCCGACCAGATGGTGCTCACGGTCGGCATCGTTTCCGACCTGATCCGCGCGGACACATTCCAGTGGGGCAAGATCATGGCCGGCGCGCTGATGGCGGCTTTGCCGCCGTTGCTGGTCTATGCTTTCCTCATGGACTACTACATCGCTGGCCTCACCGCCGGCGCAACGAAAGGCTAAGGGAAACCAAGAATGGCGCAGGTGACGCTGAGGAAGGTCGTCAAGGCCTATGAAGGCGGTGTGCAGGCGGTGAAAGGCATCGACCTGGACATCGCGGATCATGAATTCGTCGTGCTGGTCGGCCCCTCCGGTTGCGGCAAGTCCACCACCCTGCGGATGATCGCGGGCCTCGAGGAAATCTCCGATGGCGAGATCGCCATCGGGGGGCGCGTCGTCAACGACGTGCCGCCGCGGGACCGTGACATCGCCATGGTCTTCCAGAACTACGCGCTCTATCCGCACATGACCGTGGCCGAGAACATGGCCTTCGGCCTGATGCTGCGGAAATTCCCCAAGGACGAGATCAAGCGCCGGGTGGAGCATGCGGCACGCATTCTCGACATTTCGGCATTGCTGGCGCGCAAGCCGAAGGCGCTCTCCGGTGGCCAGCGGCAGCGCGTCGCCATGGGCCGCGCCATCGTGCGCGACCCGAAGGTCTTCCTGTTCGATGAGCCTCTTTCCAACCTCGATGCCAAGCTGCGCGTGCAGATGCGCACCGAGATCAAGAAAGTGCATCAGACCGTCAACACCACCACCATCTACGTCACCCACGACCAGGTGGAGGCCATGACCCTCGCGGACCGCGTGGTGGTGATGAATAACGGCGTCATCGAGCAGGTCGGCCCGCCGCAGGAGTTGTACCACAACCCAGCCACGCGCTTCGTCGCCGGCTTCATCGGCAGCCCGGCGATGAATTTCATCCCCGGGCGGCTCGAGCAGAGCTCCGGCGCGCTTCGCGTCCATCTGCCGGGCGACATCGTACTGCCGGTGCCGGAATCCCGCACGTCGCGCTATGCGGCTCTCGCGGGCAAGGAGGTCATCTTCGGCATCCGCCCCGAGCATCTGACGGAGGCGAAGAATCTGGACCGCCCGAACTTCGTGCCCTTCCCCGCCACGCCGGAGGTGACGGAGCCCATGGGCATGGAAACCCTGGTCCACTTCAAGATGAATGGCGCGGAGATCTGCGGCCGCGTCGACCCCAACGCCCCCGCCTTCCCTGGGCAGCCGCTGCCCATGGCCGCCGACCTCAACAACATGCACCTCCTCGACCCGCAGAGCGGCCGCGTCCTGTGAGCGAGTTGGCATGGGTGACCGGTGCCGGTTCCGGCATCGGTCGAGCTGTCGCGATCGCTCTGGCCAAGGCTGGCTGGCGTGTCGTCCTGACCGGGCGGCGGGAGGAGGCGTTGCGCGAAACGGCCTCCCTCCTGGGGGGCGCCGAGGCGCTCATCCTGCCCGCCGATCTCACCGATGCCGCCGCGGTGGAAGCCGTGGTGGCGAAGCTGCCGGAGCCGCCCGTGCTGCTGGTGAACAATGCGGGCTCCAACGTGCCGCAGCGGCACTGGCACCACCTCACCCCCGCCAATGCCAAGGGCATGGTGGATGCCAACCTCACTGCGCCCTTCCTGACCAGCCTGGCGGTGCTGCCCGGCATGAAGAAGCGCGGCGGCGGGTTGATCGTGCAGATTGCGTCCGTGGCGGGCAAAGGCGCCTCGGCGGTCTCGGGCCCGGGCTACATCGCGGCCAAATCCGGCTTCGTGGCGCTCTCCGCTTCGCTCAATGCGGAGAATGGCATTCACGGCATCCGCAGCACCTGCATCTGCCCGGGCGAGGTGGCGACACCGATCCTCGACAAGCGCCCTCAGCCACCTTCGGCCGAGGACCGCGCGCGGATGCTGCAGCCGGAGGATGTGGCGGCGGCGGTGCTGTTCGCGGCCGGCATGCCGGCGCATGTATGCCTGAACGAGATCATCATCACGCCGACCTACAACCGCGAGCTCGCACCCGCGGCGAGGGCCGTATCCGGCCTGGCCTGACCCGGCATGCCGGCGAGCGTGCAACGAGACAGGGGATGGGCCACGCCCATCCCCTCTCCCTCAATTTTCGTTCGTCTCGTAGGAGATGGTCTCGATCGGGCCGACGGTCACAGTGCCGCCGCCGCCCGATGCGGAGCCAGCGCTGAACCCGGCCCAGGAGCCGAGCACCAGCGCCCCCATGCTGCCGCCGGGCGTGCCCGCCATGTCGAAGGCGTTCTCATAGTAATAGCCGACAAAGGCAGCCTGAAATGCCTCCTGGGCCGGGCTCTCCACGGGCTCCGGCGTGGGGATGAGGTCATTGCCCCAATATCCTTCCGCGGCCCACGGCGAAATTCCCAAGCTCTCATCAGATTCAAACAGCATTCCTGGCTCCTTCCTATGGGTTGGTGGTGCTGTTCATCTGTGTTGCTGCCCCCTGCGGCGTCCAATCCCGATGGATTGAGCACGGCACAACTTTGCTCGATCCACCGCTATGCTTCTGCCACCGCTGGATGTTCTGTCCAGAAACCACTCGAGGCCCATTCATGACATCCGAATCTGCCATCTCCATCCAGGCTCCCGCACTGGAGGCGATGATCCGCGGCATCTTCGAGGCCATTGGCTGCGACAGGGACGAGGCGCAGACCGTCGCCAGCCACCTCGTCGAATCCAACCTCGCCGGGCATGACAGCCACGGCGTCGTGCGGGTGCCGCGCTATGTGGAGTGGCACAGGGAGGGCTACATCGTCGCTGGGCGCACGCCGGAAGTCGTCACTGATGGCGGTGCCTTCATGCTGCTGGATGCGCAGCGCGGCTTCGGGCAGGCAGTGACGAAAAAGGCGGTCGCCATGGGCATCGACCGCGCCAGGCAGCATGGCGCCGCCGTGGTGGCCCTGCGCAACACCGGCCATTGCGGCCGCATCGGCACCTATGCCGAACAGGCGATGGCCGAGGGGCTGCTCTCCATCCACTTCGTCAATGTCGCGGGCTCCGTACTCGTCGCGCCCTATGGCGGCGTGGACCGGCGCTTCTCCACCGCCCCCATCGCCATCGGCGTGCCGTTGAAAGACCGCCCGGTGGTGCTCGATTTCGCGACATCGCTGGTGGCGGAAGGCAAGGTGCTGGTGGCCAGCAATGGCGGCAAGGGCCTGCCGGATGGCGCGCTGATCGAGCCGGATGGCAGCCTCTCCAACGACCCGCACACCCTCTATGGCGACTACCCGCCGGTCGGGCCGCGCATTCCCGGCAATGGCCTCGGCGCCATCCGTGCCTTCGGCGAACATAAGGGTTCCGGCCTCGCCCTGATGTGCGAGTTGCTGGCAGGCGCCTTCACCGCCGGCGGTTGCGCGGGCCCCACGGCGACGCGCGGCTGCATCACCAACGGCCTGCTCTCCATCTACCTCTCGCCCGCGCATTTCGGCACGGATGCGGAATTCCAGCGCATGGGCCGCGAGTATGTGGACTGGGTCGCCGCCAGCCGCCCGATCGACCCGGCCGTCGGCGTGCTGATGCCGGGCGAGGCGGAGGCCCGCAACCGCACCGCGAGGCTGCGGGACGGGCTGATCCTGCCCGGCAACATCTGGGAGGATCTGCGCCGCACCGCCACCACGCTTGGGGTGCCCGTCCCCGCCGTGTAAAATCGGCGGCCCAAACGGAGGCTGCCAGCATGCACGCCGCGACCCCTTCCACCGTGGCGTGCCGCCGCTGGGCTTTCGGCCTGTTGTGCCTTGGCATCAGCGGCGGGCTGCTGGCGCTGCTGTGGCGCGTGTTGTCGCCAGGGGGCTGGACGGGGTGGGAGATCGCCATTCTGCTGGCCTATGCGGGCACCATTCCCTGGTCCGCCGTCTCGGCCGGGAACGCGCTCCTGGGCCTTGCCCTCCGCCTTGGCAGGAAGGCGGCCCCGGCGGCGGCCGGCACGGGGCAGGCCCGCACGGCCCTGGCCATCTGCATCCGTCATGAAGACATGGCGCCGGTCCTCGCCCTCCTCCCTGCCCTGCTCGACGGGCTGGAGGCGGCGGGCCAGGGCCATCGCTTCGTACTCTGGTTCCTCTCGGATACCCACGACCCTATGCGCGCCGCTGGCGAGGAAGCCGCCATCGCGGCCTTCACAGCCCAGCGTACCGGCCACCCCATCGCCATCCGCTATCGCCGCCGCCTGAACAATGAGGGCTTCAAGGCCGGCAATGTGATGGAATTCCTGGACCGGCATGCCGGCGAGCTGGATTTCATGCTGAGCCTGGACGCCGATTCCGCCATGTCCGCCCCCGCCGTATTGCGGCTAGTGGCGGAGATGGAGGCCGACCCCAAGCTCGCCATTTTGCAGCAGCTCATCGCCGGCAGCCCGGCGAAGGCCGCGTTCCCCCGCCTCTTTCAGTTCGGCATGCGGGCGGGCATGCGCACATGGGCCACCGGCCAGGATTGGTGGCAGGCCGATGAAGGTCCCTATTGGGGCCACAATGCCCTTATCCGCATCACCGCCTTCCGCGCCCATGCCCGGCTGGACGATCTGCCCGGCAGCGACCGCCTGCTGAGCCACGACCAGGTCGAAGCCGTGCGCCTGCACGCGGCCGGCTGGAAGGTGCGCTGCCTGCCCGAGGACAGCGGCAGCCTGGAAGCGAGTCCCCCCGCCATGCCGGAATTCCTCGCCCGTGATCGCCGCTGGGGCGCCGGCAATATGCAGTACTGGCGACTGCTGGGCCTGCCCTGGCTCCGCCCGATGGGCCGGTGGCAATTGGCCCAGGCCATCCTGCTCTTCCTCACTGCGCCGCTCTGGCTGGTGCTGCTGGTCTCGGCCGTCGGCAACGCCGCCAGCGGCGGCGGGCGCGAGACGCCGGCCGGCGCCCTGGCCCTGCTGCTCGGTGCCACCTGGCTGGCCTACTACGCCCCGAAGCTGACAGGCTATTTCGAGGCCTTCATCCGCCCTTCCCTCGCCAGCGCGTTCGGGGGGCGGCGACGTCTCCTGCAAGGCGCCCTGGCGGAAATCGCCTTCACCACGCTCTTCGAGCCCGTCAGCATGGCCAGCAAAGGCGTGTTTCTCCTCACCCTTCCCTTTGGCGGCAGCACGGGCTGGGGCACGCAGAACCGGCAAGCCCATAGCGTGGCCTGGGCCGACGCTGCTCGCCTGCTCTGGCCACAAACGCTGCTGGGGGCCGGCGGCCTTGCCGCGCTCATCACCGCGGGAGGTACCGCCCCGCTCTGGGGGGCGCCCTTCGTGCTGCCGTTGCTGGCGGCCATCCCATTCTGCGTGTTCACCGCCTCGCCCGGGCTGTCCCGCTGGATGCAGGACCGCCGCCTCTGCGCCACACCCGAGGAGTTGCTGGATAACCCGCCGGCACCGCCCCAGCCTGCCCCGGCCCGCGACATCGCCCCCGAAAGCCCCTAAGTAAGCGGCAAAGCCGCCGCTGTCAGAACGTCTTCAGCAGGCGCTCGATATAATCCAGCTCGGAAGGCGCGCGTTCCCGATCTGCACCCCGCCGGCGCAACTCCTCCTGCAACTGGCGGGTCCGGAGGGCCTCGGCCTCTCCTGGCACCACGGTATCGCTGCCCTGGTCGTTGGCATTCGGCTCGTTCCGGGTCGGGCGCCCCAGGGGATCGCGGCCCTCGCGCTGGCCACGGGCCTGCTCACGCCCCTGGCCGCCGCGATCCTGGCCCTGGCCCTGGCGCATCTCGCCCTGCCCCTCACCTTCCTCCTGGCCTTCCTGGCCCTGGCCAAACTGGCGCTGCATGGATTGCGCCATCTGCTGCGCGCCTTCCTGCAACTCGCGAATAGCCTGCTGCTGGTGCGGAGCGGCATCCCCGCCCTGGCCCAGCGCCTCCTGCGCCTGCCGCATGGCCTGGTCCGCCCGGCCCAGCGCCTCGGGAATCTCGCCTGTCAGGTCGCCGAATTGCTGCATCAGCTCACCCAGCGCCCGGCGCAGCGCACGCTGTTGCCGGGCATCACGCTGGGCCTCCTCGGCGCGCTGCTCGGCCGCCTCGCCCTCCTGGGGCCGCTGCTGCTGTTGCTGCTGGCCACGCTGCGGTGAGCGGCGGCTCGGGGGCTGCTGCTCCTGCGCCTCGGCCTGGTCTCGCTGATGGCTGCGGTCCAGCATCTCGCCTTCCCGCCGCACCATGTCCTGAATGGCGCTCATCTGCTGTTGGCCGCGCTGCTGGCGTTGCTGCTGCTGGCGGTTCTCGCCACCCTCGCGCCGCGCCATCTGGCCGTTCTGCAGGTCTTCCAGCATCTGCTCCAGCTCGGCCAGCTGCTGCTGCATGTCCTGCGTGCGGCCCTCGCGCGCCGCGTCCTGCATCTCCTGCGTGCGGCGATCGAGCTCCTGCGGGTCGATCATGCGCGCCTGCGGGTCCGCGGGCATGGTCTCGCCATTCTCGCGCTGCAACTGCTCGGCCAGCGCCTCCAGATGGCGGGCGATGGCCTCCCGCAACTCCTGCACACGACGCTCCAGCTCAGCCCGGCGCTCGGCGTCCTGCGGGTTGCGCTCCGCCTCCCGCATCGCTTCACGCAATGCTTCCCGCGCCTCGGCCAGGGCGCGGGCGGTACGGTTGGTCCGCCCCTCCTCCAGGGCGATGGCTGTCTGCCACATCAGTTCCTGAGCACCGGGCACCGCTTCCGGCCGCTGGTCGTGCGTCAGGCGGTAGCGGGCGCTCCGCAGCGCCAGGAAGGTGGTGATGTCGTGCTCGAAAGCCTCGGGCGCGATGGAAAGCTCATCCAGCCCTCGCTCCACGCCCTGCCGCGCCAGTGGATCCAGGGAGAGAGACTTCCGCAACTCAGCCAACCGGCGCGCCACGGGGTGGCTGAAGCTGCGCTCCGGCAGCTCCAGCTCCGCTGTCTCGGAGGCGCCTTCCTGCCCGGAGGCGTCCCGCGCCACGAGCCGCAGCCGGACGGGCAGCCCGGCCCAGGGATGCGCCGAAAGATCTGGCTGGGACACGCCGCGCGGCTGCCGCGCATTGCCGGAGACCGGCAGGTCCAGCACCATCGCCGGCGCATCCGGCCGGGCGGCAAGGCGAAGCTCCACCCGGGCGCCGGTGACGCCCCAGTCATCCTCAGCCTGCCAGGGCAGCCGGATGGCCAGTCCCCTCGCGGCGCGCGAGGGCGGCTCGGTGAAGGAAATGACCGGCGGCGCATCCGCCTGCGTGGAGATGGACCACTGCACCAGCTCCTGCCCGTCCCGGCGAACAGCGATGCGCCCGGCCGCCTCCAGCGGCGCCTCCATGGTGAAGCTCGCGGCATCCAGGGCGCGGAAGGGGGTATTCTCAGTGCCAAGTTGCAGTTCCGGCACGCCGCCCCTCCCGCCGGACAGCGAGACCTGCAGCCGGCTACCCGCCGGCACTGTCAGCGAACCGCCGGAGAGCGGCAGGAAGATCGGCGCCGCGCCGGTATAAGGCGGCGGCGAAATCCAGGCTTCCAGTCGCAGGGCCGGGATCGGCGCGGCGGCGGCACCCAGCGCCGGCAGCAGGGCACGGCGCAGCCGTTCCGGCGCCTCGCCCCCCGCGATGCCCAAGGACGCCACGAAGGCGACCAGCAGCCCGAGGCGCAGCGCGCGGCGGTCCAGCGCCGCCAGCCCGGGGCGCGGCCCCCCGACCCGCAGCTTCGATAGCACCGCGGCCGCGCGCGCCTGATGCGCCTGCCACAAGGCCAGGGCCATCGGGTCATCCCGCGTGGCGGGGCGGTCGGTCAGGGTGGAGAGGGGGCGGTGCGTCAGGCCGGATTCACGCTCCAGCCGCCGGTCCGCCTCCCGGTTGCCCGGCAGGGCGAAGCCGCGCCCCGCACGCCAGAGCACGAAGCCCAGGGCGAAAACGAAGCCGGCCAGCAGCACCGCATGCAGCCAGCCGGGCAGATGCAGGAACAGGCCCAGCAGGGCCAGGGTGGCGAACAGGCCGACCACCCCCAGCACGGGCCAGAGGCGCGGCCAAAGCGCCTCCCACCCGAGGGCAAGCCGCGCGAGCCTTCGACCGCGCGCCAGGCGGCGGGAGAAGGGATCGCGCGCCGCGCTCATCCCGCCAGCCACTCCGGCAGGCGCTGGCTGGCCAGCAGGTCCTCATGGGTCTGGCGCACGCGCACCAGGGCGGCACGGGCGCCGTCCACCAGCACTTCGGCGGCCAGGGGCCGTGCGTTGTAGGTGCTGCTCATGACAGCACCATAGGCACCCGCATCGAGGATTGCGACCAAATCTCCCGGTACCATTTCCGGCATCAGCCGGCCTTTCGCGAATGTGTCCCCGCTCTCGCAGACCGGGCCGACAATGTCCGCTGACGAGAGCGCGGCCGTCCGCGCCAGGGGCGAAACCGGCACGATGCCGTGCCAGGCCTCATACATGGCAGGGCGCAGCAGGTCGTTCATCGCGGCGTCCAGCACCAGGAAGCGGCGGGCAGCGCCCCGCTTCTGCAGCACGACGGAGGCCAGCAGGAAACCCGCCGGGCCCACCAGCCAGCGGCCCGGCTCCAGCATGACGGGAATGCCGAGCCCGCCCAGCGTGGCCTTGATGGCGCCCGCCAGAGCCTCCGGCGTGGGGGCCACCTCGTCGCGATAGGGAATGCCCAGGCCGCCGCCGCAATCCACCCGCTCCACCGGCAGGTTATGCGCGCGCAGCGCATGAACCATCTCGGCCAGCCGGGCATAGGCGGCGCGATAGGCGGACATGCCGTCCGTGATCTGGCTGCCGATATGCGTGGCAATGCCGATGGGCCGGATGCCCGGTAGCGAGGCCATGCGGGTGTAGAGCGGCAGCGCGTCGTCATAGGCGATGCCGAACTTGTTCTCCGCCTTGCCCGTCGTGATCTTGGCATGGGTGCGGGCATCGACATCCGGGTTCACGCGCAGCGAGACCGGCGCTTTCACCCCCATTTCGCTGGCGACGGCGGAAATCATGTCGATCTCCTCCACGCTCTCCGCATTGAGCTGGAAGATGCCCTGCGTCAGCGCGAAGCGGATTTCCTCCAGCGTCTTGCCGACGCCCGAGAACACCGTCTCGCCGGCGGGAATGCCGGCGGCCATGGTCGCGCGCAGCTCGCCCGCGCTGACGATATCGGCGCCCGCGCCCTCGGCCCGCAGCACCCGCAGCACGGCCTGGTTGTCGTTGGCCTTGGTGGCGTAGTGGATGCTGGCCTGAAGCCCCGCACCCTCCAGCGCCGCTTTCAGCGCGCGGAAGCGGCGGCGCAGCGTGCCGGCGGAATACACCCAGGTGGGGGTCCCATACTCGGCGGCGATGCGCGCCAGCGGCACCTCCTCCACCAGCAGCCCGTCGCGGGCGTGCAGGGAAAGGGCCGGACGTGCTGCCAGCAATTCGTCAAAGGTCGGGTCGGCGCTGTCGGGCGCGATGGGGAGGGCGGTGGCCATGATGCCCTTATTCTGGGGCCGCCACCGCCCGGATGGAAGCGCACAGAGAGTAACGCCGCACTGCGATTTCGCTAAGGCGCCGGCCGGGCCAGTCCTGCTTCCGCCGGCCTGCTCCCCGGTGCCAGGACTAGTCCCGCCACGGGGCCGAGAACTGCATGACCACCAGGATGATCAGCGCGCCGACGATGAGCGGCAACCAGCCGATCAGCGGGATGGACCAGGCCGAGGACAGCCAGGATCCCACCAGGAGCAGTGCAATGACACCGACCAGCAGCGCCGCCAGTTCCTGCGGCCGCAATCTGGAGAGTGCCTCATTCGAGTGATCGGGGGGTGTTTCGTCTGGAAGCAGCATGGCGGGGGCCTTCATAACTGCGTAGAAACGACCCCTCGTCGCTACCACGCGCCTCCGCTCCACGTCATGCCATTTCGACCGGACTCCGATGCCCCCCCGCATTCGAGGAGACGGCCGGTGCACCAGCCCAGCGGGTCGAAATCGGCAGAAGGCATGGCCTCAGCCGACCTGAGCCAAAAAAATTGCCCGGGGCGGTGATCTCGCCCCGGGCTTATTGTCATCAGCGGCTCGGATAGGTCCGCGGATAGGTGATCTGCTCCGGCGGCCCCGGTGGGCGGATCGGCCCCGGGCGGCCGCAGGCGGCCACCAGCAGGGTCAGCGCCAGCAGGGCGAGGGTTGCGCTCTTCATGCCAGCCGCTCCCGCCACTCGGCGGCCATGCGGCGCACATTCACCGGCGCCGTGCCACCATAGGAGGTGCGGGACGCCACCGAGGCCTCGACGCTCAGCACCTGGAAAATACCGTTATGGATACGCGGCTCCTCGGCCTGGAGCTCCTCCAGGGAGAGGCCGGAGAGGTCCACATCCTTCGCCTCGGCCTTCGCCACCAGGCGGCCCGTGACGTGGTGGGCGTCGCGGAAGGGCATCCGCAGCTCCCGCACCAGCCAGTCCGCCAGGTCCGTCGCGGTAGAGAAGCCGGCACCCGCCGCCTCCCGCAGCCGCGCCGCATCGGGCTTCATGTCTCGCACCATGCCGGCCGTGGCGGCGAGCGCCAGCGCCATGGTCTCGGCGGCGTCGAAGATGCCTTCCTTATCTTCCTGCATGTCCTTGCCATAGGTCATGGGCAGGCCCTTCATGACCGTCAGCAGGCCGATCAGCGCGCCGGAAACCCGGCCCACCTTCGCCCGCACCAGCTCCGCCGCATCCGGGTTGCGCTTCTGCGGCATGATGGAGCTGCCGGTGGTGTAGGCGTCGGACAGCTTGATGAAGCCGAAATACGGGTTGGTCCACAGCACGATCTCCTCCGCGAAGCGGGAGAGATGCGTGGCGCAGATGGCCAGGACCGAGAGGAACTCCAGCGCGAAATCGCGGCTGGCGACCGCATCCAGGCTGTTGCGCGTCGGCCCGTCGAAGCCCAGCGCGGCGGCCGTCATGTGCCGGTCGATGTTGAAGCCCGTGCCGCACAGGGCAGCGGAGCCCAGGGGGCTCTCATTCATCCGCGCGCGGCAGTCGCCCAGGCGGGAACGGTCGCGGCCCAGCATTTCAACATAGGCCAGCAGGTGGTGGCCCAGGGTGGTGGGCTGGGCGGGCTGCAAGTGGGTGAAGCCCGGCATCACCGTGGCGGCGTGCTCATCGGCACGGTCCACCAGCGCCTGCATGACATCGGCGATCTGCTTGTCCAGCCCGTCGATCGCATCGCGCACCCAGAGGCGCACATCGAGCGCTACCTGGTCGTTGCGGCTGCGGGCGGTGTGGAGGCGCTTGCCGGCCTCGCCGATCCGCTCGGTCAGCCGTGCCTCGATGTTCATATGAATGTCCTCCAGCGCTTCGCTGAAGGGGAAGTTGCCGGCTTCGATCTCCGCGCCGATGGCGGCCAGGCCTTCCTTGATGGCGGCCTCGTCATCGGCTGTGATGATCCCTACATGCCGAAGCATGGCCGCGTGGGCCAGGCTGCCACGGATATCCTGCCGCCACATCTTGCGGTCGAAGCCGATGGAGGCATTGATGGCCTCCATGATGGCCGAGGGGCCGCCGCTGTAGCGGCCTCCCCACTGCTGGTTGCCCTGGCTGCGCTGCTGAGTGGACAAGGAAGGATTCGCCTCGTGTTGCCGATCGGACGCCGCCCGCTTCTTTCGTCGCTGGCCGCTGGGGGGACCCTAACCACGCTCCTTCGGCCACGGCAAGGCATGGCGTCGCGCCGGACGCTGGTGACGATCGAGCCGCCGAAGCCCGTGCCGCCGCTGACCTTCACCGATGCCGAGGGGAAACCCTACGATCTCGGCGACTTTGACGGCCGGATGCTGCTGGTGAATCTGTGGGCCACCTGGTGCGCGCCCTGCGTGGCGGAAATGCCGGCGCTGGACCGTGCGCAGCAGGCGCTGGAAGCGGAGGGGTGGTCCGTCCTCCCCCTCTCCTCGGACCGCGGCGGCAAGGCGCAAGTGGAGCCCTTCTACCAGCGGACCGGGCTGAAGCACCTTCGCATCTGGCTGGACCCGCGCGGTGCCGCCGGGCGGCAGCTCGGTGCCCGCGGCTTGCCCACCACCGTGATCATCGACCGGCAGCGGCGCGAGGTGGCGCGGCTGGAGGGCGAGGCGGAATGGGATTCGCCCGACATGCTGGCCCGGCTGAGGGCGCTGGCCGGGGGCTGAACCGCCCCCGGACAGGCTGCGCCCCTACCCGTCCCGCCGCGCCTGGGCGTTCTTGGTCGCCTGAGAGATGCTGCCGACCTTGCGGGGATCGATCACCATCCGCCGCCTCGCGCTCGGTATGGCGCGCATGCCTTCATCCGCCGTCCGCCCCGGTGCCGGCCGGTGGTTCATCATGGACTGGCGGCGCTGCGCCAGGGCCTCCCGGCTGATTTCTCCCTGGCTGCGGGGCCTGGCCAGGTCCTCCTGCCGGGAGATTTCACGGTTCAGCCGCTTCAGTGCCGCCGCGAAGACTTCCTTCTTCCGGCCCAGCCCTTCTGGGTCCTTCGCGGCGCCGGCGCCACGCGGCTCAACCTTGCCGCGCATCTCCCGCCGCCGCTGGCGGGAGACAGCCTGCGCCTTGTCCCGGTACTCCCGGACGGTTTTCACCAGATCGATCAACCCCGGCCGGTCCAGACGGCAAATCTGGGGATAGTGGGACCGGGTCACGGCTTCGAACTCCTGCGTCGTCAGGATGCGGCGTTCGGTGGAGACAGGTGCACTCACGGCTGGTTCTCCCTATGGTTGGCAGAAAGATGACAAAACATTCATCTTTGATCGGTTGCGAGGATGGGCCCTCTCGACGGATCGCCTCAGTCGTCCGACACTTCCGCCTGAGCTTTTGGAGGCCGCAGCATGACCGAACTCTGGCGCCTGACCGCCACCGAAATCGCCGCCCGGGTCGCATCCCGATCGGTCTCGGCCCGTGAGGTAACGCAGGCGGCGCTGGAGCGGCTGGCAGCGGTGAACCCTGCCATCAACGCGGTGGTGCAGGAAATGCCGGAGGAGGCCCTGGCCGCCGCCGATGCGGTGGATGCCGCCCTCGCCCGTGGCGAGAACCCCGGCCCGCTCGCCGGCGTGCCCGTCACCATCAAGGTCAATGTCGACCAGAAGGGCCACGTCACCACCAATGGCCTGCGCATCCAGTCTGAACTGGTGGCGACGGAGGACAACCCCGTCGTGTCCAACATGCGCAAGGCTGGCGCCATTATCATCGGCCGCACCAACACCCCGGCCTTCTCCCTGCGCTGGTTCACCCGCAACAGCCTGCATGGGCACACCAGGAACCCGCGCAACCCGGCGCTGACGCCCGGCGGCTCCTCAGGCGGGGCGGCGGCGGCCACGGCGGCGGGCATCGGCGCCATCGGCCATGGCACGGATATCGGCGGCTCCATCCGCTACCCCGCCTATGCCTGCGGCGTCCACGGGTTGCGGCCCACCTTGGGGCGCGTGCCGGCCTGGAACCCCTCCGGCCCCGAACGCGCCGTCGGCGCACAGCTCATGGCCGTCTCCGGCCCGATGGCGCGCAGCATCGATGACATCCGCGTCTCCTTCGCGGCCATGGCAGCCGAGGACCTGCGCGACCCGTGGTGGGTCCCCGCCCCCTTGCAAGGCCCGGCCTATCCGAAGCGCGCCGCTCTCTGCGTGCGGCCCGAAGGCATGAACACGGCGCCGGAGGTGGAGCACGCCCTGCGCGATGCCGCGCTGCGCCTGCAATCCGCCGGCTGGAGCATTGTCGAGACCGCCTGCCCGCCGCTGCGGGCGCCTGCCGCGCTGCAAGCCATGCTGTGGCTGGCGGAAAGCCGCCGGGGCCTCAATGCCGCGCTGAAGAAGGAGGAGGACCCGGATGCCACCTTCGTCTTCGCGCAGATGGAAGCCCTCTGCCCTGAGCCGGACCTGAACAGCTTCCAGGATGCGCTGCAGGCCCGCGCCGGCTTCACGCGGCAGTGGCAGGCCTTCCTGAAGAACTACCCGGTGCTGCTGCTGCCCGTCTCCGCCGAGACGCCCTTCCCCGATCTGCTCGACGTGGAATCGCCCGACAGCTTCCGCCGGGTGATGGAGGCTCAGCTCGTGCAGGTCGGCCTACCGCTGATGGGCCTGCCGGGGCTGACGGTGGCCACTGGCCAGACCAAGGCGGGCGCCCCTCTTGGCGTCCAGCTGATCGCGGGCCGTTACCGCGAGGATGTGCTGCTGGATGCCGGCGGCGTCATCGAGGCTGGCGGCACGCCGATCAGCGTCGCCGATCCGGCCTGAGGCCGGGCGGAGGGCGGCGCCGGCGGGGGCAGGAAGATGCGGGTCATCGGCGCGAGATAAGTGTTCCAGGCGCTGCGGCAGTCCTCGCCGCAGCGCTCCACCCAGGCTGGCAGCACGGTTTCCGCCAGCAGCCGGCGCCTTATGGTCTCATCCTCGGGGGAGATGCTGGGCTGCCAGCGCATTTCCCCAAGCGAGCCGAACCGGCAACCCGGACGGCCGGAATTGCACAGGAAGCCATCTTCCGTGTCCTGCCCGGCGGAGGCCCATACATCCGTCTCCAGCCGCGCGAGCCCACGCCGGATGATCTGCTGCAGATCCGTCGGCAGCGACGCCCAGGCATTCTCGTTGGCCCCGAAGACGGAGAGGCCCCAGGCAATCGCCATGGGGTGGATTTCGGTCGTCACGCGGTGGAGTCCCAGCTCATTCCCGCTCAGGGAGCCGGTGATGGCGCAGTCGATACGCCCCGCGCCAATCTCGTTCACGAACTCGGCGAAGGGCGTTACCACCGGCGTCGCGCCCAGTGCGCGCATGGCATCGCCCTGGCTGGAGTTGGAAACACGCACGCGCCTGCCCTCCAGCTCCCGCAAGCGGGAGACAGGCTGCCGGCAGAACAGCACCTGGGCCGGGTAGGCATAGACCGCCAGCATTTCCACGCCGTATTGCTGCTTCAGCAGCGCCGCCAGATGGGGCCGGTAGGCCTGCACCACGCGGCGCAAGGTGCCGAGATCGGGCGCCAGCATCGCCAGATTCGGGGCGGCCAGTTCCGGCTCGTCATTGGCGGCGAGGCTGAGCAGCACCGTGCCGTAGGGCACCACCCCCACGCGCATCAGGTGCAGCATGTCCTGCCCGCGGATGCCGCTGCTGTCGAAGGGAACGATATCGGCCGCCAGCCGGCCGCCCGTCAGCTTGGGCAGGATGGTGCGCCAGAAGACACGTTCGTGATCCTCATAGAGCCGCACCCCCGCCAGGCCGCCAACCACCGCCAGCTTGCGCGCTGCCTGCTGTTCCTCGGCGGGGAAACGGAACTCAGGTGGCACCTGGGCCGTGGCGGGCTGAAGGCTCAGCCCGGCTGCAACCAGGGCGCAGGCAAGCGAACGCGCCCCGCGCTGGCGGGTGCCGCGTCTATGCCGGCGCACGGGATCACGAAGAACTGACACCGCGCCAGGATAGGCGCTGCAACGCCTTTCGCAATGTGTTTCATCAACTTGATGAAATCACAGCCTTCAGGCTGGCCGCAAAGACCGCCCAGCGGCCTGGCCGAGGGGCGGCAGATTTAGTCCACCGCCCGCCCCTGGGATTGCGCCGCCAGGGCGCGGGCCATCTGGCTCAGCGCTTCCTGGTGCTTCTCATTGTCGATGAGGGCGAAGTTCCGCGCCAGCTCCAGGCACATACGCTGGCGGCTGCCCAATGGCTGCGTGGCGCCGTCTTCTCCGAGTCCCTCGAAGAACCAGGAGACAGGCACGTCCAGAACCAGCCCGATTTCGAAGAGGCGGCCGGCCGAAATGCGGTTGAGGCCGCGCTCGTATTTATGCGCCTGCTGATAAGTGACGCCGATCATCGCCGCGAGCTGCTGCTGGGAAAGCCCCAGCATGAGCCGCCTCTCCCGGATGCGGGCACCAACATGGCGATCCGCCATGCGGGCCCGGACAGTGGGATGGTCCTCGCCCTCACTCTGCGCGGCCGGAGATTGGCCGGCCATCGTCTCAGCCATGCTGCGCCTGTCTTCCGATGTATCGCTCAACCCTAGATAGGATGTTGTGGCGCACATCGTGCCCCCTAAGGCTTACCTTACGCGTGAAAAATGCGTGAGGCGTCCCCCGGGGCGCTCAGCTTTCCCGCTCACCCGCTTCCCGACGCAGCTTGGCCAGTTGCTGACGCGCCGCCTGCAATTCGGCCTTCAGCATTTCCATCTCCTCCGCCTCCCGCGAGGGTGCGGGGGCACCGGGCGCGTCCTTCCGAGGGGGGAACGGGCTGAACAGGCTCATGGCGCGTTCCATCATCGCCATGTTCTGCTTGCTCACCTCCTCCAGGCCGCCGAAGGGGTTGAAGCCGCCCATCGCCTGTTCCACGGACTGGCGCATCTGCTCCTGCTGGCGGGCGAAAGTACCCATCGCCACTTCCAGATAGCGCGGCACCAGCGATTGCAGGCTGTCGCCGTAGAGGCCGATAAGTTGGCGCAGGAACGGAACCGGCAGCAGGTGCCGCCCCTTGGCTTCCTCCTCGACGATGATCTGCGTCAGGACACCCCGCGTAATGTCATCACCGGACTTGGCGTCATAAACAATGAAATCGCGCCCCTCCCGCACCATTGCCGCCAGGTCTTCCAAGGTGACGTAGGAGGAAGCCTCGGTGTTGTAGAGGCGCCGGTTCGCGTATTTTTTGATGACCACAGGCGGCAGGGAATGCTCGCCACTTTCGCGTTGTTTTGCCGTTTCGCCCATGGGGGTTCCGCCCTTCTTTCCCGCGCGCAGACTCTCACGCTCCCGCAAGCTAGCATGGCATTTGGTGCGCTGCGAACCAACTGTATCAATTCCGCCACTTTCTGCTGCCAAGGGAGGGCCGCCGCGCTGGACATCCGGCGCCACCCGCCTGAAAGGAGGCGGCATGGATACGCAAGGGCCGGGCGAGACCCCGGACGAACTGGAAAGGCTGGCGGAGGATTGGATCGCACTGTGGCAGAGCGAGATCTCCGCACTGACCGCCGACCGCGAAGTGGCGGAAATCTGGGCAGCCTGGGCCGCGCAATGGGCGACGGCCGCGGCGGGCTGGATGCGAGGCGCCATGCCTCAACCGGGGGCCTCGCCCCCGGGCGGTGGCTTTCAGCCGCCTTTCCCCATGCCCTTCCCATGGTCGCAAGGCATGCAGCACTCCTCCCCGGGGCCTTTCCCATGGCCTGGCTCCATGCCGGGCTGGACGGGGCCGGGGTGGCCTGGGTCGGGCGGGAAGGAGGCGGCGCATGAACCAGGCCCCGCACCGGCGCGGGCCGCGCCCACTGCCGCTCCATCTCAGCCTGGCGCTCAGCCGGGGCATGATGGCGACGATGGCGCTGCCCTCCGACAGCGGCTGGAACAGCTGGAACGGCGCCTGGCCGATCTCGAACAGCGGCCGGGAGGAACAGCACCGGATTCTCGCGGCCCTCGCCGCCGGAAACCACAGGCCTGAGCAGTTCCGTGCCACCGTGTTGCGCCGGCTGGCGCGGCAGGATCGCGGGCTGATCGCGGGCATCGCCGCCTATCGCCGCCACCCCTGGCGGCGGGAGACGCCGGACCCGGCCGTGCTGTGGAAGGAAGGCTCCAGCCGCCTGCTCGACTATGGTGGCGACGGCCTGCCCCTGCTGGTCGTGCCCTCCCTCGTCAACCGTTCCTATGTATTGGACCTGCTGCCGGGCCATTCCATGCTGCGCCACCTTGCGGCCAACGGCACGCGGGTGCTGCTGCTCGACTGGGGCTGGCCCGGCGAGACCGAGCGTGACTTCACCCTCACCGACTACATTGCCGGCCGCCTGGAGCGCGCCCTGACCAGCGCCCCCATGATGGCGCTCGGCCCCGCGCTGCTGGTGGGCTACTGCATGGGCGGCCTCCTGGCCCTGGCCGCGGCGCAGCGGCGGCCGGAGCGTGTGCGCGGCCTCGCGCTTCTCGCCACGCCGTGGGATTTCGCGGCCGGGGGCGCCGATGTCCTGGCGCGCGCGCAGGGCGCCGCCGCGCTGGCGCCGGTCCTGGAGCCTGTCATGCAGGCACATGGCGCCCTCCCCGTGGATGCCATCCAGATGCTGTTCGTCACGATCGACCCCTGGTCCATCGCCAGGAAGTTCCGCGCCTTCGCCCGGCTGGACCCGGCCAGCCCCCGCGCCACGATGTTCGTCGCGCTGGAGGATTGGCTGAACGACGGCGTTCCCCTTGCAGCCGCCGTGGCGCGGGAATGCCTCACCGGATGGTATGGCCGGAACGAGCCTGGCTCCGGCCGCTGGCGCGTTGCCGGCGCGCCGGTGCAGCCCGAGGCCCTGGAGGCCCTCCCCACCTTCCTTGCGATCCCGCAATCCGACAGGATCGTGCCGCCGGCCTCCGCACTCGCGCTGGCGGCGAAGATGCCATCCGCCCACATTCACATGACGCCGGCGGGACATATCGGGATGGCCGCCGGCGGACGCGCCGACCGGGCCTTGTGGACGCCTCTGCTGGAATGGCTTCATCGCCTGTAGGCCAGGCTTGCCGCTGTCCTGGCCGCGGCGCAGAGTGCCTTTCGACGCACGGCCCATATAAAGGGAGAAATTTCATGACCGACATCGTCATCGCATCGGCGGCGCGGACACCCGTCGGTGCCTTCAATGGCGCCTTCGCGAGCGTGCCGGCCCATACCCTGGGCGCCGCCGCCATCCAGGCCGCCCTGGCCCGCGCCAAGGTGGAGCCGGGCGAGGTGGACGAGGTCATTCTGGGCCAGATTTTGACAGCCGCCGCCGGCCAGAACCCGGCGCGCCAGGCCTCCGTCGCCGCTGGCATTCCGGTGGAGCGCACGGCTTTCGGCATCAACCAGCTTTGCGGCTCCGGCCTTCGCGCCGTGGCGCTGGCCGCGCAGCAGATCGCGAGCGGGGACGCGACGATCATGGTTGCCGGCGGCCAGGAGAGCATGACCCAGGCGCCGCACGCTGCGCAGCTCCGCGCCGGCCAGAAGATGGGCGACCTGGCCTTCATCGACACCATGATCCGCGACGGCCTGTGGGATGCCTTCAACGGCTACCACATGGGCAACACCGCCGAGAATGTGGCCCAGAAGTTCCAGCTGACCCGCGACGAGCAGGACGAATTCGCCTTCAACTCGCAGCACAAGGCGGGCGAGGCGATGAAGGCGGGCCGCTTCAGTGACGAGATCGCCCCCGTGACCGTGAAGGGCCGCAAGGGCGACACCGTCGTCAGTGCCGATGAATACCCGAAGCCTGACACGACGCGGGAAGTTCTTGCCAAGCTGCGCCCGGCTTTCGCCAAGGACGGCACGGTGACGGCGGGCAATGCCAGCGGCATCAATGATGGCGCCGCCGCTACCGTGGTGATGAGCGCCGCCGAGGCGGCCAAGCGCGGCATTACGCCGCTGGCGCGCATTGTCAGCTGGGCGACGGCAGGCGTGGACCCCTCTGTCATGGGCACCGGCCCCATTCCGGCCAGCCGCAAGGCGCTGAAGAAGGCCGGATGGACCATCAACGACCTGGACCTGATCGAGGCCAATGAAGCCTTCGCCGCCCAGGCCTGCGCCGTGAACAAGGAAATGGGTTGGGACCCGGCCAAGGTGAACGTCAATGGCGGCGCCATTGCTCTGGGCCACCCCATCGGCGCCTCGGGTGCCCGCGTGCTGACGACGCTGCTGTACGAGATGCAGCGCCGCGACGCGAAGAAGGGCCTAGCCACGCTCTGCATCGGCGGGGGCATGGGCGTCGCGCTGTGCGTTGAGCGGTAAGACCCCCACCCTTTCGGGTATTCGAGGGGCGCCGGGAAACCGGCGCCCCTTTTGTTTGGCAGGCACGCCGGACCGTTAAACGCCTCATTAAGTAAATTTGTCTATAATTTGCGAATTACGTTTGAGTGGCGACGCCCCACCACAACCAGAACGGGTAAAGCCATCCCAAACCTGAAGGTCCGGGAAATTCGTTCTAGTTGTTTGTTTTTCCTAACTTAATGGCCTCTTTCTTCGTATTTTTTGTCTCATTTTCGTGATATAAGAAAAATCTTGGTACGTCCCAAAGGTGAAAAACTCCTTCGCAACTCGCGCATAGGTGGTATCAATACATCCAGAGATTGAGAGGCACATCGAAATGCGCACACTCCTGGTTGAAGACGATCTGACCACCGCACGCGGGGTCTCCATGATGCTGAAGGCGGCGTCCATGATGGTGGACATCGCCGGCACGGGAGAGGAAGCGCTCGAGCTGGCCGCCCTCTATGATTACGACATCATCATCCTCGACCTCATGCTACCGGACATGGAGGGCTATGAGGTCGTCCGCCGCCTCCGCGGCAGCCGGGTGGAAACGCCGGTGCTGATCCTCTCCGGCCTGTCCCGTCCGCAGGCGAAGGTGAAAGGTTTCGGCATGGGTGCCGACGACTTCATCACCAAGCCTTTCGACCAGCAGGAACTTCTGGCCCGCATCCAGGCCATTGTCCGCCGCGCCAAGGGCTTCAGCCAGCCCACCCTTTCCGTCGGCCCGCTGACGCTCAACCTCGGCTCCCGCGAAGTGCGGATTGACGGGCGCGAGGTGCACCTGACCGGCAAGGAATACGCAATCCTGGAACTGCTGACCCTTCGCAAAGGTGTGGTTCTCACAAAGGAAGTCTTCCTGAACCATCTCTATGGCGGCATCGACGAGCCGGAAGCGAAGATCATCGACGTCTTCATCTGCAAGCTTCGGAAGAAGCTCGCCCAGGCGGGTTCCGGAGAGCTGATCGGCACCGTTTGGGGCCGCGGCTATGTGCTTCGCGACCCCATCGCCATTGCCAACCGCTTTGGCGGCATGCCGGAACTGCCCGCTACCGCAGCCATGGCAGCAGCCTAAGGCACCCCGCCCCCGGCACGACCGGCGCGCGCCAGCCCCGTAAGGGCGCTGGCCCGCGCCACGCC
>JH600049.1:29908-39251 GCA_000245075.1 Acetobacteraceae bacterium AT-5844
CCCGTAAGGGCGCTGGCCCGCGCCACGCCGCGATTCATGCAGCCTCTCTCTCAACATGAATCGCGGCCGGTGGCGTATCAGAGCGCCATCCGGGCGGGCGCCGCAGTCAGGGAGTAAGCCCCCCTCTCCCCAGCGATAGGCGTGAACCGCTCCGTCAACCCCAACACCGTTTCCGCACCGCCCAGATACATCACCCCGTCGGGTGCCAGCTGCGCCCCAAGCGCGTTCAACACGCGCCCCTTGGTCTGCGGGTCGAAATAGATCAGCACATTCCTGCAAAAGATGACGTCGAACCGCCCTAGCGTGCGGTGCTCGCCCAGCAGGTTACGCTCCTCAAAGCGCACCATGTCCTGCAAAGATGGCTGCACACGCCATTTGCCTGCCTCCTGGCGGAAATGCTTCACCAGCATCTGCACCGGCAATCCACGCTGTACCTCGAACTGCGTGAACACGCCTTGCCGTGCGCGCTCCACCACTTCCCGCGAGAGGTCCGTACCGAAGATCTCGGCATTCCTGATGCCCAGCTCCGTCAGGATCATGGCGATGGAATAGGCTTCCTGCCCCGTGGAACAGGCGGCAGACCAGATACGCAGCCGATGCCCCGGCGACCGCTTCGCCATGAGCCCCGGCAACAACCGCTTCAGATGGTCGAAGGGCTTGCCGTCGCGAAAGAAGCTGCTCTCATTCGTGGTCAGCGCCTCCGTCACCTCCCGCGCCAGGGATTCCATCCGCGGGTCCCGCAGCTTCAACGCCAGTGCATCCAGGCTGGGAATGCCGGCCTGCTTCAACAATGGTGCCAGCCGTGTCTCCAGCATGTAGCCCTTATCCGGCGTCAGCACGATGCCAGAGCGTGCTTTCACAAGCGCAGCGATCGAAGCGAAAGTCTCGGTGTTCATGCTGTCCCCCCCACCGCGCTGAACTGCGCCATTACCCGATCCGCCAGTTGCTCTGGCGGCAACAGCGCCTGTGCCAGGCCGGCCCGCGCCACGGCGCCCGGCATGCCCCAGACCACGCTCGACGCTTCATCCTGCGCCAGTACGGTGCCACCCGCTGCGGCCACGGCCTTGCAGCCCAGCATTCCGTCCGAACCCATGCCGGTCAGGATCACCACCGTCACCCGCCCCTCACAGGCGGAGACGAGGCTGCGCAGCGTCGGGTCCACCGCCGGGCGGCAGAAGTTTTCCGGCGGCCCGGAGCTGAGCCGCGCCACCAGCCCGCCGGCGGCGTTCTCCACCAGCAAATGCTTGTCGCCGGGCGCCAGATAGATGCGGCCGGGCTTCATCAACTCCCCATCGATGGCCTCGGCCGCTTGCGGACCTCCCAACCGGCCAAGATGGTCGGCCAGCATCGCGGTAAACCCCGCCGGCATATGCTGGACCATGACGATCGGCACCGGCACGGGTGCGCGCAGGGCCCGTACGAAAGCGGCCAGAGCCTGAGGGCCGCCTGTAGAGGACCCCACGGCCAGCACCTTCGGCCTCGGCACCAGGCCGGTAGGCCGCGCCAGCGGACGGACCGGCGTGGCCGATGGCACGGGCGCAACCGGCCGCGCCCGCATGCGCGCCCAGCCCTTCACCTTGGCGAGCAACTCTGCCTGGAAGGCGGGGTCCCGAACGCCGCCACCCGCCGCGCCGGGCTTTGGCACGTAATCCGCCGCGCCGGCGCGCATCGCGGCCATGGTCGCCTGCGCGCCACGCTGGGTGAGCGCGCTGGCGACGATGACCGCCATCTTCGGCTGCGCCTTCAACAGAAGCGGCAATGCCGTCATGCCATCCATCACCGGCATTTCCAGATCCAGCAGCACGACATCGGGCCGGTTGGCTGGTGGCAGTGCTTCCAGAATCTCCAGCGCCTGCCGGCCATCTCCGGCACGGGCGACAACACGGACCTGTGGATCCGTCTCCAGAACCCGGGCCATGGCGGTGCGGGCCGTTGGGCTGTCATCGCACAGCATCACCCGCACCGCGGCGGCTGCCTGCGGCAAGGCGGGAGTCATACGTCGGGTTCTTCCACCAGCCCCAACTGGGCAAGCTTGCCCGTCAGGATGGCGTCGTCGAAGGGCTTCATGATGTATTCCTGCGCACCAGCTTCCAGCGCCATGACGATGCGCTCGAACTCGCTTTCCGTCGTGCAGAGCATGATCAAAGGCTCGTCGGCGCCGAATTCGGCGCGGGCGGCCTTAAGGAAGGTGAAGCCATCCATCACCGGCATGTTCCAATCCAGCAGCACCAGCTTCGGCAACGCCTCCCGGCATGCCGTCAGGGCCTGCTCGCCATCCCCCGCCTCCCGCACGGCAAAGCCGTGCCGTTCCAGAATACGGCGTGCGGCCTTGCGCACCACGCGGCTGTCATCCACCACAAGGCAATCCAGCGCAGCGTCCATTTTTTCTGTTCCTTCCTCAGCCGATGGCCAGGATGCGGTCCACATCCAGCACGATCAGCAACCGGTCGCCCTGCCGGTGCACGCCGCGTGAGACCTCCCGCCAAACCGGATCCATGGTGGGCGGATTGCTCGCGAATCCGGCCAGCGGCAGCGGCACCACTTCCCCCACCGAGTCGGAAAGAAGGCTGTAAAGCTCTCCGCCCTGCTCAACGACGACGCTCATCGGCGCCCGGCTGCCGGGCGGCCGGTCAGGCAGGCCCAGCCTGCGCCGCAGGTCGATCGCGGTGACAATCCGCCCGCGCAGATTGAGACTGCCCGCCACCTCCATCGGTGCCAGCGGCACGCGGGTGATGGCCTGGGCTGCCAGAATATCCCGCACGGCGAGGACCGGCACGCCACAGAGCTGCCCCGCCACCGTCAGGGTGAGGAACATCTCTGCCGCCGCGTCCGCGACAGGCGGCATGCCGGACAATGCGCCCGGCAGGCCGGACACACGCGCTTCGGTCTGCATCGGTATCGCTCCTTAAATCGTCGCTGGCGTGGTCAGGCTTTCCCGCAACAGGGAAAGCAGCGTCTCGCGGTCCGATTTTCCAACATTGTCGGTAAAGCCTGCATTACGGCAGCGCTCGGCATGGCCGGGCTCCGCGCGTGCGCTCAGCGCGATCATCGGCAGGTGGCGCCAGGGGCCACCTTCCCGCACGGCGCGCGCCAGCCCCAGCCCGTCCAGCTCCGGCATCTCGATATCGGAGATAATGACGTCGAACATCGCGCCCTGCTCCCGCAGCCGCAGCGCCTGCAGGCCGGTGTCCACCGCCGTCACGTCATAGCCGGCAGCCGTCAGGCCCGGCACCAGCAGGTGCCTGAAGAAAGCGCTATCCTCCACCAGCAGCACGCGCTTGCCGGATTTCTCGCCCGCGGGCTGCGGGCGGAACCAATCATCGCCCGCTTGGCGCAGCCACCAGGCGCAATCCATCACATCGGTCCCCCTGCCGCCGATGACGGTGCTCCCAAGGAAGCCAGGCCTGTCGTGATTACCCTTGATGTCGAGATGATCTTCCACGACATCGAGAATGGCATCGACCATCAGCCCCATGGCGCGGTGCTGGTCGCTGAACACCAGCACGGCCTGGCGCGTGCCGGGCGATGGCGGCATCCAATGCCCGGACATCGGTACCAGCGGCATCAGCTTGCCGCGATACTGCACCAGCGGCTGGCCGCCCGACATTTCGATGCTCTCCGCCGGCAAATCCTCCAGGCGGGAAACGAGGCCCAACGGCACCGCCTTCGGTGTCTCGTCCCCGGCGCGGAACAGCAGGAGCGCCGTCCGCTCGGCGGAGCGGGAGCCCATCATGCCCTCCGCCCGCGCGGCATCCTCGGTCGGGCCATCGGCCCCCACGCCAGTCGCGCGGGCAATGCCGTTGGGGTCGAGGATCATGATGACGCTGCCGTCACCGAGAATGGTGTTGCCACTGAACATGGTGACATGGCGCAGGATCGGCGCCACCGGCTTCACCACGATTTCCTCGGTGTCGAACACCTTGTCGACGATGATGCCGAAGACGTTCTGCCCCACCTGCGTCACCACGACGAAGCCGGCATCCTCCTCCCGCACGATCTCGGCATCGTCGAGCTTCAGCGTCTTGGAGAGGGAGACCAGCGGCAGCAGCCTGTCGCGCAGGCGCATCACCGGCGTCTGGTCGATCCGCTCAATGGTGCTGCCGCCGCTACCCGCGCGCACCAGCTCCACCACGCCGATCTGCGGGATGGCGAAGCGCTCCTTGCCCGCCTCCACGATCAGGGCGGACACGATGGCCAGCGTCAGCGGGATCTTGATGAAGAAGGTGGTGCCCTTCCCTTCCACCGAGCGCAGCTCGATGGTGCCGCCAATCTTCTCGACATTGGTCTTCACCACATCCATGCCGACGCCGCGGCCGGAGACGGAAGTGATGGCGGCAGCCGTGGAGAAGCCGGCGCGGAAGATGAAGTGCTGGATTTCCCGCTCGCTCATCCCCGCGAGCTCAGCCTCGGTCGTCAGGCCCTGGCTCAGCACCTTGGCCTTGATCTTCTCCACCGAAAGGCCCCGGCCATCATCGCCGATCTCGATGATGATGTGCCCGCCTTCATGATAGGCGTTCAGGGTAATACGGCCGACATCCGGCTTGCCGGCGGCACGGCGCTGCTCCGGGTTCTCCAACCCGTGGTCGCCGCTGTTGCGCACCATATGCGTCAGCGGGTCCTTGATCAGCTCCAGTACCTGGCGGTCCAGCTCGGTGTCGGCGCCCTTCATCACCAACTCGATCTTCTTGCCGAGTTCGTTGGCGAGGTCACGCACGATGCGGGGCAATTTCTGCCACGCATTGCCGATCGGCTGCATGCGCGTCTTCATCACCCCTTCCTGCAATTCGGAAGTGATGTGGGAAAGGCGCTGCAACGGCACCGTCAGCGCCGCGTCGCTGCGCGCACGCACCAGCTGCAGCAACTGGTTGCGCGTCAGCACCAGCTCGCTGACCAGCGTCATCAGGTCTTCCAGCACATCCACGGAGACGCGGATGGTCTGCGGAGGCGTGACGCCGGAGCCACCAGCCGCCGGTGCGGCGGCAGCGGTAACCCCTGCCTCCGGTGCCGGGGCCGGTTCAGCCGGCGGCGGCATCTCACCGGCCATCGCGGGCTGCTCGGCAGATGGCGCCTCCGTGATATCGAAGGGATCGGCCTCCGAAGCTTCCGCGGGCTTGGCTGCCGCGACGGCACCGATCTCCTCGCCCCGCCAGGCCGCGTCCAGTGCCGCGATCAAGGCACTGTCGTCGCCCTGCGGCTCGCTGCCCGAGGCCTCCAGCCCGGCGACGATGCCCTTCAGGCAGTCGATGGCGGAGAGGATCAGCGTAATTCCCGCGGGCGTCACCTTCAGCGCGCCCTCACGGTACTTGCCCAGCACGTTCTCGGCGGCATGGGCCACCTTTTCCAGCCGCCCCAGGCCGAGAAAGCCGCAAGTGCCCTTGATCGTGTGAACGGTACGGAAGATCTCGGAAAGGGTCGGCCTGTCGTCAGGCGCCTTCTCGAGCTTCAGCAGCGCCACGTCGAGCGCGGCGAGACCCTCATTGGTTTCGGTCAGGAAGTCGGCGAGAAGGTCGTCCATGATGGTCCCCGGCGGCTGGGTTTCGCCCAAAATGCGTGCGGGGATGCGAAGAAAAGATGAATCGCTGTGTCATGCGACGCGCAGCGCCAGGCCCTGCTCCGAAAGGCCGATTCGCCAGCCCGCGGCCTCGGCGAGACGCACCAGAATCGGCCCGAGAACGGCGCGCGGCCCTTCCACCGGGCGGCCTTCCAGCGCATCCGTCAGGGCCGATGGCCAGGCCAGCACCCGGCCCTCGGGGCGCACCACAATCTCCTCCGGCCCGGCCAGCAGCCGCACCACGCCACCCCTGGGCAGAGCCTCGCCCCCTACCATCGCCGCAACCAGCAGAAGCTGCGCCACCGGGGCGGCGAAGGCATGGGCGGCGGGCAACCCCGTGAGATCGGCCGTGACACGCCCGTTCATCACGCCATCCAGCAGTTCCGCCATCTCGGCCGGCGTCATTGGGCCGGTGCCGGCACCGCAGGCAGCCCGCCACAATTGCAGCCGCGCGCGCAGGCTCGCAGCGGCCTCTCGCGCCAGCGCGGCGGCCTCAGGGTCTTCATCCAACAGGTCCAGCGCGCCGGCCAGGGTGCCGAGCGGGCCCACCAAGTCGTGGCACAGCCGGGCGCAGAGATCCTGCGTCAGGGGAAATTCACTTAAATTGGTCACGCTCAGGTTCCTCTCCGCATCCGGTTGAGCTTAGCTGCGGAGGAGTTAACATCACGCCAGCGTGATCGCACCCTGCCCTGGTCCTCCGACGTCCGCCGCGCCACCCTGGCGCCGTGAACACCTTCCTTGAACCCGGCATGCGCGTCCGCCACCCCACCCACCCGGAATGGGGCGAAGGCCAGATACAATCCGTGGTGAAGGAACGGGTGACGGTGAATTTCGAACATATCGGCAAGGTGTTGATTAACACCCGCCATGTGGAGCTGGAGGTTCTGGACTAAGGCCATGGCTGCGCAACTCTGGGCGCAGGCCCTGGATGTCCTCCTCTCCTGGCGCTTCGCCGTGGCGGCCTTTGCCACCGTCATCGCGGGGCTGATGCGCGGTTATTCCGGCTTCGGCACCGCCATCCTGCTCGCCCCCGTCTACTCCACCCTCTGGTCGCCGCGACTCGGTGTGCCGGTGGTGCTGATGATGGAGCTTTTCGTTTCGGCCTATCTGCTTCCCCGCTCCCTCGCAGAGGCCAATAAGAAGCTTATTCTGCCCATCTGCGCCGCCGCCGTGCTGGCCATGCCGCTGGGTGCCATCGTGCTGCTGCATGCGGATGGCAGCCTGCTGCGCCGCTCCATCGGCGCCCTCGTGCTGGTCTTCGGCCTGCTGATGATGTCCGGCTGGCGCTATCACGGCACCCGCCCGCTGCCGCTGAACCTGGCGGTCGGGGTCGTGTCGGGGCTGCTGAAGGGCGCCACCGGCATGTCCGGCCCGCCCGTCATCATGTATCTGCTGGCGGGGAAGGAGGAGGCGCGGCAGCATCGCGCCAATCTCATCCTCTATTTCGGCGTGCTGGGGGTGGCCGCGGTCGTGCCGCCGCTCTGGGGCGGCATCATCGGCGTGCAGACCCTGGTGCTCACGGCGATCATGCTGCCGCTGATGCTCGTCTCTGTCCCTATCGGCGCGCGGCTGTTCCACGTCATTCCCCTCTCCTGGTACCGGCGCTGCGCATTGATCCTGCTGGTGGCGGCGGGGGGTTTCGCACTGCTGGGTTGAAGGCGGGGCTTGCAGCGACGCCCCCCCACGGCCCAAATGGTAAGTTGTGACACCTAACCCGCTGGAACTGCGCCAGACATGATCGACCCGTTCGGCCGGGCCATCACTTATCTCCGCGTCTCGGTCACCGACCGTTGCGACCTTCGCTGTGTCTACTGCATGGCCGAGGACATGACCTTCCTGCCCAAGGCGCAGGTCCTGTCGCTGGAGGAGTTGGACCGGCTCTGCGGCGCGTTCATCGGCATGGGCGTGCAGCGCATCCGGCTGACGGGCGGCGAGCCCCTGGTCCGCAAGGACGTCATGACCCTGTTCCGCAGCCTTGGCGCGCGGATCGGCGAAGGCGGGCTGAAGGAGCTGACGGTCACCACCAACGGCACGCAGCTGACCAAATATGCCGAGGAGCTGTACGCGGCCGGTGTCCGCCGCATCAATGTCAGCCTCGACTCGCTGGACCCCGCCACCTTCAAGGCGCTGACCCGCTGGGGCGATATCGGCAAGACGCTCGATGGCATCTTCGCCGCCAAGGCGGCCGGGCTGCAGATCAAGATCAACGCCGTCGCCATGAAGGGCGTGAACGAGGGCGAGTTCGACCGTCTCATCGCCTGGTGCGGCGAGCATGGCTTCGACCTGACGCTGATCGAGACCATGCCTCTGGGCGAAATTACCGGCGAGCGCACGGACCAGTACCTGCCCCTCTCCCTGGTCCGCTCCCGCCTGCGCCAGAACTGGACGCTGGAGGACACTGACTACGCCACCGGTGGCCCGGCCCGTTACTTCAACATCGCCGAGACCGGGCGGCGGCTGGGCTTCATCACGCCCATGACCCACAATTTCTGCGAGAGCTGCAATCGCGTGCGGCTTACCTGCACCGGCACCCTCTACATGTGCCTGGGCCAGGAGGATGCCGCCGATCTGCGGGCGGTGCTGCGCGACCCCTCGGTGGATGAGGAAGGGCTGCGGCAGGCCATCCTCGACGCGATCGCCCGCAAGCCCAAGGGGCATGACTTCATTATCGACCGGCGGCGCAAGGCGCCCGCCGTGGGCCGCCATATGAGCGTGACGGGGGGCTAAACCATGGACAGCATGCGGAATCTGGCAACGGCCCTGGCGATCCCAGGCATGCCGGATTGGACCGGGTTGGTGCTGCTGGCCCTGGGCCTGCTCTGCGCCGCCGCTTTCCTGCTGATGCCTTTCAGCGTGTTCGGCCTGAAGGCGCGGCTGGAGGCGCTGGAAGTCCAGCTCGACGAGATCCAGGCCGAGATCCGTACTCTGGCCCTCCGCCTGGGCGAGCCGGACGCACCCGCCATCCGCCGCGCTCCGGCCAGCACGGAATGGGTCGAGCCCCCCACCAGCTATGTCGCCACGCCGGCCCGCGATTATGCGGCGCCGCGCGTCACCCCGCCGGTGCCGCCCCCCGCCGCCTGGCCGGAAGCGCCCAGCCGCAACAGCACGCCCACGCGGTCCGAGCCCAAGCTGGATTGGCCGCGTAACCGGCACTGAGCAGCAAAAAGGCCGGGGAGCGTTACGCCCCCGGCCTTCCGAATATTCAGGGCCAGCGCCGGAGCGGGATTGCCGCCCGGCACCAGGGCCTCAGCGCAGTTGCGCCACCGCCGGTGTCCGCAGGGCCTGAGCGATGCCGCGGGTGAACTCATCCGCATCGGCTGCGCTGGCATTGCGGCGGGGCATGGTCACATGCACGCGCAGGAAGCGCCCGGCGGCCGTGCCGGCGCAGACCTGTTGGTCCACCGCCGTGCGGCCGAAGCTGCCGGAAAGGTCCGCGCAGGTCATGCTGCCACCATCGGCCAGCGGCAGGGTACGGCGGCCCGTCTCGGCCAGGGTACGGCCAGGGGGCAGAACGGTTGCCTCCCGCACCGCCTCATCCAGCAAGGGCGTGATCACCTCGGCGCCGGCCTGATCCGGCAAAGGCGGCCGGCCCATATCGTAGATCATCACGGAGGCCACCGCCGCGCGTGCCGGCAGCCCGTTGCGGGCGGGGGTCACATACTCGACGGCGCTGCCATAGCCTGGCTGGCGGTCCTCGAAATTCGTCGTATCGCCCCGCTCGAAACCTGCCACTTCAATGGGCAGCCTGACGAGAACGGTGGAGATCGGCGGGCGCGCCGCGGCCGCCGCTCG
>JH600049.1:39271-81373 GCA_000245075.1 Acetobacteraceae bacterium AT-5844
CGCGCCGCGGCCGCCGCTCGCGCCGCGTCCTCAGGCGATTGAGGGACGGCGCAACCGGTGAGAAGGGCGGCGCCGGCCAGCGCGGGCAGCAGCCAGGACTTCAATGCGCCGCCTCCGGCAGGGGTAGTGGCAAGCCGAAGTGAAGCGTCGCATTGGCCATAATGATACCTTCCCAGAGCAGCTGCGCGCCGATCCAGACGATCAACGCCACGCCGATGTAGGCAATGATCTTGAACCTTTCCAGTACTTTGGCCAGAAGCCCGCCCAGCAGGCCCATCATGACGATGGAGATG
Source organism: Acetobacteraceae bacterium AT-5844 (assembly GCA_000245075.1). Classification (GTDB taxonomy): domain Bacteria; phylum Pseudomonadota; class Alphaproteobacteria; order Acetobacterales; family Acetobacteraceae; genus Pseudoroseomonas. The sequence goes on from JH600049.1 coordinate 39,565, forward strand.
CCCAGACCCACGATCAGCAGCTGCAGGTTGTTCCGCGCGACCGCGGCGACAGCGAGAACATTGTCCAGGCTCATCGAGACATCGGCCAGGATGATCTGCCCAAGCGCCTGACCGAGAGACTTCTGCAGCATCGGCTGCGAGGCGACCTCCGCCTCGTTCTTCTCCTCGCGCAGCTCCTTGAAGAAGGTCCAGGCGATGTACAGGAGGGCCAGGCCGCCCACGAGGTCGATCCACCACAGCGAGAGCAGCATGGTGGCGAAGATCGAGAAGATGATGCGCATGACGGCGGCGGCGATGACGCCGAACAGCACCGCGCGGCCACGCAGATGCGCGGGCAGGCCCGCGGCCGCGAGGCCGATGACGACGGCATTGTCGCCCGAGAGGATGATATTGAGCCAGATGATCTCGGCCAGGCCGGACAACATGCCGGTGAACGCTTCCATTGGGATCCCCACATTGGAAAGAGCAGGAACCCGCATGGCGTCGCCCGGCACGGCGCCCCACGGGAAAGAGGGTGCCGGAAGCTACAGGCACATATCGTTCCGGTGAAGTCCGCCAGCCTTCACAAAGCCTGCCGCGCAGGCATGCAAAAAGGGCCGCCCCGGCCAGGGAAGCGGCCCTTTTTTTTCAGGCGAGGATGGCCGGGCAGCGGGCCCGGCCAGGGCTCATCAATGCGCCGGGGCCGGGGTCCCGCCATTGATGTAGGGCAGCACCTCGGCACTGCCGGCCCAGATCATGTCCACCGCCACATACAGGATGACCAGCAGGCCCACCCAGGCGATCCAGCGGTGCTTTTCCAGCAGGCGGGCGATGAAGGTGGCGGCCACGCCCATGAGCACGACGGAGATGGCGAGGCCAACCACCAGCACCCACAGATGCTCCTTGGCGGCGCCGGCGACGGCCAGGACATTGTCCAGGCTCATCGAGACGTCGGCGACCAGGATCTGGATGATGGCGCCGCGCAGCGTCTTCCGCTCGGCGGGAGCATGCTCGGCCTGCGCGTCCTCGGCCTCGTCCACCTCGCCGCCATGGCCGCGCTGCAACTCGCGGAACATCTTGTAGCAGACCCAGAGCAGCAGCACGCCACCCGCGAGGGTCAGGCCCACAATGGCCAGAAGCTGGGTGGTGATGGCCGCGAAGCCGATACGCATGAGCGTCGCGGCGGCAATGCCCCAGAAGATAGCCTTACGGCGCTGGTCAGGCGGCAGGCCAGCGGCGGCCATGCCGACGACGATGGCGTTATCGCCCGCTAGCACGAGGTCGATCAGCAAGACCTGCCCGAGCGCAACGAGCTCGGGGATCCAGGCAGAAAAATCCATGTTGTTCGCATCCCGGCGTTCAGAGGATTCGGGCCATCGCTCTCCGGGCCGGGCTTGTCAACCGCAACCGGACGCGCCACACCCCTGCCGCCCTTTAAAATTCAAGGATCGCCCCCATGGTTCCGCGCTACTCCCGCCCTGAAATGGCTGCGATCTGGTCGCCTGAGACCCGCTACCAGATCTGGTTCGAGATCGAGGCGCTGGCCGCCGAAGCCATGGGCAACCTCGGCACCATCCCCGCCGAGTCCGCCCGCGTGATCCGCGAGAAGGGCGCCCCCCGCGCCGCCGCCATCTCCGCCGCCGACATCGCGCGCATTGACGAGATCGAGAGCGTCACCCGCCACGACGTCATCGCCTTCCTGACCTGGATGGCGGAGGGCATCGGCGAGGATGCGCGCTTCATGCACCAGGGCATGACCAGCTCGGACGTTCTGGACACCTGCCTTTCCGTCCAGCTCACCCGCGCGGCGGACCTGCTGATCGCCGATCTGGACCGCGTGCTGGCCGCGCTGAAGACCCGGGCGCTGGAGCACAAATTCACGCCGACCATCGGCCGCAGCCATGGCATCCATGCGGAGCCGACCACCTTCGGCCTCAAGCTGGCCGGGCACTATGCCGAATTCGCCCGCTGCCGCACGCGCCTGGTCGCCGCCCGTGCCGAGGTCGCCACCTGCGCCATCTCCGGCCCCGTCGGCACTTTTGCGAGTGTCGACCCGCGCGTGGAGGAATTCGTGGCAGCCAAGCTCGGGCTGACGGTCGAGCCCTCCTCCACCCAGGTCATCCCGCGTGACCGCCACGCCGCCTTCTTCTGCGCGCTGGCGCTGGTGGCCTCGGCCATCGAGCGGCTGGCTGTCGAGGTGCGGCACCTGCAGCGCTCCGAGGTGCGCGAGGCGGAAGAATACTTCCACCCGGGCCAAAAGGGTTCCTCGGCCATGCCGCACAAGCGGAACCCGGTGCTGAGCGAAAACCTCACCGGCCTCGCCCGCGTCGTGCGCGGCTATGCCATGCCGGCGCTGGAGAATGTGGCGCTGTGGCATGAGCGCGACATCAGCCACTCTTCCGTCGAGCGCTTCATCGGCCCCGATGCCACCATCACGCTGGACTTCGCCCTGGGCCGCCTGGCCGGCATGATGGAGAAGCTGACGGTCTATCCGGAGCAGATGACCGCTAATCTGGAGAGCCTCGGCGGCGTGGTGCACAGCCAGAAGGTGCTGCTGGCCCTCACTCAGGCCGGCCTCTCCCGCGAGGATTCCTACGCCGCCGTGCAGCGCGCCGCGATGGCGACCTGGACGAAGCTGGGCAAGGCGGATGGCAAGACCTTCCGCGACAACCTGCTGGCGGACCCGGTGGTCTCCGCCAAGATGGATGCCGCCGGGCTGGATGGCGCCATCGATCCGCAGCGGGATTTCCGCCATGTGGAGACGATTTTCTCCCGCGTCTTCGGCTGAACAGAGCCCTTACCGCCCGTCACGGTTTCGTGATGGGCGGCCATGGCGGCGCCCCCTCCCCGCCACCGTTCCGCCTCAGATGACTCTGAAAAAAGAGGTCATGACGAGGAGGAATCACCAGATGCCACGTCTCCTGAACCTCTCCAGCCTGAAGCGCCTCGCGGCAGCCGGGCTGATCGCCCTGGGTCTGGGGGCCGGTGCCACGGCTGTGCCGGCTCCAGCTCAGGCCGCACCGCCGGCCACCCTGGCCCTGGCTCCCGCACGGCCCGCTGCCACGCCGGTGCAGTATTATTATGGCCCGCCGCCCCGCCACTGGCGCCACCGTCATTACCACCGCCGCCACTGGGGGCCGCCGCCCCGCGCCTATTACCGTGGCTCGCGCTGGCACCGCCCGCCGCCGCCCCACTGGCGCCATCACCATCATCCCCGCCGCCACTGGCGGTATTGAGGGCAAAAGAAAAGCCGGGGGAATTTCCCCGGCTTTTTTAATGAGCGCCAGTCTGCCGGTCAGGCGAGGCTGGAAGGATCGCGCGGATCTTCCTTCGGCTGGGGTGAAACGGCGGCATCATCCGCGACGGAGGCGCCAGCCGCGGGCTTATCACCGGCCAGCTTGGCCTCCAGCGCCGCCACCCGCGCGGCAAGGGCCGTCGCTTCCTCGCGGGCCCGGCGGGCCACTTCCAGGGCGGCATCCAGGTCTTCGCGCCGGACCAGTTCCAGCTTCTGCACCAGGATCTCGAGCTGCGACTTCACCGCCGCCTCGATTTCCGCACGGGCGCCGGCCATCACGGAAAAGGCGCCACCCGCCACGCCGGCCAGATCGTCGAAGAAACGCCCACGGCGGCCAGGGCCGGAACCGGTGCTGCCGCTGCTGGTATTCGTATCCGTCATCCCAACCTCCAAACCCTGCCGAAAATCCCTGGCCCACCGTATCGTTTCCGGGCATCGGGGCGCTGGCGCTTGCCGCTGTCACGGCACGGCGCCTATACCCACGGCGCCCGAGGAACAAGCCCGGGGGACCGAAAGCCGGGGGAAAACCTTCACCCGGACGAAATGCCCCTGGCCGTCGCATCGCGGAAGGCTCTGCGCGACCTATGGATTTCGCTGTATGTATCTAGTGACCGGCGGGGCCGGTTTCATCGGCTCGAACCTCGTCGCCGCGCTCTGCGCGCGCGGAGAGGAAGTCCTGGTTGTGGACTGGCTGGGGGCCGGCGAGGCCGGGCGCGAGAAATGGCGCAACCTGGCCCATCACGGCATCGCCGGCATCCTGCCGCCGGAGCGGCTGTGGGACTACCTGGCGGACAGCCCGCGCCCCCGCGCCATCCTGCACATGGGCGCCATCAGCGAAACCACCGTTACCGATGGTGACCTGGTGGTGGAGAATAACCTTTCCCTCACCCTGCGCCTGTTCTCCTGGTGCGCGGAGAATGAGGTCCCGCTGATCTACGCCTCTTCCGCTGCCACCTATGGCGGCGGCGAGCAGGGCTTCGATGACGACGCCTCGCCCGAGGCGCTGGCGAAGCTGCGGCCGCTGAACCTCTATGGCTGGTCCAAGCATGCCACGGACCGGCGGATCGTCGATCTGGTGGCGCGCGGCCGCAAGGTGCCGCCGCAATGGGCCGGGCTGAAGTTCTTCAACGTCTATGGCCCCAACGAATTCCACAAGGGCCGCATGGCCAGCGTGGTGCTGCACAAGTTCCGCCAGATTATGGCCGGCAACCCCGCCACCCTGTTCCGCAGCGACCGCGAGGGCATCGCCGATGGCGAGCAGCTGCGCGACTTCGTCCATGTGGACGACTGCGTCTCCGTGATGCTGTGGCTGCTGGAGAATCCGCAGGTCTCCGGCCTGTTCAATGTCGGCACCGGCACGGCCCGCAGCTTCCTGGACCTGACGCGCGCCATCTACGCCGCCCTGGACAAGACGCCGGACATCTCCTTCGTGGACATGCCGGTCGATCTGGAGGGCAAGTACCAGTACTACACCCAGGCGCGGGTGGACCGCCTGCGCAGTGCCGGCTTCAACGGCGCGGCGACGGGGCTGGAGGAAGGCGTGGCGCGCTATGTGCAGCAATACCTCTGCCAGCCCGATCCTTACGTCTGAGCCCCCCAATCTGAGCTGAGGTCCCGGGCCCGCATGTTCCTTGCCATCCCCTTCCCCGCCATCGACCCGGAGCTGATCCGCATCGGGCCTGTGGCCATCCGCTGGTATGCGCTGGCCTATATCGTCGGCATCGTCGTTGGCTGGCAGTGGATGAAGCGGCTGGTGGGCCTCTCGCCCGCCGTGGCCACCAAGGAACAGGTGGATGATTTCGTCACCTGGGCGGTGCTCGGCGTCATCCTGGGCGGCCGGTTCGGCTATGTGCTGTTCTACAATTTCGCCGACTATCTCTCCGCGCCCTGGGAGATCTTTGCCGTCTGGCATGGCGGCATGTCCTTCCATGGCGGCGCGGCGGGCGTGATCCTGGCGCTGCTGCTCTACTGCCGCTCGCAGAAGATCAGCATCCTGGGCTTCGGGGACCGGCTCTGCTCCATCGTGCCGGTGGGGCTGCTCTTCGGCCGCATCGCCAACTTCATCAATGGCGAGCTGTGGGGGCGGGTGACGGATGTGCCCTGGGCCATGGTCTTCCCGACCGGGGGACCGGAGCCCCGCCACCCGAGCCAGCTCTACCAGGCGGCGATGGAAGGGCTGATCCTGCTGGTCATCCTGCAGACCCTCATCCGCATTCCCTCCATCCGCGCACGCTTCGGCTTCGTCTCCGGCGCGTTCCTGGCCGGCTATGGCATCGCCCGCATCATTGGCGAGTTCTTCCGCCAGCCGGATGCCCAGCTCGGCTTCCTCTTCGGCGGCGTGACGATGGGCCAGCTGCTCTCGGTGCCGATGGTGCTGGTCGGCCTGTTCTTCATGCTGCGCGCCAAGCCCGCCCCCGCCGGCAAAGCCTCCTCGGAGCAGCCCGCTTGAGCGAGGCCGAGCGCCTCGACCATTTCATGGCCCGCGCCGCCGCCGCCTATTACGCGCGGCGCGAACCCTTCGGCGCGCGCGGAGATTTCACCACCGCGCCGGAAATGTCCCAGGCCTTTGGCGAGTGCCTGGGGCTGTGGGCCGCCGTGGTGTGGCAGCAGATGGGCTCGCCCTCCCCAGTGCGGCTGGTGGAATTCGGCCCTGGCCGCGGCACGCTGATGGCCGACGCGCTCGCCGCCATCGACACGGCAGTACCCGCCTTCCGCGCGGCGCTGACGGTACATCTGGTGGAGGCGAGCCCCAGCCTGCGCGCCACCCAGGCCCGCATGCTGGGCCCCGGCATGGCCGAATGGCACGACGACGCCACCAGCCTGCCCCCTGGCCCTGCCATCATCCTCGGCAATGAGTTCCTGGATGCTCTGCCCATCCGGCAGTTTGTCCGCAGGGGCGAAGGCTGGATGGAACGCTTCGTCCTGGATGGGCGCTTCGCCGAATATCCCGCCGAAAACCCGCCCTCCCTGCCCGCCGACGCCGCCGAAGGCGCCGTGCAGGAGTGGAATGAAGCCTCCGAGGCGTTTATCGCCGCCCTGGCGGACCGCCTTCTGGCGCAGGGTGGCGCCGCGCTCTTCCTCGACTATGGCCCTGCGGAGAGCGGCCTCGGGGACAGCCTCCAGGCCCTCTCCGGCCACGAAGCCGCCGACCCGCTCGCCGAGCCGGGAAGTGTGGACATCACCGCGCATGTCGATTTCGCCGCCATGGCGCGGGTGGCGCGCGCGGCTGGCCTCGCCACCCATGGCCCGGTGCCGCAGGGCCTCTTCCTGCAGGCGCTGGGGCTGATGACGCGCGCCTCCATGCTGGCCCGCGCCGCGCCGCGCACGGCGGGCATGCAGCTCTCCGCCGCCCAGCGCCTGCTTGCCCCGGAAGGCATGGGGCGGCTGTTCAAGGCGCTCGCCCTGTGCCACCCCAGCCTGCCCACACCGCCCGGTTTCGAGGGAATGCCCGCATGACCGCCGAGTTCCTGACCGATACGGCCCTGGATGGCCTGCCGCACGGCTTCTTCACCCGCAATGGCGGCGTCTCCGGCGGCAATTTCGCCAGCCTGAACTGCTCGCTCTCGGGCAAGGACGACGCGGCGGCGGTGGCACGGAACCGCGCCCTGGCCATGGACGCCATTGGGTTGGAGCCGGGCAAGCTCTCCGGCCTCACCCAGGTGCATGGCGCGGCGGTGGTTCATGTCACCGCCCCCATTTCGCTGGATGCCCGCCCCCAGGCCGATGCGATGGTGACGGACCGGCCGGGCCTGGCCCTGGGCATCGTCACCGCCGATTGCGGCCCCATCCTGTTCGCGGACCGCTCGGCGGGCGTGGTCGGCGGCGCCCATGCCGGCTGGCGCGGCGCCGTCGGTGGCATCCTGGAGGCCACCATCGCCGCCATGGAGGCGCTGGGCGCGAAGCGGGAGAACATCGCCGCGGTCGTCGGCCCCTGCATCCGCCAGCCCTCCTATGAGGTGGGGCCGGATATGCGCGACGCGGCCCTCGCCGCCGGGCCGGACGCCGCCCGCTTCTTCGCCCCCGGCCGGCGGGAGGACCGCTGGCAATTCGACCTCGCCGGCTACTGCGCCGCGCGGCTGCGGGCGGCCGGTGCGGGCATCGTCTCCATCGTGCAGGCGGACACGCTGGCCGATGAGGCGCGCTTCTTCAGCCACCGCCGCAATACCCTCGCGGGCGGCGGCCCCATCGGCCACCAGCTTTCCGCCATCGCCTTGCCGCAATAGGGCGGCACCCATGCCTTACCTGCTGATGTTCCTGCTTCTTTCCTTCATCACGATGATGGTGTCCTGTATTGCGCTTGTTTGAATCCTTCCGGCCCGGCCTCCTCGCGCGCGGCCTCTGCCTGCCCCTGCTGCTGGCGGCGGCGGCCTGCGCCGACCTGCGCCCCTACAGCGGCAATCCAGGCGGTGAAGCCGCGCGGCTGGCGGCACCGCCCGCCTACCGGATCGCCGTGCCGCCGCCGAGCGACGTGCTGCTGACGGACGAGGCCACCAAGGATCTGGCCGAGGCCATGGCGCTCGCCCTGCGCGATGCCGAGGTCCCCGCCGCCGTCACCGACCCGCAACCCTTGGACCTGCGCCTCAACATCGTCGTGCAGCGGGAGAGCGGCCGGGACAGCATCGTGCCCCGCTACACCCTGCAAAATGCTGATGGGCAGTCCCTGGCCAGCAACACCGGCGCCCCGGTTCCCCTCTCCGCGTGGAGCTCGGAGGCACCCGCGGTCTTCAAGGCGCTGGGTGAGCGTGACGCCCCTGGCATCGCGGCCCTGCTTGCGGGCATCGAAGCCGCGCGCAAGACCACGAACCCCGATGCGCTGACCGGCAAGGGCCCGCCGCGCATCCGCCTGGTGCCCGTGCGCGGCGCCCCCGGCGATGGCAACACCTCCCTCACCGCCAAGATGGGCGAGTTCCTCAGCCAGCGCGGGCTGGTGCCGCAGAACAATGCCGATGGCGCGGATTATGCGGTCGAGGGCCATGTCAACATGGCACCCGCGCCCAATAACCAGCAGCGCGTCGAGATCCTATGGACCGTCACGCGGCGGGATGGCTACGAGCTGGGCCGGGTGCTGCAAATGAACGAGGTGCCGCGCGGTACCCTCAACCGGTACTGGGGTGATGTCGCCTTCGTCGTGGCCAACGAGGCCTCGGCGGGTGTGCGGGACGTGCTGGCCAATGCCGGCGCCCCGCCGGGCCCGCAGACGGCGCCGGAACCTCCGCCGCGCAATGGCGGCAACGCGCCGCTCATGGCCCCGGCCACGGCGCCGGATGGGCAGCCGGCCCTGCCGCCCCCCACCCCTGCCGCCGATCGCCGCTGACATCCGAGGAAGGGACCCTGCCGTGACCGAAGCCCCCGCCCGCCCCGTCATCGGCCGTGACACGACGCTCTGCATGTCACTGGCCGGGCGGCCGGGGAATTTCGGCTCGCGCTTTCACAACCACCTCTATGCGGCGCTGGGGCTGGACTACGTCTACAAGGCCTTCACCACAAAGGACCTGCCGGGCGCCATTGGCGGCGTCCGCGCCCTCGGCATCCGGGGCTGCGCCATCTCGATGCCGTTCAAGGAAGCCTGCATCCCGCTGCTCGATGCGCTGGCGCCTTCCGCCGAGGCCATCGCCTCGGTGAACACCATCGTCAACGATGACGGGCATCTCACTGGCCACAACACCGACTACGCCGCCATCGCGCCGCTGCTGCGGAAGCATGGCGTGCCGGTGGAGACGCCCTTCGTGGCACGCGGCAGCGGCGGCATGGCGAAGGCCGTGGTCTCCGCCCTGCGCGATGCGGGCTTCCGCAACGGCACCGTCGTCGCCCGCAACGAGGCCGCAGGCCGGGCACTGGCCGAATCCTGCGGCTATGAATGGCGGCGGGACCTGGTCGCGGCACCGCTGCTTATGAACATCACGCCCATCGGCATGGAAGGCGGCCCCGAGGCCTCGGAGCTGGCCTTCCCCGAAGCCATGCTGGCCGAGGCACGCTTCGTCTTCGACGTCGTGGCCCTGCCGCCGGAGACACCGCTGATCCGCCGGGCCCGCGCGCTGGGCAAGACCGTGATCACCGGTGCCGAAGTGGCGGTGCTCCAGGCGGTGGGGCAGTTCGTGCTCTATACGGGCATCACTCCCAGCGACGAGCAGATCGCCGCGGCCGCCGCTTTCGCGCGCGGTTGAAAGTGACCTGAAGCCCGTTCCTTGAGAGGGGCGCTGCCCCTCTCAAACTCTCCCCGCCAAAGGCCTGAGGCCTTTGGAAAGCCATTTTCCGGGGTCCCGTCGAGGGGAGAGAGTAATTTAAATTATTGATTATAATAATATTTCATGGGGACAAGCACCCCGCTTCCGATCCAGAGCGTGCCTCATTGAATCGTGGGTGCAGGGGATCGCATCCCCTGCCAGGGGAGTTCGAGGGGGCGGCGCCCCTCGATCCCATGCCTCCAATAGAGAACCCTCAAACAACCTCTCAGGCCTCACGCCAGAGCGGAAACGGGTCCGGCAGCCGCGCCCAGGCGCGTTGCCCCTTCCGCAATTCCTCATCGGTCAATAGGCAGGCATCCAGCTCCCGGCGCAGGGCGGCTTCATCCATGCCAATGCCGATGAAGACGACTTCCTGGCGCCGGTCGCCGAACGGCTCCTGCCAGTTGCGGCGGACCTCCGCGCGCCATTGCGGATCGGCGGGCCAACGGCTGGGGTCGGTGGCGGCCCACCAGTGCCCGGCGGCCTCGCTGCGGCCGATGCTGCCGGCCAATTGCCAGCTCCCGGCCCAGGGCATGCGGCTGGCCAGCCAGAAGAAGCCCTTAGCCCGCACCACGCCCGACAGCTCGCCATTGATGAAGGCGTGGAAGCGCGCCGGGTGCAGCGGCCGGCGGGCACGCCAGACGAAGCTGGTGATGCCGTACTCCTCTGATTCCGGCAGGTGGTGGTCGGAAAGCGCCTGCGCCCACCCCGCCGCCTGGCTGGCACGGGTGAAATCGAAGCGCCCGGTGTCCAGCACCGCGCCCAGCGGCACGCGGCCCTGCTCGGCGGTGACGATCTCCGCCTGGGGGTTGAAGGTCTTCAACAAGCCGATGAGTTGCCCCTGCGCCGCCTCGTCCACGAGGTCGAGCTTGTTCACCACGATGACGTCGGCGAACTCCACCTGCTCGGTCAGCAGGTCCACCAGCAGGCGGTCGTCGCCCTCGCCCGCCGTCTCGCCACGGTCCCGCAGGCTGTCGGTCGCGGCGTAGTCGCGCAGGAAGGCGGCGGCGTCGACCACCGTCACCATCGTATCCAGCCGCGCGAGATCGGAGAGGGAGCGCCCCTCCTCGTCACGGAAATCGAAGGTCGCGGCCACGGGCATGGGCTCGGCGATGCCGGTGCTCTCGATCAGCAGCGCGTCGAAGCGGCCTTCCCGGGCGAGGCGGGCCACCTCCACCATCAGGTCCTCCCGCAGGGTGCAGCAGATGCAGCCATTGGTCATTTCCACCAGCTTCTCCTCCGTGCGGGAGAGGCTGGCCTGCTGGCCGACCAGGGCGGCGTCGATATTCACCTCCGACATGTCGTTGACGATGACGGCGACTCGCCGCCCCTCGCGATTGGCCAGGATGTGGTTCAGCAGGGTCGTCTTGCCGGCGCCGAGAAAGCCGGACAGCACCGTCACGGGCAGGCGGGCGTCGGGTCCAGAGGTCATCTCAGAGGTCACAGGGGAATCCTTCCGGCCTCATCGAGGCACAGCAGCAGCCGGGCAGGGGCGCCCGGGGGCATGGGTGGAGAACGGTGGATGCAGCCGCGCCCCGCATTGCCCGGGTGGCCCTCACCCTTGAGGATGGCCACGTCGCCGGTGCCGAGGCTTTCCATGCGCGACAGCGACTCGGCGCAGAGGTCCTGTGCGGCGGCGCCACCACCCGGCAGGGCCAGCCATTGCGTGCCCGCGCCCCGATAGGTGCAGAGCAGCCGCAACCCCACGGCATCCGCGTGGAAGCGGGGGCAAGGCTGGTCCGTGACCACCTCCAGCCGCGCGCGGATCGCGGGTTGGCCGGCAATGGTCGCAAAGGCGATGGCGAGGCCGTGGATATCCACCAGAAGCTCCGGCGGAAGGCCGGCGGGCAGATGGGACTCCAGCGCCTCGGCCATATGGTCGGGCGGCGCTTCCACGCTGGCCTGGAAGGGCTGGGCGGCGGCCCGGCGCATGGCGCCCTGTATGGAGCGGGGGATCTCCCGCCCCCAGATGGCGAGGTTCACCTCCGGGCGCAGGATCTCCAGCAGCGCCTCGGGCGAGGCACCGGCCACGGTGCAGGGGCCGGCGGGTGGCGGGGCGGCAAAGGCTTCGCAGAGGAGCGGCATGCGCTCTTTATGTTATATTATAACATACCAAATCAAGGCCGCTTTTCTGCCACACTCACGCATACCGCGCATGCGCCGTGCTGCTGCGCGATGGACATCCTTTCGTCACGTTGCTACCACGCGCCCGTCCCCCGCCGGGTCGGCCTGCTGCCGGCCGGAGCCGCTGGCCGGAGAAGCTTCCCGGATGAAGATCATCGCCTGTAACAGCAACCGCCCCCTGGCCGAGGCGGTCGCCGCAGCACTGAACCTGCCCCTCACCCAGGCGTCCGTGCGCCGTTTCGCCGATATGGAAATCTTCGTGGAGATCCACGAGAACGTCCGCGGCGAGGATGTGTTCGTCATTCAGTCGACCAGCTACCCGACGAATGACAACCTCATGGAACTGCTGATCATGCTGGATGCGCTGCGCCGGGGTTCCGCGCGCCGCATCACCGCCGTGATCCCCTATTTCGGCTATGCCCGTCAGGACCGTAAGTCCGGCCCCCGCACGCCGATCTCCGCCAAGCTGGTGGCCAACCTGATCACCGAGGCCGGTGCCGACCGCGTGCTGACGCTGGACCTGCATGCGGGCCAGATCCAGGGCTTCTTCGACATTCCGGTGGACAACCTGTTCGCCGCGCCGCTCTTCGCCCGCGACATCATGGAGCACTACAAGGGCCGCGACCTGATGGTCGTCTCCCCGGATGTCGGCGGCGTGGTGCGTGCCCGTGCCATCGCGGCACGCCTGCACACCGACCTCGCCATCATCGACAAGCGCCGCCCGCGCGCTGGCGTCTCCGAGGTGATGAACGTCATCGGCGAGGTCGAGGGCCGGGACTGCATTCTGGTCGATGACATCGTCGACTCGGGCGGCACCCTCTGCAACGCCGCCGAGGCGCTGCTGAAGAACGGCGCCCGCTCCGCCAGCGTGTATGTCACGCATGGCGTCTTCTCCGGCGGCGCCGTCGCCCGCATCGGCGCCGCGCCGATCGAGCAGATGGTGGTGACGGACAGCATCCAGGCCACCGAGGCCGTGCGCGTCTCCTCCAACATCCGGCAGCTGACCATCGCGCCGCTGCTGGCCGAGGCGATGCGCCGCATCTCCGAGGAATCCTCGGTCTCCACGCTGTTCAACTGATGTCCGGGCTCACGATCCGCGAGGCACTGCCTTCGGATCGTGAGATCCTGCTCGAACAGTTCCAGGGCCTGAACCTGTTCGAGAACGCGATCACCGGCGACCGCACCACCGACCGTGCGGGCGCCGAGGCCTCCCTCGCCCATTCCGAGAAGCGCATCGCCGAATCGCGCGGCCACCGGCTGGTGGCGGTGCTGAATGGGCAGGTGGTCGGCCATCTCTTCCTGGCCTTCGGGCAGCAGGCGCCCTTCGTGCGGGAAGACCGCCGGGCCCATGGCTATGTCAGCGAACTCTTCGTGGAGGCCGCGCATCGCGGCCATGGCGTCGGCCGCGCCCTGCTGGCGGAAGCGGAGCGCCTGACCCGAACACGGGGGCTGGACCGGCTGATCATCGGCGTCGTCGCCGGCAACGACCGGGCAGAGGAAACCTACCGCCGCGCCGGCTTCGCCCCCTATTCGCGCGAGATGCTGAAGCGGCTGGATTGACCGCCCCCCTTGCGGCCAGCCGCCCGCCCGCCGATGCTCCCGGCCAGACACGGCCACCCAAGGGACGCTCGCATGAAGCTCTTCTACTCGCCCGGCGCCTGCTCCGTCGCCATCCATGTCATTCTGGAGGAGATCGGCCGGCCGCATGAGCTGCAGCTCGTCTCGCTGAAGGACCAGGCGCAGTTCACGCCGGAATTCCGCGCGGTGAACCCGAAGGGCAAGGTGCCGGTACTGCTGCGCGACAATGGCAAGGTGCTGACGGAGCTGACCGCCATCGCCTTCTACCTGGGCGCCGCCTACCCCGAGGCCGGCCTCTGGCCCGCCGATCTGGACGATCAGGCCGAAACCCTCGCCTTCGTCGATTACATTGCCGGCACGGTGCACCCGCAGGGCTTCACCCGCCAGTTCCGCGCCAGCCGCTTCACCCCGAACCCCGCCGATGAGGCAAAGGTCGTCGAGCAGGGCAAGGAGCTGGCCGCCGGCTACTTCAAGACCATCGACGAGACCTGGAAGGGCGATACCTGGGTCATGCCCTTCGGCTACAGCATCGCCGATGCCGCGCTGTTCTTCGTCGAGTTCTGGGCCGTCAAGCGCGTGGGCATGCCGGTTCCGCCGCGCATCGAGGCGCATCTGAAGGCCATGCTGGGCCGCCCGGCGGTGCAACGCGCCCTCGCCGCTTCCGGCATGTCGGCATGAGCGTGCAGGCCCCCACCCCCGTTCCCTTCTGGTTTCTCCGCCATGGCGAGACGGATTGGAACGCGCGCGGGCTCAGCCAGGGCAATGTGGACATCCCGCTGAACACGGTCGGCTGGGCCCAGGCGGAACGCGCCGCCGAAGCCCTGGCCAGGACCATGGGCACGCCGCGCGAAATCGCCACCATCGTCGCTTCCCCGCTCAGCCGGGCGCGCAACACCGCCGAGACGGTCGCCGCCAAGCTGGGGCTGGACATCGAACTGGATGAAGGCCTGCGCGAAGTCTCCTTCGGTGTGCAGGAAGGCCAGGAGATGGGCGGCTGGTTCGATGATTGGGTGGACGGCAAGCTGACGCCGGAAGGCGGCGAGAGCTTCGAGCAGCTCCGTATCCGCACCGTTGATGCCCTGAACCGTGCCCTCAGCCGGAAGGGCCCGGTTCTGGTGGTGGCCCATGGCGCGCTGTGGCGCGCCTTCCGCTCCGTGGCGGGGTTGCCGGCCAATGTCCGCACCCCTAACGCCCTGCCGCTGTGGGTCACGCCCCCCGCGGCCGGAGAAAGCGCCTGGCATTTCGAGCCGTCGGAACTGCCGGCTCTCTGAGTGAGCCTTGATCCGCGCCTGGGAGAGGCCCTTCTCCCAGGTGCGCCCTCACCTGCGCCGTCCGCTCAGCGCCAGCAGGACGATCGGCGCCAGCCCGACCAGCACGAGGGAAAGAGCGGCCACTGCGCCCTCCTCATAGGTCCCCCGCGCCGCCTCGGCATAAAGGGCGGTTGCCAGCGTTTCGGTATTCAGCGGGCGCAGCAGCAGGGTCGCCGGCAATTCCTTCATGGCGTCCAGGAAGGTCAGCAGCGCCGCCGCCGAAAGCGCGGGCAACAGCAACGGCAGATGGATGCGCCACAACAGCCGCCATTCGGTGGCTCCCATCGATTCGGCGGACCAATCCACCTCCCGGCGGATGCGGGCATAGGCGGCATCCAGCCCGCCCGCTGGGATCGCCAGGAAGCGCACCACATAGGCGGCCACCACCGCGGCCACGGTGCCGGAGAGCGCGACCGGCGCCCAGTTGGCCGCCAGATCGTCCAGCTTCCCGAAGGCGATGATCAGCCCGACAGCGGCCACGCCACCCGGCAATGCGTAGCCCAGCATGCCCAGCTTCAGCAACGCCATGCCCGCGCCCGGCTTCGGCTCCCGCCGCGCGCCATAGGCCAGGGGGAGCGCGAGCAGCAGGGCAATCGCCGTCGCCATGGCGGCGAGCGAGGCGCTGCTGCCAATCCAGCGGAACAGGTCCGGCGGCAGGCCGAACTCGGCGATCCGCTGCGCCGCCGCCCAGACGAGGTAGGAGGCCGGCACACCGAAGCCCAGCAGCACCGGCACGGCGCAGGCCGCCATGGCCAGCAGCCCACCGGGCCAGGACAGGGTGCGCGGCTGCAGCGGGGCGGAGGTGCCCACCGCATGGGCTTCCCGCGCCCGCCCCCAGCGTTCCAGCGCCACGACCCCCGCCACCAGCGCCAGAAGCACCAGCGCGATCTGCGCCGCCCCTTCCAGCGAGGAGCGGGTGATCCAGGTGACATAGACGGAGACCGTCAGGGTCCGGACGCCGAGGAACTCCGCGGCACCGACATCGTTCAGCGTTTCCATCAGCGCCAGCGCCGCACCCGCCGCCACGGCGGGCCGTGCCATGGGCAGGCCGATGCGGCGGAACAGCAGCCACCCGCCGGCCCCGGCGGAGCGGCCGGCGCGGAGGATCTCCACGCCCTGGGTCCGGAAGGCCGCCCGGGCCGCCAGATACACATAGGGGAAGAGCACCATGCCCATGACGACGATGCAGCCGCCCAGGGACCGGATTTCGGGCAGCGGAATGGCGCGGGGGTTGGTCAGGCCCAGGGCGTTCCGCAGCGCGCTCTGCACGGGCCCGGCGGGGTGCATGACATCCAGCCAGGCATAGGCCGCGACATAGCCTGGCAGCGCCAGCGGCAGCACCAGGGCGCCGGAGAGAAGGCGCCGCCCCGGAAAGCGGTAGCAGGTGACGAGCCAGGCCGTGCCGGTGCCGACAAGCACCACCAACGTACCCACGCCCGCCAGCAGGAGCACTGTCTCCAGCAGCGCCTGCGGCAGCACATAGCGCAGCAGATGCGGCCAGAGATCGCCCGAGCCGGCGGCGGCCGCGCCGGCCAGGGCCAGAACCGGCAACACCACCGGCACCACGGCGGCGCCGGCGGCGAGCCTCATACGCATGATGTCATCCGGTCAGCGGTCGAAGCCGACCTCGTCCACGATGCGGCTGGCGCGGGCGCGCTGGGCCGCGATCTCGGGCAGCGAGGTCTCGTCCACCCGCAGCGTGCCGAAGCCGGCGACGATTGGGTTCAGCTCCGCACCGGCCCGGACCGGGTATTCGAAATTCGCCTCGGCATAGAGGGACTGCGCCTCGGGGGAGACCAGGAACTCCAGCAGCTTCACCGCTTCCGCGCGGTTGGGCGCGTGGCGGGCGACGACGGCGCCGGAGACGTTGATGGCCGTGCCATTGGTGGGCAGCACGACGCGGACGGCCTGGCCCCAACGGCGCTGCTCATCGCCACCACGGCCGGAGAGCATCAGCCCGGCATAATAGGTATTGGCGACGCCGACATCGCAAATGCCGGCCATGATGTCGCGGGCCACCTCACGGTCGCCGCCGGCGGCACGGCGGGCCAGGTTGCCCTTCAGGCGGGTCAGGTAATCCCGCAGCCAGGCCTCGTCATGCTGCACCAGCAGGGCGGAGAACAGCGCGGTGTTGTAGGGGTGCTGGCCGGAACGGATGCAGACACGGCCCTTGAAGCGCGGGTCGGCGAGGTCCTCATAGGTCAGCCGCGCGGCATCGGCCTCCGGCACCCGCTCGCGGGAGACATAGATGGCGCGGGCACGGGTGGAGAGCGCGAACCAGCGGCCATCCGCACCACGGAGATTGGCCGGGATGGCGCTCTCCAGCGCGGCGGATTGCACCGGCTGGGCCAGATCCTTGTCCACCAGCTCCATCAGATTGCCGATATCGACCACCATGGCGACATCGGCGGGGGAGCGGGTGCCCTCGGCGGCCAGGCGCTCGGCGAGGCCACCCTGCACGAAGACGGTGTTGACCTGCGTGCCGGTCTCCTTCGTGAAGCGCTCCAGAAGGGGGCGGATCAGGCCGGGCTCGCGGGTGGTGTAGAGGTTCACCTCGGCCGCCATGACGGCCGTGGATGTGAAGGCCAGGGAGGCGAATCCCAGCGTCAGACACAGCCGCTTGAACATGGCGTTCCTCACAGATTGATGGCGCCAAAGATGACGCGCGGTTCATTTATAGAACTGCGAATGCGTGTCAATTCCGCTTTACCAATGGCACATTGTATCTCGTTCGGCTTCCTGCTATCCCCCCGCCCGCGCGCTGGCACCCCTGGAGGCCGGCGCGATCGTCTATGGGCATCCTGCCCCTGGGCGAGGCACAGGCGCCCCGGGCAGCGTCCCGGCGCGGCGCCTTACAAATGAGCGGAGCACGGACACATGGTCCAAACCATTCGGATCGAGGCCGAGGCGCGCGAGTTGGCCGGTAAGGGGGCGGCGCGCGCTACTCGGAGGCAGGGGCTTGTCCCCGCCGTCATCTACGGCGCGAAGGAAGAGGCGACGCTGATCGCCCTCGATCCGCGCGACGTGATGAAGGAAATGCACAAGGGCGGCTGGCAGTCGCACCTGTACGAAGTGGCCATCAAGGGCGGCGCCACCGTCCGCACCCTGATGCGCGACGTGCAGTTCCACCCGCTGAAGGACACGCCGCTGCATGTGGACTTCCAGCGCCTCGCCCCGGGTCAGCTGATCCGCGTGAAGGTGCCGCTGGTGTTCCTGAACGAGGCGACGAACCCCGGCGTCAAGGAAGGCGGCGTGATCAACGCCGTGTACCGCGAGCTGGAAGTGCTGTCCGACCCCGACCAGGTGCCCGAGCACTTCGAGATCGACCTGGCCGATTTCGGCATCGGTCACTCCTTCCACTGGGATGACGTGAAGGACAAGGCGGGCGCCAAGCCGGTGCAGGCCGGCAACTTCGTTGTCGCCTCCATCGCGCCGCCGAAGGTGGTCGAGGAAGAGATCATCGTCGCCCCCGTTGCCGCCGCCGCCGCGCCCGCCAAGGGCAAGGCCGCCAAGGGCAAGAAGTAAGAAGCTGAGGTAGGGTTCGGTGCTGCTCTGGGTCGGTCTCGGCAATCCGGAGCCGGGCCAGTCGCGGCACCGGCACAATATCGGCTTCATGGCGCTCGACGCCATCGCGCGCCGCCACGGCTTCTCGCCGTGGCGGAGCCGCTTCAAGGGCCTCGCGGCCGAGGGCATGGTCGGCGGCACCAAGGTGCTGGCCGTGAAGCCCATGACCTACATGAATCTTTCCGGCGAATCGGTGCAGGCGGCTTCCGCCTTCCACAAGATCCCGCCGCAGAACATCACCCTCTTTCACGACGAGTTGGATCTCGCTCCGGGCAAGATCCGCATCAAGCGCGGTGGCGGCGCCGCTGGCCATAACGGCCTGCGCGATACCGACCGCAAGCTCGGCACCCCGGAATACTGGCGCGTGCGCCTTGGCATCGGCCATCCGGGCATGAAGGAAAAAGTCACCGGCCACGTGCTGGGCAACTTCGCGAAGGTGGACACTTGGCTTGAGCCGATGCTGGATGCAGTAGCGGACGCAGCCCCCCTGCTGGCCAAGGGCGAGCGGGAGGCGTTCATGACCCGCGTCGCGCTGCTGACACAGGAGAGCTGAGACATGGCAATGGATGACGCCGCGGCCGAACTGGCCGCCGAGTTCGGCGGGCCTGGCCCGGAGGACGTCGCGAATGGCGTGGCCGTGCTGGCCGCCTCCCTGCTTGCCCAGGCCAATACCCTCGCCTGCACCGCCGCCGCCCTGCGGAAGAGCGATACGGACCACGAGGGCGCCATCGAGGCTGCCGCCGCCCGCGCCTCGCTCGCGCTGGCCATGGCCCAGGCGCTGTCCGAGGCCGGCCCGGCCGCGCGCCCCGGCCTGATCCGCGCCGCGGCCGATGCGCTGGATGTTTCCGTCCCTGGCGCCATCACGCAACTGCGCGCCGCCGCCCTGGCCCTGCCCACGGACGATGCCTCCGCCCGCATCGCCGCCGCGCAGATCGCGCAGGACATCGCGCAAGGCCTTTCCTGACCGGGCGGGGGCCGCGGCCCCCTCCCCCCTTCCCTTCCAGATCGTTCGCCTGAGGTATCCGGTATCATGGGTTTCAACTGCGGCATCGTCGGACTGCCGAATGTCGGCAAGTCCACCCTGTTCAACGCGCTGACGCAGACCGCCTCGGCCCAGGCTGCCAACTACCCCTTCTGCACCATCGAGCCGAATGTTGGCCGCGTGGCGGTGCCGGATGCCCGGCTGCAGACCATCGCGAAGATCGGCAAGAGCGCGAAGATCATCCCGACCAGCCTGGAATTCGTGGACATCGCCGGACTGGTGCGTGGCGCCAGCAAGGGCGAGGGCCTGGGCAACCAGTTCCTGGCCAATATCCGCGAGACGGATGCCATCGTGCATGTGCTGCGCTGCTTCGAGGATGGGGACGTCACCCATGTCGAAGGCAGCGTGGACCCGCTGCGCGATGCCGACATCATCGAGACCGAGCTGATGCTGGCCGATATGGACAGCCTGGAGAAGCGCAGCGTCAACCTGGCCAAGCGCGCCCGTGGCGGGGACAAGGAAGCCAGCGCGCAGATGGCGCTGATCGAGCCCATCCTGGCCGCACTGCGTGACGGCAAGCCCGCCCGAACCGCCATCCCCAAGGGTGAGGAAGAGGGCGTCCGCCGCCTGCAGCTGCTGACGAGCAAGCCCGTGCTGTATGTCTGCAATGTCGAGGAAGGCTCGGCGGCAGAGGGTAATGCCCATAGCGCCAAGGTGTTCGAGAGGGCCAAGGCCGAGGGCGCCAAGGCCGTCGTGGTCTCCGCCGCCATCGAGGCCGAGATCAGCCAGATGGACGAGGCCGACCGGGGCGAGTTCCTGGAGGGTCTGGGCCTGTCCGATTCGGGCCTCGATCGTGTCATCGCCGCCGGCTACGGGCTGCTGGGGCTGATCACCTACTTTACTGTCGGGCCGAAGGAAGCCCGCGCCTGGACCATCATCAAGGGCATGAAGGCCCCGCAGGCGGCCGGCGTCATCCATGGCGATTTCGAGCGCGGCTTCATCGCCGCCGAGACCATCGCCTATGACGACTACGTCGCCCTGGGTGGTGAGCAGGCGGCCAAGGAGGCCGGCAAGGCCCGGGTGGAAGGCAAGGAATATGTCGTCAAGGATGGCGACATCATGCTGTTCCGCTTCAACGTCTGAGACTTGGCCTCGCGGGCATCCTCACGATTTCGCGAGTTTTCCGTTAACTCAACTCTAAGTCTCGGATAGAATTACGCCTGTGCGGGCAACCCGCACAGGCTCTCAACCCGGTTTCCGCTGGCAGGACGGCGCACTTGCAGCTTCATGCTCCTACGCTGCTTGTTGTAAGCGCCCTGCTGTCCGGCGCCCTCGGCCTGATCTGGATGAGCATCGAGTGGTCGGGCTCGCGGGTGCGCGGGCTCAGCTACTGGGGGGCGGCCAACCTTCTCTTCGCGTTCGGCACCCTGGCCGGCGGCTTCCGGCACGTCTTGCCCGAATGGCTCGCCATCGATCTTGGCAACGCCGTCATCCTCACCGCCACCGGCCTGTGCTGGAGCGCCGCGCGCCGATTCGACGACCGGCCCGGCCTGCTGCCCTATGCCCTGCTGGGCACTGCTGGCTGGCTGGTGATGCGCCAGGTGCCCGTCATCCTGGCTACGGTGGAGGCGCGCATCCTCGTCACCTCTCTCATCTGTGGCAGCTACATCCTGGCAGCTGCCTGGGAGTTCCGCCCGCGGCGGGGGCAATGGCATCTGTTCCGCAGCATCGTGGTCATCAGCTTTGGCCTGCATGGTGTCCTGATCCTGATACGGGTGCCGATGGTGCTGGCCCTGCCCGTCTGGCACACCACCACGGTGCTGCCTGCCGGCAACTGGTTCGGCATCGCGCTGGTCGAGGCCATGCTGCACGCCATCGCAACCAGCTTCGCCTTGCTGGCCATGATCCGTGAGCGGGAGCAGCAGCGGGCGGTGGCCGAGATCGCCTTCTCCCGCGATGCGGCCGACCGCGCCAATGCGGCGAAATCCCGCTTCCTGGCCCGCATGAGCCATGAACTGCGCACGCCATTGAACGGGGTGCTGGGGCTGGCCCAGGTTCTGGCGGGCGACCGCAGCCTTCCCGCCGAGGCACGCAGCCACGGCACCATGATCGAGCGCGCCGGCCGCCACCTGCTGGCACTGGTGAACGACGTGCTGGACCTGGCGCAGGTCGAGGCCGGGCGCGTGACCTTCGAGAGCCAGCCCGTGCCCCTGGGCCGGTTGCTGGACAGTTCCACCGTGCTGGTGCAGCCGGAGGCGAACCGCAAGCAGATCCGCCTGACAACCGCCCTCATGCCCGGCTGCCCGCAGGTGGTGATGGGCGACCAGCTGCGGCTGCGGCAGGTGCTGCTGAACCTTCTGGGCAATGCCGTGAAGTTCACGCCGGAAGGCGGACAGGTGCGGCTGGAACTCCATCCCTTGGCTGAAGGCGGCATCCGCGTCGAAGTGACGGATACCGGCCCAGGCATCCCCATGGAGCAACGCAGCCTGTTGTTCCACGATTTCAGCAGGCTTCCCGGCCCGCCGGAGCAGCGCGGGGAAGGCCATGGCCTCGGCCTCGCCATTTCCGCCGGGCTGGTGGAAGCGATGGGCGGCCAGATCGGCATGGCGCCGGGGCCGGAAGGCCGTGGCAGCCGCTTCTGGGCCAACCTCCCCCTGCCTCCGGCGGATGTCGCCCCGCCGCCGCCCGCGACGCCGCGGGCCGCCAATGGCAGCTATCGCATCCTCGTGGTGGATGACGTTGCGCTGAACCGGCTGGTGGTGCAGGCGCTGCTGGAAGCGGCCGAGCACGAGGTGGTGCTGGCGGAGAGCGGCCACGCCGCCATCGCGGCCCTGACGGAAAGCAGCTTCGACCTGGTGCTGATGGATGTGCAGATGCCGGAGATGGACGGGCTGGAGACCACCCGCCACATTCGCGCCGCCGAGGCACGGCGCCCCGGCCATGAGCGCGTGCCGATCATTGCCCTGACCGGGGAAGAAATGGCGGATGCCGTGCAGGCCTGCATGCTGGCGGGCATGGATGGCCACCTCTCCAAGCCTGTGGACCGGATGCGGCTGCTGGATGCCGTCCGCCGCGCGGTCAAGCCGGTCATCCCCGAGGGTAGCGCGATCCTCCCCCGCCTCGCCTAGCCGTCGGAGCGGGCACCGGCTTCACCGCCCGGAGTCGTCCGGCGTGTCCTTCTCCAGCGCCGCGCCATCCAGCAACGCGCGCCGGCGGGCTTCCTCTTGCGCCTCCCGCTGCTTCGTCGCCTTGTCGCGCCCGTACTTCACCCGGTTGGCATCGGCCTGGCGCGCAGCTTCCTCCCGCGCGGCGGCTTTACGGAAGCGGTTGAGGTTGACGATCTCGGCCATGGTCCCAGGATAGGCACGAACAGGCGCCTTGCAAACGCGGCGGGAGATGACGGCATGCGAATCGAACTGAAGGCCCAGGACGGCCATACTTTCTCCGCCTGGAAGACCGGCCCCGCCGATGCGCGCCGCGGGCTCGTGGTGGTGCAGGAAATCTTCGGCGTGAACCGGCATATGCGGCATGTCTGCGAGAACTTCGCGCAGCAGGGCTATGCCGTGATCTGCCCCGCCCTGTTCGACCGCGCCGAGCGGGATGCCGAGCTGGGCTACACGCAGGAAGACGTGCAGCGCGGCCTGGCGCTGCGCGGCAAGATTTCCGAAGCGCAGGTGATGCTGGATATCGAGGCTGCGGCCGCCGCGCTGCCGGAGGGCCTGCCGCGCGGCATCGTCGGCTATTGCTGGGGCGGCACCATCGCCTGGTGGGGCGCCACGCGCAGCCGCAGCTTTCAGGCCGCCGTCGGCTATTACGGCGGCGGCATCGCCGCCACGCGGGCCGAGACGCCGCATTGCCCGGTGCAGCTCCATTTCGGCGAGCAGGACAAGGGAATTCCCCTCACCGATGTCGAGGCCATCCGCACAGCGCAGCCACGGGCGGAGGTGTTCATCTATCCCGGTGCCGGGCATGGCTTCGCCTGCGAGGAGCGGCCGGTCTATAGCCCGACCGACGCCATGCTGGCGGAGCAGCGCACGCTGGGCTTCTTCCAGAAGCACCTGACGTAAGCATCGCCTGTTGCCTCAGCGGGCGTGCCGCAGCTCGCCCGCGACCCAGGTGGCGCGGATGGCGCGGTCATCGCCCAGCGTCATCAGGACGAAGAGCTTCTCCAGCCAATCCTGGGCGTGCGCCATGCGGAAGGCGAGCAGCGGCGTCGCCTTCAGGTCCAGTACCACGATATCGGCCTCATAGCCCGGGGCGATGCTGCCGATGATGCGCTCCAGGTCCAGCGCCTGGGCGCCACCGCGCGTGGCCAGGTAGAAGCCGTGCAGCGCGTCCAGCGCCGTGCCATTGGCATGGGCCACCTTGTAGGCCTCACCCAGTGTGCGGAGCTGGGAGAAGCTGGTGCCAGCGCCAAGGTCCGTGCCCAGCCCCACGCAGACCGGGCGCCCGCGCCGCTTGGCCTCGGCGAGCCGGAACATCCCGCTTCCCAGGAACAAGTTGGAGGTCGGGCAATGCGCCAGGGCCGACCCGGTACGGTGGCAACAGGCGAATTCCGCCTCGGTAAGATGCACGGCATGGCCAAAAATGGCCCGGCGCCCAGTCAGCCCTGCCTTGTCATAGACATCGAGGTAGCCGTGGCGGTCGGGGAACAGTTCCTCCACCCAGGCAACCTCCGCCTCATTCTCGCTGAGATGGGTCTGCAGGTAGGTGCCAGGATGTTCGCGCCACAGGCGCCCGGCCGCCTCCAGCTGTTCAGGGCTCGAGGTGGGGGCGAAGCGTGGCGTCACCGCATAGAGCTGGCGGCCCTTGCCGTGCCAGCGCTCGATCAGCGCCTTGGAATCGGCATGCCCGCTTTCCGCCGTGTCCAGCAGGGCGGCGGGGGCATTTCGGTCCATCAACATTTTGCCGGCGATCATGCGGGTGTTCAGCCGGTGGGACTCGGTGAAGAAGGCCTCCACCGATTGCGGATGCACGGTGCAATACACCGCCGCCGTGGTGGTACCGTTGCGCAGCAGTTCCGCCAGGAACAGCCGCGCCACCTCCGCCGCATGCGCTGGGTCCGCGAATTGCTCTTCCGTGGGGAAGGTGTAGCGGTTCAGCCAGTCCAGCAGTTGCGCGCCATAGGCGCCGATCATCTGGGTCTGTGGATAGTGAACGTGGCAGTCGATGAAGCCCGGGCACAGAATGGCGTCCGGGTAGTGCACCACCTCTAGCGCCCGCTCATGGTCAGGGTGGTACGGAGTGACGGCGGCCACCACGCCATCCTCCATCACCACCAGCGCATCCTCGGTGATGGAGAGCGTCGCGGCGGGGTCCTCCGCGAGGAACGGGTCACCGGTGAAAGTGAGAACCGTGCCGCGAAGCGCCCGCCGCGCCATTTCGTCAGGCAGCCCGGTTGAGGATGCGGCCAGCCACGGCGTCCAGCTTGGCCAGGAGGGCGGGGTCACGCTTCTCCGGCGCCGTCACCAGTGCATATTCCAGCGCGCGGTCGCAGCCGGCGGGGCACGGGCCGCGCTTCTGGCCCAGCATCGGCACCACGGTCTTCACCAGCTGCTTCGCCTTGTCGGCATTGGCCAGCAGCACCTTGACGACCGCATCCACCGTCACCGCGTCGTGGTCCGGGTGCCAGCAGTCGAAATCGGTGACCATGGCGACGGTCGCGTAGCAAATCTCAGCCTCACGGGCGAGCTTGGCTTCCGGCATGTTGGTCATGCCGATCACGTCGCAGCCCCAGGCGCGGTACAACTCGCTCTCCGCCTTGGTGGAGAATTGCGGGCCTTCCATGGTGAGGTAGGTGCCGCCGCGCTTGTACTTCAGCCCGATCTCGCGCGCCGCGCTTTCCACCGCGTCGCCAATGCGCGGGCAGACGGGGTGCGCCATGGAGACATGCGCCACGCAGCCGCTCTCGAAGAAGGACTTCTGGCGGGCGAAGGTGCGGTCGATGAACTGGTCGACGATGACGAAGGGGCCTGGCGGCAGGTCGCCATTCAGTGAGCCCACGGCGGAGAGGGAGAGGATGTCCGTCACGCCCGCGCGCTTCATCACGTCGATATTGGCGCGGTAGTTCAGGTCCGACGGCGTCAGCGGATGGCCGCGGCCATGGCGGGGCAGGAAGACGCACTTCACACCAGCCAGCCGGCCGAAGAGGAGCTGGTCCGACGGCGCGCCCCACGGGCTTTCCACCTTGCGCCATTCACGGTCTTCCAGGCCGTCGATGTCGTAGAGGCCGGAACCGCCCAGCAGGCCGATGACGGGTTCGATGGTGTCGGTCATGCCGCGATGTCTCCGCAGTCAGGAAAGGGACGCAAAAAAGAAAGGGCCGCCCCTGTTGAGGGCGGCCCTTCCGGACGTCAAGGGTCAGCGCGGTGAAACCGCTTCAGTGGACATCCGCCCAGATCTTCCGCTTCACCGCATAGGTGAGCCCGCCAAGGATGGCGAGGAAGATGAGGATGCGCACGCCCATGGCGCGGCGTGTCTCAAGTTCCGGCTCCGCCGCCCAGGTGAGGAAGGCGGAAACATCGCGCGCCATCTGGTCCACCGTGGCATTGGTGCCGTCGCCAAAGGTCAGCTGGCCATCCTGGACCAGGGGCGGCGCCATGGCGATCTGGTGGCCGGGGAAATACTCGTTGTAGTGCATCCCCTCCATCACCGTCACACCCTCGGGCGGCTGGGTGTAGCCGACCAGCAGGGCATGGATGTACTGCGCGCCGCCGACGCGGGCCTTGGTGATGACGGAGAGATCCGGCGGCAGGGCGCCGTTATTCGCCGCGCGCGCCGCCGCGTCATTGGCGAAGGGGCGACGGAAACGGTCCGAGGCGCGGCCGGGGCGCTCGAACATCTCGCCATTGTCGTTCGGCCCGTCCTGGATCTGGACGGAAGCGGCGATGGCGGTGACTTCCTCCTCGCTCAGCCCGATATCCCGCAGGTTGCGGTAGGCCAGGAGATGCATCCCATGGCAGGCGGCGCAGACATCCTTGTAGACCTGGAAGCCGCGCTGCACCTGGGCCCGGTCGAAAGTGCCGAACGGGCCGTTGAAGGAAAAGTTCACATGCGGCAGCTCGACAGGGCCCTCGGCGGCCTTGGCGGCGCCCATGGGCAGGCTGGCGGAGAGGCCGACAGCAGCGGCCAGCGCGGCCGCCTTCACGAAACGAAGCGCCATATCACGCCTTCTCCATCGGCTGGGCAGTCGCGGCGCCGGGCAGCGGGCCGCCCCCACGCAACACAGGGCGGGCGATGCTCTCGGGCAGCGGCAGCGGGCGCTCGATCTTGGAGAGCAGCGGCAGCAGCACGAGGAAGTAAGCGAAGTAGTAGGCGGTCGCGAGGCGGGCGATGAGGATGTAGTGGCCCTCGGCCGGCTTGCCGCCCGCCCACATCAGCACGAAGAAATTCACCGTCCACAGCAGGAACAGCCACTTCGCGATCGGCCGGAAGCGCATGGAGCGCACCGGGGAGCTGTCCAGCCAGGGCAGCACGAACAGGATGGCGATGGAGCCGAACATGGCCAGCACGCCCATCAGCTTGTCCGGCACCGCGCGAAGGATGGCGTAGAAGGGCAGGAAGTACCATTCCGGCACGATGTGCGCGGGCGTGGAGAGCGGGTTGGCGGGGATGTAGTTGTCCGGATGCCCGAGATAGTTGGGCATGAAGAACACCAGCACCGCGAACACCATCAGGTACACGATGACGCCCACGCTGTCCTTGATGGTGTAGTACGGGTGGAAGGGCAGCGTGTCCTGCGGCCCCTTCGGCTCGATGCCCAGCGGGTTGTTGGAACCCGTGATGTGCAGCGCCGCCACATGCAGGAACACCACGCCCGCGATCACGAAGGGCAGCAGGTAGTGCAGGCTGAAGAAGCGGTTCAGCGTGGGGTTGTCCACGGAGAAGCCGCCCCACAGCAGCGTGACGATGCTGTTGCCCACCAGCGGGATGGCGCTGAACAGGTTGGTGATGACGGTGGCGCCCCAGAAGGACATCTGGCCCCAGGGCAGCACGTAGCCCATGAAGGCCGTGGCCATCATCAGCAGGAAGATGACGACGCCCAGGATCCAGAGCAGTTCGCGTGGGGTCTTGTAGGAGCCGTAATACATGCCGCGCCAGACATGCACGAGGACCACGATGAAGAACATCGAGGCGCCGTTCATGTGCACGTAGCGGATGAGCCAGCCATAGTTCACGTCGCGCATGATGCGCTCGACGCTGTCGAAGGCCAGCGAGGTGTGCGGCGTGTAGTTCATCGCCAGGAAGATGCCGGTGGCGATCATGATCAGCAGATTGATCATGGCCAGCGCGCCGAAATTCCAGAAGTAGTTGAAATTCCGGGGAGTCGGGAAGGACCCGTACTCCTTCTGCATCATGGTGATGACGGGCATGCGCTGGTCGATCCAGCGCAGGACGGGATTGGTGACGGTGCTGTCGTGGAGACCGGATGCCATGGCGGTGCCTCCCTCAGCCGATACGGACCTGGGTGTCGGACCGGAATTCATATTCCGGGACAGCCAGGTTCAGCGGGGCGGGACCGCGGCGGATACGCCCGGCGGTGTCGTAGTGGCTGCCGTGGCAGGGGCAGAACCACCCGCCGTAATCGCCACGTGGATCGGTGGACTTCTGCCCCAGCGGCACGCAGCCTAGATGGGTGCAGACGCCGACGACGATGAGCCAGGGCTCACGCAGCACGCGGGACTGGTCGGTCTGCGGATCGCGCAGATCGGAGAGCGGGACGGCTTGCGCCTCCTCGATCTCCTTGGCGGTGCGGTGGCGCACGAAGACAGGCTTGCCGCGCCACATCACGGTCACGGCCTGGCCTTCGGCCACATGGGTCAGGTCGACATCCGTGCTGGCCAGCGCCAGCACGTCCTTCGCCGGATTCATGGAGGCGATGAAGGGCCACACGATGGCGCCGACACCGACCGCCGCGAACGATCCCGCCACTAGTTTCAGGAAATCCCGCTTCGTTCCGTCGGCGGGAGCATGCGCCCCGCCCTCTACGGGCGGGCTGCTGCTCGGCGCAAGCGTATCGGCCATTCCTCATCGTCCCTCTTGGCGGCCCCCCTTCCTGGCAGGCGGATGAGCCGCATGTCATTCCCCGCTCGCAGTAGCGGGGGCGCAGCGGGCGGCCTTGGACATGCCGCCTACGTTGCGCAACCGCCATATAAAGGCACGTTTCGTAGAGAGGCAATCGCCGCCGGCACATGGATCTGTGCCTGCCGGTTGCGCTGCACGCTTTCGCTGGGCTAGCGCCCGCGCAGCGCCAGGAGGAAAACCACCGCCATGCCGGATACCACCTTTTCTCACCCCCTCGCCCCTGCCGCCCGCACCTGGTTCGAATCGCTGCGGGACAGGATCTGCGCCGCCTTCGAATCCATCGAGGACGAAGCCCATGGCCCAGCCCCCGCCGGCCGCTTCCAGCGCAAGGCCTGGGAGCGCGAGGGTGGCGGCGGCGGCGTGATGAGCGTCATGCGTGGGCGGGTGTTCGAGAAGGTAGGGGTCAACGTCTCCACCGTGTTCGGCGAATTCAGTCCGGAATTCCGCAAATCGATTCCCGGCGCCGAATCGGACCCCCGCTTCATCGCCACCGGCGTCTCCCTGGTGGCGCATATGTGCTCGCCCCGCGTACCGGCGGTGCATATGAACACCCGCTTCATCGCCACCACCCGCGCCTGGTTCGGCGGCGGCGGGGACATCACCCCCATGGCGATGGACGCGCCCGAGTCGCAGGAGGACGCCGCGACCTTCCACGCTGCGTTCAAAGCCGCCTGCGACAGGCACGACCCCGGCTACTACCCACGCTTCAAGCAGTGGTGCGACGAGTATTTCTTCCTGCCACATCGGAATGAGCCGCGCGGGCTCGGCGGTATTTTTTATGACTGGCTGGGCCGCGACGATGCGGATGAAGGCCGCCTGCCGGATCATTTCGCCTTCACGCGCGACGTGGGCGAGGCCTTCCTGAATGTCTATCCCGATATCGTCCGCCGCCGTATGGCCGAGCCCTTCACGCCCGCCGAGCGCGAGCACCAGCTGCTGCGCCGGGGCCGCTATGTGGAGTTCAACCTGCTACATGATCGCGGTACGCTGTTCGGCCTGCGCACGGGCGGGAATACTGAAGCCATTCTGATGTCCCTCCCCCCCGAGGTGAAATGGGCTTGAGGCGCGCGCTTCGCGCGTGACTCCGCGGGGCCAGGCCACGCACCCTGCCCCGCATGTCCAAGACCGAAATCATCCCCTACCTCATCTACCGGGACGTGCCGGCGGCGCTGGACTGGCTGGCCCGCGCCTTCGGCTTCAGCGAGACCCTGCGCGTGGAAATGCCCGATGGCGGCATGCATGCGGAGATGGCGCTGGATGGGCGCCGGATCATGCTCGGCCAGATCGCCAGCGCCGAGCGCCGCAAATCCTTCGGCATGGCAAGCCCGCTGGACGTGCCGGAGCACACCACCAGCCAGGGCGTCTTCATCTATCTGCAGGACGTGGAGGCGCACCGGGACCGTGCCCGCACGGCCGGGGCCCGCATCACCCAGGACCTGGCGGACCATGGCTACGGCCTGACCTATTCCGCCAAGGACCCCGAGGGGCACGACTGGTACTTCACGCGCCTGCCGCAGGCCTGACCTTCCGGCTCTTGTCCTGGCGCCCCCGCCCCCCCATACCGGCGCCGTGGCACAAGATCTGACCTCCGCAGCCGGGCGCCGCGCCGCCTGGACCAACAGCCTGTTCGTGGACCACGCCGTGCTGCGCCTGTTCTGGCGCAACTGGGGCGTGGTGCAGGAGGGGCGCCTCTACCGCTCCAACCACCCGAGCCCGCGCCAGCTTCGCGCGGCGGTGCGGCGCTTCGGCATCCGCACCATCATCAACCTGCGCGGCCACAGGGAGAGCTGCGGCTCGGACGCGCTGGGCAGGGCGGCGGCGGCCGAGCTGGGCCTCACCCATATCGATGCGCCGCTGGAAAGCCGGGGCGCGCCGCATAAGGACCGGGTGCTGCGGCTGGCCGGCATCTTCCGGGAGACGCAGGAGCCGGTGCTGCTCCACTGCAAATCGGGCGCGGACCGCACGGGCCTCGCCGCCGGGCTCTGGCTGATGCTGCAAGGCCGCCCGGTGGAGGAGGCCATGCGCCAGCTCTCCTGGCGGCATGGCCATGTCTCCGCCAGCAAGACAGGCATCCTGGATGCCTTCTTCCGGGAATACGCCCGCTACACCCGCGAGCACGGGCCAAAGCCTTTCCTGGAATGGGTGGAGCAGGATTACGACGAGGACGCCCTCCGCGCCGCCTTCCGCAGCCGCGCCTGGGCGGACCGGCTGGTGGACGGCATCCTGCGGCGGGAGTAGCGCCCTTCAGGCATCGGGCGCTCGTCTCACGGCTCAGGGTTCAGCCGGCACCGGGCAGCTGAGATCGCCCTCGGAGCAGTGCAGGTAGTCCCGCAATTGGGACACCCGCAGCGAGGTCAGCCGCTGCCGGCACTGCGCCACCAGCATCGGCGCGATGCTGCCATCCTGGCTGTTGATGGTGGCGAAGGCGCACTCGGCATCCCGAAAGCGGATCCAGGCCCGCTGTGATTCCTGCAAGGCCTGCCGCGCCGGCTGGTTCTGCCGCAGGCGGTCCATGATCCGGCCGTAGAAATCATTCAGCGCGACATCCACCTCCCGCAGCCCATCGGCGGCGCAGGCATTCAACGCGCTCTGCGTGGTGGCTTTGCCGCAATCCTGGGCGGCAACCGGGGTGGCGGTGGCCGCCAGCAGCATCCCGGCCAGCATCAGCGGCAGGCGCATCGTCCTCTCCCTCATTCCACGGCGAAGGCCTGAGTGCGGACCATGCGGGCGTAGAGCCCGTCCTCCGCTACCAGCTCCGCATGCGTGCCCTGCTCGACGGCGCGGCCATCCTGCATCACCACAATCCGGTCCGCTTCCTGCACTGTGGCCAGTCGATGGGCGATGACCAGGGTGGTGCGGCCGGCCCGCAGCGTTTCCAGGGCGCGCCCCACGGCGGCTTCGTTCTCGGCATCCAGCGCGCTGGTGGCCTCGTCCAGCAACAGGACGCGGGGGTTGCGCAGCAGGGCGCGGGCCAGTGCCACGCGCTGCCGCTGGCCGCCGGAAAGGCGAGAGCCGCCCGGCCCGAGAACCGTGTCGTAACCCTGCGGCAGCGCGGCCAGGAAGTCATGCGCCGCAGCGGCACGGGCGGCGGCTTCCACCTCCGCCCTGCTCGCCCCCGGGTGGCCGCAGGCGATATTGGCCAGGGCCGTATCGTCGAAAATGACGGCGTCCTGCCCGACATAGGCGATGGCGGCGCGCAGGCTTTCCAGCGTCACGCTGCCAACGGGGACGCCATCCAGCAAAATCTCGCCATCGGTCGCGTCATAGAGCCGGGGCAGCAGCGCCAGGGCGGTGGATTTGCCGGCGCCGGACGGCCCGACCAATGCCACCGTCTGCCCCGGCTGCGCGGAGAAGGACAGGTGGTTCAGCACCGCCTCCCCATCTCCATAACGGAAGCCCACATCCCGGAATTCCACGCGGCCGGGCCCTTCCGCCAGGGCCGGCGCGCCGGGTGGCGTGGCGATCTTCGGCGCGCGGTCCATCTCGGAAAACACGCGCACCAACCCCCCAAACCCTTCCTGCAAGGCCGCGTTGAGGGAGCCCAGCGCACGCATCGGCTGCGTGGCCACCAGCAGGGCGGCGACGAAGCCGGTGAACTCGCCCACCGTGCCGCGCCCGGTGGAGACCTTCCAGCCGACGAAGCACAGCACGCCCGCCACGGCCACGCCGCCCAGCGCCTCCAGGATCGGGTCCAGCTTGCTGCGGGTGCGGGCGATATGCATCAGCGCATCCCGCAGCCGGGCGAAGGCGGTGCGCGCACGCTCCTCCTCCTGCCGCTCCAGCCCATAGGTGCGGACGACGCGGGCGCTGGAAAAACTCTCGGTCAGCATGGCGGCGGCCTCGCCCACCCGTTCCTGCATGCCGCCGGATGCCCGGCGGATGCGCTTGCCGAGGCGCAGCACCGGCACGATGGCCACCGGGTACAGCACGGCCAGGATCAGGCTCATCTGCCAGTCCAGATAGATCATCGAGGCCACGAGGCCGATGACGGTCAGGCCATTGGCTAGGCCGTTGATGGCCTTGGTCAGCGCCTCGCGGATGGCCTGGGCGTCGGCGGTGAAGCGGGCGGCATGGCGTGCCGGCGCCTCGCGGGAAATCACCGCGAGGTCCGCCCGGGTCAGCGCCCGGAACAGGTCGTTCTGAATGGCCTCGATCACCCGCAGCACCACGGCCTGGACCGAGACCGCCTGCCCGTATTGTGCCGCCGCCTTGCAGGCCGTCAGCACGATGATGGTGGGAGGCACCAGCCAGACGATGCGCTCATCGCCCTCGGTGAACAGGTCGAAGGCCTGCTGGATGACGAGCGGGTAGAGCGCGGTGAAGCCCGCCAGCGCCAGCGTGCAGAACAGCGCCAGGGCGATGCCGGCGCGGTGCTGGCGCATATAGTTCCGCCAGAGGCGGAGCGTCAGGGCGCGGGTGGTTTCGGGCGGTGGGAGAGCGGCCATGCGGGCCGATTAGCACGCGGCGGGCGGTGCAGAGTAGTTGCACCGCCCGCAAACCGGATCAGAACACAGTGCCCAGGTCAGGGGCAGCCGCCCGCTCAGCGGGCCGCGGCCTCGGCGGGCACGCCCTGCGGCGCGGACAGGCTCAGTCGGGCACCGGACTGCGTGGCGATGGTGATCAGGAAGACCACCACCACGGCCGCCACGTAATGCGCGGGGCTCAGCGGATCGACCGCCACCAGGGCGGAGACCAGCATCGGCGTGATGCCGCCGAAGATGGCGTAGGCCACGTTGTAGCTGAAGGACACGCCGCTGAAACGCACGCTGGGGGGGAAGGCATTCACCATGACGAAGGGCACGACGTTGATGATGCCGACCGTGGCGCCCGCGAAGGCATAGAGGACGAACAGCATCTCGGGGTGCGTGGCGGCGCCGATATAGAGGGCATAGGTGCTGATGATCAGCAGCACGCCGCCGATCAGCCCCACCTTCACCGCGCCGAAGCGGTCCAGCAGCACGCCGCTGCCCATGGCGCAGACGGTCAGCAGGAAGGTGCCGATCAGGTTGGCCTCCAGCGTCGCCACCGGAGTGAAGCCGTGCAGCTTCTGCATCAGGGCCGGCGTCATCAGGATGACCACGACCACAGCGGCCGTCAGCATCCATGTCACCAGCATGGAGAGGATGACGGCACGGCCATGGCCCTTCAGCACCTGCATCACCGGCAGGTCCTTGGTCAGCGCGGCCTGGGCCCGCATTTCCTCGAAGATCGGGGTCTCATGCAGGTAGCGGCGCAGATACATCGCCACCAGGCCCAGCGCGCCGCCGATCAGGAAGGGAAAGCGCCAGGCGTAGTCGGCAACCTCCGCCGGGGTGAAGACGCTGTTGATGCCGGTCGCCATCAGGGAGCCCAGCATGATACCGCCCGTCAGGCCGCCGGTCAGCATGCCGCAGGCCAGGCCGACATGCTTGGCCGGCACGTGCTCCGCGACGAACACCCAGGCGCCCGGCCCCTCACCGCCGATGGCGGCACCCTGCATCATGCGGAACACCAGCAGCAGCACGGGCGCCGCATAGCCGATGGTCTCATAGGTCGGCATGGCACCGATCAGGAGGGTGGGAATGGCCATCAGGAAGACGGACAGGGTGAACATGCGCTTGCGGCCGACAAGGTCGCCGAAATGCGCCATCACGATGCCACCCAGCGGGCGGGCCAGGTAGCCGGCGGCGAAAATGCCGAAGGTCTGCACCTGCTGCAGCCAGTCCGGCATCTCGGCCGGGAAGAACAGGTGGCCGATCGCGGCCGCGAAAAATACGTAAATAATGAAGTCGTAGAATTCCAGGGCGCCACCCAGCGAGGCGAGGACGAGAGTGCGGATGTCCTGCCTGTTCAGGGACCGTTGATGTGCGGCGGCGGCGCCGGGTTGGGCCATCGTTCTGGAACCTTATCGATAAAAGACAATATTGCCCACAAAAGGGGCGGTGACGAAATTTTAGCCAACCGCATCTGGCGGGAACATTCTGAATTGGAGGATGCTGCGTTGCGGCACGGGCAGGGCTCCCTCCTGTCAGCCCGTTGACGCCAAAGCGTCATCCCCGCGTCATCCCCGGGGTTTAGAGGCACCGGCCAGTCCAAACCGGAGCTCAAGCCGATGTTGTTGCGCCGCCGCCCCTTCCTGCTGACCGCCACCGGCGCCGCCTTCGGCTCCGCCCTGCCCCGCTTCGCCATCGCGCAGTCGGACCAGCGCCCCTCCATCACGGTCGCGGTGCAGAAGCTGGCCAATTCCAACACCCTGGAGCCGCTGCGCGAGTCCTCCAATGTCGGCACGCGGCTGATGGCCTCCTATGTCGAGACGCTGACGATGCAGGACTGGCTGGGCGATCTCTCGCTGCGCCCCGGCCTCGCCACCGCCTGGCGCCGGGTGGATGACCGGACGCTGGAGGTCTCCCTCCGCCCCGGCGTGCGCTTCCATGACGGCCGCACCATGACGGCGGAGGATGTGGTCTTCTCCTTCGGCGCCGAGCGGATGGGGCGGGATACCGCGCCCAGCGCCAACCTGTTCGGCAGCGTGCCGACCAACCGCCAGGACAAGGCGGCACCGCCGGAAGTGGCCGCCATCGCCCGCCGTGCCTTCCCCGGCCTCGCCAAGGTCGAGATCGTTGACCCCAGCACCGTCCGCTTCGTCTTCGACCGCCCGACCCCGGCCATTGAGGGCCGCTTCGCGCAGAATGCGGGCATGATCGTCTCCCAGGCAGCATTCGAGGCGGCGCCCTCCTGGCTGGACTGGGCGCGCAAGCCGGTGGGCACCGGCCCCTATGCCGTCGAGGAGTTCCGCCCGGACCAGTCCCTGACCCTGGTGGCGCATGACGCCTATTGGGGCGGCCGCCCGCCGCTGGCGCGCATCCGCTTCGTCGAGGTGCCGGAAATCTCCTCCCGCCTGAACATGCTGGCTTCGGGCGAGGCGCAGTTCGCCTGCGACGTGCCGCCGGACCTCATCTCCGAGGTGGAGCGCAACCCCCGCCAGCAGGTGGTGGGCGGGCTGATCATGAACATGCGCCTCTCGGTGTTCGACAAGACGAACCCGGTGCTGCGGGACGCCCGGGTGCGCCGTGCGTTGACGCACAGCATCGACCGCCAGGGCATCGTGGACGCGCTGTGGGGTGGGCGCACCAGCATCCCGCGCGGCGAGCAGTTCGAATTCTATGGCGAGATGTACCAGCAGGACTGGGAAGCGCCGAAATTCGACCTCGCCGAGGCGCGCCGCCTGCTCAAGGAAGCGAACTACAAGGGCGAGCCCATCCCCTACCGCCTGCTGAACAACTACTACACCGGGCAGGTGGCGACGGCGCAGATCCTGGTGGAAGGCTGGCGCCAGGCCGGGCTGAATGTGCGTATCGAGACCCGCGAGAATTTCCCGCAGGTGCTGGCCAAGGAGGGCGCGCGCGGCATCTGGGACTGGTCCAACAGCGCCGGCTTCAATGACCCCAGCGCCTCCATGCCCAATGCCCATGGACCCCAGGGGCAGCAATGGCAGGTGGGCGCCTGGCAGAACGAGGAATTCGGCAAGCTGTGCGAGGTGCTGAACGGCTCCGTGGACACCGCCGAGCGCCGCCGCGCCTTCCGCCGCATGCTGGAGATCGCGGAGCGGGAGGACCCCGCCTACACCGTGCTGCACCAGACGGTGAACTTCACCGCCAAGCTGAAGGAACTGCCCTGGCGCGCCGGCCAGTCCTTCGGCATGGATTTCCGCGCGCGTAACTGGAAGGCGTGATGCGCGCCGCCATGACCCAGATCGCATCTCACCGGGGCGGCGCCATTCTCTGGCCGGAGAACAGCCTCACCGCCTTCCACCAGACCGCCCTGCTGCCGGTGGAACAGGTGGAGTTCGACATCCACCTCTCCGCCGATGGCGAGGTAGTGGTGATCCACGACCCGACGCTGGACCGCACGACGGAGGCCCAGGGCCCCGTCGGCGCGAGGCCGCTGGAGGAACTGCGCCGCATCCGCCTGAAAGGCACGAATGGCGAGACCATTCCTACCCTGGAGGAAGTGGCTGCGATCTTCGCCCCGACGCCCATCGCCTTGCGCATGGAGCTGAAGACCGGCGCCGATGGCACGCCTTATCCCGGCCTGCTTGAGAAGGCCGGGGGCATCCTGGCGGAGGCGGGCCTGCTGAGCCGCACTACCGTCACCAGCTTCCGCCTGGCTCTGGCCGCGGAAGCCGCCGCGGATGCCTGCTTCGGCGGGCGGGCCATCTGGCTGGTCTCCCGCCTGTGCTGGCGGGACCTGGGTGCGGATGGCGTCATTGCCGCCGCCCGGAGCGCGGGGGTGGGCGCCATCGCGCCACATAGCGGAGATTGCGACGAGGCGGCGGCCGGTGCCTGCCGCGCCGCGGGCCTTTCCATCGGCGCCTATGCGGTGAATGGCGAGGAGACGACGCGCCGCATCCTTGGCCTCGGTGTCGATGTCTTCACCACGGACGATCCGGTCACGGCGCTGCGCCTGCGGCCGCTCACAGCATCGGGCGGCCGCCGGTAACGGGGATCAGCGCACCGGTCATGTAGCTGGACTCGTCCGAGGCCAGCAGCACATAGGCCGGTGCCAACTCCGAAGGCTGGCCCGCGCGGCCGAGCGGTGTGTCCCCGCCGAATTCCTTCACATGGTCGGCCGGCATGGTGGAGGGGATCAGAGGCGTCCAGATCGGGCCCGGCGCGACGCAGTTCACCCGTATGCCCTGCTTGGCCACTAGTTGCGCGAGCCCGGCGGTGAAGTTGGCGATGGCCCCCTTGGTGGTGGCGTAGGCCAGCAGGCTGGGCGATGGGCTCTTGGCGTTGATCGAGGTGGTGTTCACGATCGTCGCCCCAGGCTTCATGTGCTTCAGCGCGGCCTTGGCGAGATAGAACTGCGCGTGGATGTTGACCCGGAAGGTCTGGTCCCATTCCTCGTCGCTGATCTCGTCGATCGACTGGTGGGTGCGCTGGAGCGCGGCATTGTTCACCAGCACATGGATGCCGCCGAGCTCCTTCACCGTCTTTTCCACCAGCGAGCGGGCGTGGTCGGGATCGGAAATATCCCCGGGCACCACCACCGCGCGCCGCCCGGCTTCCCGCACCCAGCGGGCGGTTTCCTCCGCATCCTCATGCTCGTCGAGATAGGAGATCAGGACATCCGCGCCCTCACGCGCATAGGCAATGGCGACGGCGCGGCCGATGCCGGAATCGGCGCCGGTAATGAGCGCGATCTTCCCGGCCAGGCGGCCACTTCCCTTGTAGGAGGTTTCACCATGGTCGGGCTTCGGGTCCATGGCGTTGGTGAAGCCGGGGGGCTGTTGTTGCTGCTCCGGCTGCGGGGGCTGCGGCTGGGAAGTGCGGGGGTCCTGGGGCATGAGAGGTGTTCCCTTCGGTTCCGGATGCAGGGGAAACGCCGCTCCGTGCCGAGGGTCACATGGAAATGCGCGCCATAAAGGGACGCCGCCTGCCCTGGCCTTACAGGAGGCCATGCCCGAGACATAAGGGGCCTGCCAGCAGCACGGTGATGGGTGCGTTATTGAATGAAGGTCATCATGGCTTTGCGGCAGGCCTCGGCATTCGCCTCGCAGCCGCCTTCCAGCCACCAGGCCCGGGTGCGGGCGAGAGCCTGCCCCATGGCAGGGCCGGGTGGCACGCCCGCCGCCAGCGCATCCCGCCCCTGAAGAGGGAAGACGGGGCGGGGCGTCTCGCCAATGCGATGCCGCAGCGCCTGCCGGTCCATGCCATCGGCTGCTTCCGCCATCCAGGCGAGTTCGGTGGGCACATCTCCCGCTGGCGCCTCGGCCAGCCAACGGCGCAGCCCTGCCCCTTCCAGCTCCGGCGCCGGGCGCAGGCGCTCATCCAGCAGATGGCGCAGCCGCGTGGCCTCGGCGGTGGAGAAGCGGAGCCGGCGGGCCAGAGGCTCGGCCTCGGTTCCGGGCTGCAGAAGGGCAGCCAGACGCAGCACGGGCTCGGCCGGTGCCCCTGCTTCCAGCAAGCGGTGAAGGGGCTGTAGCTCCCCGGCTTCGGGCAAGGTCGCGGGCAGGACGCCACTGTCGCGCATCAGCCGGAGCGCCTCCAGCGGATCGGGCGCCTGCAACAGGCGCTTCAGTTCCATCCACACCCGCTCCACCGAGAGCCGTGCCAAGCCGGGCACGGCGGCGCGGATGGCGGCCATGGCATCGGCATCCGGCTCACCCCGGCCATAGCGGGCGTGAAAGCGGAAGAAGCGCAGGACGCGGAGGTAATCCTCCGCCATGCGGGTGGCGGCGTCTCCCACGAAGCGCACATGCCCGGCCGCGAGATCCCCCCGGCCACCGAAATAGTCCCAGAGCGCACCCGAGGCATCCATGGACAAGGCGTTGATGGTGAAGTCCCGCCGCGCGGCGTCCTCCCGCCAGTCGGTGCTCCAGGCGACCTGGGCATGGCGGCCATCGGTCATGACATCCCGGCGGAGGCTGGTGACTTCCACGGGCTGGTGGTTCAGCACCGCGGTGACAGTGCCGTGAGCCAGCCCCGTCTCGAACACCTTGATCCCCCGCTCCCGCAGCAGGCGGGCGGCCTCCTCGGGAGGCAAGGGCACAGCCACGTCCACGTCATGCACCGCCCGGCCAGCCAGCAGGTCTCGCACCGCCCCGCCCACGACGCGGGCACCAGGCAGCGCCGCGAGCACAGCGGCGGGCGCGCCTTGAGCGAGCCAGTCGGGGAGTGGAACACGGTCTTGCGGCGGATCATTGTCTTGCATGGCGGCGGCAAGGCAGCACGCATGCCACGGCAGCGCAATCGGGACGCATCCAAACCCGCTAACCCGCGTTCACCTCCCGAGACCGGGCAAGCCAGCCCGTGCAACACAGAGGAGAAGCCAGATGGTTGACGAGAACCGCGTGACCGGCGCCGCCCGCGACGCCTTCGGCCGTGTGCAGGAAGCAGTCGGCAACGCCACCGGGGATCGCAACATGCAGGGCCGCGGCCTGTCGAACCAGGCTTATGGCCAGGGGCAGAACGCGCTGGGCCAGATGGCGGATTGCATCCGCGAGCAGCCCCTGACCTCCGTGCTCATCAGCGCGGGTATCGGGTACGTGCTGGGCCGGCTGCGGATTCTGTAACTGTCATCCGGTGCGGAAAGGGTGGCGGGAAATGAACTTCCCTCCCCTTCCTGTTCAGATATCGGGGTGCCTCTGACGGGGCACCCCTTTTCATTATCCGGGCCGCTACCGCAGGACGAGCGCCAGGTTGCGGAGGATGGCCGCCGTCGCTCCCCAGACGAAATGCCGCTCATGCGGCCATACCCAGAATGAGCGTTCGGCTCCGCGAACCTGGACCATCCGCTTTTCCGGCAAGGAGGGGTCCAGGAGGCGGGACAGGTCGTATTCAAAGATCAGTTCCACCTCCCCCGGCTCCGGGATCAGCTTCAGCGGCGGCGGCACGAGGGCGAGCACAGGCGTGATGCGGTAGCCCGTGCCGGTAAGATGATCCGGCAGGCGGCCCCGCACGCGCGGCAAGGCGGGGCCGAGGCCGATTTCCTCCCAACTCTCCCGCAACGCAGCCTGCTCGGCGCTCTCGCCGGGTTCCATCCGCCCTCCGGGGAACGCCACCTGCCCAGCATGGGAAGAAAGCTTCGCCGTCCGCAGGGTCAGCAGCACGGTGGGGGATTCATGCATCACCACCGGCACCAGCACGGCGGATGGAATGGGCGGATAGCCGGTATCCTCCCAACCTTCCGTAGCGGTCGGCTCGGCCCGTGCCAGGCGGTTAGGGTCGGAGAGGCGCTGGGCGACCTCCTTCGCGGAAAGCAGCGTCGCGCTCACTTGGCCGCGGCACCCCCCGGCGCGCTTTTGGATGAGCCATTCCTGGAGGTGGAGGAACGCGCGGCACGAGGCTTACGCGGCGCCGGGCGCTCCGCGGGGGCATCGTCGATAGGGAAGAATACACCCTCGCTCCACACTCCCAGCAGGTCCCGTCCATCGACGCGCTCGGGCTCGGCCAGGGCCACCAGTTCATAGAACACGGCGCGGTTGATACGCGCTTCCAGCCCCGGGCGGACGCTGATGTAGGGTCTGGGCTCCCGCGTGCGAGGGTCGATGGCGACGCGG
Organism: Acetobacteraceae bacterium AT-5844; assembly: GCA_000245075.1. Classification (GTDB taxonomy): domain Bacteria; phylum Pseudomonadota; class Alphaproteobacteria; order Acetobacterales; family Acetobacteraceae; genus Pseudoroseomonas. Next base: position 79,745 of record JH600049.1, read on the forward strand.
ATGGGATGGTCGTGGTCGGCCGTCACCATCTCGTCCAGGTTGGTGCGGAAGGTCAGGCATTGGCGGCCGTCGCATTGCCGCCAATAGACCTCCACGGCGATGAAGGGTGCGTCCTCGACCTCGATCCGGCCACGCTCGACCGGCGTCTCGAGCCAGAAGCTGCCATCCTCCTCCCGCTTCAGCACCGAGGCGAAGAGGCAGACCAGCTCCTTCCGCCCGATGGGGCTGCCCCTGTAGTGCCAGCTTCCATCCCGGGCGATGCGCATATCCAGCGGCCCGCAATCATGGCGCGGCCGGGCGGGTCTGGAGGGGGCGGAGGGGTGACCAGGGCGGAGCCCCGCGAGCGGCAAGCCGCAAGGGTCCGGGGACCGAGGCTGGCAGCAGGCCTCGCTCACATCCTCCTGTTGCGGTGCATTCAATGCTTTGTCCGTACGCCCTGTGGTCATACGCTGGGTCATCAGCTTTCCAAGTCTCGCTCCTGGATACATGGAGACCGGTGGCGGAAGTCGTCCGGCCTCCCATATCCAGGCTATATAAGGAGCCCGACAGGCATGGTTGAAGTGGCCGCCCCCAACGACCCCACCACCCTCGTCGCGGAAGTCGAGGCACTGGGCGCGCGGCTCGCCCGCGTCAAGTCCGCGGTTGGCGAAGTGATCTTCGGCCAGCCCATGGTGGTCGAGCATGTGCTGATCACCATACTTTCCGGCGGCCACGTGCTGCTGGTGGGCGTGCCGGGCCTCGGCAAGACGCGACTGGTGGAGACCCTCGGCACCGTGCTCGGGCTGGATGAGGGTCGCGTGCAGTTCACCCCAGACCTGATGCCAGCCGATATCCTGGGCAGCGAGGTGCTGGAGGAGACCGGCGAGGGCAAGCGCGCCTTCCGCTTCATCAAGGGGCCCGTCTTCTGCCAGCTGCTGATGGCGGACGAGATCAACCGCGCCTCGCCCCGCACGCAATCCGCGCTGCTGCAGGCCATGCAGGAGCGGAAAGTGGCGGTGGGCGGGGTCACGCACCCGCTTCCCGCGCCCTTCCATGTGCTGGCGACGCAGAACCCCATCGAGCAGGAGGGCACTTACCCGCTGCCCGAGGCGCAGCTCGACCGCTTCCTGCTGGAGGTGGAGGTCACCTATCCGGATGAGGCGGCCGAGCGCGCCATGCTGCTGGCCACCACCGGCGCGCAGGAGGCCAAGCCCCGCGCGGCCCTGACATCGGCCGAATTGCTGGCGGCGCAGGCGCTGATCCGCCGCATTCCCGTGGGCGAGCAGGTGCTGGATGCCATTCTGAAGCTGGTGCGTGGCGCGCGGCCGGAAAGCGGCTCCCTGGAAGCGGTGCGCAAGCACCTTGCCTGGGGGCCCGGCCCCCGTGCGGCGCAGGCCCTGATGCTGGCCACCCGTGCCCGCGCGGTGCTGGATGGCCGCCTGGCCCCCAGTGTAGACGACGTGCTGGCGCTGGCCGAGCCGGTGTTGCGCCACCGCATGGCCCTGAATTTCTCTGCACGGGCCGATGGCGTGCAGCTCTCCGATGTGATCGGGGCGCTGAAGGCCAGCCTTGGCTGAGGCCGCCAAACCCGGCGCCACGGCGCGCCCGGCCCTGCCAGCCGGGGCGGCACTGCGCGCGGAGGCGCTGGGC
>JH600050.1:0-8981 GCA_000245075.1 Acetobacteraceae bacterium AT-5844
ACTTCCAGAAAACCAGATGCAATTTTGAAACATCAATCGACGATTTTCGTCGGGAGGCGATATCTAGTGATCGCTTGATCACTTGTCAACCACCAGACCTCAGCCAATCATCATCCGTTCGCCGTTTAGCAGCGCCAACCGGCGGCGTGGGGCGGCTTATATGCCCCTCCGCCGATCTTGCCTAGCCCTTTTTTTGAAATTTCCGCGTCAGCGGTGGAATTGCTTAGCTGTCGGCGCGTATCCCATTGTCACGGATCACTTTTCCCCAGCGGTCGATCTCAACCTGCAGGAACTGCCCGCACTCCTCCGGGCTGGAAGCCACGACATCCGCCCCCTGCTCCTCGATTTTGGCCCGCACATCGCTGTCGGCCAGCACACGCCTCAGGGCGCCGTGCATCTTGTCCACGATGGGCTTCGGCGTGCCCGCCCGGCCCAGGAACGCCCACCAGGTCGGTGCCTCGAAATCCCCCACGCCCTGCTGCGCGAAGCTCGGCACTCCCGGCACATGCCGGCTTTCCGTCCTGGTGCTGACGCCGAGCGGCCGCAGCACGCCGCTTTTGATGTGCTGGCTGATCACCACCACGTTGGACATGAACAGCGGCACATGGCCCGCCACGGCATCCTGCGTGGCCGGCCCACCGCCGCGGTAAGGCACATGCACCATCCGGAAGCCGCCCTGCTGTTGCAGCAGGGTCGTGGCCACATGGGCCAGGCCACCCACACCGCTGGTCGCATAGTTCAGCGTGTCCGGCGCCTTCTTGGCCGCCGCCACGACATCCGCATAGGTGTGGTAGGGCGTGCTGGAATGCGCCACCAGCGCCAGCGGGCCCGTGGCTACCAGGCATACAGGTGCGAAGGCCTCCATGGTGCGGAAGGGCAGGCGCATCACGCTCTCATTGGTGGCCTGGGTGTCATAGGCCAGCAGCCAGGTGTCGCCATCCGGCTGCGCCCGGGCCGCCTCCGCCGCACCGATGGAGCCCGAGGCGCCGCCCCGGTTATCGATAATAACAGCCTTGCCCAGCACCTCCTGGAGCTTGGGCTGAAGGATACGCGCCACAGTGTCGGTACTACCGCCCGGCGGCCATGCCACGATCAGGCGCACGGGCCGCTCCGGCCACGACTCGTTGGCACGCAGCAGGCCGGGCATGGCCAGCCCCGACGCCGTCAGGGCCAGAAGGCCCCTGCGGTCGATGCTCATTCTTGTTCGCTCCACTCTCCCATGACCCCGGCGGCTTTATGCCGTTTGTCGGGGAACGAGAGGGCAGCCGGCATGGGCCGACCCCGCTTTCGTTACGGAGAGTGCAGCATTCCAAGGGGCCGCAGAGCAAGCATCATCAGCCCTCGCGGTCCGGCAAACCGCCCGGCTCATGCCGGAAGCTGTTAATGATGTGCTGCTCCAGCGCCTGCGCCACCGCCGTCTCGCTGCCAGTGGCCAGGGCGATCTCGAATTCGGGCAAGGGCGGAAGCCCGTCCGTCTCATCCAGCACACGCAGCCCGGGTGGCAAAGGCGCCGCCAGGCCGACCGTGATCGCCAGCCCGGCAAGCACCACCGCATGCGTTCCCATCTGGGAGCTGGAACTATAGGTGACGGCCCAAGGCACACCAGCCGCATCCAGTGCCGCGGTCGCGGCCCGTCGCCATACGCAGCTCGGCTGCGCGAGGGACAGGCGCAGCGGTGAGCGCCGGTGCACCGCATGCGCCGAGGACCCTACCCAATGCAGAGGGCCGCGCCAAAGCGAGACCGAATCCTGGTCCCGCCCATTGCCGGCGGAGAAGAGGGTCAGGTCCAGCTCGCCCCGCTCAAGGCGTTGCAGCAGTTCCGTGGAGGGGGCGCAGATCACCTCCAGCTCTACCGCCGGGTGGCTTTCGGCGAAGCGCGCCAGAATCTCCGGCAACCAGATCAGAACGTAGTCATCCGGCGTGCCCAGCCGAACATGGCCCGTAATGTCGGGGGAGCGGAAATTGGCCAGGATCTCGTCATGCATGGCCAGCCAGGGCCGCGCCCGATCCAGCAACCACGAGCCGTGCGGGGTCAGGGCAAAGCCGCGCTGGCTGCGCACCAGAAGGGGATGGCCCAGCGTTTCCTCCAGCCGTCGCATCTGCATGGACACGGCGGACTGGGTTCGCCCCACCCGCTGCGCGGCGCGTGTGACGCTGCTGCCCTCGGCAATCAGCACGAAGGACCGTAGCAGATCGGGGTCCAGGCCAGGGGGGAGACCAAGCATGGCCACATTATCAATCCGCCTGATGGTCCCCGTCAAAACAATTCGTTTTATTTATTCCGCTCTCTCACCCACCTTTCGGGCATCGAACCTCACGGAGCATGAAAGGCTCTCCGATGTCTGCCCGTCTTGGCCACGCCTCCTCCTTCCGGTCCGCGCCCGCCGCGCTACGGGTCTCGGGCTGGTCCATCTTCATCCGCCGCATGATGAGGACATTCGAAACGCGCATGCAGCTGCAGGAGCTGGACGAGCGCATGCTGCGGGATATCGGCCTCAGCCGCAGCGCCGCCCAGCGGGAAGCGAACCGCGCCCCCTGGGATATCGGGCCAGACGGTAAACCGCAGATCCGGCCCTGACCGGATAGCGGCGGCTGCGAAAGGAAGGCGGGCCCGGAGGACGAGCATCCCCCGCCCCCCACCTCCGAAGCCTGCCCCCTGGACAGCCGCCGCTCCCCCCGCTTCCCTGGCGCATACCGTCAGAGGGGAGCGCGGGGCATGACCCTTGCGAACTGGATGATTCTCGCAGCCGCCGTGCTGCCATTCGCGACGGTGTTCGTCGCCAAGGCCGGCCATGGCTTCGACAACAGCGCACCCCGCGCCTGGCTGGAGCGCCAGTCGGGCCTCCGCCAGCGCGCGGACTGGGCCCACCGCAACCACTTCGAGGCCTTCGCGCCCTTCGCCGCCGCCGTGATCCTGGCGCAGATGGCCGCCGCGCCCCAGGGGCGGATCGATACCCTGGCCATCGCTTTCATCCTGCTGCGCCTGGCTTATACCGGGGCCTATCTGGCCAATCTTGCCACGCTGCGCTCGGTTCTCTTCCTGTTGGGCTTCGGCTGCGTCGTCTGGCTCTTCCTGCTGCCGCTTTGATCGGAGCGTCAGGCCTGCGGCTTCCATTCCACGAGCCTTGACGCCCCCACAGCCACGGCGCACTCCCTAGGCAATCGCTTGAAGGAGGCGCCGCATGCGCAACACGGAAGAGATCTGGCACCTCGTGGATGCCAAGAAGGACGCGTTCATCGAGTTGAGCGACCGCGTCTGGGGCATGCCGGAGCTGCTCTATACCGAGTTCCGTTCCTGCGCCGAGCATGTGGACATGCTGGAGAAGCAGGGCTTCCGCGTCACGAAGGAAGTGGCCGGCATTCCCACCGCCATCATGGGCGAAGCGGGTGATGAAGGTCCCGTCATCGCCTTCCTCGGCGAGTATGACGCCCTGCCCGGCCTTTCCCAAGAAGCCGGTGTGGCCGAGCCGCGCCCGGTGGAAGCCGGCGGCCATGGCCATGGCTGCGGCCACAACCTGCTGGGCGCCGCCGCCCTTCTGGCCGCCACCGCGCTGAAGGACCACCTGGAGAAGAATGGCCTCAAGGCCCGCGTGCGCTACTATGGCTGCCCGGCCGAGGAAGGCGGCGCGGCCAAGACCTTCATGGTCCGCGCCGGTGCCTTCAAGGACGTGGACGCCGCCATCACCTGGCACCCCTTCGCCTGGGCCGGCGTGCAGGAAGCCGACTCTCTGGCGATGACGCGGATCGACTTCTCCTTCACCGGCCGCTCTTCCCACGCCGCCGCCGCGCCGCATCTGGGCCGCTCCGCGCTGGATGCGATCGAGCTGATGAATGTCGGCGTGAACTACATGCGCGAGCACATGCCGAGCGACGCGCGCATCCACTATGCCTATCTGAACGCGGGCGGCATCGCGCCGAACGTCGTGCAGGGCGAGGCGAAGGTGCGCTACGCCGTGCGTGCCCACACGCTGCACGAGATGTTCGCGCTGATCGAGCGGGTGAAGAAAATCGCCCAGGGCGCCGCCCTGATGACCGAGACCAGCGTGGACATCAAGGTTCTCTCCGCCACCGCCAACCTGATGGGCAATGGCCCGCTGGAACAGGCGATGCAGAACAATTTCGACCGCCTGGGCCCCGTGCCCTTCGACGATGCGGACCGCGAATTCGCCCGCAAAATCCAGGCGACGCTGACGCCGCAGGCCATCTCCAGCAACTACAACCGCTCCGGCTTCCGCCCGCGCACGGATGAGGCGCTGTGCGAAGGCATCCAGCCGCCGATCGCCGAACGCACCGGCACGCCCATGCTGGGCTCCACCGATGTGGGCGACGTCTCCTGGGTGGTACCGACCGTCCAGGCCAGCGGCGCCACCCTGGCCGTCGGCACCCCCGCCCATTCCTGGCAGTGGACCGCCCAGGGCAAGATGCCCGCGGCCCATAAGGGCATGGTGCATGTGGCGAAGGTGATGGCGGGCACGGCGGTGGACCTGATCGACCAGCCCGAAGTGCTCGCCGCCGCCAAGGCCGACCTGGCAGCGCGCACCGCCGCCACTCCCTATGTCTGCCCGATTCCGGAAGATGTGGCGCCGCCGCTGAAGATGGCTGCGGGGGGCTGAAGGGATGGAGCCAGGGGGCGCTGCCCCCTGGAACCCCCGCCGGGGTGGAAAGTCCACCCCGGACCCCGCTTCGAGTTTTTTTAAGGCTGAAAGCTAAGCGTCGCGCTAACCGCTGGCACTTTCAAAAGAATTTAAAAGGTCACGCGGGCTGAGACGTCAGTCGCCGAGGGTCTCAGACCCTCGGCGGAACCGGCCGTAACACGCACAAACTGATGGCGGGGTCTGGGGTGACACTGTCACCCCAGCGGGGGTGTCCAGAGGGGGCGGCGCCCCCTTTGGCCCGAACCCCTCAGAACTCGCGAAGGTTCTCGCGCAGCGTCTTGTAGGAATATCCCTTCCGGGTCAGGCCGCGTGCTTGCAGGGCCGGCACCAGCCCATCCGCCACTTCCGACACCACGCGGCGGCTGACATCGCCCATGGAGAACAGGAAGCCGTCGCCGCCAACTTCCTGCATCACCTCGGCCATCTTGCCGGCGATGGTGTCCACCGTGCCGACCAGATCCACGGAGAGGCCGGTGCCGCTGTAATCGGTGAAGGCCTGGCGCAGGGTTTTGCCGCCGGCGCCCATCTTCTTCAGCGTATCGAGGTTCTGCTGGTGGCCGTTGGTCTTCAGCCCTTCCTCGATCGGCTTGTCGAGGTCGAAGGCGCCGAAGTCGATATTCGTCACCTTGCTGAAGTGGGCGAGGCGCTGGGCGATCTTGGCATCGGCGGCGGCGAGGCGCGCGAGGCGGCGTTCCTCGGCATGCTGGGCGGATTCGCCGATGATCGGGTTCACCAGGAACAGTACCTTGATGTCGTCCGGGTTGCGGCCCTGGGCGGCGGCACGGGCGCGGATATCGTTCCGGTAGGCCTTCATGGCCTCGATGCCCTTCGGGTTGGCCACGATGGTCTCGCCATGCGTCGCGGCGAATTGCCGCCCGCGCGGGGAGCCGCCGGCTTGCGCGATGACGGGGCGGCCCTGGATGCAGGGGCCGGAGTTGAGCGGGCCGCGGGAGCTGTACCACTTGCCCTTGAAGTCCACGGTGTGGACCTTGGTGTGGTCCACCAGCACGCCGCTTTCATTGTCGGCCAGGATGGCGCCAGGCTCCCAGGAATCCCACAGCGCGTTCACGCAGGCCATGTATTCATCGGCCATGTCGTAGCGCAGGTCGTGCTCCGGCAGCCCGTCCATGCCGTAGTTGCGCGCGGCCATGTCGCTGCTGCCTGTCACCATGTTCCAGGCGGCGCGGCCGCCGGAGACCTGGTCGAGCGTCGCGATGATGCGCGCCAGCAGGTAGGGATGATGGGTGAAGGTCGCGAGGGTGGTGGCGATGCCGATATTCTTCGTCGCGGCGAAGAGCAGGGTGGAGACGATGGAGGGGTCCTGGCGCGGGACGGACAGGCCGTTCTTCAGATAGATCTCGCGCGAGCCGCCATAGGCCTCACCGACATAGGAGCTGTCCTCGACCAGGATGTAGTCGAAGCAGGCGCGTTCCAGCGCCTGGGCCATGTCGATGAACAGATTGGGGTGCATCCAATCCTGGCCGATATTGCCGGTCCAGGGTTCACCCCAGGCCTGCACGCTGGAGCCTTGCAGGAACCAGCCAAGATGGAAGGGTTGCACAGCCATTTGTCGTCTCCGCTTGTGCCGGCGCGGCGTAAGCGGCCCGGCACGCGTCCGTCTCGAGGTCATGACGACTGGCTTCAGCTTCCCCAGGGGTGGCGATTCTGCGTGCCGCCAGCTTGGCCCGAACTGTCCTTCACGCGCGGCCCTTTGGCAACCTCGCATGGACGGGCCGAAGGCAATAACGGCTCTGAAACATGTCTCGATTTTAATAATTCATGCGCAAATCGTAACAGAACTCACAGTGCCTTACTTGCTCCTTCTGGGCCGGCAATCTCCGTCGGCAGCAGAGAACGCGATATTTAATCCGTTAAAAACAGTTGTTTGATCCGCATCTACCTCTTCTCCTGCGCAGGCCGTGAAGCCACACCAAGGCCGTTTTCTACCGCAATGCGGCGAAAAATGGGCCGGGATGGATTGCCCCTAGCTAACTTCGGTGCAATTTTGCAATTCATTCGCAATATCAGGTTACGCACAGTGAGCACTCGCCTCTTTCTCACCGGCTCGGCCTCGCGCGCCGCTCTGATGGCCGGCCTCGCCCTCTCCTCCCCCCTCGTGCTGGCCGGCCAGGCGCGGGCGCAGGATACGGTCGCACTGCCTGAAGTGAACGTCGTCGCGACCGCCGAAGAAGAGCTGCTGCAGGCCCCGGGTGTCTCCATCATCACGCGCGAACAAATCCAGCGCATGCCACCGGCGAACGATATTTCCGAGATCGTTCGCCAGATGCCGGGCGTGAACCTCACTGGTAACTCCTCCTCCGGCCAATACGGCAACAACCGCCAGATCGACCTGCGCGGCATGGGGCCGGAGAACACCCTCATCCTGATCGACGGCAAGCCCGTCCGCTCCCGCAACTCGGTCCGCATGGGCCGCAGCGGCGAGCGCAACACCCGCGGCGACTCCAACTGGGTGCCGGCGGATGCGATCGAGCGCATCGAGGTCATCCGCGGCCCGGCCGCCGCGCGCTACGGCTCCGGCGCTGCCGGCGGTGTGGTGAACATCATCACCAAGGCCCCGACCGATACCGTCCAGGGCTCCGTCACCCTCTATGCGCTGCAGCCCGAAGACAGCAACGAGGGCGATGGCCGCCGCGTCACCGCCACCCTCTCCGGCCCCACCACGCTGGAAGGCCTGTCCTTCCGCGTCTACGGCAACTTCAACCGCACCGATGCGGACTCCATCGACCTGAACCGCGCCGCCTCCAACGCCGCCCCCGGAGACACCCCCCCTGCCGGCCGCGAGGGCGTGGAGAACCGCGACATCAATGGCGTGCTGCGCTGGGACATCACGCCGCAGCAGGTGCTGGAGCTGGAGCTGGGCTACAGCCGCCAGGGCAACATCTATGCCGGCGACCGCGCCGTTAATAACGCCGGCTCAGACCTCTTGACGCAGCTGGCGAATGAGGGCGCCGAGACGAACATCATGACGCGCACCACCGCCTCGCTGCTGCATCGCGGCGACTGGGGCTGGGCGGATACGCGCACGCTGTTCATGTATGAGGGCACGGTCAACAAGCGCCTCAATGAAGGCCTGGCGGGCAGCCAGGAAGGCAGCATCAACACCGAAAACGGCTTTTCCACTGCCACACTCAACAACTACACCCTCAACAGCGAGATCAACATCCCGCTGGAGTTCCTGGCGCCACAGCGCCTGACGATCGGCGCCGAATTCTTCCGCGAGAACCTCAGCGATCCGTTCTCGATGACGCAGTCGACCGCGACCGGCGGCTCACTGCCCGGCGCGGCCGAGGGCACCCGCCCCAGCAGCTCCAGCGCCGATACCTACTCGATGTTCGTCGAGGACAACATCTACGCCACCACGCGGCTGACGCTGACGCCGGGCGTGCGCTTCGACCACCACAGCGAGTTCGGCTCCAACTGGAGCCCGTCGCTGAATGCCTCCTATGAGCTGTTCGACGGCTTCAGCATCCGGGGCGGCATCGCGCGCGCCTTCAAGGCGCCGAACCTTTATCAGTCCAACCCCAACTACATCTATTTCACCATGGGCAATGGCTGCCCGGTCAACTTCCCGGGCATCGGCGGCGCTGGCTGTTACGTGCAGGGCAATCCGGACCTGAAGCCGGAGACGAGCATCAACAAGGAAATCGGCATCGCCTACAACCAGGGCCGCTTCAGCAGCAGCCTGACCTATTTCCACAACGACTACCGCGACAAGATCGTCGCCGGCATGATCCCGGTGGGCCAGGCCTCCCGCAACGGGCGCATTTTCCGCTGGGAGAACACGCCGGAAGCCGTGGTGTCGGGCCTCGAGGGCAACGTCCTGATCCCGATCCTGGAGACGCTCTCCTGGAACACCAACTTCACCTACATGATCCAGAGCGAGGACAAGACCACTGGCCAGCCGCTCTCCATCATTCCCGAATACACCATCAACACCTGGCTGGACTGGGAGCCGCTGGAGCAGCTCTCCTTCCGCCTGGGGCTGACACATTACGGCAGGCAGGAAGCCCGCACCATCGACACGCGCGGCGAGGCCAATACCGGCTCCGAGCTGTGGCAGCGTGACCCGTATTCGGTGGTGGACATCAGCGCCACCTACGACATCAACGAGAATACGCGCCTGACCGCCGGCGTCAGCAACCTGTTCGACGAGCAGCTGTTCCGCGAGGCGAATTCGAGCGGCGCCGGTGCCAACACCTATAACGAACCGGGCCGCGCCTATTTCGTCAGCCTGACCGCCACCTTCTAAGCGGCCACGCTTTCACCGACTGCCGGCGCGGAGGGGGCCGTCCCCTCCGCGCCGCC
>JH600050.1:9001-16446 GCA_000245075.1 Acetobacteraceae bacterium AT-5844
GCGGAGGGGGCCGTCCCCTCCGCGCCGCCATGCTTTTCAGAGGCCTCCCTCCATGACCGACGGCTATGTCAGCGACGTCGCCTACCCGCCCCAGTTTCACCGGGAGATGACGCCCGCCTGGCTGGATGCCGTCGCGCGCGGCCTGGGCCAGCCGGCGCCGGATTTCGCCGCGCCCTTCCGCTGGTGCGAGTTGGGCTGCGGCGCCGGGCTGAACGCGCTCGTCTCCGCCGCCACCAACCCGGCGGGCCACTTCACCGCCATCGACATGGATGCAGGCCAGATCGAACGCCTGCGACACAGCGCGGCCACCGCCGGGATCCGCAATCTCGAAGCCATCCAGGCGGGTTTCGAGGAGTTGGCCGACGCGCCGGCAGAGCGCTTCGCCCCCTTCGACGTCATCGTCACCCATGGCGTGCTGTCCTGGATCTCGCCCGCGCAACGGCAGGCGGTGCTGCGCTTCATCCAGCGTTCCCTGAAGCCGGGCGGCCTCGTCTATGCGCATTACATGACGCATCCCGGCCTGTCCGCGGCTGCCGCTACCCAGCAACTCGTCCGCCGCCATGCGGCCACCCAGCCGGGCGATTCCGCGCAGAAGGTCCAGGCCAGCATGGCGTTGCTCTCCCGGCTGGAGCAGGCAGGCGCAGGGCTTTTCACCGCCTATCCGCAGGAACGGCACCGGCTGAAATCCACCCGCCAGCAGAACCCGGCTGCCCTCGCGCATGAAATGCTGCCCGCGCATTGGGAGCCCTTCCACGTCGCGGAGATGATCGACGCCTTCGCTGGGGCGGGTTGCCGCTACCTCGGCAGCGCGACGCCACCGGACAACATCGACGCCGTCGGCTTGCCCGCCGCGACCCGGCCCCTGCTGGCAGGTGTTGCCGACACCGCCACGGCCGAGACCATCCGGGATATCGCGCGCAACCAATCCTTGCGGCGGGACCTCTACCAGCGCGGCGGGCAGCCGCTGCCGCCCGCGCAGCACATGCAGGCGCTCCTCTCCCTGGCCCTGGCGGCGCTGCCCGGTGCGCCCCGCGGCGGTGGCCTGACCTTCGACACGGCCATCGGCCCGGTGAAAGGCGACGCGGCGCTGTTCGGGCCGCTGCTGGCCGCCCTGGCGAAGGGGCCGCAGACAGTGGAGGGCCTGTCCCGCCTGCATGACACACCGCTGCACCCGGCCATGCTGAACCAGGCGGTGCAGATGCTGCTCTGGGGTCAGGTCGCGCATCCCGTCAGCCGGCGCCTGCCACCGCCTCAGGCGGCCTGGGCCCTGAACAAGCTGCTGGCGGCCGAGGGAAGCGGCTGGCTGGCCACGCCCGCGCTCGGCACGACCCTTCCCGTGACGGCGGAGGAAGCAGGCTTCGCCCTCGCCGTGCTGGAAGAACCCGGCATCACGCGGGATGCCCTGGCGGCACGCTTCGGGAAAGCCGCCAGCGCCTGGCATGAGAAAACCCGGCCGCACTGGGTGGCGCTCGGCATTCTCCCTGCTGGCTGAAGCTCGTCAGCGCGGAAAGTGCTCCACATGCGTCTCGGCGGTCCGGCCAAAATAGACCGCGCGCCGCCCGGGGAAGGAGACCATGTAGCCCGCGCAACCGGCTGAGACGACCTTCTCGCAGAAGCCGGCATAGGTGTAGCCGGGGAGGAGCTGCTGGGCCTCCTGGATCGCGGCTTGGACGGCAGCGGCATCGAAATCCTCGGCAAGGCCGGCTTCGACCTTGTGCATCGGCAGCTCGATGCTGTCGCCATCCCTCAGGTAGTAGGTGGCGGCGTTGCGGCGGAAGTCGACCGCATAGCTCTCGAAGCCTTCCCGCATCAGCGTTCCCACGATCTGCGGAAAGGTCATCGTGTTTCCTTCCGCCGCGCTGAGGCAGGCCCTGGCGACGGCTTGCCGGTGATCATCCATGACGCTCCTCCATCCGGTTTGTCACTCGGTCGGCATGCCCGTCATGCCGCCATGTTCGATCAGCCGTTTCAGCACCCGCTCCAGAACCGCGCGTTCCTCGGCGGAAAGGGGGCTGAAGAATTCCTCATCATTGCGATCCGCGAGCGCGGCGAGCTCCGGAACGAGCTTTGTGCCCTGCGGTGTCAGCGCCAGGGTCTGCGCCCGCCCATCCTCGGCGCTGGCCTCGCGCAGGATCAGCGCCTTGTCGATCAGCCGGTCCGCGAGTTTCGAGATGGCGCCGCGCGTCATGCCCATGTCTTCCGCGAGGCGGCTCGGCGGCGTCGGCTCCTTGCCATAGAGCGCGCGGAGCATCACCCACTCGGCGACCGTCACCCCCTTTCCGGCGAGCTTGCCGGCAAAGGCATGGGACACGTGGTTGGAGACAGTGCGCAGCCAGAAGCCGAGATGCGCCGAAAGATCCGAGACAGGAGCGGTGCGGGGCAAGACAATTCCCTTGGTTGCCTAGGAAACTAAAACAGTATTTTGTTTCCTAGTCAACCATAATCGCGCGGGCTGGAGGAGCCAGCGGCCCCTCCCCGGGGAGCTATCCCCTCCCCGCCATCGCCTTGTTCTCAAGGCGCGACATCAGCCGCACCAGGGGCCAGAGCAGCAGGAAGTACGCCACCGCCGCCGCCACGATGGGCGAAGCGTTGTAGGTGACGTTCTGTGCCTGCCGCGCCTGGAACAGCAGCTCCGGCAGCGCCACCACGCTGGCGATGGAAGTGAGCTTCACCACCTCCACCGTGTTCGAGATGAGGTCCGGCATCACGTTCCGCACCGCCTGCGGCAGCACGACATGGGCCAGGGTCTGCCCCTGGCTGAGGCCGGTGGAACGGGCCGCCTCCGTCTGCCCTCGCGGCACGCTCTCAATGCCCGCGCGCAGCACCTCGCCATAATAGGCGCCGGTGTTCAGGAAGAAGCCGATGGCGACGGCGCCCCAGGCCCCGACATCCAGCCCTGCGAAGGGCAGGCCGGCATAGAGGAACACCAGCAGCACCAGCGGCGGAATGGCGCGGAACAGATCCACCCAGCCCGCCGCCAGCAGGCGCACCCAGCGCAGCGGCGCGGTGGAGAGCAGCGCCAGCATCACGCCGCCCACGAGGCCGAGAGGCACCACCAGCACGGCGAGCAACAGCGTCTGGTAGAGGCCTTGCCAGAGGATGGGAGAAGCCTGCCGGACGATGTCCAGGTTCAGGAAGGCTTGCACGAAATCGTCCATGTCAGCCTCAGCGCTTCCAGGCGAAACGGGATTCGACCCAGCGGCCAAAGGCGACCACGGGAATGAACAGGATGAGGTAGGCAATCGCCCCCAGCATCAGCGGCGACGGGTTGGCGGAGAACGCCATGGCGCTCTGCGACGCGCCCAGGATTTCCGAGACACCCACCACCGAGCCCAGCGCCGTGCCCTTGGTGATAGCGATGGTGCGGTTGGTCAGGGGCGGGATGGTGATCCGCAATGCCTGCGGCACCACCACATGGCGCAGCGTCTGCACGAAAGTGAGGCCGGTGGAACGTGCGGCCTCCCACTGGCCTTTATGCACGGAGGTGATGCCGGCCCAGAAGATCTCTTCCGAGAAGGCCATCAGCACCAGCGTCAGCGACAGCCAGGTGGCGGCGAAGCCGGAAAGGCTCATCCCCGCCGCCGGCAGCCCGAAGAACAGCAGCACGATGATGACCAGCGGCGGCAGCGCGCGGAACAGATCCACCACGAAGATGATCAGCCAGTTCAGCGGGCGGATACCGAAGCTGCGGATCAGCGCCAGGGCCAGGCCGGAGGCCAGCCCGGCGATGACGATAAGCACCGCCAGCAGCACCGTGAGCACGAAGCCCTGCGCCACCTGGGGCAGGTATTGCGCCATCACCTTCAGATTGAAGAAGGAGAAAACGAAGTTCTCGAAGCCGGACATCGTCAGCGCACCGTCTTCAATGACGGTCGATCTGGCGAATGAAGGCGCGGGTACGCTCATGCTGCGGGTCGCCGAAGATCTGGGCGGGCGGCCCCTGCTCCAGCTTCTCGCCATCCGCCATGAAGATGACGGTATCGGCCGCCGCGCGCGCGAAGGCCATTTCGTGGCTCACCACCACCATGGTCATGCCGCTCTCCCGCAGCTGCCGCATCACGGAGAGCACGCCGCCGACCAGTTCCGGGTCCAGCGCACTGGTCGGCTCGTCGAACAGCATGACGCGCGGTTCCAGCGCGATGGCGCGGGCAATGGCCACGCGCTGCTGCTGCCCACCGGAAAGCTGCGCGGGGAAATGGTCCATCCGCTCGCCCAGCCCGACGCGCTCCAGGGCATGGCGCGCGGCCTCGTCCGCCTCGTCGCGGGAGCGCCCCAGCACCTTGCGGAGCGCCAGCGTGACATTCGCCCGCGCCGTCATGTGCGGGTAGAGGTTGAAGCTCTGGAACACCATGCCGATGCGCTGGCGGGCCTTGTTGATATCCGTGCGCGGGCTCAGCAGGTCGATGCCGTCCACCGTGATGGCGCCGTCATCGGGTGTCTCCAGCCGATTCAGGCAACGCAGCAGGGTGGATTTGCCGGAGCCGGAAGGGCCGATGATGAAGACCAGCTCTTTCTCCGCCACTTCCAGATCGACGCCTTTCAGTACCGTCAGCGGGCCGAAGCGCTTCCAGAGCCCATGGGCTTGGACGATGGGAGGAGAAGAGGCATTGCGCATGAAGACGGCGGTCCTGGCTGGCGAAGAGGCAAGATCGGTGCCCGGCATGGCCGGGCGGCTGTCGGCAGACGGATCGGGGCGGCTGCCATGTTTCACCACGCAAGATTCGTGCCGCAGACCTCATCACGCGCATGCTGGGCGTGGCCTCCCCGACGGGCCATAGTGGAGCATCTTCCCGAGCCACGATCCAGGCAGGATGACCCGAATGTCCGTCAGCGCCCCCGCGACCCCCGCCACCATCCGCCGCGAGGACTACCGCCCGCCCGCCTTCCTGGTGGATACGGTCGATCTGCACTTCGCTTTGCACCCCACCGCCACCCGCGTGCGCTCCCGGCTGGCGCTGCGCCGCAACGGAGAGGCACGGGACCTGGAGTTGGATGGAGAGGCGCTGATGCTGCTCTCCGCCAGCCTCGACGGGGCGCCGCTCCCCTCCTATCGCTGCATCTCCCTCCCCTCGGGCGGGCTGCGGATCGAGAATGTGCCGGACAGCTTCATGCTGGAGACGCTGGTGGAAATCTCGCCAGAGGCCAATTCGGAGCTTTCCGGCTTGTACCTCTCCGGCGGCAACTATTTCACGCAATGCGAGGCGGAGGGCTTCCGGCGCATCACCTTCTTCCCGGACCGGCCGGATGTGATGGCGCGCTATTCCGTGACCATCGAGGCCGATAAGGCAACCTGCCCCGTCCTGCTCTCCAACGGCAACCCCGCCGGCGGGGGAGACCTGCCGGAAGGCCGCCACTGGGCGAAGTGGGAGGACCCGCACCCGAAGCCCTCCTATCTCTTCGCCCTCGTGGCCGGCGATCTCGTCGCGGTGCGGGACAGCTTCACGACGCGTTCGGGCAAGGAGGTGGCGCTGGCCATCTATGTCCGCAGCGGCGATGAGGATGCCTGCGGCCACGCGATGGACAGCCTGAAGGCCTCCATGGCCTGGGACGAACAGGAATACGGCCTGGAATACGACCTCGACGTGTTCAACATCGCCGCCGTTTCCGACTTCAACATGGGGGCGATGGAGAACAAGGGCCTCAACGTCTTCAACACCAAATACATCCTGGCGCGGCCGGACACCGCCACGGACGCGGATTACGAAGGCATCGAGACCGTCGTCGCGCATGAGTACTTTCATAACTGGACGGGCAACCGCGTCACCTGCCGCGACTGGTTCCAGCTCTCCCTGAAGGAGGGCCTCACCGTCTTCCGGGACCAGCACTTCTCCGAATTCATGGGCAGCGCGGCGGTGAAGCGGCTGGCCAATGTGCGCCGCCTGCGCGCCGCGCAGTTCCCAGAGGATGCGGGGCCGATGGCCCACCCCGTGCGCCCGGACTCCTATGTCGAGATCAACAACTTCTACACCGCCACGGTCTACCAGAAAGGCTCCGAGGTGGTGCGGATGATGCGGGAGCTGATCGGCGCGGACAATTTCCGCAAGGGCATGGATCTCTATATCGCGCGGCACGACAACCAGGCCGTCACCATCGAGGACTTCGTCAGTGCGATGCAGGATGCATCCGGCATCGACCTCTCCCGCTTCTCCCGCTGGTACGCACAGGCCGGCACGCCTGAAGTCACGGTCAGCGACAGCTTCGACGAGGCCGCTGGTCGCTACACGCTGACCCTTTCCCAGACCACGCCGCCCACGCCTGGCCAGTCGCAGAAGCAGCCCGTGCCCATCCCCGTCGCCATGGGATTGCTGAACGGGGATGGGGTGGCGCTGCCTCTCCGCTTCTCCGGCGAGAATGCCGGTGAATCCCCGGAGGAGCGCGTGCTACTGCTGGAGGAAGCGAAGCAGGACTTCATCTTCGAGGGGCTCGGCAAGGAACGGCCCGTTCCCTCCCTGCTGCGCGGCTTCTCCGCACCTGTGAAACTGCAAGGGCTGAGCCTGGAGACGCTCGGCTTTCTGGCCGCAAAGGACAGCGATTCCTTCGTCCGCTGGGAATCCGCCCAGCAATACGCGACGGCCGAGATGCTGCGCCTTGTGGAAGCCCACCGCGCGGGGGAGGCGCCAACCCTTCCTGAAGGCCTCGCCGCCATCATCGCCGCCATGCTGGACCGCGCGGAACAGGACCCCGCCTTTGCCGCTGAGGCGCTGACCCTGCCCTCGGAGGATTTCGTCGCCGGGCAGATGACCACCGCCGATCCGGAAGCCATCCATATCGTCCGCCAGGCGCTGCGGCGTGAGATCGGCAACCGCTTCGCCAGCCGGTTCGCGGCGCTGCATGACGGCCTGGCCGATGCGGGCCCCTACCGCATCGATGGTGCCAGCATCGGCCGCCGCGCGCTGCGCAACGCGGCGCTGACCTATCTCGGCCGCGCCGATAGCGGTGATGGCCTGGCGCGTGCGGAAGCGCAGTTCGCCACTGGCGGCAACATGACGGATGTGCTCGCTGCATTGCGGGTACTGGTGAATTCCCACTCCCCCGCCCGCGAGCCTGCGCTCGCCACCTTCCATGCGAAATGGAAGAACGACCCGCTGGTGCTGGACAAGTGGTTCACCCTCCAGGCCATCTCCAGCCGGGCGGACACGCTTTCCGCCGTGCAGGCCCTGGCGAAGCACCCGGATTTCGATCTGCGCAACCCGAACCGGGTGCGGTCTCTGGTCGGCGCCTTCGCCGCCGGGAACCCCGCGCAGTTCCACAGCGCCTCGGGCGAGGGCTACCGCTTCCTGGCCGACATGGTCATCGCGCTGGACCCGGTGAACAGCCAGGTGGCGGCGCGGATGATATCGCCGTTGGGCGACTGGAAGCGCCAGTCCGCGGAGCGCGCGGCGATCATGAAGCAGGAGCTGGGCCGCATCCTCGCTCTGCCAGGGCTGAGCAAGGGCACTTACGAG
>JH600051.1 GCA_000245075.1 Acetobacteraceae bacterium AT-5844
CTCGTAAGTGCCCTTGCTCAGCCCTGGCAGGGCGAGGATGCGGGGGAGCAATGTCCTGTTCATTAACCCCTCCCCCGCATTCGCTGCCTTCGATCGGTTTCTTATTTGGTATTAATAAGATGCTTCTGCGTGATCCAATGCGACCCTTGACCGCTTCTCATCGTATTAGGCTCAACCATGCCGTAGGGGCCATAAGGTGTACCGACAGCATCCAGATTCCCAATCTGAATTTCGTAGTGTCGCAGGGTGTATGCATATACCGCAGACAAAATATTCTGGTCAATAAACCAGTGTGTTCCTGGTTTTTGCAGAAAATTCTGAAGATGCTTACTTGTGACTCGAGCGAGAAGAGAAGAGAATCGCGTTCCTGCAGAGGTAGCGCGAACGAAGACTGAGCTTGCGCTCACGCATTCCCAAAGCTTCGTCCTTGGATAGCGCAGAATCATCTCCCCACTACTGTGCATGATATAGTGCCTAACACTATCGAAAATGCGGAGCGCTACATCTACGTCGGCAAACGGCGCCAATGCCTTTTCAGGCGCAGTATGCCAAAAAACATCTATATCCGTCAATAAAATATCACTTTTGAGATGCTCGATGAACTGCGGCAGGCGCAGGAATCGGGCCGAGGCAAAATAGAAGGATCTATTCTCTAGGATTGGCTCGAATGATACCGAAACGCGGCATTTTGAAAGAATGCGAGTTATCTCGTTGATTTCGGCTGTTACGCTTTCACCATCGCCGATGATGTGGAAATGAACATCCATGTGACTGCCGCTATCTAGAAGAGATGTGGCATAACGGATGGCATAACGGCGAAAGTAGTTAACATCGGCCGATGTTACAATTATGGGGCCGCTGGTCCTCCTTGACAGATGTAATCCTTCAATACGGAAATATTTCGAATTTAGAATATTGATATCCTCGTCAGGGTCGATCTTTCGAAAATCAATGTAGGACGAGAATCTTGAAGATGTGGGCGAGGCCTCCGTGGCGAGGTGATACTCGCTGGAGACGGTATCAAGGTCAGGAATCGGGAATGCTGTAGTCCCAATAAAGTAGTGCTTTTGTGTTGGCCGAACTTGTGGGCCAAGTTTTTTTGTTAGTTCATGAAGCTGCGCCCGCCATAGCGGGGTTTCCCAGTAAAAAACGCTTTGGGGCGCATATTCGACCAAGCGGGCAACTAAAAGGGTCAACAGACCTGGATCGCGAACAGAGGGGGCAGTGATCATCGCGCGTTCTAGAATAATGCGCCGCGTCTCTTCCCCTGCCGGCGAGCGCCAAAGCGTTGGGCACGCCATGAGATCGACAAGCAACTGAGCTTGTCCTTCAGCTGTCAGCATAGATAGAACGCGGAATATGATATCCAACTCGCTCCGGGCAGAGATATCAGGTAGTGCCTCCAGGGCGTCATCCAGCGCAGCGTTACCGAAGGCCGGATTATTTTCTCTATTCCAGCGTAACGCCTCAAAAACGGTCGCTCGATGGAATCTGAAGCGAAGCATGTCGGATGAGACGCTGGCCTGAAAAGGCAGCGGCTCGGCGAATGCGATCCTTAGATTATCTGGAACGGGTGCGCGGCTGATCAAGTCGATGACTATTGTAAAATACTCGTTGATGACCGCAAGGGGGGGAGCCGAGAGTGTCGCTATGTAATTTAAGGCACTGCGCCCACCCGAAGCGGATCTTAGAAAATGAACATAAACGAGTTGGGCGTCAGGGTCATCCGGACGTTTGGCCGCGAAATCCTTAAGGAGGCGCGCGACGTCAGCTTGGCATTGACGCGCGAATTCTGCCCCCTTTGTCCCGCGCAACCGGGAAAGCGCATCCCCCCAGTGGGATACCAACTCTGCCATCATGCGGTAAGCGGAGGGGGCAGGCACGGGCCTGCTATTCTGCATCTCCACGAAAAGCTTCAGGCTTGCAACAGGATCGACTGCTAGCCTCGCAAGAAGTGCTTCCGCCTCGATCCTGTGGGTGTCTGTAAGGCGCTTTGCGTCGATTTCTTCACTGACCGCCCTCCGCAATTCCTCTAGTTGAGGGTGGGGCAAATCACGACGCCAGTCCGTTCCAGGGCGAGCTTCTCGAAGTTGCCTCAGTAATTTAGCCGATGATTGAGGAAGAGCCATGTCAGAAGAGTGTCCTGTAGATCGCCGTGTGAGGTGAGCGTCGATGGTAAGTATAGCGCGATGCAGCGACGCATCGCAGATCCGATTCCAGGAAATGTTTCGCCTTGATCTAAAGCGCCAACCCCTTCGACACCTTCTCGTAAGTGCCCTTGCTCAGCCCT
>JH600052.1:0-43855 GCA_000245075.1 Acetobacteraceae bacterium AT-5844
TCTGGCGGTGGCGCCGGCGGTTCCGCGGGAGCGGCCTGCGGCGAGCGGTTCAGCAGGGATGGAGCTGGTAGCTCCTCCTCCAACGCCGCGGGCTGCTCCACCGCCCGGGTCGGCGAAGAGGAGGCTCGCGGGTAATCAGGCGCCGGCGTGTCCTGGCCCTCTGGCGGAGTCGTGGCCTCCCGCGGCTGAAGCGCGGGCCGGGGCTCCACGGGCTGCACCGTTGCCGGGGTGGAGGTGGGCTGCGCCTCGTCCGGGCTCGCGGCGGGTAGCGTGGCCTCCTTCTCCGGCTGCGGAGGCACGGAGCGGGTTTCGGCCGGCGCCGGCGGGGCGGGGGCATGCTCAGGCTGCGCCGGAGTCAGCGGCGCCGGGGGCTCGGGCGGCGGGCTGCGGGTTTCCAGCGGCGCGGGCGCGGTGGCGCCGGGGTGGGATTCGGCGGGCGGGGCCTTTTCCTGCTCCTGGCTCTTGCCGGTCAGCTTGGCCCAGAGGTCACGCAAAGCCATGGCGTCAGGCCGCCTCGGCCAGCAGGCCGCGCGCATCGGCGCCGGTCACGCGCACGCGCATCACGCGCCCCCGCTCCCCGGCCCCCGAAACGAGGCGGAGTGGACAAAAATGCTCGGTGTGGCCGGCATTGGGACGTTCCAGCAGCACGGCTTCCTCCTGGCCCATCCGGGCTTCGTAGAAACGGTTGGCGGCGGCGGCGCCCACGGCGCGCAGCCGGGCCGCGCGTTCCCGCCGCAAGGCGACGGGCAGTTGCGGCATGCGGGCGGCAGGGGTGCCCGGACGTTCGGAATAGGGGAAGACGTGGAGGAAGTGCAGCCCCGCCTCCTCCACCATCTCCAGCATCTGTTCGAAATCCGCCACGGATTCCGTGGGAAATCCGGCGATGAGGTCGGCCCCCAGGGCGATGCCGGGCCGCAGCGCGCGGGCCCGGGCCGCTACATCCAGTGCCTGGGCGCGGCTGTGGCGGCGCTTCATGCGCTTCAGCATGAGGTCCGCGCCATGCTGAAGGGAGAGGTGCAGATGCGGCATCAGCCGCTTCTCCTCCCCGATCAACCGCCAGAGATCCTCGTCGATGGCGGCAGGGTCGATGGAGGACAGGCGCAGGCGCGGCAGTTCCGGCACCAGGGCCAGCAGCCGGCGGACCATCTGCCCCAGCGTGGGGCGGCCCGGCAGGTCCGGCCCATAGCTGGCGATATCAACGCCGGTCAGCACCACCTCGCTATATCCGGCCCCCACCGCCGCGCGCACCTGCCGCACCACCTCGCCCATCGGCGCGGAGCGGGACGGCCCACGGCCGAAGGGAATGACGCAGAAGGTGCAGCGATGGTCGCAGCCCTGCTGCACTTCGATCAGTGCGCGGGCACGTCCGGCGAATTCCGTGACGGCATGCGGCGTGACATCCCGCGCGGCCATGATGTCGGAGACGGGCGCCGCGGCGGCATCGGGCGCCCAGCTCTCCGGCTTCAACTTGTCCGCATTGCCCACCACGCGGGTGACGCCCGGCAGGGCGCCCCAGCGCTCCGGCGCGATCTGTGCCGCGCAGCCGGTGACGATGATGGGCGTGCCTGGCTTCTCCCGCGCGAGGCGGCGGATGGTCTGGGCGGCCTGCTTCTCCGCCTCGGCGGTAACGGCGCAGGTATTCACCAGCACGGCGGCGCCATGGCCCGCGCGGGTGGCGAGGTCGCGCATCGCCTCGCTTTCATAAGTATTGAGGCGGCAGCCGAAGGTGACGACCTCGACGGTCATGCCGCCCGGGCGCTCCCCTCAAGCGCGCTCCAGTCGAACTGGCCGAGGAAGGCGGTCGCCACCGGGCCGGCCATCAGCACATGCCCGTCCAGCCGCCACTCCAGCAGCAGCGTGCCGCCCGGCAGGTCCACCCGCGCCTTGCGGCCCGTCAGCCCGCGCCGATGCGCATTGACCAGCGTGGCGCAGGCGCCCGAGCCACAGGCGAGCGTCGGACCCGCGCCCCGTTCCCAGATGCCCACGCGGATATGGTCCGTATCCACCACCTGGGCGAAACCGATATTGGCGCGGGCGGGCAGCAGCGCGTGGTGTTCCGCCTGCGGCCCCAGCGCCTTCCAGTCCAGCGCATCGAGGTCACCCACGAAGAAGGTGACATGCGGGTTGCCCATGGAGCAGGCGGCGGGGTTGGAGAGCGCGCCGACCGTCATGGGCAGGTGCGCGGTATCCGCCTCCTTCGCCAGCGGAATGTCCTGCCAGCCGAAAGTGGCGGGGCCCATATCCACGCGGATGTCTCCATCCTCCAGGCGCTCGCTCGGCAGCAATCCGCGCACCGTCTGGATGACGACCTTGTCCCGCCCCGTCTCCGCCATCAGCAGGCTGGCGACGCAGCGCGTGGCGTTGCCGCAGGCCTCGGCCTGGGAGCCATCCGGGTTCCAGATGCGCATGAAGACATCCGCCCCCTCCCCGGCAGGCTCCAGCACGATGAACTGGTCGCAGCCGATGCCACGGTACCGGTCCGCCACGGCGGCGGCGCGGGCCGGGGTGATGGCCATGGCATCCAACGCACCGGGTGCGCGGCCATCCACCACCACGAAGTCGTTGCCGAGGCCGTGCATTTTACGGAAGGGAATCATGCCCGCCCATATGCGGCGCATTCCGGGACAAATGAAGGGGGGATGCGCGGCCGGCGCGGCCAAACGGCCCTTGCCCGAACGGTCGTGATGCGGCTATACGCCGCCCTCTTCCCGCGCGTCCGGGCCTGTAGGGCATGCCCGGCCGTGGTTTCGTGTCCGCCTTCGCGGGCGGATACCTCGAGACTTAGGAGATCGAAATGCCCAAGATGAAGACGAAGTCGAGCGTCAAGAAGCGCTTCAAGCTGACCGCCACCGGCAAGGTGCTGGCCGGCCCCGGCAAGAAGCGCCACTGCCTCTCCGCCCGCAGCCAGAAGGCCAAGCGCCAGAACCGCGGTTCGCAGGTTCTGCGCCACCAGGACGGCCTGACCGTCAAGCAGTGGCTGCCCTACGGCATCGAGCGCTAAGAGAGGTACTGACCAATGGCACGTGTTAAGCGCGGCGTTACCGCCCACGCTCGTCACAAGAAGGTCCTGAAGCTCGCCAAGGGCTATGTGGGCCGTTCCAACAACGCCTACCGCCCCGCTCTGGAGCGCGTCGAGAAGGCGCTGCAATACGCCTATCGCGACCGTCGCGTTAAGAAGCGTGAGTTCCGCGGCCTGTGGATCCAGCGCATCAACGCCGCCGTCCGCGAGCATGGCCTGACCTATTCGAAGTTCATCGCCGGCATCAAGGCCGCGAACATCGAGATCGACCGCAAGGTGCTGGCCGCCATCGCTTTCGATGACGCCGCGTCCTTTGCGACCTTGGTCGAAAAGGCCAAGGCGGCGCTTCCGGCTTCGGCCGAGGCGTGATCTTCCGGTCCCCCCGGGAAACCGGAGGGATCAGGCAGAACAGAGCCGCCACCGCCTGGGGCTGACCCCAGGCGTCTGGCGGCTTTTTTCGTATCCGGGCAAGACGGGACCGAAGAGATGTCGGACGACCTCGCCAGACTTCAGACCGAAACCGAGGCCGCGCTGGCCGCAGCATCCGACCCCCGCGCGCTGGACGCGGTGCGTGTCGCCACGCTGGGCAAGAGCGGGGCGCTGACCGCGCTGCTGAAGGCGCTGGGCGGCTTTCCGCCGGACGAGCGCAAGGAACGCGGCGCCGCCGTCAACCGGCTGAAGGCCACGCTGGAAGCCGCCATCGAGGCCCGCCGCGTGGAGTTGGACGCCGCCGCGCTGGAAGCGCGCCTCGCGGCCGAGCGGATGGACGTCTCCCTGCCGCCCCGCCCCTTCCCCCCCGCGGGCGCCGAGAACGGCGCCATCCACCCGATTGCCCGGACGATCGAGGAACTGACGGCGATCTTCGGCGCGATGGGCTTCAGCGTCGCCGAGGGCCCGGATATCGAGGGCGACTGGTATAATTTCAGCGCGCTGAACATCCCGGACCATCACCCGGCCCGGCAGGACCACGACACCTTCTACGTGCCGGCCGGCCCGGACGGGAAGCGGCCGGTGCTGCGCACCCACACCAGCCCGGTGCAGATCCGCACCATGCTGTCGCAGGAGCCGCCGGTCCGCGTCATCGTTCCCGGCCGCACCTACCGTGCCGACCATGACGCCACCCACTCCCCCATGTTCCACCAGGTGGAGGGGCTGCTGATCGACAAGGGCATCACCCTCGGCCACCTGAAGGGCTGCCTGATCGACTTCCTGCGGGCGTTCTTCGATATCCGCGATCTGCCGGTGCGCTTCCGCTCCTCCTACTTCCCCTTCACCGAGCCCTCCATGGAGGTCGATATCGGCTGGAACCGGAAGACCGGCGAGCTGGGCAAGGGCGGCGACTGGCTGGAGATCCTGGGCAGCGGCATGGTCCACCCCAAGGTGCTGGCCAATTGCGGCATCGACCCGCGCGAGTGGCAGGGCTTTGCTTTCGGCATGGGCATTGAGCGGATCACCATGCTGAAGCACGGCATCCCCGACCTGCGCCCGTTCTACGAGAGCGATGTCCGCTGGCTGAAGCATTACGGCACCAGCCCGCTCTCCCCGGCCTCCCTGGCGGAAGGGGTGTGATCCGATGAAATTCCCTGTCAGCTGGCTGAAGCGGCATCTGGAGACGGATGCGGGCCTCGAGCAGATCCTGGAAACGCTCAATGCCATCGGCCTGGAGGTCGAGGGTGTGGAAGATCGTGGCGCCGCGCTCGCGCCCTTCCGCATCGCCCATGTGGTGGAGGCGGAGCAGCACCCGAATGCCGACCGCCTGCGCGCGCTGAAGGTCGATGACGGCTCCGGCACACTGCTCTCCGTCGTCTGCGGCGCGCCCAATGCCCGCGCGGGCATGAAGGGCGTGCTGGGCCGGCCCGGCGCCTATGTGCCCGGCTCCGGCATCACCCTGAAGGTCGGCGAGATCCGCGGCGTGAAGAGCGAGGGCATGATGTGCTCCTCGCGCGAGCTCGGCCTCGGCGACGACCATGATGGCATCATCAATCTGCCGGAAGATGCGCCGGTGGGCGTGTCCTACGCGGCCTGGGCGGGGCTTGATGACCCGATCATTGAGATCAGCGTCACGCCGAACCGTGGCGACGCGCTCTCCGTGCGCGGCGTGGCGCGGGACCTGGCGGCGGCGGGCCTCGGCACGCTGCGGCCCTTCGCGCCGGAGCCGGTGAAGGCCGTGTATCCCTCGCCGCTGAAGTGGGCGGTAGAAGATCTGGAAGGCTGCCCCTGGGTGCTGGGCCGCGCCGTGCGTGGCGTGAAGAACGGCCCCTCGCCCCAGTGGCTGCAGGACAAGCTGACGGCCATCGGCCTGCGCCCGATCAATGCGCTGGTCGATGTCACCAACTGGTTCACCTACGATCTCGGCCGCCCGCTGCACGTCTTCGACCGCGCGAAGGTGAAGGGAGATACCCTCACCATCCGGCGCGGGCGTGAGGGCGAGAGCTTCACCGCGCTGAACGGCAAGGATGTTGCCGTGACACCGGAAGACCTCGTCATCGCCGATGCCGAGGCGGTCGAGTCGCTGGCTGGCATCATGGGTGGCGAGCATTCCGGCTCCGAGCTGGACACCACCGAGGTGTTCATCGAGGCCGCGATCTTCGACCCTGTCCGCATCGCCCTCTCCGGCCGCCGGCATGACCTGCGCTCCGACGCCCGCTCGCGCTTCGAGCGCGGCGTGGACCAGGCGCTGCCGCCCGCGGCGCTTGAGGCCGCGACGGCGATGATCATCGAGCTGTGCGGCGGCGAGGCCTCCGAGGTGGTTTCCGCCGGCGCCGAGCCGAAGTGGCGGCGCACCGCGCATCTCCGCTTCGAGCGGATCGCGGGCCTCGGTGGCTCTCCCATCACGGCCGACGAAGCTGTTGAGGGGCTGGAGCGCCTGGGCTTCTCCATCGCCGCGCGCGACACGGCTGGCGTCACGGTGAACGTGCCCTCCTGGCGCAACGACGTCGCCGGCCAGGGCCCGCTGGCCCAGAGCCCGGCCCTGCCCGCCGACAAGGCCGCCAAGGCTGCCGAAGGCTGCGCCGCCACCGAGCCCGAGTGCGATCTTCTCGAAGAAGTCCTGCGCTTGCGCGGGCTGGATGCGGTGCCGCCGGTCTCGCTGCCCGTGCCCTCCCCGGTACCGCTGCCCAGCCTGACGGCACGCCAGAGCCGCACCGTGCTGGCCCGCCGCGTGCTCGCCGCGCGCGGCATGTTGGATTGCGTGAGCTTCGGCTTCCTGGATAGCAGGACCGCCGCGCTATTTGGCGAGACACCCGCCGCGCTGCGGCTGGAAAACCCCATCGCCTCCGATCTGGACCAGATGCGGCCGACGCCTCTGGCCAGCCTCGCCCTGGCCGCTGCCCGCAACATCGCGCGCGGCTACCCGGATGTGGCGCTGGCGGAAATTGGCGGCGCATATGGCGACATCACGCCGGAAGGGCAGAAGAGCGTGGCCGCCGGCATCCGCACCGGCTTCACGCCGCGCCATTGGTCGGAGCCCGCCCGCGCGGTGGATGCCATGGACGCCAAGGGCGATGCGCTGGCCGTACTGGCCGCGCTGGGCGTGCCCATGGCGGCGCTGACCGTGACGATGGATGCGCCTGGCTTCTATCACCCGGGCCGCTCCGGCGTGATCAAGCAGGGGCCGAAGACCGTGCTTGCCACCTTCGGCGAGCTGCACCCCGCGCTGCGGGCGAAGCTGGACCTGCCTGGCCCGGCCGTGGGCTTCGAGGTGTTCCTCGACCAGATCCCGGACCCGAAGAAGCGCAAGAAGGCGGTGCCAGACCTGCCAGCCTTCCAGCCGCTGAAGCGCGATTTCGCCTTCCTCGTCGATGCCGGCGTGCCCGCCGAGAATCTGGTGCGCGCCGCCCGTGGGGCGGAGCGGAACCTGATCGTCGATGTCGCGCTGTTCGACCGCTACGCAGGCGACCGCCTGCCGGAAGGCAAGGTGTCGCTGGCGTTGGAAGTCACGCTGCAACCGCGCGAGGCGAGTCTCACGGATGCGGAAATCGAAGCCGTTGGCTCGAAGATCGTGGCGGCGGTGGCAAAGGCGACCGGGGCCGTTCTGCGCGGATAACCAGAGGGGGCGCCGCCCCCTCCGGACCTCCCCCGCTGGGGTGACAGTGTCACCCCAGACCCCGCCATTCATTTTTCAGAACTGGCGGCACGGTAGTTCCGCCGGGGGATGACATCCCTCGGCGACTGCCGGCTCAACCCGCGCGGCTTGTTTAAAAGCTTCTTTGAAATATCTTGATGTTTGGCACACCACCAAACTCGAAGCGGGGTCCGGGGTGGACTTTCCACCCCGGCGGGGGCCTGGGGGCAGCGCCCCCAGAGACTTCCTCACCCCGCGCGCGGCGGCGTGGCACCCTCGCCCAAATCCCACCACATGCCAGCAAAAGCCGCGATGCCTTCACGGGCGGGCGCGATCAGGAAGTGTTCGTCCGGCCCGTGCTGCTTGCAGCCGTTATAGCTGTGCGGCACCCACACCAGCGGCACGTTCAGGAAGTCCACGAACACGTCGCCCGGCAGGCCACCGCTGGTGTTGGGAATGATCTGCACGCGCTGGCCCAGCGTCTTTTCCATGCTGGCCTGGGCCCAGCGCACCCAAGGGTGGTCCGGCGCGGTGCGGCTGGCGGGCATGCGCAGGCGGGCGTTCTCGATGCGCACCATCTCCAGCCCGTGGATGTCCAGGTGGTGGCGCAGCGAGGCCTCGAAGGTCGCCGGGTCGCTGTCCACGGTGTAGCGGATCTGGCAATGCGCCACCGCATTCGGCGCCACGGCATTCACCGGGTTGGCCGGAACGCCGCTGGTCATGGCCAGGACGATGAAGCTGTTCCAGCCATAGATCTTCTCGGCGGAGGTCAGGCCGGGCTCGCCCCATTCCGGGTCGATGGTCGCCGCCGCGCCGCCGCCGCCCACCGGGCAATCCTTCAGCACCGAAAGGATGGATTCCGGCACGCCGCCCTGCCCGTTCGAAGGCAGCCACTTCCGCACCAGGATCTTGCCATTGCGGTCCATGATGGTGGACAGCGCATGGGACAGGATGATGGCCGGGTCCGTGGTCAGCCCGCCCCAATGGCCGGAATGCACACCGCCTTCCCGCAGCCGCACCGCGAGATCGAAATGGAAAGTGCCGCGCGTGCCGGTGGCGATGGTGGGCAGCGCCGGCTCCGCGCGGGGGCCATCCGAGGCAATCAGCGCATCGGCCGCCAGTTCCTGGGCATGAGCCTCCACGAAGGGGCGCAGGCCGAGGCTGCCGCGCTCTTCCGAGGTCTCCAGCACCACCTTCACATTCGCGCCGAGCTTGCCGCCGCGTTCCGCCAGCACCGCGTCCAGCGCCGCGAGGTTGAGGGCGTGCTGTCCCTTGTTGTCGGCGGTGCCACGGCCGTACCAGCGGTCGCCCCGCTCGGTCAGAACCCAGGGGGAAAGGCCCTGAGACCACTGCGCGTCCAGACCGGCAACCGTGTCGCCATGGCCATAGAGCAGCACGGTAGGCAGGCTCGGGTCCTCGATCCGCTGCGCGGTCAGGATGGGGCCGAAGCCCTGGACCGGGTTCGGGTGGATGGTACTCTCGAAGCCCATCCGGGCCAGCCAGGGCTGGATGGCGCCTTCCAGATAGCGGTCCAGCGCCGGGCGGTGCTGGTCCTCCTGAGAGGTAGAGGGAATCGCGACGAGGCTGGCCAGGAGATCCCGGAAGCCGCCTTCGTCAAAGAATTGCTGCGCGCGCCCGATCGCGCCGTCGCGTGTCGCCATTTGGCCCCCTTCGCCATCCCCAGGAGCCGCACTGGACTCCCCTGAAATCAACCAGGCCGCGAGGATGCGGGGATCGCAGCCGGACGTCGAGGGCCGGCGCATGAATTTCTGGCCGCTTAGCGCGTGCGCACCGGCCCGCTGCCGCCGCCACCGCCGCCACCGGCAAGGCCGGAGCCCAGCAGCGCACCTGCCGCCGCGGGCAGCAGGGCGCCGATGAGGGGCGCGCCCAGCAGGCCCCTGCCGGAGGGCAGCACCACCGGCGCCGGCTCCTCGGCATCCGGAACCTGCGCCACGGGGGGGGCCACGAGGCGAGGCACCGCCTGGCCGCGTGGCGCGACCACGACGCCGCTTTCCGCCGGCACTGCCACGCTCCGCAACTGGGCAGCGGCCGGCAGGGGCAACATGGCCATGGCCGGCAGGCACAGCAGGGCGTGGGTCAGGCAGCGGGGCAGGATCATGCGGACGTCTCAGCCAATGGGTTGGGTTGGGTGGCGTGAAACGCCGGTAAGGTCATGCAGGCCGCCTCGGCCGCCAGCAGATGTGGATAGGCCAGGGTCAGGCCAAGCTCCCGCGCCACGGCCAGCTGGGGTACGAGGCAGATATCGGCGAGGCTAGGCGAAGTGCCGAAGCAGAAGGGACCGTCGCCATCCCGCAGCAGGGCCTCACAGGCCTCCAGCCCTTCTGTGATGTTCTGCCGCACCCAGGCCCGGGCCTGCATCTCGCCGAGGCCCAGCGCTTGCAGGCGTGCCACGATGCGGGGCGCGTGCAGAGGATGCATCTCGCAGGTGATGGCCAGCGCAAAGGCGCGTGCCCGGGCGCGGGCATGTGGGTCCACAGGCAGCAACGCAGGGGTAGGCCACATTTCCTCCAGCCATTCCAGGATGGCGAGGGATTGCGTGAGAGGGCCGTCCTCGGTTTCCAGGACGGGCGCGAGCCCCTGTGGGTTCATGGGCAGCAGCGTGGCCAGGCGCCCGTCAGCCTCCGACACCTGATGGTGCACTGCTTCGACCCCCAGGCCCTTCAGGGCCAGGGCGATGCGCACCCGCCATGTCGATGAGGATTGGGCAAAGCCGTGCAGACGCATCGGATCCCTTTCTTGCTCTCAAATTTGTGATCCACAACGCGCGGAGCGTCAACCTTTTCCGGTGCCACCCCCTGCGGAAGTGGCTGCGGAAGCCAAGTTCCGACAGAATCGTGGCAGAAATACTGTCACGCCTCGCCTCGATTATGGCTTGTCTGACATCTTCCTGCCGCAGGGGGCTCCATGGACCAGACCGATCACCGCATCCTGCGTGCCCTCGCCCGCAACGGGCGCCTGACCAATGCCGAGCTGGCGGAGGAAGTCGGCCTCTCGGCCTCCCCTTGCTGGACGCGCGTGCGGCGGCTGGAGCAATCGGGCGTCATCAAGGGCTATGTCGCCCTCATGGATCAGGCGGCGCTTGGCCTGCCGGATACCGTCTTCGTCGAGGTCATGATGGACAAGCACGACGAGGAAGCGCTTGGCCGGTTCGAGCAGGCGGTGAACGCCATGCCCGAGGTGCTGGAATGCCACCTGACCACGGGCGAATACGATTATCTCATCAAGGCCGCCGTCAACGGCACAGCGGGATATGAGGCGCTGCTGCGGGAGAAGCTCTACCGCCTGCCCGGCGTGCGCCACACCCGCACCGCCTTCGCCCTGCGTTGCCTGAAGCGGAACCTCTCGCCGGTGCCTTGAAGGCCCTCGTGCGGAGGGGAGATGCCCCTCCGCCAGTAGCCTCAGGCGGTCAGATACCGCTCCGTCAGATGCGCGGTGAAGTCGGAGGGGTCCAGCGCCTTGCCGGTCGCTTCACGCAGCAGGTCCTGGAAGCCGAGGCGCGAGCCCTGGCCGTGGACCTTCAACCGCAGCCACTCCCGCAACGGGGTGAAATCGCCCTGCGCCAAGGCGTCATCCAGCCCCGGGACACCAGCGCGGGCCGCGCGCATCAGCTGCGCCGCGCCCATGGCGCCCAGCGTGTAGGAGGGGAAGTAGCCAAAGGCGCCATCATGCCAGTGGATATCCTGCAGGCAGCCGCGCGCGTCATCCGGCGGCGTCATGCCGAGCAGGCGCTGGAAGCCTTCATTCCAGGCGGCGGGAATACCCTCCACCTCCAGCTCGCCACCGATCAGCGCACGCTCCAGGCGGAAGCGGAGGATGACGTGGGCGGGATAGGTCAGTTCATCCGCATCCACGCGGATGAAGCCGCGCTCCACCTTCCGCCACAGGCCGGCGAGGTTGGCCGCCGCGTAAGGCGCAGCATCGCCGCCGAAGGCAGCGTGCAGCTGCGGGCCGATGAAGCGCAGAAAGGCATCCGACCGGCAGGCCTGCATTTCAATGATCAGGCTCTGCGATTCATGCGCGGCCATGCCGGCGGCCTCACCCACCGGCTGATGCGCGAAGGCGGCCGGAAGACCCCGTTCATATAGCGCATGTCCGGTTTCATGCAGCACGCCGAGCAGGGCCTGCGCCACCGAATCGGTGTTGTAGCGGGTGGTGATGCGCACATCGGTTGGCGTGCCGCCGCAGAAGGGATGCGCGCTTTCATCCAGCCGGGCGTGGCTGAATTCCAGGCCAACCCGCTCGGCCATGGCGCGGCAAAGGGCCTGCTGCGCCGGAATGGGGAACGGGCCCGGCAACGGGAGGGGCGCCGGGCGCGCGGCCTGAATGGCCTCGGCACGCGGCAAGGCATCGGCGAGGAAGCTTTCATAGGCCGCGAAGATCGGTTCCACATCAGCGGCGCCGATGCCGCGCTGATAGCCTTCCATCAGCGCGTCGTAAGGGCTGAGGCCGGTGGCCGCGGAAAGAGCAGCCGCCGTCTCCCGCTGCAGCCGCACCACCTCTTTCAGCGCGGGCGCGACCATGCCGAAATCAGCATTGGCCCGCGCGGTGCGCCAGCGCTGCTCGCATGCCGCATTGGCGCGGGCGGTGGCCTCCACCAGCGGAGTGGGCAGCGCGATGGCGCGGGCATGGGCATCCCGCATCAGGGCGAGATTGGCGCTATCCCACATGCCGCTGGCTTCGGCGGCAGCGAGATCCTCCGCCACCTGCGGCGCGATCAGCAACTCATGCGAAAGGCCGGAGAGCGTGGCCAACTGCTCGCCCCTCGCCTCCGCCCCACCCACGGGCATGACCGCCGCCGCATCCCAGTGCAGCATGGACTGGGCCTGCCCCAGCAGGGCGATGCGGGCGAAACGCGCCTTCAGGCGGTCACAGGCGGTGCTCATGCGGATTCCCTCAGGCGAATGCGTGCCCATGCCACGAAGACACCAAGCGCGGCCAGGGCCAGCCCATACCAGGTGATGACGTAGCCGAGGTGGCTGTTGGGCGGGCGGGGCAGATGTTGGGCGGGCTGCGGCAAGCTCTCCGTCAGCGGCCCCATGGCGACCAGTCCGTAGGAGACCAGGTCCGGAGTACCAATGGCGGCGCCGATGGCAGCGGGGTCGAAGGTGTAGAAGCGCCGGTTGGCAGCATCATCGGTGGCACTGGTCCAGCCGGCGGTCTCGCCCGGGCGGATATAGCCTTCCACCCGTACAGGCCCTTCCGGCCGGGTGATGACGCCCTCCTCCAGCGGCACCCAGCCACGATCGACGAGCAGGGGCGCAGCGCCCTCCCGCGCCAGCGGCGTGACGAGATGCGCGCCCAGCGTGGCGCCACGCACTTCAACCCCCAGCATGACCTCCCTGGCATGCAGGAAATGCCCGTCCGCGAAAACCTTGGCGTAGGGGAGCGGAGGATCGGAGAGCCTCGTGGCGGGCCCGGCCTCGGCGGCGGCGAAAGTAGCCAGCAGTTCGGTCTTCCAGCGCAGCCGCTGCATCTGCCAGGTGCCAAGGCCGATGAGGATGGCCAACACCGGCAACAGGCACAGCGTGGGCAGGAACAGGCGGCGCCAGGGAGAGGCCAGTCGGACAGTCATGCGCTGCCTGTTAGCATGGACGAGGGAGATTGGCTGCCAGCCGCCATGAAGAAGCGGCCTGCCAGCGGCCCGGCTGTGCCAGGGCATCAGACGCAAAAAGGGGCCGGGAAACGTGCTTCCCCGGCCCCCTTGCGGAAGAAAAGCCTCAGTGGGCGGCTATCTCGCCCACGCCGAGGATGTAGACCACGACGAAGAGGAACAGCCACACCACGTCCACGAAGTGCCAGTACCAGGCAGCCGCCTCGAAGCCGAAATGGCGCTCCGGCGTGAAATCCCCGCGCCGGGCACGCAGCCAGCACACGGCCAGGAAGATGGTGCCGACGATGACGTGGAAGCCGTGGAAGCCAGTCGCCAGGAAGAACACCGAGGGATAGATGCCGCCGGTGAAGGCGAAGGGCGCCTCGGCATACTCGTAGGCCTGGAAGAAGCTGAAGGACAGGCCGAGGATGACGGTCAGCCCGAGCCCTTGCAGCAGGCCCTTGCGGTCATTTTCCAGCAGCGCGTGGTGTGCCCAGGTGACCGTGCAGCCGGAGAGAAGCAGGATCATGGTGTTGAGCAGCGGCAGGCCCAGCGGATCGAAAGTGTGGATACCCGCGGGCGGCCAGATGGCCTTGGCGGCGCCGGAGACGTGTTCCGGGTACAGGTAGAAGTGGAACCAGGACCAGAAGAACGCGACGAAGAACATCACCTCGGAGGCGATGAACAGCACCATGCCGTAGCGCAGGCCGAGGCGGACGACAGCGTTGTGCACGCCCGGCTGCTTCGATTCGCGAATGATGTCGCGGAACCAGAAATACATCGAGGTCAGCACGCCGAGCAGGCCGACACCCATCACCCAGTGTACGCCGTAATGGGCCAGGAGAATGATGCCGAACAGCATCAGCCCGGCCGAGAACGAAGCCACCAGCGGCCACGGGCTGGGGTCCACCAGATGGTAGGGGTGCTTGTTATGGGTGGGTGTGCCCACCGCGATGTCGCTGCTGGCCATGGGGCTTCCTGGACTTATTTCATCACACGCGGGCTGAGACATGGCGCGGCGGGCAGGCCGCGCCCCGCTCATCCGGAACGATCCGTTGCATCAATCCTGAAATCCGGGAGCGGATCAAGCCCGTCACGGCGTCGCCGTGTGGCTTGAGCCGGGCTGAACCAGCTCCGTCCGCTTTCCGACATGCTCTCCCGCATTGGCGAGGGCGCCGGCGCGCTCCGCATCGGCCAGGGTACGGAAGAAGGTGTAGTTGATGGTGATGGCGCGGATGTCCCGGGTGTTCGGGTCTTCCGCGATCTTCGGGTCCACCCAATAGGAGATCGGCATTTCCACCTGCTGGCCGGCGGCCAGGGTCTGCTCGTCGAAGCAGAAGCAGGCCACCTTGTGGAAATACCGGCCTGCGACCTCGGGCGTGACATTGTAGGTGGCGATGCCGGTGACCGGCGCTTGCGAGAGATTCTGGGCCGTGTAGAAGGCCATGCCTTCCTGCCCCAGCGGCAGGTTCTCGCTGCCCTGCCCCGCGGCGAAGCGCCAGGGCAGGCCCGGATGGGTGTTGGCGTTGAAGCGGACAGTGATGCTCTTGTCGGTGGCGCCAGGCGCCACGCCGCCGATCATCGGCGTGCCGTTATAGCCGGTGACAGCGCAGAAAATGGCGTAGAGCGGCACCGACGCGAAGGCGAGGCCAACCATGGCCGCCACGACCCCGCCAGCAACGGCGGCGGTGCGGCGGTTCTTGCGGGCGAGTTCCGGGTCCTGGACGTTCATTGGTTCTTTCTTCCCTCCCTTCCCCTGCCCGCTCAGCCGGTGGTCAGCCGCGCCATGGCAATCAGGTAGAACAGCCCCACCAGAGCCAGAAGCGCGATGAGTATCGCCCAGTTGCGGCCTCTGCGGCGGCGCTCGAAGGCAGCCAGTTCCTCGGGCGTCATGAGCCGAAGACCAGCTTGTCCGCGGCCAGGGCCGTGAACAGGACGAACAGGTAAAGAATGGAGAAGCGGAAGGCCGCGCGGGCGGGCGCATCGTTGCTCCGGCTGACGCCGGCCTCATCCTGCACGTCGCGCTTCACGCGCCACATGTAATGCAGGAAGAAGCCCCCCAGCACCAACGCGGCGGCGCCATAGGCCGGGCCGGACATGCCGATGGCGACCGGCAGCAGGGTGATGGGCACCAGCAGCAGCGAATAGAGCCAGATCTGGCGGCGGGTTTCCTTGGCCCCGGAGACCACCGGCAGCATCGGCACGCCGGCGCGCTGATAGTCGCCCGACGCATAGAGCGACAGCGCCCAGAAATGCGGCGGCGTCCAGAAGAAGATGATGGCGAACATCACCAGCGCCTCGACCGACAGGCTGCCGGTGACGGCAGCCCAGCCAATGGCGGGCGGGAAGGCCCCGGCCGCACCGCCGATGACGATGTTCTGCGGCGTCCGGCGCTTCAGCCACATGGTGTAGACGAAGACATAGAAGCCGATGGAGCCCGCCAGCGCGGCAGCGGCCACGACATTGGTGGACAGCCCCATCAGCAGCACGGAGGCGACGGACAGAAACACCCCGAAGGCCAGCGCCGCCCGCGGCCGGATACGCCCGGCGGGAATGGGCCGGTTGGCCGTGCGGCGCATGACCGCGTCGATATCGCGGTCGAACCACATGTTGATGGCACCCGCCGCGCCGGCGGCGATGGCGATGCACAGGATGGCGGTGCCCGCCAGCACCGGGTGCAGATGCCCCGGCGCAACCAGCAGGCCGACCAGGCCGGAAAACACGACCAGGGACATGACCCGTGGCTTCAGCAGCGCGATCCAGTCGCGCGCCTCGCTCAGGTCAAGCTCGCCAGATGTAGAGAGGGGGGCCGCTGCCCCCCCCGTCTGACGGATCGTGCTGTCACTCATCAGCCGGCCTCCATGCCCTCAGCGGATGCGGGGCAGTTCGTCAAAAGTGTGGAAGGGCGGCGGGCTCGACACCTGCCATTCCAGTGTGGTCGCACCCTCGCCCCACGGATTGGCCGGGACGGGTGCCTTGTTGGTGAAGGTGCGATAGCAGACATAGATGAAGAAAATAAAGGAGGCGACGGAGATATAGGCTCCCAGGCTCGCCACCAGGTTCCAGCCCGCGAAGGCCTCCGGGTAGTCAGGGTAACGCCGCGGCATGCCCTGGGCGCCCAGGAAGTGCATGGGGAAGAAGGTCAGGTTCACGCCCACGAAGGTCAGCCAGAAATGGATCTGGCCAAGGCGCTCGGGGTACTGCTTCCCGCTCATCTTGCCGATCCAGTAGTAGAAGCCGGCAAAGATACCGAAGACGGCACCCAGCGACAGCACGTAATGGAAATGCGCGATGACGTAATAGGTGTTGTGCAGGATGACGTCGACGGAGGCATTGGAGAGCTTCACGCCCGTTACGCCACCGACCGTGAAGAGGAAGATGAAGCCGATGGCAAACAGCATCGGCGTCTTGAAGGTGAGCGAGCCGCCCCACATCGTCGCGATCCAGGAGAAGATCTTGATGCCGGTGGGCACCGCGATGATCATCGTGGCAGCCATGAAGTAGGCGCGGGTGTCCACCGAGATGCCGGAGGTGAACATGTGGTGCGCCCAGACGACGAAGCCCACCACGCCGATGGCCACCATGGCATAGGCCATGCCCAGATAGCCGAAGATCGGCTTGCGGCTGAAGGTGGACAGGATGTGGCTGATGATGCCGAAGGCCGGCAGGATCATGATGTAGACTTCGGGGTGGCCGAAGAACCAGAACAGGTGCTGGAACAGCACCGGGTCGCCGCCGCCGGCCGGGTCGAAGAAGGCCGTGCCGAAGTTACGGTCCGTGATCAGCATGGTGATGGCGCCGCCGAGCACGGGCACCGACAGCAGCAGCAGGAAGGCCGTGACCAGCATGCCCCACACGAAGAGCGGCATCTTGTGCAGCGTCATGCCCGGGGCGCGCATGTTGAAGATGGTGGTGATGAAGTTCACCGCGCCCAGGATGGAGCTGGCGCCCGCGAGATGCAGCGCGAACAGCGCCATATCCAGGCCGATGCCCGGCTGATACTGGCTATTGGAGAGCGGCGGATAGAGCGTCCAGCCCGTGCCGATGCCGCCCACGAACAGGCTGGCGGTACCCAGCATCAGGGCCGGCACCAGAAGCCAGAAGCTGATGTTGTTCAGACGCGGGAAGGCCATATCCGGCGCGCCGATCATGATCGGCACGAAATAATTACCGAAGCCGCCGATCAGCGCGGGCATGATCACGAAGAACACCATGATCACGCCATGCGCGGTCACGGCCACGTTCCAGCTCTGGCCATCCGCGAAGAATTGCAGGCCAGGGCTCTGCAGCTCCATGCGCATCACCAGGCTGAGCCCGACGCCGACGAAGGCCGCCACCACGGAGAAGATCAGGTAGAGAATCCCGATATCCTTGTGGCTTGTGCTGAAGAACCAGCGCCTGAAGAAACCGGGCGTGTGGTCGTGATGGCCGTGGCCATCATGGTGGTCATGCGTGTGTGACGCGGTCGCCATTCTGTGTCCGTCCCGCTCTCGAACCGTCCGTGGTCACCGCGTTCCGGCGGCGCCTCTGTTATCCGTCCGGCGATGCCTGGGGGGCAACGCCGGGTCCCTTCTCTCTGGCGCTGCCGGGGCAGCGCCGCGCTAACGCTTAACGGTGCAGTTCCGCCACCGTGGTCGTGGCCTGGCCCGCCGGGGCCGGCGTGCCCGCAT
Source organism: Acetobacteraceae bacterium AT-5844 (assembly GCA_000245075.1). GTDB lineage: Bacteria > Pseudomonadota > Alphaproteobacteria > Acetobacterales > Acetobacteraceae > Pseudoroseomonas. The sequence continues at coordinate 17,364 of JH600052.1, forward strand.
CGGCGGCGAAGCGCTCGCGCGCCTGCTCCAGCCAGGCCTGGTACTCGGCCTCCGGCACGGCCTTGACCACGATCGGCATGAACCAGTGGTTCTGGCCGCAGATCTGATTGCACTGGCCGTAAAAGGTGCCAGGGCGGTCGGCACGGAACCAGGTCTCCAGCGTCCGGCCGGGGATGGTATATTTCTGCACGCCCAGGCTCGGCACGAAGAAGCTGTGGATCACGTCCTGGCCGGTGGTCAGCACCCGGATATTCTTGCCCACGGGAATGACCATGGGGTTATCGACATCCAGGTTGCGCAACTGTCCCGGCTGCAGGTCGGCCGTGGCGATGGGGTAGCTGTCGAACGCCAGGTTGCCGGCATCCGGATAGGCATAGTGCCAGTACCACTGCCGACCCGTGACGTTGATCGTCATGTCCGCGTCCACCGCCCGGTCCTGGTAGTAGATCAGGCGGAAGGACGGGATGGCGATGGCGATCAGGATGAGCACGGGAACCACCGTCCAGGCCACTTCCAGCCAGGTGTGGTGGCTGGTGCGCGAGGGCACCGGGTTCTTGGAGGCGCGGAAGCGCCAGATCACGAAGGCCAGCAGGAGGCCGACGAAGACGGTGATGAGGGAGATGATCCACAACACGAACTGATTGAAGTCGTGGATCGATTCCTTCACGGGGCCGCCCGCGGCCTGCAGGCCCATGGCCCAGTTCTCGGGCGCGATGACCACTGGCGAAGAGGAGGCCCCCGGCACGTCAGCACCGGTGGCCTGGGCAAAGGCCGAGGCCGCCGACATCACGAGGCCCAGCCCCGTTGCGAGCCCTGCTGTCGCGAGGAAACCCGCGTAACGCGAAACGTTCGACCGCCGCATTCCCAATCCCGTCCGCCGTATCTCATGCGCGATCGGGTCCCAGCACGGCCAAATGGCCGGTCAGGTCCTTTTCACGCCACTCCCATCCATCGACCGTCGCCGCACCGTACGGCCCCGGCCTGCCAGCCCCCCTGCGACAGGGAACATGGCCTTTTGCCTGACCATAGTCGCGGCTCGCCCGGCAGCACAAGGGAGGGCGGGGCGGCCCGGACCGGAACAAGCCTGGGACAGCGAAATTTCGTTGCGTAAAAAAGGCCGGATCACGCCGGCGGGGCAGATACCGATTCGCCGGCCGATTCGCCCTCGGCGACATGGTCCACCATGTCCGACAACATGGAACGGATATGCTCGTCCGTAACGGCATAGAGCACCTGCCGCCCCCGCCTCTCCGCCTGCAACAGCCGCGCGGCGCGCAGCAGGCGCAGGTGGTGGGACGCCAGGCTGGCGGAGATCCCGATGCGCTCCGCCATCTCCCCCACGGGGGAAGGCTCGTCCAGGCAGGCGAGGATGATTCGCAGCCGTGTCGGGTCGCTCATCAGCCAGAACATGCCGGCCAGCTCGACAACCTCGTCGTCATTGATGCGGGCAGGCACCCGGCGCGGCGTGGAGGGCGCCCCGGAGCCTGGCCTGCGGGCGGATGGCATGCTCCGCCCTCCCCGCCTCAGGCGGCCGCGGCAGCGGCGGTCGCCGGAGCGTCCAGGTTACGGACCTGCACCAGCGTGAACAGCCCGGCAGGCTGGCAGGGCTGCACGGAATCAAGCTGCACGGTCTTGGGGTCCAGCAGGTCCCGCAACTCGAAATCCGGGTGCCAGCCGAGAATGCGGGAGAGCGGCGCCATGGCGCGCTCGATCCACCAGCGCGGCCCGGCCTCGGCGGCGAAATGGTTGACGAAAAGCAGGTAGCCGCCCGGCCGCACCACGCGGCGCATCTCGGCGAACAGCTTCTTCGCGTCCGGCACCACGCTGGCGGTGAACATGGCCACGGCGATGTCGAAGGAATCGTCGCGGAAGGCCATCGACTCGGCGTCCATCTCGAGAAGCCCGTCCACATGCGGCAGCTTCTCGTTCTGCACCCGCTCCTGCGCCTTCATCAGCATTTCGCGGGAGAGGTCGATGCCCGTCACCCGCTTGTCGGTGCGGTAGCGCGGCAGGGCGAGGCCGGTGCCGACCCCTACCTCCAGCACCCGGTCTCCCGGCAGGCTGTTGACGGCGGCCACGGCCCGGCGGCGGCCGAAGGCGGAGACGCCGCCGAACACCGCGTCGTACATCCCGGCCCAGCGACGATACGCGTCGCGTACCGAATCGGCGTCGAGCGCGGCGCGCGGGTGGTCCCGCAGGGCGCCGTCCGCCGAAGAATGATTCCGGGTTGCCTCGATGATGCTGGCCATATCCTGTCCTCGCGCCGGGCTTCCGCTAGCGCCTGTGGCCGGTGGGCGCAAGCATGACTGTCGTTTCTTCGACTTACCCGGACCGGCTGATGGAGCGGCTGCGCTCATGGCGATGCCTCTTGCCTGGGACGTTGCGGCCAAGCCACGAGGACGCCGCCCAGGGCGATGATAGCCGCACCAATCAGGGTGAAGCGATCCGGCATATGCCCAAAGACAAGCGCCGAGGCGAGAGTTGCCCAGATGAGCTGCGTGTAGGCGATTGGCGCGAGAAGGCTGGCCTGCACCCGGCTGAAGGCCAGCACCAGGAGGCCATGGCCGGAAGCGCCCAGAAAACCGAGAGCGATCAGGCCGAACCAGACCCAGCCCGCCGGCAGGGGCCCGGAAGTGCCGGGCCATTGCCAGATGAAAGGCTGGACCAGGGCGAGCATCAGCGCACCCGCCACGCCCGTGTAAAGAATTGTTGTACGGGGATCGTCGATGGCCGCCAGCTTGCGGGTGAGGATCTGGTAGAGGGCGTAGAACACTGCATTCGCCAGCGGCAGCAGAATGCTCCAATGCGGCAGCGGCCCGCCGGTCAGAAAGGGCGGGCGCAGCGCGACCAGCACGCCGACAAGCCCGATGGTCACCCCCGCCCAGCGCCGCGGGCCCACCTTTTCGCCCAGCAACACGGCCGCCAGCGCGACCGTCAGCATCGGGGACGCGAAGCCCACGGCGGTGGCATCCGCCAGCGGCAGGTAGACCAGCCCGCTGATGAAGAACAGGCTGGACACCACCAGGCACAACGACCGCACCATCTGCATGCCCAGCGCCTTGGTGCGCCAGGGTATGCTGCCCGTCAGCAGCCGGATGGCCAGTGCGACGAACAGCACATGGAAGACGAAGCGCACGAAGGCGAGCTGCGCCACCGGGTAATTCGCCGCCAGGAGCTTCCCCGTCGTGTCCATGGTCACGAAGAACAGCAGGGCTGCGAGATTGAGGGCGATGCCGGTGACGGTGGCGGACATGTCACGGACATCATGCACCGCTGCGACGGCCACGCCAGAGCCGAGGGCGGCTATCACGTGGGATTTTTGCGCGGCGCCGCTGTTAAATTCGCAGGGGCAGGGAGAAGCACGCTTCCTAAACCGCCACGTTCAGAACGCACCCTGGCATACGAGGTGCCGTGGCGAAGGCGGGTTGGCGGAGCCTTCCCCGGCAACCGGGAACGCTCCGCCAAGGTTCAGCCGGTGGCCTTCAGCGCTTCGGCCGCAGCACCACTTCGGCCACTGCCGTGGAGGTGACGCTCACATCCTCCGGGGCGCTGGCGGGCGGGGTCGCGCCACCGGCCACGGCCGCGCGCATCATGGCCACGCGCGGCATGGGCACCTCCGGCGCGTCCAGCCGCAGGCTGCGGATGCCGGCGACCTCCATGCCCAGCTGCTCCGCCACCGCGGTGGCGCGCTGGCGCAGGGCGTCGATGGCCAGGCGGCCGGCCTCCTGCCGCGCCTGCTGCTCCCCATTGCGGGAGAGGCTCCAGTCCATCCCGTCCAGCGCCAGGCCCTGGCCCTGCAACGCGCCGGTCAGCTCCAGCAGCTGCGCGGCGCCGGTGCCCTGCAACGTCATGCGCTGGCTGGCCGTCCACTGGTTGGATTCATTATCCCGGTTGGTCCAGTAGCCGCCGGTATTCGCCTGCACACCTTGGACCTCACGGGCACGGGCAAGCGCGGCCTGCATGGCACGGTTCACCTGTTCCTGCACGGCGGCGGCATCCGCGCCGCGCGCTTCCGCCTTCAGGGTCACGCGCACCTCTTCCGGCGCGCGCTTCACCTCGGCTGTCTCGGACAGGGTGAGAACCGTCTCCAGCGCGGACTGCGCGACGGCCGGCCGTCTCTCCTGCGCCAGCGCGCCATGCAGCGGCGGCGTTGCCAGCACGCCACACAACACCGCGAGCGGCAACAAGGCAGGACGGGCGAAACGGGGCGGTGTCATGCGACTTCCTCAGCATTCTTCGCGGTTTTTGCCCAGGCAAAGGCGGCCCGAACAAGGCAGATGTGTGCACCCGAAGGCCACGAGGAAAGGGGGCGGGCATGGCGGGGGCTTGGCGCAGAGGGTTCCCCACCCCACAAACAGGCGCGAAACCCCTGATGACATCTTCATGAGCCACGCTGATCGCCTCCCCGACCTCAACCTGCTGCGCCTTTTCGTTGCACTTATGGAAGAACGCCACGTCACCCGCGCGGGTGAGCGGCTCTTCCTGTCCCAGCCCGCTGCCTCGGGCGGGCTGAAGCGGCTGCGGGAACAGTTCCACGACGTCCTGCTGGTGCGGGAGGGGCAGGAGCTTCGCCCGACGCCCCGCGCCGAGGAACTCTACGCCACCCTCGCCCCCCTGCTGGGGCAGATGATGGACGCCATCGCCGTTTCCACGCCCTTCGACCCAGCTACCGATCACCGCACCTTCGTACTAGGGTGCAGCGACGCCATCGCCTTCGCGGTGCTGCCGCCGCTGCTGGAACGCTTCCGGCAATCGGCGCCGGGCTGCTCGCTCTCCGTGCGCATGGGCGACCAGCACAGCCTGCCCGCCATGCTGGCGGCGGGCGAGATCGATACGGCGCTGGGCTATCTCGGCAATGAGCTGCCGGCGAATGCGCGTATGAAGGTGCTGCGCCATTCCAGCTGGGTGGTGCTGCGGGACCCGGCCACAGGCCCTGTCACCACGCTCGACGCTTACTGCGCGCGTCCGCATGCGCTCATCTCGGTGCGCGGCAATCTGGAGGGCAATGTGGACGCGCTGCTGCGCCAGGAAGGGCGGGAACGACGGGTCGTACTCGGACTCAGCTCTTTCTTCCTCCTGGCTGCCGCACTTCCAGGCACGCAGATGATCGCCACCGTGCCGGACTTCGTCGGGGAGCGCCTGGCCTCGCGCGCAGGACTGGTGGTGGAGAAGCCACCCGTCACGCCGTCGCTCACGCCGAATGCCCTGGCCTGGAATGCCTCGCGCGACCGGGACCCGGCGGAGCGCTGGTTCCGGCAGGGTGTGACCGCGGCCATGGAGAATGCCATGACGGTGGCCCGGCTGTAGGAAAAGAGGACAATTCCGCGCCCGATCTTTCCGCCGCGACGGTTTCGCATCCCTTAACCTTCGGTTAAGCATGCGGCATGCAGCGCGTGATCCGAATCCTGGCTCTTGTCCTGATCCTGGGCCTTGGCGCCCTTTGGGCCACCGCGTGGTTCGGACGCGAGCCAGGCGAGAGCGCCGGCAATGCCTTCATGCGTCAGTTCGCGGCGCTGACGGGGCGGGAACAGCTTCCCGCCGGCCCGCAGGTCGGCATTCAGCTGCCCGCTGGCGTCACGCTGGGCGGTCCCTTCGAGATGCGGAACCAGGATGGCCGCGCGGTGACGCAGGCCGATTTCCAGGGCCAGCTTCTGGTCGGCTATTTCGGCTTCACCTTCTGCCCCGATGTCTGCCCGACGGAGCTGGGCAGCATCGCTGCCGCCATGGACATGCTGGCGCAGGACCAGGCAGCCAAGGTGACCCCGGTCTTCGTTACCGTGGACCCGGAGCGCGACACGCCGGAGCAGATGAAGAACTATGTCGGCAATTTCCATCCGCGCATGGTGGGCCTGACCGGCACGCCGGAGCAGACGGCGGACATGGCCCGGCGTTTCCGCGTGTATTACGCCAAGGTCGAGCGGCCGGATATGAGCGAGTACCTGATGGACCACTCCTCCTTCATCTATCTGATCGGTGATGGCGGCCGGGTGCGCGCGCTCTTGCGGCCGCAAAGCTCGCCGGAAGACATTGCGGCTGCTATCCGCGCATTGTTACCGCAGGCGTGACGGCGGGCCGATTCTCTCCATTGATCGGCGGCAGGGGCCGCGGGACACCATACGGCGCCGGAGTGTTGCCGGCCGCAAGGAGCGACGAACGACGATGAGCCAGGATGAGTTCGAGGATCTGGCAGGCCGCCCCACGCCCCGCTCCGCTGCCACGGCCCCCTCTCCCCGCTATACACGACGGCTGTCGGACAAGATTCTCATCGCGTTCCATCAGGCTTGCGACCAGGGCGATTACGAGATCGCCGAGGAACTGCTGCGCATCCTGGAACAGATCCTGACCCGACGCCCCGTCACCACGGATACCAACCGCCGCAAGAACCTGGAGAGCCTGGTGGCGGCGCATGAGCGGCTGTGGCTGCTGCGGCATCCGGACAGCGGCAACTGAGCCGCCTGGGCACCGGCGGAAAAGGCGGCCGGGCTCAAGCTTTGAAGCAAGCGTTAATTTGACGTTTTTCTGGCGGATATTCCGCGCGCACCCCTTCTCCTGCACGCCTTGACGCACGATCTCACCCCGTGATTTCCTGCGCCAACGCCAGAGGAGAGAGGACGCCGCATGACCATCCAACTCGGCCAGACCGCCCCTGATTTCGAGGCACAAACCTCCCAGGGCCCCATCCGCTTCCACGAATGGGCCGGCAATTCCTGGGTCGTGCTGTTCAGCCACCCGAAGGACTTCACCCCTGTCTGCACCACCGAACTTGGCGAGACGGCACGGCTGAAGCCCGAATTCGACAAACGCAACGTCAAGCCCATCGGCCTCTCCGTCGACACGCTGGAGAACCATGAGGGCTGGAACGCTGACATCGCGGAAACCCAGGGCACAGCCCCGAACTTCCCGGTGATCTCGGATGCGGACAAGAAGGTCTCCTCCCTCTACGGCATGGTGCATCCCGAGGCCGACCCGGCCCTCACCGTCCGCACCGTCTATGTGATCGACCCGAACAAGAAGGTGCGGATGACGCTGGCCTATCCGCCTTCGGCCGGCCGCAACTTCGCGGAAATTCTGCGTGTCATCGACAGCCTGCAACTGACCGACAAGCACAAGGTGGCGACGCCGGTGAACTGGCAGCCAGGCGAGAAGGTCATCATCGTCCCCAGCGTGCCGGACGAGCAGGCCAAGGAACTCTTCCCGCAGGGCTGGAAGGCGGAGAAGCCCTATCTGCGCTGGGTGGAACTGAAGAACTGATGGCTATTGCCGATGGTTTTTGGGGGGCGGTGGGCAACACCCCCCTCATCCGCCTGAAGCGCGCCTCAGAGGCGACAGGCTGCGAGATCCTCGGCAAGGCCGAGTTCATGAACCCGGGCGGCTCGGTGAAGGACCGTGCCGCCCTCGGCATTTTGCAGGACGCGGTGGATCGCGGCCTGCTGGTGCCGGGCAAGCCGGGGCTGGTGGTGGAAGGCACGGCCGGCAATACCGGCATCGGCCTCGCCCTCGCCGCGAACGCCCATGGCTGGAAAAGCGTCATCGTCGTGCCGGAGACGCAGAGCCGCGAGAAGCTGGACTATCTGCGGATGATCGGCGCCGACCTGCGCCTCGTGCCGCCGAAGCCCTATGCGGACCCCGGCAACTACGTCCATGTCTCCCGCCGCCTGGCGGAGGAGCTGGGCGGCGTCTGGGCCAACCAGTTCGACAACCTCGCCAATGCGGCGGCGCATGAGCACACCACCGGGCCGGAGATCTGGGAGCAGACCGGCGGGCGGGTGGATGCCTTCACCTGCGCCTGCGGCACCGGTGGCACGCTCGCCGGCACCGCACGCGCGCTGAAGGCGAAGAACAAGGACGTTCGCATCGTTCTGGCCGACCCCGCCGGCAGCGGCCTCGCCGCCTGGGTGAAGACCGGAACGGTGAAGGCCTCCGAAGGCAATTCCATCACCGAGGGAATCGGGCAGGCCGCCCGCGCCCCCGCCAACCTGCATGGCGCGCCGATCGACGACGCCGTCACCATCCCGGATTCCGAGGCGATGGAGCATGTCTTCTCGCTGCTGATCGACGAGGGCATCTCCGTCGGCGGCAGCGCGGGGCTGAACGTCGCGGCGGCAGTGCGGGTGGCGAAGACGCTGGGTCCCGGGCACACCATCGTCACAGTGCTGGCAGATGGCGGCGCGCGGTACCAGTCCAAGCTCTTCAACCCGGACTTCCTGCGGGAGAAAGGGCTGCCGACGCCGCCCTGGCTCTAGGTGGACCGGTATTCAGAGGAGGAGGAAGGCTGGGGAAAGAATTCCCCAGACCCCTTCTTTTTTTCTGCGAGTTTGGCGTGGCGCTTCAGGAGCGGGAGGGGATGCCCTTGATGATATTTAAAATGGGCGGGCGAGGGCTGAACCCTCAGTCGCCGGAGGTCTAAGACCTCCGGCGCGACCTTGGCTTGGTCTCGCCAGCCAGCCCTTATCCACAGCCACGCCGGAAAAAACTCGAAGAAAGAAAAGAAGGGGTCTGGGGAATTCTTTCCCCAGCCTTCTCTCCACCCTCACGCCCTCCCCCCCTTGGCGCGGAGAAGCTTTCGCTCCACCCTCCCTCTGGATATGAGGAGGAGCGCCGTATGAACGGAGCCGAGAGCCTGGTCCACACCCTGTTGGCCAGCGGTGTGGACACGTGTTTCGCCAATCCTGGCACCAGCGAGATGCACTTCGTCGCCGCGCTGGACCGGATTCCGGGCATGCGGTGCGTGTTGGGCCTTCAGGAGAACGTCGTCACCGGCATGGCCGATGGCTACTACCGCATGACCGGCAAGCCGGCGGCGACGCTGCTGCATTGCGGGCCGGGCCTCGCGAACGGCCTCGGCAACCTGCACAACGCGCGGCGCGCGCGCAGCGGCATCGTCAATGTGGTCGGCGACCAGGCAACCTATCACCGCCCCTATGACGCGCAGCTGACGGCCGATACGGAAGGTTGGGCGCGCCCTGTCTCCGCCTGGACGCGCACCTCCACGGATGCGACCAAGGTCGGCGCGGATGCCGCCGTGGCCGTGCAGGCCGCGCGCACCGCGCCGGGGCAGATCGCCACGCTGATCCTGCCCGCCGACACCGCCTGGAATGATGGTGGCGTGGTGGCCGAAGCCCTGCCCGTCCCCTCCCCCGTGGCGCCGGACCCGCAGGCCGTGCGCAACGCCGCCCGCGTGCTGCGCGAGAAGAAGAACGTGCTGATCCTGCTGGGTGGCGCCGCTCTGCGTGGCCGCACCCAGGCGCTGGCCTGGCGCGCGGCGCAAAGCACCGGCCAGAAGGTGATGGCCGAGATGTCCAACGCGCTGGTGGAGCATGGCCGCGGCCGCCTGCCGCTGGACCGGGTGCCCTACCCTGTCGATGCGGCGGTGAAGGCGCTCGAAAGCTACGAGCACCTGATCCTGGTGAATGCCAAGGCGCCGGTGGGCTTCTTCGCCTACCCCGGCAAGCCCAGCAAGCACTACCCGGAGAGCGCGGAAGTTCACGTTCTCAGCCGCTACGAGCAGGACGCCGAGCTGGCCTTGCAGGCGCTGGTGGACGAACTTGGCGCCCCCGAGGCCACCCTGCCGGATGCCGGGCCACGCCCCTCCATCGGCCGTGGCGCGCCGACCTCCGAAGGCGTGGCGCAGACCGTGGCGGCGCTGCTGCCGGATGATGCCATCATCGTCGATGAAAGCGTTTCCTTCGGCCGCAGCTTCTTCTCCGGCACCCACACGGCTGCCCCGCATGACTGGCTGCAGCTCACTGGCGGCGCCATCGGCGATGGCATTCCGCTGGCCACGGGCGCAGCGGTCGGCACGGCCGGCCAGCGGCGCGTGGTGAACCTGCAGGCCGATGGCTCCGCCATGTACAGCCTGCAGGGGCTGTGGACACAGGCGCGCGAGAAGCTGCCGGTGACCACCGTCATCCTGGCCAACCGCAAGTACCAGATCCTCATCGGTGAGTATCAGAATGTCGGCGCCAATCCGGGCCCGACGGCGATGAACATGCTCGATCTCGGCAACCCGGATCTGGACTGGCTACACCTGGCCCGCGGCATGGGCGTGGAGGCGGCGCGCGCGACGAGCCTGGAGCAGCTGGGCGACCTGATGCAGCAGAGCTTCTCGCAGGACGGCCCCTTCCTCATCGAGCTGGTGATCTGAAGCAAGGCGGGCCGGGGTCTCCCCGGCCAGATTGGCGGCGCCTGCTGTCCTTCCCCAGGGATGGCGGGCGTCGTGGCGTCGATGGGCAGGGCCCTCCAGTTGCGACCCGCTCGCAATTATTTTTGGGCTCCCTGTCGATCTTGCTTGACGACACCAGGGTGATAGGTTCTATTGCGAATAACTCGCAGTTGCAGATGAAGACCGGAGGGGGCGGCCACCGTCCCACCGCAATCCGGGTCCCGCATTCTCTCCCGGGCCCCTTCGGTCTTCCCCTCTGCATACGAGAACCGGCCACTGCCTGCAGGGGAGGCATTGGTCGGGAGCGGGTCGGAGGGATCGGGCGTGACTGCGAACCGCCCTTTCCGAGTCTGATGACGCCTGAAGGGGGATGTCACCAGACAACTGATTTGCACACGGGCAGGGTGTGCAACTCCGACCCGCGCCCCTTCCTTGCTTCCGGCAAGGCTGGCGCTACGCTCCTCCTCACCCTTTGAGGAAGGAAACACGGCATGCCCTTTCTGATCGAAACCTGGGACAAGCCCGACAGCCAGGCGCTCCGCACCGAGGCTCGCCCCCCGCATCTGGAATATCTGGCGCAGAACGCCGCCAAGCTGCTGGCCTGCGGCGCCAAGCTGGCCGATGACGGCAGCGATGGCGGCGGCAGCTTCTACATTGTCGATGTGGAGACGCGCGCGGAGGCCGAGGCCTTCCTGGCCGCCGATCCCTTCGCCAAGGCCGGGCTGTTTACCCGCAACACCATCACCCGCTGGCGCAAGGCCTATCTCGACGGCCGCTCCTATTTGCCGAAGAGCTGATCCGCCGGATCGGCCAGCCATTTCACATGGCTGGCCGTCTCCTCCGCCAGGGGCTGGTAGCCATGGCGCAGATAGAACCGCGCGGCCTGCTCCGTATCCGTGCGGAGGCGGAGCAAAGCGAAATGGCCTCGCGCCGAGGCTTCCAACCGGCCAATGAGTGCTGACGCGATGCCCTGCCGCCGGGCCGCGCGCATCACGTAGAGATGCCGCAGCCGTCCTGCCCCCGCGCCTCCTGCATAGGGGTCCCGGTTAAGGCCGCCGCAGCCCACCAGGGCACCGGCCTGGAAGGCGCCCCAAAGACATTCCCCAGGCTCGCTGAAGCGGTTGGTGCCCTCAGCCCATTCCCGCTGCATGCGGCGCAGGAAGCGAAAGCCCTCGGCCTCCGACTCGGCGCAGAAGGCGAAGAAGTCCTCAGGCAGGGTGTCGAGTCGCGTGAATCGCAGGTCAGAGGTCATGGCGCCAGCATGGCCGTGGCCCTTGTTCGCGCGCAATTAGATGACTTATCATCTAATGACAGATCATCTTTTTGGCCGATGACCGAACCTCTTGCTCCCCTTCGCAGCGGCTTCGCCATGCTGGTCTATCAGACCTCACGGCACTGGCGGCGCTCGCTGAATCGCCGGCTTCAACCCTTCGGGCTGTCTGAGGCGACGTGGCGGCCTTTGCTCTATCTCTCCCGCAACGGCGCGCCGATGCGGCAGAAGGAACTCGCTGCGGCCCTCGGCCTCGACAACTCCTCTGTCGTCCGCACGCTGGATGCGCTGCAGGCCGCCGGGCTGGTGGAGCGGCGGGAGGATCAGGATGACCGCCGGGCCCGCGCCCTGGTGCTGACCCCGGCCGGCGGCGCCATCGTCCAGCAGGTGGAGCAGGTCGCCACCGCCATGCGCGCCGAAACCCTGGCGGGCCTCTCCGATGCCGAGCTCGAAGCCGCCACCCATGTGCTGAACCACATCAACCGCCAACTCGCCGCCGAGGCAGAGGAGCAGGAGCCGTGAGCGACAGCCGGCCAATGCCCTACCCGAATGTTCCTCTCTGGCTGCTGGCGCTGATCACCTTCAGCGGCACGCTGGCGATGCATATCTTCGTCCCTGCCCTGCCCCAGGCGGGGGCCGATCTCGGCGCCAGCCAGGCCGCCATGCAGTCCACGGTCAGCCTCTACATCCTGGGCCTGGCGCTAGGGCAGCTCGGCTATGGGCCGCTCTCGGACCGCTTCGGCCGGCGCCCGGTGCTGATGGGGGGCCTCGTGGTCTATACCGCCGCCGGCCTCGCCGCCGCGCTCGCGCCGGATGCGCAGGCGCTGATCGCGGCGCGACTGTTCCAGGCGCTGGGCGGCTGCGCGGGGCTGGTGCTCGGCCGCGCCATCGTGCGGGACACCGCCGCGCCGCAGGACGCCGCGCGCCGGCTGGCGCTGATGAACCTGATGGTGACGGTCGGCCCGGGCCTCGCGCCTCTTGTGGGCGGTGCGCTGGCAGCTTCCACCGGCTGGCGCTCCATCTTTCTCGTGCTCTGTGGCCTTGGCGTGGTGAATTTCCTCTTTGCCTGGAAAATGCTGCCGGAAACCGGCAAGCCCGGCCCGGCGCGCCCCGGCTCCGCCACCCTGGCGCAGAATTATCTGAAGCTCATCCGCTCCCCGGCCTTCATCGGCTATTCCATCGGCGGTGGCTGCGCGACGACCTCGATGTACGCCTTCATCGCCGCGGCGCCCTTCATCTTCATCAACCAGCTGCACCGCCCGGAGCATGAGGTGGGCATCTATCTCGCGCTCCTCATCTCCGGCGTCTGGCTGGGCAGCATGCTCGCCAGCCGCCTCATCCCGCGCATGGCGATCGAGAAAGTGCTCGTCCGGGCCAATTGGATCAGCGTCATCGCCGCCTTCATCCTGCTCGGCGCCACCCTTACGGGCCATCTCAACGTGTTCCTGGCCGTGGGGTGCATGTTCTTCTTCACCCTGGGGGTGGGAACGGCGGCACCGGGCGCGCTGACGCAGGCCATCAGCGTGAACCCGCATGTCATCGGCTCGGCCTCTGGCCTTTACGGCTTTACCCAGATGGCCACGGGGGCGATCTGTACGGCGCTGGCGGGTGTCGGCAACAACCCGGCCCTGGCGGCGGCCATGATCCTGACCGCCTCAGGGGTGATCGCGCAGCTTTCGTTCTGGCTGGCAGGACGGGCAAGGGCCGCGACGTGAAAGGTGCCGGAGGAGAACGAAACCTCCTCCGGCCCCTGCTTCAGCCCCGCGCGGAAAGCGGCACGAATTCCCGGTTCTCCGGCCCCGTGTAATTGGCCGTGGGGCGGATGATCTTGCCGTCGATGCGCTGCTCGATGACATGCGCGCTCCACCCGGCCGTGCGGGCGATGACGAAGAGCGGGGTGAACATCGCCGTCGGCACGCCCATCATGTGGTAGGAGACGGCGCTGAACCAATCGAGATTGGCGAACATCTTCTTGGTATCCGCCATCACCGCCTCGATCCGGTCCGCGATGGCGAACATCTTGCGAGAACCGGCCTCGTCCGAAAGCTCGCGGGCAACATCCTTGATGATGACGTTGCGCGGATCGCTGATCGTGTAGACCGGGTGGCCGAAGCCGATCACCACTTCCCTGTTGGCGACGCGCTGGCGGATATCGGCCTCCGCTTCATCCGGGTCCGCGTAACGCTTCTGGATCTCGAAGGCGACCTCATTGGCCCCGCCATGCTTCGGCCCGCGCAGGGCGCCGATGCCGCCGGCAATGGCGGAGTACATATCCGCCCCCGTCCCCGCGATAACGCGGCAGGTGAAGGTGGAAGCGTTGAACTCGTGCTCGGCATAGAGGTTCAGGGAGGTGTGCATGGCGCGCACCCAGCTTTCACGCGGCGCCTTGCCGTGCAGCAGATGCAGGAAATGGCCGCCGATGCTGTCGTCATCGGTCTCCACCTCGATCCGCCGGCCATTCTGCGCGTAATGGTGCCAGTAGAGCAGCATGGAACCCAGAGAGGCCATCAGCCGGTCCGCGATATCCCGCGCGCCGGCATGGCTGTGGTCCTCCTTCTCCGGCAGCACGGTGCCGAGGGCGGAGACGCCGGTGCGCATGACATCCATCGGGTGCGCGGCGGCAGGGATGGCCTCCAGCGCCTGGCGCACGGCCGCCGGCAGCCCGCGCAGGCTGCGCAACTTGGCTTTGTAGCCCCGCAACTCCGCCTCGGTGGGCAAGGCGCCATGGACGAGGAGATAGGCAATCTCCTCGAACTCGCACCGCGTGGCGATGTCGAGGATGTCATAACCGCGATAGTGCAGGTCATTGCCGCTACGGCCAACGGTGCAGAGCGCCGTGTTGCCGGCGGGCACGCCGGAGAGTGCGACGGATTTCTTGGGCTTGGGGGCGGATGCGGTCAGCGCCTCGCTCATGGATCGTCCTTCCTTGTGCCGGGCGGTCGGAAATCTCCGCCACCTTCTTTGGGAGAAGCATCGCCAATCGAACCCGCCATGGGAAGGCTGCATTGCGATGCTTCCCTTGCTCGTCATCTGGGCCCACCCTGTGCGCATAGGGAGGATCGGCGAGATGAAGATCGGCGTGATCGGGCTGGGCAGCATGGGCATGGGGGCGGCGCAATCCGCCCTGCGGGCCGGCCTGGCGGTTACAGGGGTGGACCCGCGGCAGGCGGCACGGGATGCCTTCGTCGCGGCCGGCGGGCAGGCCGTGGCCAGCGCGGCGGAATTGCCCGAGGGCACGGAAGCCGTGGTGGTGCTGGTGGTGAACGCGGCGCAGACGGAGACGGCGCTGTTCGGCCCGGATGGCGCCCTGCCCCGCCTCGCCCAGGACGCGGTCGTCATTTCCTCCGCCACCATGGCGCCCGATGACGCACGCCGCATCGCCGCCCGGCTGGAAGAAGCGGGCATGCTGCCGCTGGATGCGCCGGTTTCCGGCGGTGCCGTGAAGGCCATGGCCGGGGAAATGACCGTAATGGCCTCGGGCAGCGCGGCCGCTTTCGACAGGGCGGCACCTTTGCTGGCCGCCATCGCCACCAAGGTCTGGCGGCTGGGCGACGCACCGGGCATCGGTGCCACGGTGAAGGTGGTGCACCAATTGCTGGCGGGCGTGCATATCGCCGTGGCGGCGGAGGCGATGGCTCTCGGCATCCGCGCGGGGGCAGACCCGCAGCAGCTCTACGACGTCGTCACCAGCGCGGCCGGCAATTCCTGGATGTTCGAGAACCGCATGGCGCGCGTGCTGGCCGCCGACGACGCCCCTCGCAGTGCCGTCGATATCTTCGTGAAGGATCTCGGCCTGGTGGCGGATATGGCGAAGGGGCTGGATTTTCCGGTGCCGCTGGCCGCCCAGGCCCAGCAGCTTTTCACCGCCGCGCACGCCCTCGGCCATGGGCAGAAGGATGATGGCTTCGTCATCCGCGTCTGGCAGGCGATGACAGGGATCAAGCTGCCCGGAGAAGCGTAGGGGGAGAAGAAAAAAAGGGTCTGGAGAAGGAATTCCCAGACCCTTTCTTGTCTTTTTCCGAGTTTTTTCGGCTTCGGCTGTTGAGGGGTTTGGCCTTTTAAGACTGCACCGGGGTCCCGCCGGAGGTCTATGATGACCTCCGGCGGCTGAGGGTTCAGCTCGCGCTGCCCATTTTCAATATCACCAAGAGTCTCTGTTACGCCCTCGAAGCTCCACGCCAAACTCGCAGAAAAAAGAAGGGGGTTTGGGGGAATTCATTCCCCCAATCTTGCCTTCCCCAATCCATTCGAGGACACTCCCTCCAACTTTTCAGCGCGCCGCTGCTACTTTTGCAGCGCCTGGACGATCTGCTGCGTCACCTTCTTGGCGTCGCCGAACAGCATCATGGTGTTGTCGCGAAAGAAGAGTTCATTCTCCACACCGGCATAGCCGGAAGACATGCCGCGCTTCACGAAGAAGACGGTCTTGGCCTTTTCCACATCCAGGATGGGCATGCCGTAGATGGGGCTGGATTTGTCGGTCTTCGCCGCCGGGTTCGTCACGTCATTGGCGCCGATGACATAGGCCACATCGGCCTCGGCGAACTCCGGATTGATCTCTTCGAGCTCGTGAACTTCCTCGTAGGGGACATTGGCTTCGGCCAGCAGTACGTTCATGTGGCCGGGCATGCGGCCCGCGACGGGATGGATGGCGTAGGAAACCTCCGCGCCTTCTTTCTTCAGCAGGTCCGCCATTTCGCGCAGCACCTGCTGCGCCTGCGCCACCGCCATGCCGTAGCCCGGCACGATGATGACCTTGCCCGCATTCTTCATGATGTAGGCGGCATCTTCCGGGGAGCCGGACTTCACCGGCCGCGCCGGCTGCGCGGCACCACCACCCGTGGCGGCACCGCCCGCCTCCGCGCCGAAGCCGCCCAGCAGCACGTTGAAGATGCTGCGGTTCATGCCCTTACACATGATGTAGGACAGGATGGCACCCGAGGCACCGACCAGCGCGCCCGTCACCACCAGCAGCAGGTTCTGCAGCGTGAAGCCGATGCCCGCCGCCGCCCAGCCGGAATAGCTGTTCAGCATGGAGACGACGACCGGCATATCGGCGCCGCCGATCGGGATGATCAGCAGGAAGCCCAGCGCCAGCGCCAGGATGGCGATCAGCCAGAACAGGACGCCGTTGCCCGTCGCCACGAAGGCGATGACCAGCACCACCAGCAGAATACCCAGCGCCAGGTTGAGCCAATGCTGGCCCTTGAAGGTGATGGGCGCGCCGGACATCAGCGCCTGCAATTTGGCGAAGGCGATGACGGAGCCGGAGAAGGTGATGGCACCGATGGCAACGCCCAGCGACATCTCCACCAGCGAGCCGCCATGGATGTGGCCGGCGGTACCGATGCCGAAGCTTTCCGGATTATAGAAGGCCGCAGCAGCGACGAACACCGCCGCGAGACCCACCAGGGAGTGGAAGGCGGCCACCAGCTGCGGCAGCGCCGTCATCTGGATGCGGCTGGCCAGGATGGTGCCGATGGTACCGCCGATGGCGAGGCCGACCAGCACGATGACAATGCCGGAAACCTCCATGCCCGGCCGCAGCAGCGTCGCCACGATGGCGATGCCCATGCCGATCATGCCGTACAGGTTGCCGCGCCGGCTGGTGGTCGGGTGAGAGAGGCCGCGCAACGCCAGGATGAACAGGACGGAGGCGACGAGATAGGCGAGCGTCGTCAAAGACTGTGCCATCCACTCAGCCCTTCTTCTTGCCGGCGAACATGGAGAGCATCCTTCGCGTGACGAGGAAGCCGCCGAAGATGTTCACGGCCGCCAGCGTCGCCGCCAGGAAGCCGAAGACCTTGGCGAGGATGCTGTCGCCCAGCCCGGTCGCCAGGACGGCGCCGACGATGATGACGGAGGAGATGGCGTTGGTGACGCCCATCAGCGGCGAGTGCAGCGCGGGCGTGACGTTCCACACCACGTAATAGCCGACGAAGCAGGCCAGCAGGAAAATCGTCAGCAGCATCAGGAAAGGCTCGGCAGCGGCCGCCACTGGCGCCACCGGGGCCAGGGTGGTCTCCGCCATGGCACGGGCCTGGGCCGCCAGCGCCAGCGCGCGCTCCGCGGTGGCCGTCGCCTGGTTGGCGAGGTCGGTCGGGTTCATCGTCTCTCTCCCCTCAGGCGTCTTGCGTCAGTTGCGGGTGGACCACGGCATTGCCCCGCGTCAGCAGCACACCGCGGACGATCTCGTCATCATCCGGCAGCTTGGGCGCCTTGGCGTCCTTGTCCCAGAAGGTCGTCAGGAAGGTCAGCAGGTTGCGGGCGTAGAGCGCGCTGGCGGCGCCAGCGATGCGGCCCGGCCAATTGGTGAAGCCCAGCACCTTCACGCCATTGGCGGTCACGATGGCTTCGCCCGGCTTGGTCGCGGCGCAATTGCCACCGGCATCGGCGGCGATGTCCACGATCACGCTGCCGGGGCGCATGCTGGCCACCATGGCTTCCGTCACCAGGGCCGGCGCCTTGCGGCCTTGCACCAGGGCGGTGGTCACCACCACGTCCTGCTTGGCGATGTGGGTCGCCACCACTTCGGCCTGCTTGGCGTAGAACTCGGCGGAAAGCTGCTTGGCGTAGCCACCGGCGGTCTGGGCCGCCTTGCTTTCCTCATCCTCGTAGCCGACGAAGCTGGCGCCGAGGGATTTTATTTCCTCCTTCGCCGCCGGGCGCACATCGGTGGCGGAGACGCGGCCGCCCAGGCGCCGCGCCGTCGCGATGGCCTGGAGCCCCGCCACGCCCGCGCCCATGACGAAGACATTGGCGGCCGGGATGGTGCCCGCCGCCGTCATCAGCATGGGGAAACCCTTGTCGAAGGCCCCTGCCCCCTCGATGACCGCACGGTAGCCCGCCAGGTTCGCCTGGGAGGAGAGCACGTCCATGCTCTGCGCCCGGGTAATGCGCGGGAGGAGCTCCATGCTGCAGGCCTCGATGCCGGCAGCGGCATAGGCACGGGCACGGTCCGGGTTGGTCAGCGCTTCCAGCGTGCCGATCAGCAGCGCGCCACGGGGGATATGGGCAAGCTCGTCCACCTCCCCCTCCCCGGCCGCCAGCGGTGCCCGGACCTTCAGCACGATATCGGCTCCGGCCAGGGCGGCCGCCGAATCGGGCGCGATCTCGGCGCCTGCCTCGCGATAGGCGGCGTCGGTGTAGCCGGAGGCAAGTCCTGCCCCGGCCTCCACGGTAATAATGGTAATGCCAAGGCCGATCAGTTTCTTAACCGTCTCCGGCGTGGCGGCGACACGGGTCTCACCCGCGCGCCGTTCCTTGAGCACCGCCAGGCGCATCTGCTCCTCCTTGGCCATTTAAGGTCTGGGGCACGGAGGATGGCTGTGGCTCCGCCATCCGGCAAGTAAGGCTTCGCGGATGCGAGAAAGGAAGCCCGGAGGGAAGGAGGAGTTCCGTCCGGACGTCCGCGTCACTGCCGGCTGTGCGCGGATTCCGAGAGGAGGGGAAAGCGCTCGGGCTGCGGATTATCCTGCCCGCGATAGCAGACCAGCGCCCGGGCGGCACGCTCGGCGGTCGGCATCGCCATGAGGGTGGAGAATTGGCCCAGGACGCAGCCGGTAATGGGGGCCAGCGGGGCTCCCCGGGCTTCCTCCAGGCTGAACCAGCCGAGGGCTTCCAACTCCCCACAGCCGCCCAGCATACCACGCGCCGCCTCGGCCGGGGCGGCCAGGAAGCGGGCATTGAAGCGGATGGGCAGCGTGGCCGGGGTCACGGCGCGACAGACGTAATCCAGCACGCCCAAGGCCGGGATGTCGGTGCCCGGCGGCGCCAGGGTGAGGCCGGTCTCCTCTTCCAGTTCCCGGGCGGCGGCTATGCCCAGGGCGCGGGCCAGGCGCGGCGGCGCCGCACGCTCCAGGGCGGCACGGGTCTCGGGCTGCAATTCGCTCGCCGCGGGGGCCGTGCGGTCCGCGAGATCCACCCGCCCGCCGGGGAAGACCAGGCGGTTCGGCATGAAGCGGTGGGCGGAGTGGCGGATGCCCATCAGGATCTCCACCACACCCCCGGCCCGGCGCCGCCAAAGGATGAGGCTGGCGGCATGGCGGGGAAAGGTTGTGTCTCGGGGCATGGCAACAAAACTGCCACCGGGGGGCGCGGCAGGCAAACCAGCCATTCGCGCAACGGATTCGCCCCGTCACGTCCTTGACATCAGGGGGCGCCAAGCGCATCTGCCCGAAACTGGACAAACGAGGTCCGCTTTCGAGGAGTGACCCGCCTTGCTGCGGTTGTCGAAGCTCACCGATTACGCTGTCGTCGTACTGGCCCGGCTGGATGCCGAGGGGGGAGTGCAGACCGCCCCCTGCCTCGCGCAATGCACCGGAATTGCCGAGCCGACGGTCGCGAAGGTGTTGAAAATCCTGGCCCATGCCGGGCTGGTGGAAGGCCTGCGCGGTGCGCGGGGCGGATACCGCCTGGCGCGCCCGCTGGCTGAGACGACGCTTTCCGACGTCATCCTGGCGGTGGATGGGCCCATCGCCCTCACCGCCTGCGTCGACGGCGCCTCCGGTGGTTGCGAGACGGAGGCCCACTGCCCCGTCCGTGGCCGCTGGGACCCCGTGAACGAGGCGGTGCGCAACGCGCTCTCCGCCATCAGCCTAGCCGACCTCGCCGGTCCGGCCTCGCGAACCTGCCATTCGCACGGCCATTCCAGGACCATGACCAACACCCTGCCGGCCATGCCGGCACCGTTGCCTGCCGAGTAGGGACCCCAATCCATGCCCGCCGTCACAGAAACCATCGACGCCGTCGCCTCCGTTACCGAGGGCCCCTACAAGTACGGGTTCGAGACGGATATCGAGATGGAGTTCGCCCCCAAGGGGTTGAACGAGGACATCGTCCGCTTCATCAGCGCCAAGAAGAACGAGCCGGAGTGGCTGCTGGAATGGCGCCTGAAGGCCTTCGCCATCTGGCAGAAGATGGAAGAGCCGCGCTGGCCGGCGGTGAAGTATCCGCCTATCGACTACCAGGACGCCTATTATTACGCGGCGCCGAAGAACAAGCCCGGCCCGAAGTCCCTGGACGAGGTCGACCCCGAGCTGCTGCGCACCTATGAGAAGCTCGGCATTCCGCTGAAGGAGCAGGCCATCCTGGCCGGCGTCGAGGGCGCGGGCGAGACCCCCGCCGAGGGCGGCCGCCTGCCTGTTGCCGTGGACGCGGTGTTCGACAGCGTCAGCGTCGCCACAACCTTCAAGCACCGGCTGGAGAAGGAAGGCATCATCTTCTGCTCCATCTCCGAGGCGGTTCAGAACCACCCGGAGCTGGTGCGCCAGTACCTGGGCTCCGTGGTGCCGCAGGCCGACAATTTCTTCGCGGCGCTGAACAGCGCGGTCTTCACGGATGGCAGCTTCGTCTACATCCCGAAGGGCGTGCGCTGCCCGATGGAGCTGTCCACCTACTTCCGCATCAACGCGAAGAGCACGGGCCAGTTCGAGCGCACGCTGATCATCGCCGATGCCGGCAGCCATGTGTCCTATCTGGAGGGCTGCACGGCGCCGATGCGCGACGAGAACCAGCTGCACGCCGCGGTGGTGGAGCTGATCGCGCTGGACGACGCCACCATCAAGTACAGCACGGTGCAGAACTGGTATCCGGGCGACGAGAACGGCAAGGGCGGCATCTATAACTTCGTGACGAAGCGTGGCGCCTGCCGCGGTGCGCGGTCCAAGATCTCCTGGACGCAGGTGGAGACGGGCTCGGCCATCACCTGGAAGTACCCCTCCTGCATCCTGCAGGGCGAGGACAGCGTGGGCGAGTTCTACAGCGTCGCCATCACGAACAACTACCAGCAGGCCGATACGGGGACGAAGATGTTCCACATCGGCCCGCGCACGCGCTCGACCATCGTGTCGAAGGGCATCAGCGCTGGCCGGGGCCAGAATACCTATCGTGGCCTGGTGAAGATCAGCCCGAAGGCGACCGGCGCGCGCAACTTCACCCAGTGCGACAGCCTGCTGATCGGCGATCAGTGCGGCGCGCATACGGTGCCTTACATCGAGAACCGCTGCATGACGGCGAAGGTGGAGCACGAGGCGACCACCAGCCGCATCGCCGAGGACCAGCTCTTCTATTGCCGCCAGCGTGGACTTTCGCAGGAAGACGCTGTCGGCCTGATCGTGAACGGTTTCTGCCGGGAGGTTCTGAAGGAACTGCCGATGGAATTCGCGGTCGAGGCGCAGAAGCTGCTGCAGATCAGCCTTGAAGGCTCGGTTGGTTAAGCCAGAGATTTTGGGACGGACGAGTTTATCATCATGTTGAAGATCGAAGGCCTGACGGCCGAAATCGATGGCAAGCAGATCCTGAAGGGGATCGACCTGGAAGTACCGACCGGGGAAATCCATGCCATCATGGGGCCGAACGGTTCCGGCAAGTCCACGCTGTCCTACGTGTTGGCGGGGCGCGAGGGCTACGAGATCACCGGCGGCACCGCCACCTATAACGGCCTCGACCTGCTGGCGATGGAGCCGGAAGAGCGCGCCGCTGCCGGCGTGTTCCTGGCCTTCCAGTATCCGGTGGAGCTGCCGGGCGTGGGCAATGCCAACTTCCTGCGCACGGCGCTGAACGCCATTCGCCGCAGCAAGGGCGAGCCCGAGCTGGATGCCATGCAGTTCCTGAAGCTGGCGCGCGCCCGCATGAAGGAGCTCTCCATGCCGGAGGACATGCTGAAGCGCGGCGTGAATGTCGGCTTCTCCGGCGGTGAGAAGAAGCGCAACGAGGTGCTGCAGATGGCCCTGTTGCAGCCCGGCCTCGCCATCCTCGACGAGACGGATTCCGGCCTCGACATCGACGCGCTGAAGATCGCGGCCGATGGCGTGAACGCCATGCGCGGCCCGAACTTTTCTTCTCTTGTCATCACCCACTACCAGCGCCTGCTGAACTACATCGTGCCGGACCGCGTCCATGTCCTGATGGAAGGCCGTATCGTCCAGTCCGGTGGCCCGGAGCTGGCAAAGCAGCTGGAGGAGAGCGGCTACGCGGCCGTTCAGGCGGCATGATCACGCTGTTCGAACCTGGTCCCGAAGGCTTTCTGCGCCGCTATGAGGGGCTGAACGCCCGCCTGCCCGGCAACCGCACCCCCTGGGTCGCGGCGCTGCGGGAGAAGGCGGCGGCCGCCTTCCGCGCGCAGGGCTTCCCGACCCGCAAGATCGAGGCCTGGCACTTCACCGACCTGGGCATGATGGCCCGTAGCGCCTTCACCGAGGCGCTGACGCCGGTGGATGGCAGCGTGGAGCTTCCCGCCTCCCACGCTTCGCGCCGGGCGGTGTTCGTCGACGGGCGCTTCCGCGAGGATCTGTCCGAAACGCCGGTGCAGAGCCTGGGCGCCAATCTCTCGGCGGCCGAAGGGCTGCTGGGCAGCGTGGCGCGCGTGGACGATGTCCCGCTGGCTGCCCTGAACACCATGCTCTTCGAGGATGGCGCGCTGATCGACCTGCCCGCCGGCGAGGATGGCGGCACGATCGAGCTGCTGTCCATCATCGAAGCGAACGACCGGCCGATCGCCGTGCATCCGCGCCATGTCATTCGCCTGGGCAAGGGCGCGACGCTGGTGCTGATCGAGCGTGCCATCGGGCGTGGCGAGGGCCGCTACCTGCATAACCCGGTCGTCGAGATCGTGCTGGAGGAAGGTGCACACCTCACCCACGCGCGCATCCAGCAGGAAGGCAAGGACGGCATCTTCCTCTCCACCGTCTTCGCGAAGGCGGCGGCGGGCGCCACCTATGACAGCTTCCTGCTCCATGCCGGCGCGAAGTTCTCGCGCAGCGAGGCGCATGTCTCGCTGGATGGCCCGAAGGCGATGGCGCACCTCAACGGTGCCCAGCTGCTCTCCGACGGCCAGTTCGGCGACTGCACCACTTTCCTCGACCACGCGGCCCCGGATTGCGCCAGCCGCCAGACGGTGAAGACCGTGCTGGCCGGCAAGTCCCGCGGCGTGTTCCAGGGCAAGATCCACGTTCATCAGGTCGCCCAGCGCACCGATGGCTACCAGATGAACCAGGCCCTGCTGCTCTCCGACCAGGCGGAGATCAACAGCAAGCCGCAGCTGGAAATCTACGCGGACGACGTGAAGTGCAGCCACGGCGCCACGGTGGGCGAGCTGGATGAGAACCAGCTCTTCTACCTGCAGACGCGCGGCATTCCGCAGGCCACGGCCCGCTCCATGCTGATCGAGGCCTTCCTGGAGGAAGCCGTGGAGTCGGTGGAGGAAGAGACCGCGCGCGCGGCCCTGGCTGAGGCCGTTGCCGGCTGGTGGGAGAAGGTTGCGTGATGGACGGCGCGGTCGTCTCAGGCTTCAACGTGGAGCGCGTGCGGCAGGATTTCCCGATCCTGTCGCAGACGGTGCGCGGGAAGAAGCTCGTCTTCCTGGATTCCGGCGCCTCGGCGCAGAAGCCGCGCGCGGTGATCGACACGATGGTGCGCACGATGGAGACGGCCTACGCCAACGTCCATCGTGGCGCGTACAACCTGTCGGAACAGGCCACCGCCGCCTATGAGGCCGCCCGCGCCGCCGTTGCCCGCTTCATTCACGCGGCGGATGAGCGGGAGGTGGTTTTCACCAGCTCCTCCACCGCCGCCATCAACCTCGTCGCGCACAGCTATGGGCGCGGCGTGCTGAAGGCCGGCGATGCCGTGCTGATCAGCGAGATGGAACACCACGCCAACCTCGTCCCCTGGCAGATGCTGCGGGATGGGCATGGCATCGAGCTGCGCGTCGCCCGCGTCACCGATGCTGGCGAGCTGGACCTCGCCGATGTCGAGGCCAAGCTGGCCGATGGCAAGGTGAAGCTCTTCGCCGTGGCGCATATGTCCAACGTGCTGGGCACCGTGACCCCCGCCGAGCGCCTCGCCGCCCTCGCCCATGCGCATGGCGCCAAGCTGCTGCTGGATGGCTCCCAGGCCGCCGTGCACCGGCGTGTGGATGTGCAGGCGCTGGATTGCGACTTCTACGTCTTCACTGGCCACAAGCTCTACGGCCCCACCGGCATTGGTGTGCTCTGGGGGCGAATGGAGCTGCTGGAGCGGATGCCGCCTTTCCTCGGCGGCGGTGACATGATCGCCGAGGTATCGCTGGAGCGGTTCATCCCCGCCCCGGTGCCGGCGAAGTTCGAGGCCGGCACCCCGCCCATCATCGAGGCGGTCGGCCTGCACGCGGCCATCGACTATGTCGAGAGCATCGGCATGCCGGCCATCGAGGCGCATGAGCGCACCCTGGTGGACCGCGCCATGACGCGGCTGGCCTCCATCGAGGGGCTGACCCTGCTGGGCCGGGCGCAGGATCGCGGCGGCGTCTTCGCCTTCGCGCTCGACAACGCCCATGCGCATGATCTTGCAACCCTGCTCGACCGCACGGGCATCGCCGTCCGCTCCGGGCGCCATTGCGCTGAACCCCTCCACGCCCGATTTAATGTGGAGAGCACCTGCCGCGCCTCCTTCGGCCTCTACACCACGGTGGAGGAGGTCGATTACCTCGCCGAGGCGCTGGTCAAGGCCAGGGAGTTCTTCGCTTAATGTTCGACGACCTGCGCGATCTCTACCAGGAAGTCATCCTGGACCATGGCCGGAAGCCCCGTAACTTCCGCCGGCTGGAGGATGCCGACCGCCACGCCCGGGGCGACAACCCCATGTGCGGCGACCGGATGGAGCTGTGGGTCAAGCTGGGCGAGGATGGCCGGATCGCCGACGCCGCGTTCCAGGGCAAGGGCTGCGCCATCTCCATGGCCAGCGCCAGCCTGATGACGGAAACGGTGCGCGGCAAGACGGCCGCCGAGGCGCATGAGCTGGGCGATAAATTCCGCACCCTGGCCATGACCGGCACCTGCCCCGAATGCGGCGCGGCCCTGGCGGATGAGATGGAGCGTCTCCAGGTTCTCGGCGGCGTGTCCGAGTATCCCAGCCGGGTGAAATGCGCGACGCTGGCCTGGCACACGCTGAACAACGCCCTGGACAACAAGCAGGAGGCGGCCAGCAGTGAGTGACGATACCACCACCAAGCCCCAGCGCCCCATGGCTCCCGGCCCCGCCGACTTCGCGCGGGAAGAGCAGGAAGCCAAAGCCGCCACGCTGAGCAGCTGGACGCCGGATGGCGAGCAGCCGACGCCGCCGGACCATGTCTCGGAGGGCGCTGTGATCGACATGATCGGCACGGTGTTCGACCCTGAGATCCCGGTGAACATCTACGAGCTGGGGCTGATCTACGCGATCGAGATCGGCGACGACGGCAAGGTGAAGGTGGAGATGACGCTCACCGCGCCCTCCTGCCCCTCCGCCCAGGAATTGCCGCAGCAGGTGGAGGAAGCCATCCGCCTGGTGCCCGGCGTGACCGATGTCTCCGTCGAAGTGGTGTGGGACCCGCCCTGGGACCCGTCGCGCATGAGCGAGGATGCCCGCCTCGCCCTGAACATGTTCTGAGAGGGGGAACCCGCCGATGAGCACAACCACCGCCGCCCCGCGCGCTCCCCGCGCCCTGCCGCCGCTGATGCAGCTTTCCGATACGGCCGCCGAGCGGCTGCAGAAGCTCTACGCCAGCGGCCAGGAAGGCAAGCTGTTGCGCATCGCCGTCAGCACCAAGGGCTGCTCCGGCATGTCCTACGACCTGTCCTGGGCCGATGAAGCCGGGCCGACCGATGAGGTGGTGACGGATAAGGGCGTGACCGTGCTGGTGGACCGCAAGGCCACGCTGTTCCTGATCGGCACGACGATGGATTACGAGGTGAAGGCCATGTCCGCGGGCTTCACCTTCGTGAACCCGAATGAGAAGGGCCGCTGCGGGTGCGGCGAGAGCTTCCACGTCTGAGGGCGTGGCGCCTGCCGGGGGCGCTGCCCCCGGGCCCCCGCCGGGGTGAAAAGTTCACCCCGGACCCCGCTTCGAGTTTGGCGGTGCGCTGAACCCATGAAGCGATGCGCTGAACATCAGCGATTTCAAAGAATTTCTAAAAGCCACGCGGGCCAAACCCGCAGTCGCCGAAGATCCTGGACCTTCGGCGGAACCACCGTGCCACAGCCAAAGGAATGGCGGGGTCTGGGGTGATACTATCACCCCAGCGGGGGTCCAGGGGGCAGCGC
>JH600052.1:43875-57594 GCA_000245075.1 Acetobacteraceae bacterium AT-5844
AGCGGGGGTCCAGGGGGCAGCGCCCCCTGGCCAGACCGAAGATCTTAGTAGCGATACTCTTCGTGCTTGAACGGCCCGTTCACCGGCACGCCGATGTATTCCGCCTGCTGCTGGGACAGCTTGGTGAGCTGCGCGCCGACCTTGGCGAGGTGCAGCGAGGCCACCTTCTCGTCCAGCTTCTTCGGCAGGGTGTACACCTTGTTCTCGTAGTTCTTGTAGTTCTGCCAGAGTTCGATCTGCGCCAGCGTCTGGTTGGAGAAGCTGGCGGACATCACGAAGCTCGGGTGGCCGGTGGCGTTGCCCAGGTTCACCAGGCGGCCTTCGGAGAGCACGATCAGGCGCTTGCCGTCCGGGAAGACGACTTCATCGACCTGCGGCTTGACGTTGTCCCAGACATAGTTGCGCAGCGCGCCGATCTGGATCTCGCTGTCGAAGTGGCCGATGTTGCAGACGATGGCGCGGTTCTTCATCGCGCGCATGTGGTCCAGCGTGATCACGTCCACATTGCCCGTGGCGGTGACGAAGATGTCGCCGCGCGGCGCGGCGTTCTCCATGGTCACCACCTCATAGCCTTCCATCGCGGCCTGCAGGGCGCAGATGGGGTCGGCCTCGGTGACGAGCACGCGGCAGCCGGCGTTGCGGAGCGAGGCGGCGGAGCCCTTGCCCACATCGCCATAGCCAGCGACGACGGCGACCTTGCCCGCCATCATCACGTCCGTGCCACGGCGGATGGCGTCCACCAGGCTCTCGCGGCAGCCATAGAGGTTGTCGAACTTGGACTTGGTGACGCTGTCGTTCACGTTGATGGCGGGAACCTGCAGCGTGCCCTTCTTCGCCATCTCCCACAGGCGGTGCACGCCGGTGGTGGTTTCCTCGGAGAGGCCGCGCACATTCTTCAGCAGCTCGGGGTACTTGTCGTGCATCAGCACGGTCAGGTCGCCGCCGTCATCGAGGATCATGTTGATCTCCCAGCCATCCGGGCCACGGACGGTCTGCTCGATGCACCACCAGAACTCTTCCTCGTTCATGCCCTTCCAGGCGAAGACGGGGATGCCAGCGGCGGCGATGGCGGCCGCGGCGTGGTCCTGGGTGGAGAAGATGTTGCAGGAGGACCAGCGGACCTCGGCGCCGAGCGCGGTCAGCGTCTCGATCAGCACGGCGGTCTGGATGGTCATGTGCAGGCAGCCGGCGATGCGGGCGCCCTTCAGCGGCTGGGAGGGGCCGTACTCCTCGCGGATCGCCATCAGGCCGGGCATCTCGTCCTCGGCCATCGAGATCTCCTTCCGGCCCCATTCGGCCAGGGAGAAGTCTTTCACCTTGTAGTCGGAAAACGCGGTCGTGCTCATATGGCGCAGCCCCTTCGGGAAGATCGGGGCCGGCGTAACACGTCATCGCCAGCAAGGCCAGCGAGACCGTAGAGACATCAGAATATCTTTATATGCTCCGCTGACAGCGGGGCGGCAGCCGGCACCGGCAACGCCACCGTAAGGCGGCGCGGCCAGTGCCCTGTGGCGTCAGAAGTTGCAGCCCTGGGCGGCCAGCTGCTGCTTCATCTGCTGCGCCATCATGGTGCATTGCTGCGGCAGCGCGGCGCGGCTCTGCGCATTGCCAGCCGCCTGGCGCCATGCAGTGCGCATCTGGGAGATGGCGCCGCTCACCTGGTCACGCTGCGCACCCGGCATCTTCCCGACACAGGCCTCGTAGTTCTGCAGGAAGGTGTCGCACTCGGCCACGCCGACGGGCTCCTCCGCGGCCTGGGCGGCTGGCGCCATCGCCAGGAAGGGGACGGCCATGAGCGCGGCCGCGAATGCGAAGGGAGCAATTTTTTTCATGTGAAAGCGTCTCCATAACACCGGCCTTTTCGCCGGTCTGAGGCAGCTAGCGCTGGCCTGGCCGTCTGACACCTCCACAAATTGTTGAACATGCTCACTTTTTCGCGTGGCGAAATAACTGCGAATACGGAATGAGCGGCGGGCTTCTCCCGGAGCATTCCCGCCATCGGCTCTCGGCGCTCGACTTCACGGCCCCACATGCGCATATCGCCGCGAGAATGACCGAGCCCCTCGCCCTTTACGTCCACTGGCCCTTCTGCGCGGCCAAGTGCCCGTATTGCGACTTCAACAGCCATGTGCGGGAGGCCGTGGATGCCAACCGCTTCGGCGCCGCCCTGCGGCGGGAACTGGCACGGGAAGCGGAGCGGATCGAGGCGGACGCCCCCGGCATCCGCCGCCCCCTGGCCTCCATTTTCTTCGGCGGCGGCACGCCCAGCCTGATGCCGCCCCAGGTCGTGGCCGACATCATCGCCGACGCCGCCCGCCTGTTCGATCCGACGCCGGATATCGAGATCACGCTGGAGGCCAACCCGACCAGCGTGGAAGCTGCGAAGCTGGCGGAATTCCGCGCGGCGGGCGTCAACCGCGCCAGCCTTGGCGTGCAGTCGTTGGATGACAAGGCGCTGGGCTTCCTGGGCCGGAAGCACGATGCCGGGCAGGCCATCGCCGCGCTGGAGGCCGCGCGGAGCCTGTTTCCGCGCCTGTCCTTCGACCTCATCTACGCCCGCCCCGGCCAGCGGCAGGCGGAATGGCGGGCCGAGCTGCGGCAGGCCCTGGCGCTGGCGGCCGACCATCTCTCGCTCTACCAGCTCACGATCGAGCCCGGCACCCGCTTCGCCACGGAACATGCCCGTGGTGCCTTCACGCTGCCCGAGGATGAAGACGCGGCCGGCTTGTACTTCGCCACGCGGGAGGAAGCCGCGCGCTTTGGGCTGGAGCCCTATGAGGTCTCCAACTACGCCCGCCCAGGCGCGGAGAGCCGCCACAACCTCGCCTATTGGCGGTATGGCGACTACATCGGCATCGGCGCGGGCGCGCATCAGCGGCTGATGCTGGGGGGCGAGTTGCGCGCCGCCCGCCGGCACCGTGGCCCGGAGGCCTGGCTGGCCAAGGTGGAAGCCGACGGCCATGCCGTGACATCGGAGGAGAGCCTCTCCGCCCCCGACCGCGCGCGGGAGGCCCTGCTGATGGGCCTGCGCCTTTCCGAGGGCATCGACCCCGCCCGGCTGGAGCGCCGCACCGGCACGCCGCTGGTCGAGGCGCTGGACCCGGCCATGCTCGCCGCCTGCCTGGATGAAGGCTATCTGGAATGGCTGCCCGACGGCCGGCTGGCCGCGACCTGGGAAGGCCGCATCCGCCTGGACCTGATGCTGCCCGCCCTGCTGCGCTGAAGGCGCGCCCTCAGCCCTGCTGCACGCGGGCGCGGAATTCCCGGCTGTTCATCATGCTGCTGCGCAATTCCCGCACCGTCTGGCGGCCGACATAGAGGGTGTAGACATCCTCGCTCTCCGGCAGGCGGTCCAGCAGCAGGCGGAAGAGGTCGTCCACATCCGCGCGCTTCAGCAGGCGCTCCGGGTCGAAATGCCAGGTGGCGAAGCGGGCGAAGTGCCGGTCCAACTCGTTCTTGCGGAAATCCGTGTAGCGCTTCTGCTGCTGCGCCAGGATGGCGGCGCTCTGCGCGGCGGTGAGCGGCGGGATGGGAAGATCCGTGCGCCCGGCGACGACGACATTCTCGTAGCCCAGCTCGCGGTAGAGCGCCTCGCTGAAGGAAGCTCCCTTCTCCCCGATGTAGCGGGCGAAGCTGACATCCGTCATCACCCGCACGATGCCGTTGGCGGCGGCGGCCACGGCCTTCAGCGAATCCTGTGAGGTGACGTTGTGCGCCATCTCCTGCCCCTGCAGGAAGCGCAGGATGGCAATGTCGTTGCGGTGCTGGTAATCCGCCTGCCGCAAGATGGCGAAATAGGGCTCCAGCCAGGCGCTGATGCGCTTCCACGCCTCACGCCGCAGCCCGAAGCCCCAGTGGTGATCGAGCCCGATCAGCTTCGGCCGGGCGAGGTCGGAAGGTGAGCGGTGTTCGCCATAGGCGGCGAAGTAACCAACTTCTGGCCTCTCCGCGACCGCGTCCCGCAACCGCTCCATCGTCAGCAGATAGGCGGGGCCCAGTTCCAGATCGTCCTCGAAGAAATAGCCGAGATCAGCCTTCAGCGTCTCGAAGACATGCGTCTCGCCACGGCGGATATTGAAGGCGATGCCAAGGTTTTCCTCCGCCTGCATCACCTTCCCCGTAGGGAAGATCTCGCGGAACACCTCGACGCTTTCCGCCAGCCGGGCATCCTCGGCATAGCGCACGCCGGAGCGGCGGGAGACGGCGCCGTCCTGCATCAGGATGATCCGCCGTGGGTCCAGTTCCACGCCTTGCTGCGCCTTCAGCGACAGGCAGAAGCGGCGCAGATAGTGAGGACGATCGAAGGAGAAGATGACGATCGGCGTTTCGATCGCATGCAGTCCGGCCATACCCAGGCGGCTCCTCGGCGTGCTGTGGCTTGACCGATTGGGTAGAGGCTGGCGCGAAGGGTGGCAAGCCCGCCCCGGAGAACCGGGGCGGGCTGTGACTATTCGGCCGCGGCCTTGGCGGCCGTCACGCCCGGGCGACGCACTCGCAGGCGGCGGATGCGGCGCGGGTCGGCCTCCAGCACCCGGAACTCGAGCCCCGAGGAATGGGAGACCAGCTCTCCCTTGGCCGGCACGCGCCCGGACAGGGTGAAGACGAGCCCGCCCATCGTGTCGATATCCTGGTCCCGCTCATCCTCGGTCAGCACCGTGCCGAAGCGTTCCTCGAACGCCTCGACGGGCGTGCGGGCATCCAGGTCGATCAACCCGTCCGGGCGCTCGACGATCTGCGGCGGACGGTCCTCGTCATGCTCGTCCGAAATGTCGCCGACGATGGTCTCCACCAGATCCTCGATGGTCACGAGGCCGTCGATGC
This sequence comes from Acetobacteraceae bacterium AT-5844, assembly GCA_000245075.1. GTDB lineage: Bacteria > Pseudomonadota > Alphaproteobacteria > Acetobacterales > Acetobacteraceae > Pseudoroseomonas. Next base: position 48,697 of record JH600052.1, read on the forward strand.
CGCCATATTCGTCCACCACCAGCGCCAGATGCATGCGCGCCTGCCGCATCTGCAACAGCAGGTCCAGCACCGGGATGGATGGAACGACGAAAAGCGGCCGCCGCAGCACCGCCGCCATGGAGAAGGGCGCCTCCCGCCCCACACTGGCGAAGACGTCCTTGATGTGGACCATGCCAACCACTTCATCCAACTGCTCCCGGTAGACGGGGAAGCGGCTGTGGCCCTCCCGCTGGATCAGGCGGATCGCCTGCTCCAGCGTCAGATCCTCTGGCATGGCCACGATATCGGCGCGGGGAACCATGACATCCGCCGCAGTCTTGCCGCGCAGCTTCAGCACATTGGTCAGCAGCGCGCGTTCCTGCGCGTCCAGCTCCGGCCCTTCGGGCTGGCCATTCTCATGGGCATGGTATTCGCGGCCCTGCACCAGGGCTTCCACCTGGCCGCGGACGCTCTCCGCGCTCTTCTTGCGCAACAGGCCCTGCAAGCGCCAGAGCAGCCCGTCCCGAGGTTCGGTGCCGCTCATATCACGCCTCGCCACGGGTTGGGCAGGTTGAGGCGGCGCATGATGCGGGCCTCGGCCCGTTCCATGCGGCGGGCCTCGCCGGCCTGGATGTGGTCGTGCCCCGCCAGATGCAGCGTGCCATGAGCCACCAGATGCGCCAGATGGGTCGCCACACGGCGCTTCGCCGCGCGCGCTTCCCGCCGCACCACGCCCAGGGCGAGCGCGATATCCCCCAGATGCCCGGGCATCTCGCCGGGGAAGGATAGCACGTTGGTGGGTTTGACCTTGCCGCGATGATCCGTGTTGAGCCGCTTCACGGCGGCATCATCGGCAAGCAGGACGGTAAAGGCCCCGGTGGCACCGCCACCAGCCTCCGTCCATGCGGCGAGGGCGGCGCGGCGCGCCATGTCCTCAACCCTGGGCACGGCGGCACGCCAACCTGGGTCCGCGACAATGACCTCGATCTCGGGTCCTGTCTCCTCAGGAAGCCCAGCCGCTCCGTTGCGGCCGGGCGGTCTACTTCCCGGTTCCATCACTCTCCTTCCTGCCGGGGCGGGCCATCCGCACCACGGCGCGCGGCACGGCCGGAACGTCCGGCCGCTGCCTCATCATCAGCCCGCTTATACGCGGCCACGATGCGCCCGACCAGCGGATGCCGCACCACATCGCCTTCACTGAAATGCGTGACGCCGATGCCCTGCACGCCATGCAGCACGGAGAGTGCCTCCACGAGGCCGGATTTCTGCCCGGGAGGCAGGTCCACCTGGGTGGGATCGCCGGTGATCACCATTCGTGTCCCCTCACCCATGCGGGTCAGGAACATTTTTATCTGCGCCGGCGTGGTGTTCTGCGCCTCGTCCAGAATCGCGAAGCAATGAGCCAGGGTGCGGCCGCGCATGAAGGCCAGGGGCGCGATCTCGATCTCGCCCGAAGTGATGCGCCGCTGCACCTGGTCCGCCGGCATCATGTCGTGCAGCGCGTCGTAAAGCGGGCGGAGATAGGGGTCGACCTTCTCCTTCATGTCGCCGGGCAGGAAGCCGAGCCGCTCGCCCGCCTCCACCGCCGGGCGGGAGAGGACGATACGGTCCACCCTTCCGGCCATCAGCAGCGCGACGCCCTGCGCCACGGCCAGATAGGTCTTGCCGGTACCGGCGGGGCCGATGCCGAAGACCATCTCGTGCCGCGCGAGCATCTCCATATAGCCGGCCTGGGCCGGGCTCCGCGGGCCGATCGCGCCCTTGCGGGTGCGGATGGCCGGCAGGTCGGAAAGCGGCAGGCGCGGCTCGGAGGAATCGGCGGGCTGGGCCGTGTCCCGGGCCGCGCCCTCGGCGAGCCGTAGCGCAGCCTCCACCTCCGCGATCGCCACCGGCTCACCCCGCTCCAGGCGCTTCCACAGCGCACGCAGCGCCATCTCTGCGATACCCGACGCCTCGGCCGAGCCTGTGATGGTCAGCCGGTTGCCCCGGCTGGCCAGGCGGACCCCCGCCCGCTGCTCGATCTGCGCCAGATGCCGGTCATGCTCCCCATAGAGAAGCGGCAGCAGCGCGTTGTCGTCGAATTGCAGGGTGACGGTACGGGCGGAGGAGACAGTGTCAGCCATCAGCGGCCGTTCCATCAGACTGCGGTTGCGGAGCGCGATCGGCCCGGAGGGCTGCACGGAGCGAGAGAGTGTCAAGCGCAGGCAAGCTCCTTCTGATCCAGGAGGGTGGCGGAAAGCGAATTGGGGAAGCGCTCGGTGATGCGCACCCGGGCGGTGCTGCCGATCAGCGAGAGCGGTCCCTGCAAATGCACGGGCTGCAGCCAGGGGGTACGCCCGGCCACCTGTCCCGGATGCCGGCCAGGGTTGGTGAAGAGCACCTCGCACTCCTGGCCGACGCAGGATTCGTTGAAGGCATCCTGCTGCTGGCGCAGCAGGGCCTGAAGCTCTTGCAACCGCTCATCCTTCACCGTCTCGGCTACCTGGAAGGGCTGGCCGGCGGCGGGCGTGCCGGGGCGCTGCGAGTATTTGAAGGAATAGGCCAGGGCGAAGCCGACCCGCTCCACCAGCTTCATCGTGGCCTCATGGTCCTCCGGCTTCTCGCCGGGGTGGCCGACGATGAAGTCGGAGGAAAGCGCCATGTCTGGCCGCGCCTCCCGCAGCTCCTCGCAGATACGGATGAACATGTCCGCCTTGTGGCCACGGTTCATCGCCTGCAGCACGCGGTCGGAACCGCTCTGCACCGGCAGGTGCAGGAAGGGCATGAGCTGCGGGATATCGCCATGGGCGCGGATCAGCCCGGCATCCATGTCGCGCGGGTGGCTGGTGGTGTAGCGGAGGCGCGGCAGGCCATCGATCTCGGCCAGCGCATAGAGCAGCCGCGTCAGGTCCCAGGTGGAACCATCCGGCGCCTCGCCATGCCAGGCATTCACATTCTGCCCGAGCAGCGCGATCTCCCGCGCGCCGCTCGCCACCAGCGCCTTGGCCTCGGCGAGGATGTCCTTCACCGGGCGCGAGAATTCCGCGCCGCGCGTGTAAGGCACCACGCAGAACGAACAGAACTTGTCGCAGCCTTCCTGGATGGTGAGGAAGGCGATGGGGCCCTGACTGGCCTGGGGTGCGGGCAGCAGGTCGAATTTCTGCTCCACCGGGAAGTCGGTATCGATCTGCGCGCCGGCCGCCCGGGCGGCACGGGCCACCATCTCCGGCAGGCGGTGATAGGTCTGCGGACCGAGGATGATATCCACCCAGGGCGCGCGGGTGACGATTTCCTTCCCCTCCGCCTGCGCGACGCAGCCGGCCACGGCGAGCACCATCTGCTTGCCCTCGCCCGCCTTGGCATCCTTCAGCACCCGCAGGCGGCCGAGATCGGAAAACACCTTCTCCGCCGCCTTCTCCCGGATATGGCAGGTATTGAGGATGACCATATCGGCCTCCTCCGGCGTCTCGGCCGGGCCATAGCCCAGCGGGGCCAGGACATCGGCCATGCGGCCGCTGTCATAGACGTTCATCTGGCAACCGAAAGTGCGGATGTAGAGCCGCTTCCGGGGCGGCACGGAATCACTGGTCATGTCGTAAGAAACCCTGGCGCGGCGAGGCCCGGCGGCATCCCTGCGCCGGGGCCGCCCAGTCTGAGGGCGGCGGCGGGGGCCGATGTGCGGCGCGCGGTGGCCGAGGTCAAGCGAAGCCTGCCCCGAAAGACCGCCGCCCGTTCCTCGAATCCGGTCGGTCCATGCTCATCACACTTGTGGATCGAATGGCGCCTGGTCAAGCCAAACCGGCCATATTGCGCCTCAGCCCAGCGTGGAAAGCGGGCGCGGCGGCCGGTTCTGCCGCAGATCGGCGGCACCCTCGGCCACAACCCGCTCCACCGCCTGGGTCAACAGCTTGCGGTTGGGGAAGGCGCGCGGGTCCACCGGCTCATGCAGCAGCACCGTCACGCCGCCGCTGGAGCGGCGTGCCAGGCGCCAGAAATGGCTGCCGATATCCATGTCCCCATACCAGGCGAAATGCGGCCGGTCCCGGCGGATGGCCGGAAGCCCTCCCAGCCGGTCGTAAACGATGGAAACGGGCTGCACGAGCTTCGCCGCCTCCGCCACGCCCAGGAAGGCCGAGCGGAAGGGCAGAACCCGAGCGCCGTCATTGCTGGTGCCCTCGGGGAACAGGATCAGGCTGTCGCCGGCCTCCAGCCGCTCCCGCATGCCTGCCGCTTCCTCACCCGTGCGCCCCCGGGAGCGGCTGACGAATACGGTGCGGCCGAGGCGCGAGATGGTGCCGATCACCGGCCACTCCGCCACATCGGCCTTGGAGACGAAGGGCGCGCGCAACACGCCGCCCAGCACGGGAATGTCGATCCAGGAGGAATGGTTGGAGAGGAACAGCACCCGCGTTCCCCCGGCCTTCTGCCCCACCACCCGCACCCGCAGGCCAATGATCCGGCACAGCACGCGGTGATAGAAGCCGCCGAACACCTCATTGCCGCGCCCCGGCAAGACCAGCAGCAGCGTCTGCACCGGAATGGCCAGCAGGGTCCACAGCACCGCCGTGATCAGACGGCGCACGGCGCGCAACGTGCCACCGGTGGAGAAGGGCCGGTTGTCCCCCGCCAAATCCACCAGGAGCGGGCGGCCTTCCGGCGTGGCGTCAAGCGTCGTGCTGGTTGAGACCGTCATGGACAAAGCGATACCGGAGGCTGCGCAACACCACAATGACCACACGGCGACAGCGGCATGACAGTAGCCAGCCTATCGGAAGCGTTCGCCGAAACGTCCTCCGAACGGCACGCCCCGCACGACATCTTCCTGCGTCAGGCCCACATCCCGTAGCAGGCGCGGGTCGAGTTCCCGCAGATGGTCCCGGTCCGCCGCCATCCGCAGCATGCGGGCAAAAACCGATTCGGTGGTGGGGCCAGGGCCAGAACGTGGCATGGCCAGCAGCACCGTGCGGAGCAGAAGAGTGGCGCTCATGACTGGCATCTCCTTCAGGAACGTGCCTGAGGAAGATGCCGGCGCTGGCCGGGGGTTGTTACGGAGGTGACCGTAGCAAGAAAGGGCGCAGGCCCTGGCTAGCTCGCCTTCCGGCGCTCGAAATGGCGGAAATACTTGTCCGTCACGCGGTCGGTCATCACCACCACGCAGACATCGGTGGTGTTGAACTGGGGATCGACGACAGCGCCGTCGCCCACGAAGCCGCCCAGGCGGAGATAGCCCTTGATGAGCGGCGGCAAATCCGCGAGCGCCGCCTTACGGTCGATCAGCGCCGGGTCCATCCGCTCCATGGAAACAAAGCGCTCCGGCACGGCGCGGGGGCGGAGCTGCTCCGGCGCCAGATGGTCGGCGTGCAGATAGGTCAGCGGCACCGCCAGGGCATCCGGGTCCACGCCGGGCAGGCTGGCGCAGCCGAACATCACCTCGATACTGTGCTTGGCCACATAGGCGGCGATGCCGCCCCACAGCAGCTGCATGGTCGGCCGCCCGCGATAGGCGGTGTCGACGCAGGAGCGGCCGAGTTCCAGCACCGGCCCGGGGCGATCGATCAGCGGAGAGACGTCGTACTCGCTTGCCGAATAGAAGCCGCCGACTTTCGCCGCCGCATGGCGGCGAATGAGGCGATAGGTGCCGACGACGGCATCCGGCCCCTCGCCCAGATCATGGTCCAGCACCAGCAGGTGGTCGGCCACGGGGTCGAAGGCATCGCTGTCGCGGCCGGAGGCAGCCGTCTCCGCATCGGCATGCGCGCCCATCTCGCCATAGAAGATCCGGTAACGCAGGGCCTGTGCCGCATCCACCTCATCTGCCGACTGAGCGATGCGAACCCCCAGATTGCCGGCCCGGAGTTCGCCGAAGCCGGCATCCGGATCGATCATGCGCCCTCTCCGCCCTTGGGGCGGCGTCCGCGCGCGCGGCTCGGCTGGGGCGTCGATTCATCCTGCTGGCGGCGGCCGAACAGTTCCAGGCGATGGCCGATCAGCTTGAAGCCGAGGCGGGCGGCGATGGCGGCGGCAAGCTGCTCATGCTGCTCATCAGAGAACTCGATGACCTTGCCGGTATCGATATCGATCAGATGGTAGTGGTGGCCGTGGTCCGTGGCCTCGTACCGGGCGCGCCCGCCGCCGAAATCATGGCGTTCGAGGATGCCCTTTTCCTCCAGTAACCGCACCGTGCGGTAGACGGTGGCGATGGAGACGCGGGAATCGAGATCGAGCGCCCGCCGGTAGAGCTCTTCCACGTCGGGGTGGTCGACGGCTTCGGAGAGAACACGGGCAATCAGGCGGCGCTGGCCGGTCATCTTCAGCCCGCGCTCAACGCACAGGCGCTCGATCCGCATCGGGTCGGGCCTGGCCGATTCGGTGGCCACCGGGGTGGCCTGGGCGGTGCGAGAAGTGGCTGAACGGGTATCCATGCGTACTGTCGGTAGCTTTCCTGCCTCGGGGCCCGGCACGGTCCCTCGTGGCGACGGGTCTTTGCCCCCCGCCCTTGCCATCATAATCCATCAAAGGCAAGGCGAACGGCCCCCGCCGCCTTGCGGGCGGCGTGGCCAAGCGCCTCAGGCAGCAGCGGCGCCGCGGCGCTGCCGGCCGCCACGCGGCTTCGTCCCCAGGCCGATCTTCTTGGCCAGCGAGGAACGGTGCTTCGCGTAGTTCGGCGCCACCATCGGATAATCCGCCGCCAGGCCCCAACGCTCGCGATATTGCTCCGGCGTCATATCATAGGCTGTCTTGAGGTGGCGCTTCAGCATCTTCAGCTTCTTGCCATCCTCAAGGCAAACCAAATACTCATCCGTAACGGACTTCTTCACCGGCACGGCGGGGGTCGGCCGTTCCGCCACCGGCGCGGGGGCGGCGGGAGCATTTCCGAGGTTGGACAGCGTGCGATGCACCTGCTCGATCAGCGAAGGCACGTCCGGCAGCGAGACGGAATTATTGGAAACATGGGCGGCCACGATCTGGGCCGTGAGTTCCAGAAGTTCACGCCCACCCTGTTCTTCGGCCATCATGGTGCCTTTTCATCAGATCGTCATTTCTGGACACGGCAGCGACTTGCCGGTCCGTGCTCCATCTAACATATCTTCTTCCATGGCCGTTTCGCAACGGCGTTCACAGCTTTATTGAATAACTCCGTGCGGATTACAGAATGTCGCAAGAACAACAGATGGATGAAACAGCCGACCGCCAGCTGGATATCACGGCGGAGACTTGCCCGATGACCTTCGTCCGCACCCGCCTGGCGCTGGACCGCATGCAGCCGGGCGAGGTTTTGCAGGTGCTGATGAAAGGCGAGGAACCGCGCCGCAACGTGCCGCGAACCGCCACGGAACAAGGCCATACCGTGCTGGAGATGGTCGAGCTGCCGGAGGGGCTCACCCGCCTCAGGCTGCGGAAAGGTCCCGCCTGAGCACCAGCGCGTCCGAACCGTCCGCGTAATAACGGCGGCGCAGGCCAACCTGCGTGAAGCCTGCCGCGGCGTATAGCGCGAAGGCCGCGATATTGTTCCGTGATACTTCGAGAAATAGTTCACGCGCCCCGCAATCCGCCGCCCGGCGCAGCGCCGCCGCCAGCAGCGCGGTGCCGGCACCGCAACGACGCGCCAGTGGCGCGACGGCGAGGGTCAGAATTTCGGCTTCCTCGCCAACAGCCCGGGCAAGAATAAAGCCCCGGTTTTCCAGTAACAATCCGAAACCGCCGGCCAGCGCCAGCATCACGCCCAATGCGTCGGCGCTCCACGCTTCCCCTGGCGGGAAGGCGCTGGCATGCAGCGCCTCCAGCTGCGCCAGATCGGCCGGCAGAACGGGGCGGGGCTCCAGCGTCATCTACTGGCCCGGCACCCGCACCGCCGGCGGCTCGACATAGAGCGGCAGCGCCGCGAGCGGCGGCAGGCGGCCATCCAACCGCAGCGCCGCCACGGCCGCGACATTGGCGGCATCGGGCAGCACATGCCCGCTGAGAATGGCCTCCACCCCGCGCGCAGCCAGCGCATCGCGCACCAGTGCGGCGGCATCGCCCGCCAGCACAGGCGAGACGCCTGGCGGCAAGGGCGGCAATTCCTCCAGCGCCAGCGATTCGGGAGCGGCGAGCGCCGCATCCCTGGCAGGGTCGAAACGCTCCAGGAATACCCTGCCCCGCCGGCTATCGACCGCCGTCCAGACCGGATGCGCCTGCCGCAACGCGGGCGACACGCCCGCCGCCAAGGCCTCCCCCGTGGTCACGCCAACCGCCGGCCGCCCAATCGCCAGTGCCAGCCCCTGCGCCAGGGCGAGCGCCGCGCGCAGCCCGGTGAAGCCCCCTGGCCCCACCACCGCCGCCACCGCATCCAGCGCATGGGGCTCAAGCCCCGCCTCTCGCAGCACCTGCTGCGTCAGGCGCGGCAGCAAGGTCGGCTGCCCGCGCGCGCCATCCACGCCGGCGCGCGCCAGCACGCGTCCATCCACCCACACCGCCGCCGAGGCCCTCGCCAGGGCGCCATCCACCGCCAGAATCCGCATGCGGCGGCCATAAGCCCCTCCCGCCCGCAAGTCCACATCCGCCGCCGGAGGGGCTGGACTGCGGTGGGCACTCGCGGCTTCCTTTACCAGCCAGACACGCAATGACCGGAGCCGCCGCCATGCCCCGCAGACGCTGCCTTTTCCGTGCAGCCCTCGCCACTCTCGCCTTGCTGACGGCCCCGCTGGTGGCCTCGCTCGGTGCCGCGCAGGCCCAGCAGCGCAGCATTACCGTCGCTTCCACCACCTCCACGGAACAATCGGGCCTGTTCGGGCACATCCTGCCCGCCTTCACCCAGGCCACGGGCATCCAGGTGCGCGTGGTGGCGCTCGGCACCGGGCAGGCGCTGGATGTCGGCCGCCGTGGCGATGCCGATGTCGTCTTCGTCCACGACCGGGCGGCCGAGGAGAAGTTCATCGCCGAGGGCTTCGCCACCCGCCG
>JH600052.1:57614-76403 GCA_000245075.1 Acetobacteraceae bacterium AT-5844
GCCCCCCGCCGCTATCCGGTGATGTATAACGACTTCATCCTGGTCGGCCCCGCCGCCGACCCGGCCGGCGCGCGCGGGCGCGACATCGTGGCCGCGCTGCGCGCCGTGGCGGCGAAGCAGGCCCCCTTCGTCTCGCGCGGAGACCGCTCCGGCACCCATGCCGCCGAACTGCGCCTGTGGCAGATCGTGGGAGTGGATCCCGCTTCGGGGCGTGGCAGCTGGTATCGGGAGATCGGCCAGGGCATGGGCCCGGCCCTGAACACCGCCGCGGCCTCGGACGCCTATGTGCTGAGCGACCGCGGCACCTGGCTGAGCTTCCGCAACCGGCGGGACCTGCGCATCCTGACCGAAGGCGACAACCGCCTCTTCAACCAGTATGGCGTGATGCTGGTGAACCCGGCCCGCCACCCGCATGTAAAGGTGACCGAGGGTCAGGCCTTCATCGACTGGCTGGTCTCGAAGGCCGGGCAGGACGCGATCGCGGCCTATAAGATCGATGGGGAGCAGCTGTTCTTCCCGAATGCGAGCGATCCGAACAGCTGAGGATCACCGCACCACCGCCGGACCTCACAAAAGGCCCTGGTGGCATAGAGGGAGAATCGCTTCTCCCTCCCGCCTGCGTCATTCCGGCGGAAAGCCGCCGGGTGTCCGCTTTACTCCAGGCTGGCGCCGGATTCCTCGACCAGCGCGCGCCACACCTTCTCCTGGGCCGCGGTATAGGCGCCATAGGCGGCCGGGGTGGCGTCCACCACCGTGGTGAAGCCGTTCGGCTCCATCTTGGCGCGGAAGGCATCGGTATCGACCACCTGCACGATTGCCTTGTGCAGGATGGCGATACGGTCCTCCGGCACGCCCGCCGGCACATTGATGGCGTACCAGGACTGCATGTCGATCCCGCTGCCCGGCAGCAGCTCCTTCATGCTCGGCACGTCCTTCAGCTCCGGCGAATAGGTCACGCGGTCGGCCGAGGCGGCGGCGAGGACGCGGATGCGGCCTTCACGCACATGCGCCATGGAAAGCGGGATGACGTCGAACATCATGTCGATGTTGCCGGAGAGCAGGTCCTGCAGCGCCGGCGCGCCACCGCGATACGGCACGTGGGTGATGTCGGCGCCCGTCACCTTGCACACCTTGGACAGCGTCAGGTGGCTGACCGTGCCGGTGCCGGAAGAGCCCATGGTGAGCTTGCCCGGGTCCTTCTTGGCCGCCGCGATGACGTCCTGGAAGGTCTTGTAGGGGCTGTCGGCCCGCACCGTCATGAACACCGTGCCGGTGGTCACGCGCGTCACCGGTGCCAGATCCTTCAGCGGGTCCAGCGGCATGGAGCGGCCATAAAGGAACTTGTTGGCCGCCATGATGGAGGCGGAGGTGAGCAGCAGGGTGTGCCCGTCCTTCTCCGCGCGGGCGACTTCCGAAGCGCCGATATTGCCCCCGGCGCCGCCGCGGTTATCGACGACCACGGTCTGGCCGAGGACCTGCTGCAGTTGCTCGGCGATCAGGCGGCCCGTGAGGTCCACCGACCCGCCGGGCGCGTAGGGCACGACGATCCGCACAGTGCGGGAGGGAAAACCGTTCTGCGCGCGGGCCATGCCCGGCATGAACAGCGTGGGCGCGATGCCCGAGGCGGCAGCAGCGCCCAGCAGGGCGCGACGGCGAATGGTCATGGTATTGGGAGCCTCCGATGGATCCGCGGCGGATGTGACTCCCTCACCCCCCTCAACACAAGGGCGTTTGTGTCATGGCCTTCATGTAGGGTGGCGCCGCAGCGCATGCATCAGCACCGCCGCCGCTACCGACACATTCAGGCTTTCCACCAGCCCCGAGCCCGGCAGCGTGACCCGGCGGGCGCAGGCGGCGATGGTGGGCTCGGCCAGCCCTTCCTCCTCATTGCCCAGCACCAGGGCGATGTCCCGCGCATCGCCCGAGGCGAGGATGGCCTCCGGCGCCTCCCCACCTCGCGCCACGGCGGCGACGGTGAGGAAGCGGGGCGCGAGCGCGCCAAGTGCCACCGGCAGGTCGCTCGTGCGGAGCAGGGTCAGTGCCTCCAGCCCGCCCTCGCTGGTGCGCCAGGCGGAATCGGAAAGCCCGGCCTGGCGCGGATCACCCGAAAGCAGCATCCCCTTGCAGCCGAAGAAGGCCGCCGAGCGGGCGATGGCGCCGAGATTATGCGGGTTGCCGATGCCATCCAGCACGGGCAGCAGCCCCGTGGGCACCTGCTCCAGCCTGGTCACCGCCGGCACTTCACGGGGGGTGGCCACGGCGACGATGCCGCCGTGATGCGTGGTGCCGGCAATGCGCGCCAGCTCGCCGGCCTCCACCTCCCGGTAGGGCTTCCGCTCCTGTGCCAGCCGGGCGCAGAAGGACCCTACGTCCTGCCGCCGGGTGGGCAGGTAGAACAGCCGCAGCACCGCGCCCGGCCGGTGGGCGAACAGCGCCGCCACCGCCACGGGGCCGCAGATGCGGTCGGGCTCCGGCGTGCGCGGACGGACGGGGCCGGGGATGATCTTGTTCTGGCGCGGGGGAGTTTGGCGGGGCGGCTGGCTCATGCACGCGCTCTCTGCCGCCGGGCGCCGGCTTCGCCAAGGATTTTCACCAGGGATCTTCAATCGCCGATTCATTTCCCGCGAAAACTTCTGCGCCCATGCCTTGAGCGCCGCCCTCCCCTGCCGCATCTGCCATGGTAGCCATGTCCGATGACCTCACCGAGCTTCGCGTCCGCCCGGACCCCTCCGACCCCCGCCTGACGCGCCGGGTCAGCGGCGTCGATCACACCGGCGCCACGATAGAGGCCAGCGTGACGGTGGAGCGGCCTTTGACCCTGTATCTCAACGGGCAGGAGATCGTGACGATGATGACGATCGCCGACCGGCCCGAGGATCTGGCACTCGGCTACCTGCTCAACCAGAACATGCTGCGGCCGGACGACGAGGTGACGGGCATCGATCACGACGAGGATCTTGGCGTCGTGGTCGTGCGCACGGCGCGCCGCACCGATTTCGAGCAGAAGCTTAAGAAGAAGACCCTGACCAGCGGCTGCGCCCAGGGCACCGCCTTCGGCGACCTCATGGAGGATTTCACCCAGGCGCGGCTGCCCGCCTCGGCGGAGATCCGCACGAGCTGGCTGTACCGCCTGCTTCACCGCATCAACACCCTGCCGACGCTCTACCTGGAAGCCGGCGCCATCCATGGCTGCGCGCTGTGCCACCAGGACCAGCCCGTGGTCTATATGGAGGACGTCGGCCGCCACAACGCGGTGGACAAGATCGCCGGCTGGATGTTCCGGGAAGGCGTGAGCGGCGGGGACAAGATCTTCTACACCACGGGCCGCCTGACCTCGGAGATGGTGATCAAGACGGTGCGCATGGGCATTCCCATCCTCGTCTCCCGCTCCGGCTTCACCGCCTGGGGGGTGGAACTGGCGCAGGAGGTGGGCCTCACCCTCATCGGCCGCTGCAAGGGCCGCCGCTTCACTGCGCTGGCCGGCGAGCACCGCATCGTCTTCGATGCCGACCTCAACTATGTGGAAGAGGAAAGCGCCAGGCACTGGCGCAAGAACAGCCGCGATGCCGAACAGGCCTGACAGCATGCCCGAAACCCTGGGCGTCATCCTGGCGGGGGGGCTCGCCCGCCGGATGGGCGGTGGTGACAAGCCCTTGCGGCCACTCGCCGGCCGCCCGCTGCTCGCCCATGTTGTGGAGCGGCTGGCACCGCAGGTCTCCGCCCTGCTGCTCAATGCCAATGGAGAGCCGTCGCGCTTCGCCGCCTTTGGCCTGCCCGTGGTGGCCGATGGCCTGCCCGATCATCCGGGGCCGCTGGCCGGCATACTGGCGGCGCTGGACTGGGCAGCGGCCGAGCGGCCGGAGCTGGAATGGGTGGTCTCCGTGCCGGGCGATTCCCCCTTCATCCCCACCGACCTTGTGGCGCGCCTGCACGCGGCCCGGCGGGAGGCCGGGGTGCCGATGGCCTGCGCCCATTCCGGCGGCTGGGCCCATCCGCCGGTCGCGCTCTGGCCGGTCGCGCTGCGGGGAGCTTTGCGCGAAGCGCTGGAGGCCGGTGAACGCAAGATCGACCGCTGGACCGCCCGCTTCGGCTGCGCCCCGGCCGAGTGGCCGGACCAGCCCGCCGACCCCTTCTTCAACGCCAATACCCCAGAGGAATTGGCTGAGGCCGAAGCGCTCTTGCGTACCGGCACCCTGGCCCCATAGCTTCAGGTTCACCTCAGATGACTGCCGGAGGACGTCTCTTATGAAAGCTTTTGCAAGCGGCGTGCTCGCCGCGCTGGTGATCGCCATCCTGGCCGCCGTGGTGCTGGACACCTCGGTGCAACGGAGTTCGGAGACGGCCTTCACCACCAGCGGCGCCCGCCTCTGAGCGAGGCATCCTGATGGGGTACCGCATGATATAGCGGTGACGCCCCATACCGCCTCTGGCGGCGGCGGCCGCGATCTGTTACCGATCTTCCATGTTGGAAGACTGGACTTCGGCCTTCGAAGCCTGGGTGCGTGCCAATGCCGCCCTGGCGGCGCCGGTGACGTTCCTCATCGCCTTTCTCGAATCCTTCCCCGTCGTCAGCATCGTGGTGCCCTCCACGGCGCTGCTGCTGGCGGTTGGCGCGCTGGTGGGCAGCGATCTGCTCTCGCCGGGGCCGGTCATCCTGGCCTGTATCCTGGGCGGCATCCTGGGTGATGCCGCCGGTTACTGGCTGGCGCGGTTCATCGGGCCCTATGCCGTCCGCAAGCGCCTTCCTCCTTCCTGCCGCCGCATCTACGCCTGGTCCGTCGTGGTGTTCCGGCGCTGGGGCTGGTGGGCCGTGTTCATCGGCCGCTTCCTGGGTCCCATGCGCGCCGTGACGCCGCTGGCCGCCGGCGTGGTCGGCATGAAGAACTGGCCCTTCCAGACCGCCAACATCCTCTCCGCCATCATCTGGGCACCGCTGGTGCTGATGCCGGGCACCGTCGGCGGCTGGCTGGCCCGGCAGCTGGGCGAGGACCCGGACCCGCTGGCCATCGGCGCGGTGCTCGCAGGCGCCATCCTGCTCTGGATCACCTATCAGCGGCTGCGTCCCGTCGTGCTGGCGGCGGTCAAGGCCCGGCTGGAAAGCGGCCCCCTACGCCGCGACCGGGCCTGAGCCCGGGCTTCCAGCCATGGATCCTTCCCCAGAACCTTATTTATGCCGCTGCTTCGGCAGGCTGACGGCTAGGAAAACGGCCTGGCGCCCTCGCGCCGCGGCCGCACTGCCTGTTGCCCCTGCGGCACGACGCCGGCGCATGCCCGGCCCTTCCCTTTTCTCAATCTGGAGCCCGTACTGACGATGGAATGGATCGCCGACCCAACCGCATGGCTGGGCCTGGGGACACTGATCGTGCTCGAGCTTGTGCTCGGCATCGACAACCTCATTTTCATCGCCATCCTGGCTGACAAGCTGCCACCGGAGCAGCGCAACAAAGCCCGCATCATTGGCCTCACCCTCGCACTGCTCATGCGGCTCGGGCTGTTGGCAGGTATTTCCTGGGTCGTCGGCCTCACCACGCCGCTCTTCACCGTGGCGGGCGTGGAGATCACCGGGCGCGGGCTGATCCTTGTCTCCGGCGGCCTGTTCCTGCTGTTCAAGGCCACGATGGAGCTGCATGAGCGGCTGGAGGGCGACCACGGTACCAAGGACGGGCCGAAGGTCTGGGCCAGCTTCTGGCAGGTGGTCGTGCAGATCGTGGTGCTGGACGCGGTGTTCTCACTCGACAGCGTCATCACCGCCGTCGGCATGGTTCAGCACCTGGCCATCATGTACATCGCCGTCATCGTCGCCATCGTGGTGATGATCGCGGCCTCCCGTCCGCTGATGCGCTTCGTCTCCGCGCATCCCACGGTGGTCATCCTCTGCCTGGGCTTCCTGCTGATGATCGGCTTCAGCCTGATCGCGGAAGGCCTCGGCTTCCATATCCCGAAGGGCTACCTCTACGCGGCGATCGGCTTCTCCGTGCTGATCGAGGCCTTCAACCAGATCGCCCGGCGCGGCCATGCCCGCGCCCTGACCACGGGCGACCTGCGGGACCGCACCGCCATGGCCGTGCTGCGCCTGCTGGGTGGCGGCCGCATGGATTCCGATCCGCCAGCCGGCGACGCGGAGGCCCCGGCATCCGCACCCGTCTTCGGCCCGCAGGAGCGCTCGATGGTGCAGGGCGTGATGGCGCTGGGTGAGCGCCCGGTCCGCTCCATCATGACCCCACGCAACGAGGTGGTGTGGATCGACATCGAGGATAGCGCGGAGGAACACCGCCGCACCATGCTGGAAAGCGGCCATTCCCGCTTCCTGGTCTCGCGCGGGACGATCGAGAACATCGTGGGCGTCGCGCTGGGCAAGGACCTGCTGCGGGACCTGATCGAGACCGGCGCCATCGACCCCGAGCGTTCCATTCGCGAGCCGCTGCTGGTGCATGACCGGATGGACGTGCTGCGGCTGATGGAACGGCTGCGCGGCTCCCGCGTGCAGATGGCCGTGGTGCTGGACGAGTACGGCACGCTGGAAGGCGTCGCGACACCCACGGATATCTTCGAGGCCATCGCCGGCGAATTCCAGGAGGGCGAGGAGAACCAGCCGCGCCTGGAACAGGATGCCGATGGCAGCTGGCTGGTGGACGCGCATCTGGACCTGCACAGCGTGGACCAGCAGCTCGGCACCCGCCTGACGGAAGAAGCCGGGCAGTACTCCACTGTTGCCGGCTACCTGATGGGCAGGCTCGACCGTCTGCCGGCGCTGGGCGACATCGTCGAGGCCGGAGGGCTGGTCTTCGAGGTAACGGCCATGGATGGCTTCCGCCCGGCTCGCATCCGGCTGCGGCAGGTGCCGGCCGAACAGCAGGGCTGACCTCCGGGTGAGCCTGCTGGCGGCCTGCGCGGGACTGTTCGCGGCAGCCTTCCTGGCCGCCACCCTGCTGCCAGCGCAGTCCGAGGCCGTGCTGGTGGCGCTTGTGGTGGCGGGGGAAATCCCCGTCCCGCTGCTGGTGGCCGTGGCCAGCGTGGGGAATATCGGCGGCTCGCTGGTGAACTATGCGCTGGGGCGGGGCATCGAGCACTTCCGTGGCCGGCGCTGGTTTCCCGTCTCCGATGCCGCGCTCAGCCGCGCCCAGGGCTGGTACGCGCGTGGTGGCCGCTGGGTGCTGCTGCTGAGCTGGCTGCCCGTGGTGGGAGACCCGCTGACGCTGGTCGCCGGCATTATGCGAGAAAAGCTCTGGGTGTTCCTGCTGCTGGTGGGCATCGGCAAGGCGGGGCGTTACGCGCTGCTGGCCTGGATGGCGGCCGGCTGACGGTCAGAGAGCCTTCTGGCGCGCCGGAGAAGCCTTTACCCTGCCTCAAGAAGATGGCTGCTACAACGAGGAGAAGGGGTCGCCCGGCCCCGCCTGCCAGCACGGCGGGCAGGCTGCACAGGCCACCTTAACGATGTGTATAATGTGAACGAGCCAAGGAACCGGACTTCGTCATGCCTGAATTGCTGCGCCAGCCCGAGCGCGACCGCCTGATCGCCTTTCTCGAAACTGGATTGTGGCGACAGGATTCGTTCGGCGGCCAGCCGCTGGCGGTGCCGCGGGGTGCCGCTACTTCCACCACGCTCTGCCTGACCGATGCCGCCGCGCGGGCGGTGGAGCTGCTGGCACTTCCTGGTGTGCGGGACCGCTGGGGAGCTTTTTCCGACCAGTTGACCGATACACTGCTGGTGATGGGAGAGGGTCCGCTGGTCCGGCGCGGCGTCAGGGCGCCGGGGCTGATCTTGCTGAGCAGCGAGCCGCAGGATTTCCGCATTATCGCCGGAGCCTATGAATTCACCGGTGATCTTTCGCGGGGACTCATATACCAGGCGGTGCGGGGCGGCACCGGCCCGGCGATGGCGCATACCGGGCATCTCGTGGAGTTCCGCAGCGGTGGCGCGTCGCACTGCCTCGATGTGGAAGACAACACCAGCCACTTCGGCATCGAGCAGCAGCCTGATGGCGGCGTGCAGCTCTTCCATGAGAGCCTGTTCTCTGCCCCCGTCGGCCTGCTGCGGAAGAAGCGTTTCGCGGCGCGGCTGCGCTACACCTACACCATCCGCCCGGATGACCCCCGCCTGCATCTGCAGGTCATGCTCAAGACGGCCCCCAACGTCACGCTGCGCGACATCCGGCTGACCACGGCGCTGGACGACCTTTCGAGCAGGAATTTCGGCCGGATCGTGCTGGGGGCGGAGGGCCGGCATACGCCGCTCAACCCCGTCATCCAGTCCGGCGCGGCGGAAGAGCTGGCCACGCTTCACCTCGGCCAGGCCGAGGCGCTTAGCCTGGTGGAGGAAGCGCCTTTCGGCCGGGCGCTGGGCGTCCATCTCGGCCTGCTGTCGGGGCAGCGCCTGCTCAGCGTGAAGCTGGTATCGAAGGCGCCGGAAGCCGGAGCGGCCCCTCGCCCCCATTGGTTGCTCTCACGCTACCGGCAGGAAGCGCTGGCGGGCGGCCAGGCCTTCACAGTGGAGGAGGAGCGGCTGCTGACGCCCGGCACACAGGCCGGCACGGAAGACAGCTACGCCACCTTGCTGCGGGACCCTGTCGCGCTGCGGGGCCAGGACCCCGGCACGACGCCGGATCTCGGCGTGGTGCTCAATGCCGTGGCGGCCCAGCTGGTCTTCGCCGAAACCGGCGCGCACCACCTTCCCCCAGCGCGGCAGGCACGGCTGCGGGCCTGGTACAATCGTCACCTGACCCATTGGTTCAACACCCTGGCGGGCGATCCCTCCCGTCTGGTGCCGGGGGAACTGGCCTTCGTTCTGCTGTCGCTCGACACGGCCCTGCGCGCCTCCTGGCCGGAGGACGGGCCGAACCACGCCACTTTGCTCGATGGCGGGCTGGAGATGCTGCTCTCGCGCCAGGGGGAGGACGGCACCTTCACCGAGGCCGGCGCCGCGCCCACCCTGGCAGGCCATCTCGCCACCATGCTCCTGCTGGCCCGAATGGCCCTGCGCCAGAAGGAGGAGCGGCGGGTGGCGCGCGCCCTCCGCCGCGCGCTCGCCGCGCTGGAGCTGCGCGGCACCACCGAGGGGCACGGCCAGCGGGCGCGGCCCATGGACATGCCCGCCCTGCGGGGTACCGCAGGGGTGGAAAGCGATTCTCAGCTCATCTCCCTTGCCCTGCGCAGCCTCGGCCTGCTGACCCATGCCGCCAATCAGGGCGCTCTCATGCTGGAAGGGGCGGAGCGGAGCCACCTGCGCACCTTGTTCGATGCCAGCTTCCGCCTGCTTCGCGCCCGGTTGCAAACCTCGGCCGAGGCCCTGGAAGTGCGGAGCGACAGCGACTCACCTCACGGAGATGCCGCTACCCAGGCCATGGCCCTCCTGGCCCTGCTGGCACCGGACGAAGCCGTGCTCGCGGCCCCGCCCCCGCACCGCCACGCCGCCTGAGCGGCGGGGCAAAGGCCCCGCCCACGCTTCAACACATTCGCGTTGCACGCCCTTGGCCCTCGCGATGGCGCCGGGCGATAAGGCCGGCCCCGCCAAGAGGAACGCCGAACCTATGCCGATTGCCTTCCGCCTGCCGCACCGCCTCGCCAGCTGGATGGGCGCCGCCCTGCTGCTGACGGGCTGCGCGGCGCAGGCGCCCGCGCCCACCCTCGCGCCGCCGATCGCTTATCCGGACTCCACCCGCCAGCGGGTGTTGCGCATCGCTGTGGAGGAATGGCGGGAATGGGGGGGCATCGTGGTCGAGGACGCACAGCCGCGCCCCGCCTCCACCGGACCCGGGCAGGAATCGAGCCTGACCAACTTCCCGCGCGTGCTGGCCTATTGGCGCGCCGTGGAGGGCGAGGCCGGCGCCCGCGCGGCTATCGACCGCAACCGCAACCGCTACACCACCATCCTCGCGCATCCCGGCGCGCCTGGGGAACTGTGGGGCGAGCCCGCCTGGTCCGCCGCCTTCATCAGCTTCGTCATGCGCAATGCGGGGGTGGACCAGCGGGAATTCCCCTCTTCCGCCGCCCACGCCTTCTATATCGACGGCATGCTGGCGGATGCGGCCGCCTTCCCCGCCCAGGCTCCTTTCCTGCCGCGCGACATCGGCGCCTACGCGCCGCAGCCGGGCGATCTGGTATGCGCCGACCGCTCCCGCCGCCCCCTGGCGGGCTGGCAGGACAGGCTGCCGGAGCGCGGCGAGTTCCGCCCTATGCATTGCGACATCGTCGTTTCCGTCGCTCCCGGCGTGGTGGAGGCCATCGGCGGCAATATCGCGGATGCTGTGACGCTCTCCCGTTTCCCTGCCGATGCTTCCGGTCGTTTATTGCCGCGCCCGGCGGGACATCCGGCCTGGTTCGCTGTATTCGAGAACCGCCTGGGCCGCCTGCCGCCCTTCGGCCAGCCTGCGGCACTGCCCATGGCGGGGCTGGGGAGCCGCGGAGCGCCCTCCTGAACTAGGAGAGACCCGCTTTGACCGACCTCTTCTCCCCGATCACGCTGCGTGGCGTCACCATTCGCAACCGCATCGGCGTGGCTCCCATGTGCCAGTATTGCTGCGCGCCGGCTGGTGCCGATGCCGGCAAGCCCACCGACTGGCACCTCGCGCATCTCCATGCCCGCGCCATCGGCGGCGCCGGGCTGGTGGTTACCGAGGCCACCGCCGTGACGCCGGAAGGCCGCATCTCGCCACAGGATCTCGGCCTGTGGGATGACGCGCAGATCCCGGCCCATACCCGGCTGACGCGCGCCATCGCCTCCGCCGGCGCGGTGCCGGGCACGCAGATCGCCCATGCCGGCCGCAAGGCCAGCACCAACGCGCCCTGGCTGGGTGGCGTGGCGGGCGACGATGCCCATGGCTGGACGCCGATCGCCCCCAGCGCCATTGCCGCGCCCGGGCTGCGCGAGCCGCGCGCGATGACGGAGGAGGATATCCTCTCCACCATCGCAGCCTTCGCCGCCACGGCGAAGCGCGCCGTCGCCGCCGGCTACCGCTTCATCGAGCTGCATGCGGCCCATGGCTACCTGCTGCACCAGTTCCTCTCCCCCCTCTCCAACCAGCGCAACGACCGCTGGGGCGGGGATTTCGAGGGCCGCACGCGCATCGTGCTGGAATCCGTGAAGGCCGTGCGCGCGGTGATGCCGGACGACATGCCGCTCGGCATCCGCTTCTCGCACACCGACTGGCTGGAAGGCGGCTGGACAACGGAAGAGACCGTCCAGCTCTCCCGCCTGGTGAAGGCGCTGGGCGTTGATCTGATCGATGTCTCCTCCGGCGCGCTGCTGCCGGCGCCGATTCCGGTGGGCCCGGGCTACCAGGTGCCGGGAGCGGCGGCGGTGCGGAACGGCGCCGATGTCGCGGTGGCCGCCGTTGGCATGATCACCGAGCCGCAGCAGGCGCAGGACATCCTGAACGAAGGCCATGCGGACATGATCTTCCTGGCCCGCGCCCTGCTGCGGGACCCGTACTGGCCGCTGCATGCCGCGACGGCGCTCGGCCGGGTGGAAGCCCTGAAGGCGCCCGCGCAGTACGACCGCGCCTGGAGCAGCCTGGGCAAGCTGCCGGTCGACCTCGAATCGGCCGAGCCGCTCACCGCCGTGGCCTGAACGGCCCGGATATTCCGGGAGGGGTCACGGCCCCTCCCCGCCTCCGGCTCAGCCGAGGCCGCGCTGCCGCACCAGCCGCCGCGCCAGCCAGTAGCCCAGCATGCCGCTCACCGGCGCTGCCGGCAGCACCAGCACCCAGCCCGCATGCACATTGTTGACCACCAGCCCGAGCCCGATGCCCAGCATCAGGCCACCGACCAGGCTGCCCGTCACGCCCGCCTTGAGGCCGAGGATCAGGAGTTCTTCGCGCGTTACCATGGGAACCGGCACGAGAGCGGCTTCCGTTCGCCTTGGCTCACTCCAACCCCTCTCTAATCATTTGTTTTCACGAGCATCTTCACCCGGCATGGCGCTCCACCGGGCCGGGATCTGCTCTAGGCGGGGACTGAAGGTTTGACAAGCCCAATGGCCGGCGGTTAAAGGCGCGCTCCCTTCCGGGAAAGCGGACGCAGGCCAGTCCTGTGCGCCCGCCCTTGGCATGCCAGCCCTGGGACTACCGGGACAATCAGCGAGACCAGCCCATGCAGGGCAGGCCGCACACGAAGAAGGAGCCCGCCGCATGACGAAGCGCGCGGAAAGCAAGTACAAGATCAATCGCCGCCTTGGCGTGAACCTGTGGGGCCGTGCGAAGTCCCCGGTCGCCAAGCGCGAATATGGCCCCGGCCAGCACGGCCAGCGCCGCAAGCAGAAGCCGACCGACTTCGGCATCCAGCTGATGGCGAAGCAGAAGCTGAAGGGCTACTACGGCAACATCGGCGAGAAGCAGTTCCGCAAGTACTACGAAGAGGCCGTGCGCCGTAAGGGCGACACCTCCGAGAACCTGATCGAGCTGCTGGAGCGCCGCCTGGACGCCGTCGTCTATCGCCTGAAGCTGGCGATGACCCCGTTCGCCGCCCGCCAGTTCATCAACCACGGCCACATCCTGGTGAACGGCAAGCGCGTCAACATCCCCTCCTACCTCGTCCGCGACAACGACGTGATCGAGGTCAAGGAGAAGTCCAAGCAGCTCGTCGTGCTGCTGGATGCCGCCCAGTCTGGCGAGCGTGACGTTCCGGAGTACCTGGAAGTCGACCACCGCCAGATGAAGGGCCGTTACGTGCGCGCCCCGAAGCTGTCGGACGTGCCGTACCCGGTGCAGATGGAACCGAACCTGGTGGTCGAGTTCTACTCCCGCTGATTTTGGCGGGGCTTCGGCCCCGCTGCCCTTCCCCGGAAGGATTCGAGGAGCGCTTCGGCGCTCCTTTTTTTATGCCGTGGCTGGAGGCCGGAGGCGGGGGCAGGCTCAGTCCCGCATCGCGCGGATTTCTTCCTCCAGCCCCGCCGGGTCCGGCAGCCACCGCGCATGGGCCTGCAAGGCAGAGGCAAGGCGCTGACGATAGGCCGCGCGGGGAATTTCCATCGCCCCGAACTGGCTGAGATGGCTGGTGATGAACTGTGTATCCAACAGGGCAAAGCCGCTCAGCCGCAGCCGCGCCACCAGATGCACCAGCGCGACCTTCGAGGCATCCCGCGCCCGGCTGAACATGCTTTCCCCGAAGAACGCGCCCCCCTGCGCCACGCCATAGAGGCCGCCGACCAGCTTCCCCCCTTCCCAAACCTCGATGGAGTGGCCGTGGCCCATCTCATGCAGCGCGGTGAACAGGCGCTGGATCTCGGGGTTGATCCAGCTGTCCTCCCGCCCCGGAGAAGGCGCGGCACAGAGTTCGATGACGCGCTCGAAGGCGCTGTCCGCGGTCACGGTGAAGCCGCCGGAGAGCACGGTGCGCGCCAGCCGGCGCGGCAGATGGAAGCCCTGCAAGGGCAGGATGCCCCGCATCTCCGGGTCCAGCCAGTAGAGGTGGGCGGCATCCCGGGACTCGGCCATGGGGAACAGCCCTGCGCGGTAGGCACGCAACAGCAGGTCCGGCGTGATCTGTAGAGGCCGCGAGGAAGGACTCACGCCATCACCCCTGGCAAGAGCATCGCGGAGCGCACTTCTTCAGGCCGGGCGGGGTGGCAGCCGGGCATAAATGCGGTCCGCCAGGGCGTGGTAGTTCTCGTCGAAATGGTGGCCACCCTTGATGCCGATGATCTGCGCCGGCGGAGAGGCAAAGGCCAGGCAGCCGGTATCATCCCGCTCATCGGTACCATAGACGCACTGCACAAGCTCGGGAGGAATGTTGGGCACATCCGGCAGCGTCGGCACCGCCGTCGGGCGGCCCATGCCGAGGAAGTCGCCGATGCGGATCTCGAAGGCCGCTTCCTTGGCGAAGGCCAGCAGGGAGACCAGCACCACCCGGTCCCGCGTCTCCTGCTTCAGCCGGGGCCAGGTGCCGGGCATGATGTCCGCGCCGAAGGAATAGCCGATGATGGCCACCTTCGGGATGTTCCATTTGCCGGCATAAAGGGCGACCACACGGTCGATCTCGGCAGCCACTTCCTCGGGCGCGCGGCGTGTCCAGAACCAGTTCAGGCAATCGAAGCCCACCACGGAGACGCCGCGATCCCGGAAATTGCGGCCCATGGTGCGGTCGATATCCCGCCAGCCACCATCGCCGGAGAGAATGATGGCGAAGACGTCATTGCGCTTCTGCGCGCCCGTGGCGGGCATTTCCACCAGCCAGCGGGAAGTATCCCGCTGCGCCAGCGCGGGCCGCGCCAAGGGAGGAAACAGGGTGGTGGACAGCGTGGCGGCAGCCCCTGCCAACAACATGCGTCGCTGCATCATGCTCTCTACTTTCCGATCACGCCGCGCAATCCGCCGGCTTGCAGCGCGGCGACATCCGCGAGCACCACCCAGGGGTCCAGCCCGCCGGCGGTGCAGAGGTAACGGGGCTCCCACACCGGGTCGAACTTCTCCTTGAAGGCCCGCAGGCCCTTGAAGTTGTAGAAGCGCTCGCCCCGGCGGAAGACCAGCCCGCCCAGCCGGTACCAGATGGGCGCCAGCCGGTGGGCGGCCAGGCCGGAGAGCGGCGCCATGCCGAGGTCGAAGAAGGCATAGCCCTGCTCCTTCGCTCCCAGCAGCAGGCGGGTGAACAGGAAGTCCATGCTCCCGGGCGGCATGTCCGGCCGGTGGCGCATCAGGTCCACGGACATCTCGGTCCGGGCCAGCGGGGTATCCATCAGCGTGGCGAAGGCGATGAGTTGCCCATCCGCGCCCCGCACCACGGCGACAGGCTGGCTCGCGACATAAGCGGGATCGAAGGCCCCAAGGGAGAAGGCCTTCTCCCGCGCATTGTTCTGCCCGAGCCAGAGGGTGGAGACTTCCTCAAGCTCGCCCATGATGGGCGGCACGGCTTCGGGGCGGAGGATCTCGAAGCTCATCCCCTCCCGCTCCGCGCGGTTGAGGGCGGTGCGCAGCGCTTGGCGCGCCTTGCCCTTGAGGTCGAAGCTCTCCAGGCGCACGCGGGCGGCCTCGCCCAGCTTCAGCGGCTGCAGCCCGGCATCGATGTAGAGCGGCAATGTCTCCGGCCGGACCTGGTAGAAGGCCGCCCGCCCTCCCTGGGCATCCGCCAGCTCCACGAAGCGCCAGACCAACTCCACCCGCCGCGCCTTCGGCCCGATGGGGTCGTAAAGCGCGATCCAGGAGCGCCCGCGCCGCCCATACATGATGAAGGCGTCTTCCTCGGGCGACATCAGCAGCGCCTTGTCCCCCATGCGGACGAGGTTGGCCCCGGCGCATTCCTGCTTCTCGACCACCTCAACCGCCTTGGCGAGGTCCGAGGCCAGGGGGCGGAGGGTACGGCCCTGCGCCGGGCGCAAAAGGCTCCAGAGCCCCGCGGCACCGGCGATCAGCGCCACGGCCAGGGTGGCCCGCATGGCGCGCGGGGCGTTCTCGTCCAGCTCGAAGCGCCACCAGAGCTGGCGTGAGTACTCGACATCCCGGTGCGCGAAGAACAGAAGCCAGGTGGCGGCCGCGACCACGCAGGCAACGGCCAACCACCAACCCGGCGTCATCGTCAGCATGGCGGCGCGCCGGTCGAACCGCCGGCGCGAGGTCAGCAGCGCCAGGGCCAGCAGGGCAAGCAGCCCGATCTCCAGCAGGCCGCTGCCACGCAGGACGGAGAGGAGAATGCCGCCGCCGGCCAGCAATACGGCGAGCCACCATGCGCCATCCAGCCGGTGGGCCAGCCCATAGGCGACGAACAGGAGCGCCAGCCCGCCAACGGAGGAGAGCAGGTGGGAGGCTTCGAACAGCGGCTGCGGCAGCGTCGGAAGGTTGAAGCCCGGCGCCACGCCCTCCACCGGCGGCGCGATGCCGCCCAGCAGCAGCGCGGTGCCCGCCGCGAAGGCCAGCACGCCCAGGAAGCGCGGCATCAGCCGGGTGGAGGCCCGCAGCGCCCGCGCGCCCCCCTTGAGCGCCGGGACGCGGTGGCGGACCTCGAAGCCCGTCAGCACCAGGATGGCGACGGCCAGCGGCAGAGCGAAATAGATGGCGCGATAGAGCAGCAGGGCCGCCGCCACCTGGTCCAGCGGCACCGCTGTGCCGCGGAAGGCGATCAGCACCACCGCATCGAACACGCCAATGCCGCCCGGGAGGTGGCTGGCTGCGCCGATGGCAATGGCGACGACGTAGAGCGCGATGAAGGAGGGCAGGTCCACCGCCCCTTCCGGCAACAGTACCCACAGCACCACCGCCGCCGCGCCGAGATCCACCACCGAGATGACCCCCTGCATCGCCAGCAGGCGCAGGGAGGGGATGCGCAGCGTCAGCGGCCCGATGCGGATGGGGCCATTCTGCAACCGCCCCAGCACGGCAATGCCCACCATGGCGCCCAGCACCAGCGCGGCCGAGGCGCGCAGCCAGCGGGCCGTGAGGCCGAACCACTCCGCCATGTGCCCCGCCGCCAGCAGCACGCCCAGCGCCGCCGCGAAGAAGATGCCCAGGCTGAAGCTTGCGGTGACAAAGACGAGGATGCGGGCGATCTGTTTGGGGTCCACCCCCGCCGCCGCATAGATGCGCCAGCGCACCGCGCCGCCGGTGAAGGCGCCCACCCCCATGCTGTTACTGAGCGCGAAGCCGCAGAAGGAGGCCAGGGCGCCGATGCGGTGAGGCACGGGCGGCACGGGCCCGACATGACGGAGGGCGGAAAGATCGTAGCCGATCATCGCGCCATAGCTGACGGCCGTGGCCACAACCGCCGCCGCCAGCGCCCAGCCGCTCTTGGCCGCCAGGGCGGAGACGACGGTGTTGTAGTCCAGCTCCTGCGACAGGTGGTGGAGCGCGAAAACCGCGAGCGCAGCCATCACCAGCCCGGCCGCCAGCCACAGCCATGGCTTCAACACGGCCAGCCGGCGCAGGCGGTCGGCAACGCGGATCTCGGCGGGCTCTTGCCGCAGGCGGCGCAGGGGTTCGCCAGGCTCGGCAGGCGAGAGGCCAGACATCAGGCTCTCCTGGCAGGCATGAATCGTGGCACGGCGGAGGCTCGCGCAAAGGGGCGCTGGCTCCGAGGTAACAACGGGCAAGCGGGGCGGGGATATAGGCCGACCATGGCGAAAGCATGAAGTTGATAAGCCTCCATGCTGGCGCGCGGCTTCCCTTCGCCGGACGCGGGCCGGGCCGCCGGGCACAAAAAACCCCCGGGGATAGGCTCCCACGGGGGCTCTTTCGGGGCCAGCCGGCCTCTATTCCTTCAGGCCGACGAAGCGCTCCAGCCAGTGAATGGTGTAGTCCCCGCTCTGGAACTGCGGGTCCGCCATGATGCGCTGGTGCAGCGGAATGGTGGTGCGGATGCCGTCCACCACCATTTCCTCCAGCGCCCGGCGCATGCGCGCGATCGCCTCGGCGCGCGTCTTGCCGTGAACGATCAGCTTGGCGACCAGGCTGTCGTAATTGGGCGGCACGGCATAGCCGGAATAGAGCGCGCTATCGACGCGCACGCCCAGGCCACCCGGCGCGTGGAAGGTGTTCACCCGGCCCGGCGAGGGCAGGAAGGTCTCGGGGTCCTCCGCCGTGATGCGGCATTCGATGGCATGGCCCTCGAAGGTCACATCGGACTGGGTGTAGCCCAGCGGCTCGCCAGCGGCGATGCGGATCTGTTCCTTCACCAGATCGACACCGGAGACCATTTCCGTCACCGGATGCTCGACCTGCAGGCGGGTGTTCATCTCGATGAAGGCGAACTGCCCGTCCTGCCACAGGAACTCCAGCGTGCCGGCATTGCGGTAGCCGAGCTTGGAGAGGCCCTGCGTCACCTGCGCGCCAATGTCCTCGCGCTCGGCGGCGGTCAGCGCCGGGGAGCCAGCCTCTTCCACCAGCTTCTGGTGGCGGCGCTGCAAGGAGCAGTCGCGCTCCCCGAAATGCACGACGTTGCCGTAGGAATCGGCCAGCACCTGCAGCTCGATATGCCGGGGCCGGTCGAGATACTTCTCCATATAGACGGCATCGTTGCCGAAGGCGGCCTTGGCCTCGGTGCGGGCGACGCGCCAGGCTTCCTCCAGCTCGTCCTCGTTATGGGCGACCTTCATGCCGCGGCCACCACCACCCGCCGCCGCCTTGATCAGCACCGGATACTTCACCCGGGCCGCGACCTCGCGCGCTTCCTCCAGGCTGGCCAGCTCGCCATCGCTACCGGGCACCAGCGGCACATCCAGCGACTTCATCGCCTGCTTGGCGGCGATCTTGTCGCCCATCATGCGGATATGCTCGGCGGTGGGGCCGATGAAGGCAAAGCCATGCGCCTCCACCATCTCGGCGAAATTGGCATTCTCGGAGAGGAAGCCATAGCCGGGGTGGATGGCCTCCGCGCCGGTGATGCTGGCGGCGGAGATGATGGCGGCCATGTTCAGGTAGCTGTCGCGGGCCAGCGGCGGGCCAATGCAGACGCTCTCATCCGCCAGGCGCACATGCATCGCGGTGGCATCGGCCGTCGAATGCACCGCGACGGTGCGGATGCCCATTTCCTTGCAGGCGCGGTGGACGCGCAGCGCGATCTCGCCCCGGTTGGCGATCAGCACCTTCTTGAACATGATGCTGCGCCTTACTCGACGACCAGCAGCGGCGCGCCGTATTCGACCGGAGAACCGCTCTCGACGAGGATGCGGGTCACGGTGCCCGCCTTCGGCGCCTTGATCTGGTTGAAGGTCTTCATCGCCTCGATGAGCATGACCGTCTGGCCGGCGGCGACGCTGGCGCCCACCGTCACGAAGGGCGCGGCGCCCGGCTCAGGCGCCAGATAGGCGACGCCCACCATCGGCGAGGTGATGGCGCCCGGCGTGGCCGCCGTGACGGCACCCGCAGCCTC
>JH600053.1:0-17732 GCA_000245075.1 Acetobacteraceae bacterium AT-5844
CCTCAACTTCGCCATCTAACCGCGAGGGTCGGGAGAAGAGAAATGCGCGCCCTGTAGCCCCGGGCGCTGGAAACAACGCCGTAGAATAGTTCAAGTGAATGTCTGGGCGTGGAAATGCTCTAGCCGGCGCCTTCTGGGCGGTCCACAACAATGGGGCTCGTTATCCGGAGGATTGCCACCATGGCCACCGATATTGCTGCGGCCGCCGAAGCGCTATTGAAGGCGCGGCGTGACCGTATCTGGCTGGAAGCCCTGCCTGAGGGCGCCCGCCCCGCGACAGCAGCCGAGGCTGCCGCGATTCAGCAGCGTGTGGCCGAAGCGCGTGGGCCTATCGGCGGGTGGAAGGTGGGCGCCGCAAATCCCCAGGCTGAGCCCGGAGCCGGGCCGCTGAACACGGTGGACCTCATCCTGACTCCGGGCTCCGTTCCCGCGAGCCGGTTCAATGTGGTCGGTATCGAGGCTGAGATCGCTTATTTGCTCGGGCGGGACCTGCCGCCCCGCGACACACCCTATTCGCGTGAGGAAGTGCTGGACGCCGTGCAGAGCGTGCATCCAGTGATCGAGTTGGTCGATACGCGCTTCACGCGCCTCGGCGTCACTGACCCGCTGAGCCATACCGCGGACCAGGTGAATCATGGCGCCCTGGTCGTGGGCCCTGCCCTTGCGGATTGGCGACGGATTGACCCGGTGAACCAGCCGGTGCGCCTCTCGTTCAATGACAAGGTGGTGGTGGAGCATGTCGGCGGCAATACAGCGGGAGATCCGATCCGCCTGCTGCAATGGTTGGCTGATACCGGCGCCCGCGCCTATGGCGGATTGTCGGAGGGCATGATCGTGACGACGGGCAGCTGCACCGGCCTTCTGATGATCGAGCCCGGCACCCGGGTGAAGGCTGAGTTCCCCGGCCTCGGCGCCGTCGAAATCGCCGTGGATTGATGCCGCCCGGCCGGTGGTGAAGCTCCCGCCGGCCGGCCCCGAGGCTTTCTCGTCACCTCTTAGGATTCATTCGTATGGCGGACTTCGCTTTCGACCATATTCATCTTCGCAGCCCGGATGCCGAGGCAGCGGCAGCCTTTTACGTGGACAATCTCGGCGCGGAGATCCGCGACCGGGTGATGAATGGGGACGCCCTCCGCGTTGTCATGAATCTGGGCGGGGTGGCCATGTTCATCGAGCAGGTGCCGGCTGGCACGCCGCCGGCGCCGATGCCGCCTCACCAGGGCATCGAGCATGTCGGCCTGCGCGTGGCCGATTTGGCTGCCACGGCCGCTTCCCTCAAGGCCAAGGGCGTGCGGTTCACCGTCGAGCCGAAATCCCCTAAGCCGGGGCTGAGCATTGCCTTCATCGCGGCGCCTGACGGCGTGACGGTGGAGCTTTTGCAGCGCGGGTGAGGTTCCTTGACGGAGGGGCCACGGCTACGGCCTAGCCCCTCCCCTCCCCGGACCCCCGCGTGATAGCGTTCCTGCAAAACAGGGAGGAACGCTGCGTGACGACCCCTCATTCCATGCCGACACGCCCGCTTGGCCGAACAGGTTTGCCGGTTTCGGTCATTGGCTTTGGTGCCGCCCCGCTGGGCGATCTCTATGCCCGGCTCGATGATGCGGAGGCCATCGCCACAGTCGAGGCCGCCGCCCAGGCCGGCATTACCCTCTTCGATACTTCTCCCCATTACGGAAATGGCCTGTCGGAACACCGCTGCGGCACGGCTCTTCGCCGCATGGGCCGTGGCGGTGTTGTGCTTTCCACCAAGGTCGGCCGCTGGATGAATCCGCGCTTGCCGGTGGAGGCACATCGCGGCGGCACCACCTCGCCTGGCTTCGCCGGCGGGCTGCCGCACCGCGCCGGGTTCGACTACTCCTATGATGGGGCGCTGCGCTCGGTGGAGCAGTCTCTGCTGCGGCTTGGCACCGACCGTATCGACCTGCTGCTGATTCATGACGTCGATGTGTGGACACATGGCGAGGGCATGGAACAGCGATTCCGAGAGGCCATGGACGGGGCCTATCGCGCCTTGGTGCGGCTACGGGACGAAGGCGTCGTAAAAGGCATTGGCGTCGGGGTGAATGAAGCAGAACTGTGCGTGCGCTTCGCCGAGGCCGGGGACTTCGACACGATGTTGTTGGCCGGCCGCTACTCCTTGCTGGAGCAACCCGCCCTGGAACACTTCCTGCCTCTGGCGCTGAAGAAGGGGATCGGCGTCATGCTCGGCGGTGTATTCAACTCGGGCATTCTGGCGACGGGAGCGGTGCCAGGCGCACGGTATAACTATGCAGCCCCCTCCCCTGCCATTGTCGAGCGCGTGTCCCGCATTGAGGCTGTTTGTGCCCGGCATGAAGTTCCCCTGCCGCGGGCAGCGCTGCAGTTCCCTCTAGGGCATCCGGCTGTTTCCTCAATCATCTTAGGCGCGGTAACGCCGAGCGAAGTGCGAAGGAATGTCGAGGCGCTGGGGCAGCCAGTCCCGGGGACATTGTGGGCGGAATTGAAGGCTGAAGGCTTGCTTGCCGCCAGCGCGCCGACGCCGGAGTGAGCTATGCGCCGCATAGACGCACATCAGCACTACTGGGCCGTTAGCCGGGGAGATTATGGCTGGCTGACGCCATCGCTCGAACCGATTTTCCGCGACTTCGGACCTGCGGACCTCGCCCCTTCCCTGAGCCAATGCGGCATTGATGCGACTGTGCTGGTTCAGGCTGCCCCGACGATGGCCGAAACACGATATCTGTTGGAACTGGCCTCGCGGACCCCGAGCGTCGCCGGCGTGGTCGGCTGGGTGCCATTCGACGAAGACGATGCGGTGCTAGCCATGGAGGAGTTGGCGGACGACCCGGCGTTGGTGGGCCTGCGCCCCATGGTACACGATATCGAGGATATCGACTGGATACTGAGAGCGGAACTAACGGCGCCGCTGGAAGCAATGGCCCGTTTGGGGTTGGTGTTTGATGCCTTGGTGCGCCCGGCGCATCTGTCCCGCTTGCTAACCTGCCTGGAACGCCATCCGGATCTGAGCGTAGTGCTCGATCATGCGGCGAAGCCGGACATTCGGCATCGGGGCTTTCAACCATGGGCGACGGAGATCGCCGCTCTGGCGGGACATCCGGGTGTGTCCTGCAAGCTGTCCGGTTTGCTGACCGAAGCGCCTGAAGGGGCGGGAGAAGTGGAGTTACGCCCCTATTTCGAGCATTTGCTAAGTTGTTTTGGGCCTCAGCGGATAATCTGGGGTAGTGATTGGCCTGTCCTGAACCTGGCGGCCTCCTATGAACGATGGTGGCAGGTGACGGAGGACCTTCTCGGCTCCCTGAGCCAGAATGACCGAGCGGCGATCCTGGGCGGCAACGCTGAACGGATTTACCTGCGAAGCGGAAGGAAGCCTCGAGCATGCTGAAGCATATCGACCCTGTGTTGACGCCTGATCTGTTATGGGTGTTAGCCGCAATGGGGCACGGCGACGACCTGGCTTTGGTTGACGCGAACTTCCCGGCGGAGGCTGTGGCGGCCAGCACGATTTCCCGCAAACTGATACGCTTGCCCGCCCTCAGGCTGGGCACCGTTGCTCGTGCCATCCTTACCGTGTTTCCCCTCGACGATTTTGTGGCTGCGCCGCTGCGCCGAATGGAGGTCGTGGGTGACACTGAGATGGTAACCCCCGTTCAGCAGGAGGTTGCCCACGCGGCTGCTGGCGCCCTGGGCCACCCCGTAGTCATGCAGGGAATCGAACGGTTCGCTTTTTACGACGAAGCGCGGCGCGCTTTCGCGGTGGTTCAGGTGGGCGACGCGCGGCCTTACGGCGATTTTCTCTTCCGGAAAGGCGTTATCGCGACTTCCTGACACGATGGCGAAGGCCAGTTGGATGCATCCAACTGGCCTTCGCCATCCCTAGGCGTTCCCTTTCAGCGGTCCATGCTTTAACACGGCAGCAGGAGCTGACGGGGGTTGGGATGGATCAGTTAGCGGCTTTCCGCAATGTGGCCGAGGTCCTCCGTGCCGCACAGCGTGTGGCCATTGAGGTGGAAAATGCACCCGAGAAGCGGAAGCGCTTGCGAGGCTTCTCCTTGGCCGAAAGCGCTACGCTGCTGGGTATGCCGGTGGCCGAGCTTCGGGCCCTGGCACGGGCATCGCTGCCCGGTTGGGCTCCTGGCCCCCGGGCGCGGTTGAGTTTTGAGCAGATTGGGCAATTGAGATCGGCTCCCCCTGCGTCCAAATCCGCTGGGGAACGATTGCGCCGGCGGAGGCGGCAGGAAGGCGCTCCACCTGCCCGGATCGTTTTCACGAACTTTAAAGGTGGGTCCGCGAAGACCACCAGCAGCGTCCATTTTGCTCAATATATGGCGCTGGCGGGGTATCGCGTTTTGCTGGTCGATCTCGACAGTCAGGGGAGCGCGACGGCGCAATTTGGTTTTGACCCTGCTTATGAAGCGGGGATGCATTCCAGCTTCGCAGCATGGACTGCCGCGCGAGAGGAAGGAACGGCCGCGGATCTGGACGTGGCGGCTCTTTGCCAACGTACCTATTGGCCCACCATTGATTTGGTTCCCGCAGGCGCAGCTCTGGCCGCTGCGGAGGAATCCCTGGCGCGCCGCGCTGCTTCCGGGGCTGTAGAAGAAATTCTTTATTTTGATGAATTCGACGCGTTCCTGCGGGCGCTTCCATCTCATTATGACATCGTGGTGGTGGATACGCGGCCGGACGTGAACATGCTGATGACGGCAGCGCTGCATGCCGCGACAGGCATTATCGTGCCGACCCGCGCCACCATGACGGACCTTGCCTCCACAGGCGAATTCTTCGCCCATATCGCGAGCTATATCGGGGATTTTTCCTCAGCCTTCGGCACAACGCTCGCCCCCGCTTTCGCGCGCATTCTGATCACGGCTTACGACCCGACGGATCGCAGTCAGGAGGCTCTCTTTGCCCTGGCGAAGGACCGCTTCGGCAAAATGGTTCTGCCAGAGCCGTTCCTGCATTCGCGCATTCTGGGAACAGCCGGGTTGGGCAAGGAAACGCTTTACGAGTACGAGCCGACCACGGACAGGGCAGCCTATCAAAGAGCGCTGAATAGCGTGAATACAGTCAATGCCCTGATCGAGCGCGATATCGTCGCCGCCTGGGGTAAGCCGGCTCCCCGCGGCCGGAGCTAAGGAGAGCAGCATGACCACACCTCCAGCATCCCGCTTCAGCCAGCTAGCCAACGCGCTGCGTGAGCAGGGGAGTGGCTCCAAAGCGGAGGCGACCGCCCCCAAAGCGCCCGCGCTGCACAAGCCATCCGCAGCACTCGGTGCGGTGACGGAGGGGCTGAAAGAACGCATCCAGCGACTGGAGCAAGCTCTGGCCAGCGCTGATCAGCGGGGGGAGACCTTGCTGGCCGAACTCGCGCAGGCGCGTGCGCTGGCGGAGAAAGCGGGTGGAGAGGCTGACGAGTTTCTGTTTCTAAGCCCGGACCTGATCTCGGATTCCTTGCCCCGCGACAGGATGCGCTCTGCCTTTGCGGGTGCAGAGTTCGATGCGCTTCTGGAAGACATCCGCGCCAATGGGCAGAATGACCCCGTAACTTTGCGTCGCGCCGGCGAGGGAAAGTTTGAAATCGCGGCTGGGCGTCGCCGTTTGGAGGCCTGCCGTGTACTGGGCCGGGCGGTGCTGGCACGGGTACGGCCACTGGACGATGCGGCTATGCTGCGTATCCAGTTCTCAGAGAATGAGCGGCGTGAAGATATTTCGGCGCTGGAGCGGGCACGATGGTTCGCGGAGGTAAAGAGCCGGCTGAACATCCAGGCGAAGGATGTGGCGGCGCAATTCGGGCTCGATCCCTCGACCCTCAGCCTTTACCTGCGCCTGGCACGGTTCCCACAGGAGATCATGGAGCGGCTGCGGGACCCACGCCGGCTTGCGGTTTTGCGGGCCAGGCGCGTCATGGAGGCGCTGGACGCGGATCCGTTGGCATTCCAGCGGATTGTCGAGGCGCTGGACGCGCAGAAGGACCCGGACCCCGATGAGCAGGTGACCGTGCTTCTGCGGGCGGCGGAAGGGCGGGAGGCACGGCGCAGCACAGCCCGTGCCCCGCAGCCGGATCGCCGGCATGTCGTCCATGACGGGCTGAGGATTGGCACCCTGACCCGAAACGGCGGGCAATGGATGTTCCGCTTCGCCACCTCAATCCCGGAGGACGTGGTTCACACCATTGCTGACCGGCTGCCGGAGCTGATGCCACCTATGCCGAAGCGCGAGCGGGGGAAAATTTCGGCCGAGGAGTAGGGACCTCAGCCGTTGTTCCTGAAACCGGGATAAAGCGTCATTCCGCCATCTACATAGAGTGTCGTGCCGACGACGTAGTCTGCCATGTCGGAGACCAGGAACAGGGCGGCTCGGGCCACGTCTTCTGTCACGCCGATCCTTCCGTATGGGATCAGCTGTAAAAGCCGCTGCCCGGCTTCCCCTTCCGTATTCTCGGCATTGATGGCGGTGCGGATGGCGCCGGGGGCGATGGCGTTGACCCGGATGCCTTCGGCCGCAACCTCCTGCGCCACGCTTTTCATCAGCATCGCGGTGCCTCCCTTGGAGGCCGCGTAATTGACATGCCCGGCCCAGGGAATGACGTCATGCACCGAGCTCATGCACAGGATCTTGCCCCTGGCGCGAGAGGCCGACCGTTGGCTTTGCGCGCGGAACTGCCGGATAGCCTCCTTCATGCAGAGGAACTGACCGGTGAGGTTCGTATCAATGACGGCTTGCCATTGCTGCAGCGTCATTTCGCTTAGCGACGCGTCTTGTTGGATGCCTGAATTGGCTACCAGGATGTCGACGGCCCCGAAATGCTCTGTGGTCCGGGCGAACAGGGCCGAGACCGCGGCTTCCTCTCCAACATCGGCGCGTATGGCTATGGCCCGCCCGTTATCAGCGCGGATACGCTCGGCGACGTCTTCGGCACTGTCCCGATTGCCGTGGTAGTTTACCACGACCGAGGCACCGGCCTTTCCAAAGAGGAGGGCGATAGCTTCGCCAAGACCGGAGCTGGCGCCTGTAACGATGGCGACCTGGCCATCCAGTCTGCATTCCATGGGCGCTCTCCCGACTATTGTTGGAGGGGAGCCGCCAGGGAAGGACGTTCAGAAAGCGGCCCGGGAGCAGGGGAGGGGCACTGCCTCCCCCATCCCGTCCGGGTTAACGCGGGCGGTTCCGGATGGCTTCCGCCTGGGCGTAAAACTTCTGCTCCCACGCTTTATGGTTATCCAACCCTTCCCGGATGAAGGGCGTGAAGACCGCCATGTTCAGCAGCAGCCAATTGACGAGCCGCGCCGGAAAGCGGGTGGGTTTCACGAAATCAACGAACAGAACCACTCGGGTCTTGTCCGTATGGTTCCAGGCTTCGTGCTCGTAGGCGTCGTCGAAGATCAGCGCCTTGCCTTCCTGCCAGTGGCAGACCTGCTTATCGACACGGATGGCAAGCTTGTCCTGGGGCTCCGGCACGATGAGGCCCAAATGGAGGCGTAGCACCCCATTGTATGGCCCGCGATGCGGAGGCAGGTGCTTGCCGGGCTCGAAGATGGAGAACATGGCCGTCTTGAGACCGGGGATCTTCTGCACGATCCGCCATGTCTCCGGGCACTGCTGAATATTGGCCGCTGAGGAGAGACCATAGCCCGTCAGGAAAAATGTCTTCCACCGATTATCCTGGCTGATGGTAGCCACATCGGTGGAAATCTCGTGGAAGCCGGGAAGATCGGCTTGACGGACCAGCACCTTGTCCAGCTCAGCGCGGATGAGGTGCCACTCGCGCTCGATCTCCTTGGCCCAGGGAAAGACGGCATTGTCGTAGATGGGAGGATTGCCAAGCTTCGCATGACGCAGGTTCAGCCGTTCCGCCCAGCCGACAATCGACATGAAGAAGCGGACGATTCGGCTCTCACCGCCCATGGGTGCGATGCCGTCTGTTCCGAAGTTCTGCTGTGCGTTCTTTGCCGCCGCAGCGTCCTGGCGATGTTGTTGCACGCCGTTTATCCTTATGTCGGAGGCTTTGAATGCCTGCGCTTCATATAAACCCGGAAAATTGCGCATTTGCCTCTGGTTGGATAGGGGCGACCGCCCTCGGAAAGCTCCTGGCAGGAGCTTCACAACTAGGTGATAACGGCCTGCAGGGACGACTTTCCTCCGGGTTATCTATTTAATTACAATTGGTTATGAGATCCATCCTTTATGACAATCGGATGAATCCAAACCTCCCACAAACAATCTTTAAATGAGAACGACTTGCAATCGCATGTGGTGAGGACAAAATGTGCACTGCGCGGCACGGGATCCCGGTGCCGCGGGGGAGACGAGATCGCCATGGCTGCCTGGCGCCCTGCTGAAGCCGTTGCTGCGCTTCCGGTGATGGAGCATGCACTGGTCTGGTGCATGCGACTCTGGGTGGCGGAGACGAAGCTGGGCGCAGATCCCATGCCGCGCATCGCCCAAGTCTTTCACGACCTTGAAGTCGCTGGCGGAGCAGGGTGCTTCGAGGCGTGCATGGAAACGTTGGCCGGAGGCATGGGCCGCTTGCCACGGGTCCATCGCTTGGGAGATCGGCTCGTAGGCGAGGAAGAAGCGTTGTTCCTCGATCTGCTTGCCCTGCAACAGCAAGGGCACCAAGCGACTGCGACTGTGCTGCTTGGTTGCATCATGCGCCATATTCCGACTCGGAAGAGCGCATCCGCCGTCGCCGGCCTGGCGCGGGTTCTGAAGCAGCGGGGTCTGCTCCTGGAACGACGGCCGGCCGTGCAGCAGCCTTCCTGGCTGCGCTGTTTTCCCTCAATTCCGCTCCCTGGCAGTTTGCGCCCAGCCAATCTCTGCTGAAACCCTTGCGCGGCGATGCGGAAGAAGTGTCTCTCATGCCTTGGATGAGAGAAAGGGCGAATGCGTGTTGAAAAGCGCAGCGGAGATGATGCAAGGCGGGCAGGACGTGGAAGCGATGGCCGCAACTGCGAAAATGCGGCGGAGCGAGCCATGACCTTTTCCCCTCTCGATTCCGCTTTGCTGGGGCCGCTTTTCTCGACGGAGGAGATGCGGGCGGTGTTTGCCGATGAAGCACGGCTCGCTGCCATGCTGGAAGTGGAGACTGCTCTCGCCCACGCTCAAGCCCGATGCGGCGTCGTACCCACCGCATTGGCCGGCGCCCTTGAAGCGATCAGCCCCAGTGCACTGGACGCCGATGCTATCGGGCAGCGCACGGCTCTGTCTGCCGTTCCCACCATTCCTTTCGTGAAGCAGGTGCAGGAGCGGTTGCCGGCAGAGCTGGAACGCTTTTTCCACAAAGGTGCGACGACACAGGACATCCTGGACACTGCACTGGTCCTTCAGCTCCGCTCGGCGCTGGAACTGATCCGTACCGAGCTGACTGCTATTTTGAAGGCGCTCCTGGCTCTGGCGGAACGGCACCGGCGGACGCCCTGCGTTGGCCGCAGTTATGCTCAGCACGCGGCTCCTCTCACTTTCGGCTACAAGGTCGCGGTCTGGCTTGCGGGTATTGCGGAGGTGGCTGAGGCGCTGCCGCGGCTGCGTCAACGGCTGCTGGTTGCATCCCTCGCGGGACCGGTAGGAACGCTGTCCGCCATGGGAACGCGAGGGCCGGAGGTGCTGGAGGCCTTCGCGCGCCAATTGGATCTCGGCGTCACCTCCATCGCGTGGCACGCGCGGCGTGCCCGGATGGCGGAGGCGGCGGCGTGGCTCTCCACCCTCCTAGGGGCTTTGGCGAAGATGGCGAACGACATCGCTCATCTTTGCTCTACCGAAGTGGGGGAAGTATCGGAGCCCTTCATGCCTGGCAGGGGAGGTTCCTCCGCCATGCCGCACAAGCGCAACCCAGTATCGTGCACGGTCATCATTGCCGCTCAGGCAGCAGCGCGTGGGCATGCCGGCATTCTGGCGGATGCCATGGTGTCGCTGCATGAGCGGCCGGCCGGGGCCTGGCATGCGGAGTGGCACGCTCTGCCGCCGCTGTTTGGGCTGGCTTCCGGCGCCCTGCGCGAAGCGCGTGTGCTGGCGGAAGGGCTGGAAGTGAATGCGGAGCGTATGAGGGCCAATCTGGACCTGACGCAGGGCCTGTTGTTCGCAGATGCCGTCGCCGGGCGCCTGGGCCGCACGCTCGGGCGCGAAAGGGCCCATGCCCTTGTGGAGCATGCGGCGGCCGAGGTCCGCCGGACGGGCCAGCCGCTCAGGGCCGTGCTGGAGGAAATGCCGGAGGTGGCAGTTGCCGATATCTCCGGGGCCTTCGACCTGGAGCCGGCGGTAGAAGCGTCCGCTCTTTGGGTGGATCGTGCCATCGCCGAGGCAGAGAGTATCCACCGGGGTCTTGCTGCCAGCTGATGGCTTGACAGGAACGGTTGATATCAACATAAAATGGACATGGCCGACTCTGTCACGGTCCCTTTTGAGACCACGCTGTTTGTTCGCGATACCTGCCTGTGCCTGCATGTGCAGCGCGCCGCCCGGTCATTGGCGCGGCACTTCGACGAGGTGCTCCGCCCCGTTGGTCTGACCAACGGGCAGTTCTCCCTCCTCATGTCCCTGAACCGGCCGAAGCCACCGGGAATGGCGCCAGTGGCAAACCTGCTGGCGATGGACCGGACGACCCTCACCGCGAATCTGAAGCCGCTGGAACGGCGCGGGCTCGTGCAGGTGGTGGTCGATGAAGCAGATCGCCGCAGTCGCCTCCTGGTGCTGACACCGGATGGACAGGCATTGCTGGCCTCGGCCGTGCCTCTTTGGAAGGCCGCTCATGCCGATATTGAGCGTTCACTGCCGGAGGGCAATGCGGACCGCCTGCGCGCTGATCTCATCGCGCTGGCCTGATGCGCTTGCTTCGCCGGCGCCGCTCCATGTCTTGAGCATTGCCATCGGGGCCTGTTCGCCCGGTCATGGCTGACTTAGGCTGCCGTAAGGATCGGGGATATTCCGGTTTCGAGAGGCAGTCGGAAGGATATGGACG
This sequence comes from Acetobacteraceae bacterium AT-5844, assembly GCA_000245075.1. GTDB lineage: Bacteria > Pseudomonadota > Alphaproteobacteria > Acetobacterales > Acetobacteraceae > Pseudoroseomonas. The sequence continues at coordinate 10,955 of JH600053.1, forward strand.
TGGCGGAAGGAAAGATCGGCGTGGCGCCGGAACTGGTGGCGCAGCTGCGCGCGGCCGTGGAGGCAGCCCATGACGAGCAGGTGGCATTCCTGGCCGAGATGGTCCGTTTCCCGAGCCTGCGCGGACAGGAAGCACCGCTGCAGGACTGGCTCGCACGCCAGCTTGCTACCCGGGGCTACGCGGTTGATCGCTTCACCTTGGCCGACGTGCCGCTGGCGGCGCACCCCAAGGCCAGCCCGATGGTCGGCGTGGATCCGGCAGGCAGCGTGCAGGTTGCAGCCACGCGCCGCGCGGCTACGGCAGGCGGCCGCAGCTTGATCCTTCAGGGGCATATCGACGTGGTGCCCACCGGGCCGCACGATATGTGGACCTACCCGCCCTTCTCCGCGACCATCCGCGATGGCTGGATGTACGGCCGCGGTGCCTATGACATGAAGGCTGGCGTTTCCTGCATGATCTTCGCGCTGGATGCGCTCCGTGCCGTTGGGTTGGAGCCCGCGGCCGATATTTGCGTGCAAACGGTGACGGAAGAGGAGAGCACCGGCAATGGCGCGCTGGCGACGCTGCTGCGCGGCTACCGTGGTGACGCCTGCCTGATTCCGGAATCGACTGGCCAGACCATCACCCGTGCGCAGAGCGGCGCTCTCTGGTTCCGGCTGCGGGTACTCGGCTCTCCGGTGCATGTCATGGTGGCGCAGGCCGGCAGCAATGCCATCCTCTCCGCTTGTGACATGATCCGGGCCTTGCAGGAGCACACGGCCGCACTGAATGCCAAGGCCAGCCAGGATCCCTGGTTTGGCGGCGTGCAAGACCCGATCAAGTTCAACCCGGGCGTCATCCGCGGGGGCGATTGGGCAAGCAGCACGCCGGCCTGGTGCGAGGTGGATTGTCGCATTGGCCTGCTGCCGGGCACGGAGGTGGCGGATGCCAAAGCCGGTGTGGAGCAGGCGATCCGGGAAGCGGCCAGGAAGGACCCATTCCTGGCCAACAACCCGCCTTCCGTCGAATGGATCGGCTTCGAGGCCGATGGCGCGGTGCTCGAGCCGGGCAGTGAGGCCGAGGCTATTCTTGGCCGTATCCATGAGCATCTGCTGAGCGAGCCAATGCCCGCACGGCTCTCCACGGCAGTGAATGATACCCGCTTCTACAGCCTGTATTACGGTATTTCCTCCCTCTGCTACGGGCCGGACGGGGAGGGACCGCACGCTTTCGATGAACGTGTCCGGCTGGACAGCCTTCCGGAGACAACGCTGGCCATCGCGCTCTTCGTTGCCGAATGGTGCGGGGTGGTGCCGCTGCGCGAGAAGCAGGCAGCCTGAGCGTGGCAGGACCGCTCGGCGCCTGGGCGGGTCCCCAGGGCGCCGGGCGGGCTACGCTATAGGTAAGACATTGTTACGGCTTGCCAAAAGCTATTAGGCAACCGGCAAGAAACTGTGTCAGGCTTCCCGACAAGATCCGTTGCGGACGGACGGTCTTCGAACCGGAGGAGCCATGGCGTCATCTGATCATGCTCATCATGCCGGGCGCGTGCTTGCCCTGTTACAGGACAGTTCAGCCGCCGCCCGGTCGGCTGTCGCCGCCTCCTGGCTTCGCTCCGCCCGGGATTACGGGCTGGACCCGGAGCATGCTCGCCCGCCGCAACGGATGGAAGAAGCGCGGCTGGATGAGGCGAGGGAGCGGCTGGCGCCGTTGCTCTACGCTGCCGCGCCCACGCTGGACCGGCTATTGGACGCGGTGGGGGACAGTGGTTGCTGCATTCTGCTGACCGATCGGGATGGTGTGCCGCTGGAGCGCCGTGGCCTTGAAGCCGATGACGAGACCTTCCGCCGCCTGGGCCTTTGGACAGGCATGATCTGGAGCGAAGCCAGCGAAGGCACAAACGGGGTGGGGACCTGCCTGGCCGAGGGGCGGGCGCTGACAATCCATCGCGACCAGCACTTCTATACCCGGAATACCGGACTGTCCTGCACGGTGGCCCCGCTCTACGACCACCGCGGGCAGCTTGTGGGCAGCCTGGATGTCTCCACGGGTCGGCGCGATGTGGACCGGGGCATGGTGGCGCTGATCGCCGCCGCGGTGGGAGACGCTGCCAGGAGGATCGAAGCCGCCCACTTCCGCCTGAGCTTTTCCAGGGCTCGCATCCTGCTGGGTCCGGGCGGGGGGGAGGCCGGCGCCTTGCTGGCGGTGGACCGGGATGATTTGGTGATTGGAGCGACGCGCGTCGCCCGGCGCCTTTATGGCATTACCGACGACGGGCTCGCCGCCGGACTGCCCGCCTCCACCATTATAGGCGGTGTGGAAGAAGAGGGGCTGTCCGACGCCGAGCGCGGCGTGGTGCAACGTGCCTTGGCCAGGGCCGGGGGGAACGTTTCCGGCGCGGCGCGAGTGCTTGGCATTAGCCGCGCTACTCTGCACCGCAAAATCCGCCGGCTTGGCGTTCGCGCAGGCCTGGCCTGAGCAGTCCTAACTGAGCATTCGCACGAGCCAGAGGCTGAGGCCTGGGAACAGCACACAGAGGGCGAGCCGGATGAAATCCGTGGCGAGGAAGGGCAGCACGCCACGATAGGTCCGGGCGATGGGCACGTCTGGCGCAAGGGAAGAAACGACAAATACGTTCAGCCCGATCGGAGGAGCTGTCAGCCCTATACCCACGACGGTCAGCACCAGTATGCCGAACCAGATAGCTGTCTCGGTGCTGTCCAGGCCGAAATCCAGTGCCGTCACCACGGGAAAGAAGACAGGCAAGGTGAGCAGGATCATCGCCAGCTCATCCATCACGGCGCCCAGCGCAATATAGGCCAGCAGCATCGCTGCGAGGACGCCATAGGGCGAGAAGCCCTGATCGGTGATCCACATCGCCAGCAGATCGGGTGCCTGAGACAAGGCCAGAAAGGCGTTGAAGACCTCCGCTCCGAGCAGGATGACAAAAATCATGGAGGTCGTTTCGGCCGTCGCGCGGATGCTGGCGGCGATACCGCGGAGATCCAGCGTGCGCCGGGCGAGTCCGACGGCCAGCGTGGCGATCACGCCAACGGCGGCGCTTTCGGTCGGCGTGAAGATGCCGCCATAGATGCCGCCAATGACGACCACCGCGATCAAGAGGACCGGCAGAACGCCCAGGATGGCTGCGCGGCGCTCGGCGGGCGGTAGAGCCGGATGTACCGGCGCCAGCCGCGGCCGCATCTTCGTCGTGATGGCGATGGCAAGCAGATAGAGGACCACCGCCATCAATCCTGGCAGGAGCGCCGCCATGAAGAGCTTGGCGATATTCTGCTCTGTACTGATGCCATAAACGACCAGGATGACGCTGGGAGGGATCAGCACCCCTAGCGTGCCGCCGACGGCGATGGCGCCGGTCGCGAAGCCCGGGTCATAGCCGAAGCGACGCAGCTCCGGCAGCGAAGCGCGCCCCATCGTCGCGGTGGTCGCCACGGAAGAGCCGCAGACCGCGCCGAAAGCCGTGCAGGCCCCGATCACCGCCATGGCCAGACCGCCCCGCCTTTGGCCAACAACGGCGTTCGCGGCTGAAAACAGGTCTCGTGCCAACCCTCCACGTTCCGCCAGGCTGCCCATCAGAACGAAGAGTGGAATGACCGAGAGCGTGTAGTTCGCGAAGAGATGCCAGGGCGTTGTCTTCAGGTAGTTCAGCAGCGGGTCGAGCCCGACGATGTAGTAATATCCTCCCGCGCCTGTCAGCAGCATGGCGATACCAATGGGTGCCCGCAGCGCGATCAACACCAGCAGCGCCGCAAATCCGACGGCGGCGACGACGAATTCAGGTGCCATCAGCCTCGCCCCCGCACCAGTTGCAGAACCCATCGGAGGGCCACAGCAGCGGTGACCAGCAGGCAAAATGCGCCAATCGCAATGGCCCACCATGTCGAAATGCCAAGCACCATGGTGGTGGTGCCAGAGCGGGCGGTGTCCAGGGCTCCCTGCGCCATGCGTTCAGCCAATACGAGGAGAACGACTGCCCAGAGAAAGGTCCAGAAGGCGTCGATACGGCTAGTGATACGGGTGGGCAGCCAGGTCGTCGCGGTATCGACCAGGATGTTCGCGCGCGCCAGCGTGCCGAAGGCCAGAAAGCCAAAGGCACCCAGGCCGCAGCCAATTGAGATCAGCTCGAAGTCTCCGGGCACAGGCAGGCCCAGGAGCCAACGGCGTAGGACGCTGACAGTGCAAAGTGCCGCGGCGGCAAGCACGACCATGCCGCCTGCCAGGGCCAATATCCCGGCGAGACGGGCTGTCCATCCCTCCGGCGCCGAGGGCGCCCCCGGGGCTTCGTCCAGGGCGCTCACCCGGCGGCCGTGGCGTTCTTGGCGATGAGAGCCTGCGCGGCGGCGAGCAGGGCGGCACCGTCAATTCCGCGCTCCTGCATACTGGATTGCCAGGCGGCGATGACGGGCTTGGTTGTCTCGATCCAGCGGGCCTTTTCCTGCTCGCTGATGGCACTGATCTGATTGCCTCGCCGGCGAACCATCTCCTCCACCACCTTGGCCTGATCGTCATAGGGCGCTGCAGCCGCCGCCGCGGCGGAGATGCCGCTATTGGCGTCGATTACGCGCCGAAGGTCAGCCGGGAGCGATTCATACTTGGCACGATTCATCGCCAGGATGTTTGTCGCCGAGTACAGCGTCGGGTTGCCGGGAATGGCGGTATGGAAGCGCACCAGCTCCTGCAGCTTGATGCTCGGCACGACTTCCCAGGGAACGACCGCTCCATCCAGCACGCGTTGGCTCAGCGCTTCGGGTACCTGTGGCACCGGCATTCCGATCGGCGCCGCGCCAAGCGCCCGGAGAGCCTCGCCTGCCAGACGGGTTGGGAACCGTAGCTTCAGCCCACGCAGATCTTCCATGGTGGCGACGGCGCGGTTTGCATGAATCAGCCCGCCATCATGGGCCCAGACGCAAATCGGATGCACCTCCCGCAATTCCTCGGCGAGGTGCGTCTCAGCGAATTCCTGCGCTGCGCGGGCATTCACTGCGGCCTTCGCGTTGGCGATGAAGGGGAGCTCGAAGGCTTCCAGGCGCGGGAACCGGTTGGGCGTATAGCCCGGCAGGGTCCAGACCAGGTCGGCGACGCCATCGCGCGCCTGGTCGTAGAGCTGGGCCGGCGCGCCGCCGAGCTGCATGGACGGAAAGATTTGAACCCTGATGCGGTTGTTGGAATCCGCCTCAACTTTGCGGGCCCAGGGGGTGAGGAAATAGCGGGGGACGTTCGCCACCGGGGGGAGAAAATGGTGCAGGCGGAGGGTGACCTCCTGTGCCCGAGCTGCCGATGGGCGCAGCAGGGCGGGAGCCGCCAGCGCGGCCGGAAGCGCTGAAAGCAGGTGGCGACGTTGGATCATGGCCGTAGGCCTCCCTTAATCTCAATTCTTTTGGCAACGCGGCATGCCTGCCTTTCAGGCAGGCAACGGTTCGCATCTCAGCCTGCATAAACGCATGCTGCTTCGTGACCTTTCAATGAGCAATTTTCGGGAGGAGAGAAATCTGGTGTGTCAGCAAAGGTCGGGAAGCTGTCCCGCAAAGACTGAGGTTTCCCAACCCAAAGAGCGGCAGGCGAGTACGCACTCAGCCGACGGATTCCTCTCCATGGCTTGCCGATCCTTGAGGCGAGGATCGCCTGCGCCTTCCTGGTGAGGCCCCATCTCGGCGGATCCGACCAGCGTGCTCAGGAGTCCAGTCGGACCAGCGGTGGCCGCGAGGTGGGTGTCCGCCTGCAGGATGGCCCGGCACCTGAAGGTCGCGCCGCCGCTCGAGGATCCCGGCGCCATCGAAGCTTTCCTGGAGCGCTACACCGAATCCTTCCGGTTGCGGCGCGAAGGGCGGAAGCCGTCCTGATTCGGCCTCAACTTGAGGAACTCCTGCGATCGCGCTTTCCCATGCTTTACGAGCGGCATTCCTCGCGCCCGGGCGAGGCGCATTTCCGCCCTGATCTCGGCGCTGGCTGGTTCGCCACCCTGCTGACACTGCCCGACGTGCTGGACCGGCACATGCACGCGGCGCGGGGGCTGCAGAGGCCCAGGTGGCGGAGGCGGACTTGGCGCCAACCTTGCCTCGAGGACCATTTGCGAGCCCGGACTCTCGTCAGCCCACTTCGGACCCCAAATAGGGTCGAGCTGCTTCCAGCGCCGGTTTGCAGGCAGGCACTTCAGCCTGAAGCACAGCCTGGTAGGTGGTCATCCCTGTCCAGATCCTGATGCCCGTGATGACGCCATGGACGGGATCCTCGCTGTACACCCGCGCCAACACCGGATGGGCCGCCGACACGCAGCTGGACACGTCCCGGATGATCGCCGGAGGCGCGCCGAGCTGAGCCAGGCGCGAACTGAACTCTGCTTGCGCAGGCTCGACGATCAGCGAGCTGACCAACATGAGGAAAAACTCGTGGAGCATGGGGACTTCTTCCGGCAGTGGATGCGTCTGATCCGACATCGCACAAGAGCCAGCGAGGCCTGCGCCAGAGGGGCCCGGATCGGGTCTCGTGCCCTAAATCGGGGGGCCTGGCCACGCTTTCAAGCTACAGTAAGAACTCTGCGGACGTTCGGCTCGCATGCGGATTCAGGAGACAGGCCGACCTTCCCGTTGCCGCCTGTCTGCGGGCTGCTTCGTTCAAGGCCGCAATGAGGGAAGGACATCGCCGTCGGCGACACTGATGGCAGTGGACCCACGAGGTCCCTATACGCCGTTCATGTCCTGACCCAATGGCCGCCAGCGGCGCCCCGAGGCATGGAAGCCTCATATGCCGCATGACGTCGCGACCGGACCTGACCTCAACC